>JBBRAQ010000038.1:0-35885 GCA_038206635.1 Candidatus Nanopelagicales bacterium | reverse complement strand
TGTCACTGGTGGTGGGGTGGGGTATCAGCCACACCTCGCTACCAAAAAACCACCAAAACAACCGACGACACGGGGTCTGGGTCCCCGGCGGGGCGCGTCGCGCAGGCCGGGGCCGCCCGGCGGGCGGGCGCGGCGCGGGGCCCGGGGGACCCGGGGGGGGGGGGCCATCCCCCCCCGGGAATGCCACCCCACCACCAGTGACACGACGGACCTGGGGTTCGGCGTCAGCCCTGGTCGGTGACTGCTCGCAGGGTGACCGGGCCGTCGGGGCCGCGGCGTACGAGGAACTCCACGCGGTCGCAGCGGAAGATGTCGCGCGCGAACTCCACGACCGTCCCGTCGGAGTCCTGGGCGACCCGCTCGACGCGCATCAGGGGCACCCCGATCACGACGTCGAGCAGCGCCGCCATCTCGAGTCCGGCCAGCACGGGATGCAGCCGCTCGACGGCGGCGACCGGCTCGTGCCCGTAGCGCTTGCGCAGGATGGCGTACAGCGATCCCGACAGCGGGTTGTCGAGGAGGCCGGGAAACAGGCGAGCGGGGAACCACGAGGTCTCGACGGCGACGGGGACTCGGTTCGCCGATCGCACGCGCGTGAGCTCGTAGGCCTGGGCGCGCGACCGCAGGTGCAGCGCCTCCGCGATGTCGGGTCCCGGGACGATGCGTCGTGCCACCAGGACGCGAGCGCCGGCGCGGCGTCCGGCACGGCGCAGCTGGTCGGTGAGGCCGGACAGGTGGGTGAGGTCGACCTCGACCCGTGGCTGGGAGACGAACGCGCCGCCGGCTCGGCCGGCGACGCGGACGAGGTCACCGGAGCTCTCGAGCTCGGCGAGGGACTGGCGCAGCGTCATCCGGCTGACGCCGAGGCGCTCGGCGAGGTCACGCTCGCCGGGGAGGCGGTCACCGGGGGCGAGCTCGCCGCGGGCGATGCCCGCCCGCAGCCAGGTGGCGATCTGGACGTGTGCGGGCTCGCCGTTGGAACGGTCGATGACGAGAGGGGAGGACGGCAGCCCTCGTGCCATGGCTGCCGTCCTCCCCTCGACGTCGATCCGGTGTTCTACGCCTTGTCCTCGGGGTGGTGCTGCTGGTGCTCACCGGTGAGGAAGCCGTCGTGGTGGTGCTCGAGGGCGATCTCGTCGGACGCCATCACTCCTGCGGGCAGGTCGATCGTGTGCTTCGGCCCGGTGAACCACTTCTTGGCCGAGAGGTGCCAACCGGCCCACAGGGCGATGAAGATGACCGCCATCACGATCGGTGCGTAGTTGACGGCCTTGATGTCGAACGGCACGTCATCCGTGCTCGGCGCGCCGAGGAGCCCGCGCATGAAGCCCGGTGCCCCTGCCGGGGTCAGCGGGAGGATGAAGTACACCGAGGTCACGAGGATCTCGGCGATCGCGAGCGGCGCCATCCACTTCCACTTGTTGCCGAGGTTCCACGAGCCCTGCTTGAAGTCCGAGCCCATCTTCCAGCGGTAGTAGATGGGGATGGCGAAGGCGAGGTAAAGACCCAGCACACCGATCGAGACCACGGCGAAGAAGGCCGTGACCGAGTAGACCGGAGCCCCGCTCGCGTCGACGCCGACCTGGATCTTCCACAGCGCCGGCAGCGTCAGGACGAACCCGCAGACGGACGCGGCGATCACGGCGTAGACGGGGGTCTTGGCCGAGTTCAGTCGCGACCAGTACTTGGCCCCGGGGACGGCCCCGTCACGGCTGAACGCATAGATCATGCGCGAGGCCGAGGTCAGGCACGCCGTGGTGCAGAAGAGCTGTCCCAGGGTTGCGATGAGCAGGACGAGACCCGACATCTTCGGGGTGAGCGCCTGGTCGAAGATGACCTGGACGCCGCCGAAACCAGCCGATACGCCATCGGGGTCCTGCACCGCGAAGAGGAACGCCAGGAGCAGGACCCAGCCACCGATCGCGGAGTAGAGGATCGATTGCCAGATACCCCTGGCCGCCGAGTTCGCGGCACCCTGGGTCTCCTCAGAGAGGTGTGCGGAGGCGTCGTAGCCGGTGATCGTGTACTGCGTGAGCAGGAAGCCCAGTGGCAGGACGTAGAACCAGAAGCCGGGGCCGCTGGTGCTGCCGCCGTAGAGACCGCCGGTGTTGTTGTTCCGACCGGTGAAGACGCTGGCGGCGTCCCAGTGGTGGGCGCCCTCCTTGAGCCCGAAGATCAGGATCAGGACGACGACGGCAGCACCGAAGACGTGCCACCACACCGAGATGTTGTTGAAGATCGCGAGCAGGTGGCTGGAGAAGATGTTCACCAGCGAGGTGAGGACCAGGATCACGAAGAATATGGCGAACACGCGCTCGAGGGAGTACCCGGCCAACCAAGACTCGCTGAAGCGCGACAGGGAGTAGTCGAGGAACGTCGCCGCGCCGTAGGCCACCGAGGCCACGATCGCGATGAGACCCACGAGGTTGAGCCACCCGGTGTAGTACCCGGCCTTGACGCTGCCGAGCTTGCTGGCCCACCAGTAGATGCCGCCGGAGGTCGGGTAGGCCGAGACCAGCTCGGCCATGCAGAAGCCGATGATCAGGATGAACGCCGAGATGACCGGCCAACCGAGCGAGATCGCGATAGGACCGCCGTTGTTCCAGCCGAAGTAGAACGTCGTGAAGCAGCCGGCAAGGATCGAGATGATCGAGAACGAGATGGCGAAGTTCGAGAACCCCGACCAGCTACGGCTCAGTTCCTGCTTGTAGCCGAGCTCGGCGAGCATCTGCTCGTCAGCACTCAACTTGGACGTGTCGCTCAACGTGTCCCCTCCTTCGGGAACCCCTTACGGGATGACCACGGCGGCGCCGGGGTCTTGATTCGTGAGTGTGGCGGCAGGTCTTCGACCACCAGCAGCGACACGCGCTACGTAACGTGACCGAAATCCGAGCCGCCGATGGGCGACGACCTCATCTAGGGAGAGGTACGCACCTCCTCCAGAAGCCGGCCGAGGTCGGGCCCGTCGAACTCGGCCACCGCCCGGTCGTACTTCTCCATGCCCCACGACCAGAAGTCGAAGTCGAGGTCGCTCGTACCGTCCTGGATCGAGGCCCAGAGCATCCAGCCGTACTTGCTCATGAGGCCCCAGAGCCGGGCGCGGGCGGTGAGGGATCGCGAGGTGTGGCCCACGTAGGCAGCCACCAGCCGCTCGAGGTCGTCCGGCGTGCCCGCGGCCTCGCTCCACAGGTTGCCGATCTCGAAGAACGGGTCGTTGTTGCCGGAGTACTCGTAGTCGATGAGCCAGAGCCGGTCGCCGGTGTCGAGCACGTTGGCAGCGAGCAGGTCGTTGTTGCACGGCACGGTGGCCTGTGGGCGCGCCGCGAGAGCACCGGCGATAGCAGTGACGTGTGGCGCCAGCTCGAGGTAGCGGTCGGGGAGCCGCAGCCCGCGCTCGAGCACGAGGGAGAGGTACTGCGGCTGGAGTCGCAGCATGTCGAAGTCGTTGACGAAACGCGGCCCGGAGTGGAGACAGTGGCACACGTCCGCGATGCGTTGCGACTGCTCCGGATGCAGGACGTCGTCGTTCGTCCAGGTGCGGCCGTCGACGAACCCGACGACGAGCACGCTGACCTCGGGCGCGAAGGCGATGACGGCCGGTGCGGCGCCCGAGGCCGCAGCCGCGACGGAGTTGGCGTGCTCGTTGGCCCGGTCGATCGCGAGGAGCGCGCTCTCCGGCGAGGAGAGCCGGGCCACGACGACGCCGTCCGGGGTCGTGACCTTCAGGTTGCGGTTGGTGAGGCCGCCCGAGAGATCGCTGACGTCCGTGCGGCCCGCCAGTGCGGGAACGGAGTCGACCCGGGCGAGGAGCCCGGGTTCGACGGCGTTCGGAAGCACGACTGTCACCACGACCCTCCTGGATGAGACCTGATCCCCCCATCGCCTTGCCGCGGTTCCGGCGTTGCGGAGGCAGGACCCGCCGGCCCGGTGGGGCGGCGTTGGTGACGGAGCGTAGACCGAGAGCGGTCCTCCGCGACAGGTTTCGGTCTAGACCGATCCCAGTGGCGTTTCGCTACACATACCCGGACGAAACGAGGCAGGGTGTCCCCATCCTCGTGAAAGGGAGATCCATGTCCGAGCACGCCGCCCCGGTCGACGCCTCCGGCGCACCGCTCTCCGTCGAGCAGCTCAAGGTCGAGGTGGCCGACGGCCGCATCGACACTGTCATCGTCGCCATCACCGACATGCAGGGCCGGCTCCAGGGCAAGCGGGTCCATGCGCCCTACTTCATCGAGTACGTCCTCCCGCACGGCACCGAGGGCTGCAACTACCTGCTCGCCGTCGACGTCGACATGAACACGGTCGACGGCTACCGGATGTCGAGCTGGCACTCCGGCTACGGCGACTTCGTGATGGCCCACGACCTCGCGACGCTCCGCCGGGTGCCCTGGCACCCCGGCACGGCGATGGTCCAGGCCGACGTCCAGTGGCTCGACGGGCGCGACGTCGTCGCCTCACCGCGGCAGATCCTCAAGGGCCAGCTCGCGCGCCTCAGGGATGCGGGGATGGAGGCGTTCGTCGGCACCGAGCTCGAGTTCATCCTGTTCAACGACACCTATGAGGAGGCCTGGCGTCGCGGCTATCGCGACATGAACCCGTCGAACCTCTACAACGTCGACTACTCCATCATCGGCACCTCTCGGGTCGAGCCCCTCCTGCGCCGCATCCGTCTCGCGATGGCGGAGTCGGGCCTGCAGGTCGAGAGCGCCAAGGGCGAGTGCAACTTCGGCCAGCACGAGATCGCCTTCCTCTACGAGGACGCTTTGAAGACCTGCGACAACCACGTGGTCTACAAGACCGGGGCCAAGGAGATCGCCGCGCAGGAGGGCTATGCGCTCACCTTCATGGCGAAGTACGACGAGCGCGAGGGCAACTCCTGCCACGTGCACCTGTCCTTCCGTGGCCTCGACGGCTCGATGGTGATGACCTCCAAGGACGACGTCGAGCACGGGATGTCCGACGTCGGTCGTTCCTTCATCGCCGGGCAGCTGGCGCACCTGCGCGAGCTGTCGCTGTTCAACGCGCCGAACATCAACTCCTACAAGCGTTTCGCGCCCGGGTCGTTCGCACCGACGTCGATCGAGTGGGGCCGAGACAACCGCTCGTGCGCGCTGCGCCTCGTCGGCCGCGGCGGCGGCCTGCGGCTGGAGAACCGCGTGCCCGGTGGCGACGTAAACCCCTACCTCGCCGTGGCCGGGATGATCGCAGCCGGCCTCTCGGGCATCGAGGACGGTCTTGCGCTGGTCCCGGAGTACACCGGCAACGCCTACGCTTCCGACGGGGCGAAGGTGCCGTGGCGCCTTGCCGACGCCGTCGACCTGTGGACGCAGTCGGCGTGGGTCGCGGAGACGTTCGGCGAGGACGTCCAGGAGCACTACGCGAACATGGGTCGCGTCGAGATCGAGGCCTTCGCCCAGACGGTCACCGACTGGGAGCGCTTCCGCGGCTTCGAGCGCCTCTAGCCACCGGAACGCCCACCCCGCACCACCGTGTCCTTCCCTAAGGGAGGATTCGCGCAGTTGAACTGCGCTTCCGCTCCCGAAATCGCGATCTTGTGAGGTCTCCGGTGACTCCCCTGCATGACGTCGTCAACCCAGCGACCGAGGAGCTCGTCACCTCGGTCCCGTCGCTCTCCCTCGAGGAGACCGACGTCGCCGTCGCCCGTTCGCGGCGTGCGTTCCAGACGTGGCGGCACGTGTCCCCGGGCGACCGGGCCCGGCTGCTCCGGCGCTTCGCGGCCCTCGTTGGCGACCACGTCGAGGAGCTCGCGCAGATCGAGGTGCGTAACTCCGGGCACACGATCGGCAACGCTCGATGGGAGGCCGGCAACGCCCGGGACGTGATTGCCTACTACTCCGGTGCTCCCGAGCGGCTCCTCGGCCAGCAGATCCCGGTGTCCGGCGGCGTCGACATCACCTTCCACGAGCCGCTCGGCGTCGTCGGGATCATCGTTCCCTGGAACTTCCCGATGCCGATCGCGGCGTGGGGGTTCGCCCCGGCCCTCGCCGCCGGTAACACCGTGCTGCTCAAGCCGGCCGAGCTGACTCCGCTCACCGCCCTGCGGATCGCCGAGCTCGGCCTCGAGGCCGGACTCCCCGAGCACGTCTTCCAGGTGCTCACCGGCCGTGGCTCGGTCATCGGCGAGCGCTTCGTGACCCACCCCGACGTCGCGAAGGTCGTCTTCACCGGCTCGACCGAGGTCGGCATCCGGGTCGCCGAAGGGTGCGCTCGCGGCGTCAAGCCGGTCACGCTCGAGCTCGGCGGCAAGAGCGCCAACGTCGTGTTCGCCGACGCCGACCTCGAGCGGGCCGCGGCCACCGCGCCGTACGCCGTCTTCGACAACGCCGGCCAGGACTGCTGCGCCCGCTCCCGCATCCTCGTGGAGCGCTCGGTGCTCGACGACTTCCTGGCACTGCTGGAGACCGCGGTGCTCGGCGTGCGCGTGGAGGACCCGACGCTCGACACGGCGGAGATGGGCCCGCTCATCAGTGCCGGGCACCGCGAGCGGGTCGCGTCCTACGTCACGGAGTCGACCAACGTCGTGATCCGCGGGACGGTGCCCGACGGCCCCGGCTTCTGGTACCCGCCCACCGTGGTCATGCCGGCATCGCACGACGACCCGCTGATGCAGGAGGAGGTGTTCGGCCCGGTCGTGGCCGTGATGGCGTTCGACGACGAGGCCGACGCGATCCGTCTCGCCAACGACACCGAGTTCGGGCTGTCCGGCTCGCTGTGGACGCGCGACGTCGGTCGGGCGCTGCGGGTGAGCCGCGGCATCGAGGCGGGCAACCTCTCGGTCAACTCGCACTCCTCGGTTCGCTACTGGACGCCGTTCGGTGGCTTCAAGAAGTCCGGCCTCGGCCGGGAGCTCGGGCCGGACGCCCTCCACGCGTTCACCGAGGTCAAGAACGTGTTCATCTCAACGGAAGGCTGACCCGCTGTGGACCGCTTCACTGATCGCACCGTCGTCATCACCGGGGGAGGCAGCGGCATCGGCCGCGCCGCCGCCGTGCGTCTCGCCTCCGAGGGCGCGCGCGTCGTCATCGTCGACATGAACCCCGTGGCGGGCGACGCGGTCGCCGCGGAGGTCGGCGGTATCGCCGTGCAGGCCGACGTGACGAACGCCGACGACGTCGCACGCATGTTCAAGACGGCGTACGACACGTACGGCTCGATCGATGTCTCGTTCCACAACGCGGGCATCTCCCCGCCGAGCGACGACTCGATCCTCACGACCGGCATCGAGGCGTGGGACCTCGTCCAGCGCGTCAACCTCACGTCGGTCTACCTCTGCTGCAAGGAGGTCCTCCCCTACATGCAGCGCCAGGGCAAGGGCTCGATCATCAACACGGCGTCGTTCGTGGCGACGATGGGTGCCGCGACGTCGCAGATCTCCTACACGGCGTCCAAGGGTGGTGTGCTGGCGATGAGCCGTGAGCTCGGTGTGCAGTTCGCGCGCGAGGGCATCCGCGTCAATGCCCTCTCACCCGGCCCGGTCAACACCCCGCTCCTGCGCGAGCTCTTCGCGAAGGACCCCGAGCGCGCGGCCCGGCGCCTCGTGCACATCCCGTTCGGCCGCTTCGCGGAGCCGAGCGAGATCGCCGCAGCGGTCGCGTTCCTCGGCAGCGACGACTCCTCGTTCATCACGGCCAGCAACTTCCTCGTCGACGGCGGCATCTCTGGTGCGTACGTCACCCCGCAGTAGCTCCTGACCGCGACCGCGGGCTCCTCGGGACCTCGATCCTCGGGAGCCCGCCGTCGTCGCGGACGTGCCAGTCTGGACCACGTGACCCAGATCGAGCTCGACCAGCGCTGGACGATCGCCAACCACCTCGATGGCGGCTACCTCGCCGCGGTGGTCGGTCAGGCAGCGAGCGAGGCACTCGACGGCGCCGCGCCGCTCACCATCAGCGTGCACTACCTCCACCTCGCACGCGGGGGAGGTCCGGCCGACATCGTCGTCGACGTGCTTCGGCGCGGACGCCTGTCGACGGCACGCGTGACCCTGACCCGTGACGACGTCGTCCTGCTCGAGTCGTTCGTCACGGCGGGGTCGCCACGCCCGTCCGAGCCGCTGCTCGACCGCGCGTCCCCGGCTGGGCTGCCACCGCGGGAGGACTGCCCCGACGTCGGGGCCGGTCCGCCGCAGGAGGGCATGGATCTCTTTCAGCTGCTCGAGCTCCGACCGCACCCCGACGTCGCCGCGGCGCTCTCCGGTGGTCCGCCGCGGAGCAGTGCCGTGATGGACGCCTGGGTCTCTTACCGCGACGGGAGCCCCGTCGACGCCCTGCTGCACATGGCAGCGTGGGACGTCGTACCGCCCACCGTCTGGGCGATGCACATGTGGGGCGACCTGCCCACCGTGACGGCGCAGATCGTGCTCTACCCCGGGGAGATCGTGGGGCCGCTCATCGTCGAGGCCCGGTGCGACACCCTGCGCGACGGCATCGCCGATGAGACGGCACGCGTCTGGGACAGCACCGGCCGCCTCGTGTCCGCGGCCCGCCAGACCGCGATCCTGGTGCGGTGAGACACCTTCGCCTCGCCGGCGGAGGGCGTCAGTCCCGCTGGGCGTGACGCCGCGCGGCGGTCACGAGGGCCTCGAACAGCCGACGGTCCGCACTCATCTCGGGGTGCCACTGCACGCCGAGGACGAACGCGGCGTCGGGGTCCTCGAGCACCTCGACCGTGCCGTCCTCCGCGTGCCCGGTGATCGTGAGGCTGCCGGCGTCCGCCACGGCCTGGTGGTGGCTGGAGTTGATCGTGGCCGACGTCGTGTCGAGCACCCGGGCCACGAGCGAGCCGACATCGAACGTCGCACCGTGCTCGGTGAACGTGCCAGGTCGCTCTCGGTGCAGCGTGCCGTAGCCGGCGGCGGGGAGATCCTGGACGAGGTGCCCGCCGCTCTCCACCGCCATGACCTGGACGCCGCGGCAGATGCCCAGCACGGGCAGCGCGCGGTCGCGGGCACCGCGGTAGAGCCTGCGCTCGGTGCTGTCGCGGTCGAGACGCGGTCGGTCGGTGGTCTCGTGCGCGTCGTGGCCGTAGTCGGCCGGGTTGATGTCGGCGCCGCCGGCGAGGACGAGGCCGTCGAGGCGGTCGAGCACTGCGTCGATGCTCAGCTCGTCGGTGACGGGAGGGACGACGACGACGGCGCCGCCGGACGCCTCGATCGCTTCGACGTAGGCCCGGTGGAGCACCACTGCGTCGACGTCCCACGCGCCCCACGCCGCGCGCTCGCCGTAGCAGGACACACCGATGACAGGACGCATGAGTCCATGATCGCCGACGACGGGCCGATGCCGCGACTTCCGCTCCGGGCGATCTCCCCAGGGATCGTGCCGACGCCGGGCAGACTCGGGCCCATGTCGCCGCCACCGCGCCTCGCGCGTCTCTCCGAGCTCGTCCCCGGCGTGTGGACTGCCCGCTCGCGCTTCTACGCCCAGAACTCCACGGTGATCCTCGATGGGTACGGCGGCGCCGTCGTCGTCGACGCGGCGTACTACGCCGAGGAGCTCGCGGCAATCGCGCCGGACCTCGCCGCGCTCGGCGTGCGTGCCGTCGCGGGCGTGTCCACGCACCGGCACTTCGACCACGTGCTCTGGCACCCCGACCTTGGCGACGTGCCGCGCTGGTCGACCGCCGGAACGGTCCGCGCGACGGTGGAGCATCGTGAGGACGTGGTGGGGCCGCTGCGGGAAGACCTGCCGGCGGACCTCGTCGACCTCGCCGGGCGGCTGACGCCGATCGAGTCGCACGAGCTGGACTGGAGCGGCCCGACGGCGATCGTCCATGTGCACCATGCACATGCGCCGCATCATCTGGCCCTCGAGCTGCCCGACATCGGCGTCCTGATCGGCGGCGACATGTTCAGCGACGTCGAGATCCCGATGCCTGACGACGGCGACACCGACCTCGTCACCTACCGCACGGGGCTCGAGTCGCTGGAGGACGTCGTTCGCCGTTCGCGCCTGCTGGTGCCCGGTCACGGCTCGGTGTCCGAGCATCCGAGCGAGCGTTACGACGCCGACCGCCGCTACCTCGACGACGTCGAGTCGCGGGGTGCGAGCGAGGACCCGCGGATCAGGCTCGACGGGATGGCGGAGCTGCACGCCGCGAACCTCGTGCGGGCCGCCGCGAGGTAGCGACGTCAGGTGCGGCGTCGGGCGCGGACACGGGCGCGGACACGGGCGCGGACTCGTCACATCGCGATTGCGCCTGAGGTGATGTCAACCTGATCGGCAGTGGGACGTCCAATCCCGCGACGATCGAGCTGAGGGGGCCGCGCTGGCGGGCGGCGAGGACGCGTGGGGGCCGGGCGAGCCACCGACGTCGGCACGCGCGGCCGTCACCGGGCTGTTCCACCATCACTACCGGCGGCTCGTCGGGCTCGCCGGTCTCGACTCCTCCCCAGCCGGCCCGTCCACGCCGTTCGCAACCGAGGGCTTCGTCGTTCCGGTGTCCCTCGACCCCCTGTCGGGCCGCTGTGGCGAAGCGGACGATGACGTCGGCGCGGCGGAAGCTCGTGTGGCAGATCGATCCTTGCTCGACGACGTGCTCGCCGGGATACGACGCGAAGCTCATGCTCCTCGCACCGCAGGTCACGTTCGGCCCCTCGAGCACGGACAGGTCGGTGATCCCCGGGTACGGCGGCTACCTCGCCCACCTCGACGCGCTCGAGGGCGCGGGACTCATCACGGTCTCCGGGAGGCTTCACACGACGATCGGCGGCTACGACGCGACCGTGGTCGACGTCGGCCGACGTCGCCGGCGCCCTCGGCTGCGAAGGGCTGGGGACTGTCGACCCGAGCGAGTGTTCGGGCGTGGCCGCGGGAACCGCCCTCCGCGTCGCCGTGATCGATGTCGGCATCCGCGCCACTGACGCGACGATGAATCTGACGTTCCCGCTCCTCGTGGTCCTCCGGACGAGCGACTCGAGGGCCACCTACCAGATGGCCTACGACACCGACGTCGACCACTGCTGGCCACCCTGACCTTCCCGGCCCGGGCGACGCCGAGCTGGGTGAGCAGCGGATTCGCGGTGCCGTTCTCATCAGCGCTGCCGGCGTGGGCGACCTCGGCCACGCCCGCGGCACCGGGACGCCTCGTGGAGTGGCAGAAGCAGTGCCAGGACACGGGGTTGGCCGACTGTGCCCACGCGAGCCGTGAGCTCGGCGTCCTGGCCCCGGCGCGCGCAGCCGGGCAGGCGCCGTCTGGTCCGCTGGTGACCCTCCTGGACGACCCGAGGGTCGCCGTCGAGGGGGAGGTGTCCCACGTGACGGTCGACGGGCGCTTCGCCCAGGTCGTCACCGTCCGGGTCCTGCGGGATGTGCCCGCCGGTCTCGGGTGCGAGGTCGCGGTGAGCGCGTGCCCCACGCTGTTCGCGGGGACGACCGTGCGGATCGCGGAGATCACGATGTCGAGCGCGCGACTGCCGTTGATGGTCTGGGAGTCCTGGACAACGTGCCAAGTGGCAACCGAGTCGCTGCCGGCCGGCTTCGAGGACTTCCTCGCCTCGATGCGGTTCACGCCCTAGCGTCGTCGCAGGTCGGGCTCGCGGCGCCCTCGCCGGCGGGGTGCCACGACGCCGACGTGCCCGGCTTCCACGGAGGAGTGCCGGGCACGTCGTCGTTCGGGTCGATCACGCGGACGAGCTAGGTGATGGATGCCCAGATTGTTGCGCTCTTAGCACCGAAGGCCACCTTCATCCCGCTCAGACGAGTTCGGCGGCGTCGAGGGTTGCTGCTGCTGCGTGGATGACGGCGGCGATGCGGATCGCGTCGTTGACGCCCTCGCGGGACAGGCCGCCCTCACGGACGACCTGCTCGTGGGAGCCGACGCAGGACTCGCATCCGGCGATCGTCGATACGGCGAGGCACCAGAGCTCGAAGTCGACCTTTGCCACGCCCGGCGCCGCGATGAACTGCATGCGCAGCCCCGCGCGGACGTCGTCGTACACGCCGTGCAGGAAGTGCTTGGCGCGGTAGTAGATGTTGTTCATGGCCATCACCGAGGCTGCACCCAGAGCCGCGTCGGCCGCCTCGGGGGAGAGGCGGGCGCGCGCCTCGGCCGCGAGGGCCGGGGTGGTGGTCTCTGAGCGGACGGCCGCGGCGACCGCGAGCACCGTGCCCCAGTGCTGCTGCTCGTCGAGGTGCTGGCCGAGGGTGCCGATGACCGAGCCGAGGTTCAGCTTGGTGTCCTTGGCGTAGGTCGGCATCGCCTCGCGCAGCTGCTCGAGGTTGTCGAAGGACATCAGATGTTGGCCGTCATGAGCTCACCGGCGTTGATCGTGCTGTCGATGCCCTTGCGCCAGTTGCACGGGCACAGCTCGTCGGTCTGCAGGGCGTCGAGCACCCGGAGGACCTCATCGACGTTGCGGCCCACGGAGCCAGCGGTGACCATCGCGAACTGGACCTCACCGGTCGGGTCGATGATGAAGGTCGCCCGGTCCGCCACGCCGTCGGCGTTGAGGACGCCGGTCGCGGTGGCGAGCTCCTTCTTGGTGTCGGCCAGCATCGGGAACGGGAGGGTCTTGAGGTCCTCGTGCTGGATGCGCCAGGCGAAGTGGACGAACTCGGTGTCGGTCGACGCGCCGTAGACCACGGCGTCGCGGTCGGCGAACTCGGCGTTGAGCTTGCCGAACGCCGAGATCTCGGTCGGGCAGACGAAGGTGAAGTCCTTCGGCCAGAAGAAGACGATCTTCCACTTGCCCTCGTTGTCCTCGCTGGAGACGGTGGTGAAGAAGTCCTCGGGCTTCTTCGCGTCGACCGCGGAAAGGTCTCCAGGGATGACGGCGGTGAGCTCGAACTCGGGGAACTGCTGGCCGATGGTGATCAAGGTGCGCCTCCAGGGCGATCGGACGGACGTGTCAGCGGGTCGGGCGGCACGTGCTCGCCGCACTTCCCGCTCCCCACTGTTGTCGCGCGGGCCTGACAAGTAAAATCGAGAACGCAGGCTCCAGTGAGAGGAAAGTCCTATCAATCCGTACTCCCCGTCGTTCGCCCAGCTCCGGGCCTTCGTCGCGGTCGCCGACGCGCTGCACTTTCGCGACGCAGCGGCCGTCGCCGGGCTGAGCCAGGCCGCGCTGTCGCAGTCCCTCGCCGCCCTCGAGGCCGGCCTGGGCACCCAGCTCCTCGAGCGAACGACGCGTCGGGTGATGCTCACCCCGTCCGGTGAGCGGCTCCTGCCCCGGGCGCGCGTCGTCGTCGACGCCGTCGAGGCCTTCCGCACCGAGGCGGACCTCGACCGGCGCCCCCTCGTGGGGCGGCTGCGCATCGGCGTCATCCCGACCGTCGCGCCCTACCTCCTGCCCTCGGCGTTGCGCGGGCTGCGCCGCCACGCACCTGAGCTCGAGCCGGTGATCACCGAGGACCAGACCGACCGGCTGGTCGCCTCGCTGCGTGACGGGCGGCTCGACGTCGCCGTCCTCGCCCTGCCCACCCGCGAGTCCGGGCTCGCCGAGATCCCGCTCTACGACGAGGATTTCGTGCTTGTCGTCGGTGAACGGCACCCGTGGGCCGGCACCAGCGGGCTCACCACCGAGGTGCTGCGCGACGCCGAGCCGCTGCTGCTCCTGTCCGAGGGTCACTGCCTGCGCGACCAGGCTCTCGACGTGTGCCGCGCGGTGGGAGCCGACCCGGTCGACACCGCCACCCACGCGGCGTCGCTCGCGACGGTGGTCCAGCTGGTGGCGGGCGGTCTTGGCAGCACGCTGCTGCCCGATACGGCGGTCGCCGTCGAGACCCGTCGCGGGGGACTCGCCACAGCGCGCTTCGCCGAGCCGGCACCAGGACGCCGGGTCGGCCTCGTGCACCGGAGCTCGTCCGCGCGGGGAGGGGAGTACGACGTGCTCGCCGCGATCCTGCGTCGCTCGGTGCGGGCCGACCGGCTCCGGGCCCGCGTCGTCGATACCGGGAGGGCGGACCCTGGTACGGCAGGTGGAGCGGGTGAGCCGGCGGGCGCAGCACGGTCGTAGCAGTGGCCGCGGCCGGCCACGCCGTTGGCCCGGCGCCAGCGTCTGCGCCGTGACGGTCACCCGGCCGACGGGAACAACGACCCGCGTGACACGGTTGACCCGCGCGTACGGCGAACCCGGGCCGTGCCCGGACCCCCGATCGAGGAGAACCCCGTGTCACTTCCGCCGCTGGTCGAGCCGGCTTCCGCGCTCACCGTGGACGAGGTGCGCCGCTACAGCCGGCACATCATCATTCCCGAGGTCGGGATGGACGGTCAGAAGCGTCTGAAGAACGCCAGGGTGCTCTGCGTCGGGGCCGGTGGCCTCGGCAGCCCGGCGCTCATGTACCTCGCCGCCGCCGGTGTCGGCACTCTCGGCATCGTCGACTACGACACCGTCGACGAGTCGAACCTCCAGCGCCAGATCATCCACGGTCAGAGCGACATCGGCCGTTCGAAGGCGGAGTCCGCGCGCGATTCCGTGCTCGAGATCAACCCGCACACCAACGTCGTCGTCCACGATGTGCGCCTCGACAACGACAATGTGCTGGAGATCTTCGCGGGCTACGACCTCATCGTCGACGGCACCGACAACTTCGCGACCCGCTACCTGGTCAACGACGCCGCCGTGATCCTCAAGAAGCCCTACGTGTGGGGCTCGATCTACCGCTTCGAGGGCCAGGTCTCGGTGTTCTGGGACGAGTACGGCCCGAACTACCGCGACCTCTACCCCGAGCCGCCGCCCCCGGGCATGGTGCCCTCCTGCGCCGAGGGGGGTGTCCTCGGTGTCCTGTGCGCCTCGATCGGCTCGATCATGGTGACCGAGGCGATCAAGCTGATCACCGGCATCGGTGACTCACTGGTGGGCCGGCTCATGGTCTATGACGCACTGGAGATGACCTACCGCCAGGTCAAGATCCGTAAGGACCCCAAGGCGGAGCCGATCACCGAGCTCATCGACTACGACGCGTTCTGCGGGGCCATCTCCGTCGAGGCGGCCGACGCTGCGGTCGACTCGACGATCTCGGTGCGTCAGCTCAAGGAGATGCTCGACGAACGCGAGCGCGGCGATGTCGACTTCCTCCTCGTCGATGTCCGCGAGCCCAACGAGTACGACATCGTGAGCATCCCCGGGTCGGTGCTCATCCCCAAGGGCGAGTTCCTCAACGGCACCGCGCTGGCCAAGCTGCCGCACGACAAGCCCGTCGTGCTTCACTGCAAGGTGGGTGGCCGCTCCGCCGAGGTCCTCGCCGTCGTCAAGGGTGCCGGGTTCTCCGACGCCGTCCACGTCGGTGGCGGGGTCATCGCGTGGGTCAACCAGATCGAGCCGGAGAAGCCCAGCTACTGATCACGACGTCCAGCACCACGCACGTCCCGACGGGTCCGCAGCCTCCCCGGCCGCGGACCCGTCGTGCGTCACGGCGATGCATCACGGCGGCGCGGCCGGACTGCCAGATCCTGCCCTTAGGGAGGGAAAGCGCAGTTGAACTGCACTTTTCCGCCCTAAGGGAAGGATCGTGACGGTCGTGGGGGGCTGGGTTAGAGGGCGCCGACGCGTTGGAGCCAGCTGAAGGACCAGTAGCCGGGGAGGGTCGGGAGCCAGAAGGTCAGGAGGCGGAAGAGCAGCGTCGCGGACACTGCGACGTCCTTGTCGAGTCCGGCGGCGGTGAGCCCGAGGACGTACGCCGCCTCCACAGCGCCGAGGCCGCCGGGAGTCGGAGCGGCCTGGCCGAGGGTCGACCCGGCGAGGTAGACCAGTGCGATGGCCGCCCAGTTCTGCCGGCCGGCACCGAAGGCCTCGCAGCAGGCGATCATGCACAGGGCGAACGCGCCGTTGAGCAGCAGGATCCCGCCGACGCCCTCGGCGATCTTCCACGGACGCTGCGCCACGGTGATCAGCCGCGGCCCGACCTCCGCCAGGATCGGGCGCACCCGGTTGGAGATGATCTTGCGGACCGGTCCGAGGAGCAGCAGCAGCGCGAGCGCCACGACCACGACGACCACGCCGATCACAGCGGCGCGCGGCGGCGAGAAGTCGATGTCGCTCGAGGAGCCGGCGGCCACAGCGGTGATGAACAGAAGGGTGATGTGCACGAAGAAGGCGAAGACCTGCGAGACGCCGACGCTCGCCGCGGCCAGCGCCGGGTGCAGCCCCGACTTCTGCAGATAGCGGACGTTGACGGCGACGGCTCCGACGGTTGGCGGTGACACCAGCGTGGCGAAGCCTGCGGCGAGCTGGGCGGCGAACGTGCGCACGTGCGACAGCTTCTCCGGCACGAACCCCGAGAGCGACAGGGACGCCCCGACGAAGGTGAGGAACGACAGCGCCAGCGCCAGCAGGGCCCAGTTCCACTCGGCGTTGCGAGCCAGCCCGAGGAGATCGACGCTCGCGAGCTGGGAGAGCAGGACGTAGGCCGCGATCGACCCGGCCACGATGGTGAACAGGGTTCGCGGCTTGACCCGGCGCAGCTCGAGCTGCTCGGTCTCGGCAGCTGAGGGCCGCAGTGCGATGAGCTCGTCGCGCAGCTGGACGAGGAGACCTTTGTTGCCCCGCATTCGCCGACGGGTGTCGGGGGAGAGCGCGATCATCTGGAGCGCGGGCAGCGCGCGGGCCAGACGGTCGGCGCCGAAGACCCGAGCGCCGGTCGCGACCGCCCGTGCGGCGTCGGTGAGCAGGGCGGAGGTGCACAGGAGCTCGGCAAGGTCGATGCGCTCCTGGACGTCGCTGGCGGCGATGGAGCCGTGCTGCACCCCGGCGAGCCAGATGGAGCCGTCATCGGCTTTGATCAGCTGCTCGGGGGACAGGGCGCGGTGCACGATGCGCTCGTCGTGGAGGGTCCGCACGGCGCGGAACACGGCGTCGAGGTCGGAGTCGGTGACCGTCGCGGGGACGAGCTCCGCGAAGGTGTGGCCCGGGACCTCGTCATAGGCGAGCAGGGTGGAGTCGGGGCCGACCTCGATGACCGCGCGAAGGCGTGGGACGCGCCCCCCAGCCGCTGTTGCCGCGTAGGACATCAGCGCCGCGTGCTCGATCTGCGCCCTCATCGAGAACACGCTGGGGTTGGCGGGGTCGGTGCGCAGCCGCAGCTGTCGCCAGGCAGCGGACGCGAGCCCGGCACCCTCGAGGTCGCGGTCATACACGTTGACCCGCAGCCGGTCCCGATGTCGGCTGTGCGCGGAGTACTGCCGGCCGCGGGCGGTGTTCTTGTTCGCCCGCAGGATCGTGACAGGGAGGCCGGCGCGGTCGAGGGCGTCGGCGACCTGCAGCCCGCTGGGACGCGTCGTGGGGGTGCCGAGGGAATAGCGGGTCGCGAGCCCGACGGCCCATCCCAGCAGCAGGGAGAGGGCAATCACGTTCGTCGTGGTCATGCTTGTCGTGAGCGGTACGACCGAGACGGCGACGACCGTCACGACGCCGATGACGCCCCAGCGCCCGCGCCCGAGGAGCCGCGCCACGGTGATGAACGCGACCAGGGCGCAGATCAGCGGGTTGAGGACCTGCCGGCCGCCGCTGGCGTCGCCGGTGATGGCCACGAGCAGCCGTTCGGAGGTGTAGGACGTCACCAGGAAGGACACGACCAGGGCGAACGCCGCAGCGAGCAGCATGGCACCGATGGCGTCGACGAGCTGGCGGCCTCGCCGGCGCACGAGGAGGTCAGCGGCGGCGGCAACCGGGAGCGCGAGGACACCGAAGACCGCGATCAGGTTGAGCAGGACGCGCAGCAGGTCCGGGAGCCGGCCGCTCGCGCCGACGATGTCCTGGTCGATGCCGGTCGAGGTCGCCGTCAGGAAGTAGGACACGGCGACGAGGGCAGCGAAGGCGGCGAGGGCGGTGGCGAAGCGCAGGAGGTCGATGGGTCGACGCACCCGACGGGGGATGACCCCGTCCTCGATGACCAGAGTGGCTGAGCCGCCATCGTCGAGGTCGGCGTCGTCGAGGTCGGAGGGACCGGCGGCTGACACCTGGTGATCCTCCCATCCGTGGGGCCCGACTGCGTGCAGGCGTGCAGGATGCCGACGTGACCTCTGACTCGACCCCGCCCCGCGGGCTCCTCGCTCCCGCGGGCGGTGAGCCGCTCGCGGGTCTGCCGACCCCTTTCGCGGAGGCGGTGCTGGACCTCGTCGAGGAGATCCCGGCGGGGCGGGTCATGGCCTACGGCGATGTCGCTGCAGTGCTCGGCTCCGGCGGCGCGCGGGCGGTGGGGACCGTCATGGCTCGCTTCGGGTCGGGCGTGCCGTGGCACCGGGTCGTCCGTGCCGACGGGTCGCTGCCCGCCGGGCACGAGGTCGAGGCGCTGGGTCGCCACCGCCGCGAGGGTACGCCGCTGACGGCGTCGGGCTCCCGGATCGACATCGCCGCGGCTCGGTGGTCCCCCGACCGGACTGAGCGCTCGCCCTACCGGTCGACCGGCACCGACGCGGTGTCGGACACTCGCGCGCCGGGGCCGGTGGTGTCGGAGGTGCGTGGTGGGATCAGACCATGACGTCCAGCATCGAGACCGGCAGCGGGCTCGTGCCGCTCGCCGGCTCTGGTGCGCTGGACGTTCGGATCGGCCGTGGGGCCACGGCACCGCCCACCGCCAGGCCGGCGGGTCGTCCGTCCGCAGTCCGCCGCGCCGAGCGGCAGCCGCCGCAGCTCGTGCTCGACCGGACGCCGCCGCTGTCGGTGGAGGCGCCCCGTCTCGACTCCGACCAGCGTCGCGTTGTCGAGCACCGGCGTGGCCCGATGCTGGTGCTGGCCGGGCCTGGCACCGGGAAGACCACGACGCTCGTCGAGTCCATGGTCGGGCGGCTCCAGGGACCCGACGCGCTGCGTGCGGACCAGGTGCTCGGCCTCACCTTCGGCCGCAAGGCCTCCCAGGAGTGGCGTGACCGCGTCACCGCGCGGGTGGGCGGCGGTGTGGTCCCCACGGTCAGCACCTTCCACTCCTTCGCCTACGCCCTCGTCCGCGCCCACGCCGACCCCCAGGCCTACCTCGAGCCGCTGCGGCTGCTCTCGGGCGCCGAGCAGGAGCTGCGGCTGCGCGAGCTGCTCATCGGCTCGGTGCGCGCCGGCCGGCTCGACTGGCCGCGCGAGCTCGCCGCCGCGCTCGGTACGCGCGGCCTGGCCTCGGAGGTCCGTGCCGTCGTCGCCAAGGCGCGAGCGCTCGGCCTGGACCCGACCGATCTCGAGACGCTGGCGATGTACGCGGGTGACCTCGGTCCGGCCTGGCGTGCCGTCGGGCAGTTCCTCGAGGAGTACCTCGACGTCCTCGACCTCGAGGGGGTCACCGACTACACCGAGATCGTCCATCGCGCGGGGTTGCTGGCCCACGACCCTGACGTCCAGCGCGAGCTGCGTGGGCGCTATCGCGCCGTCTATGTCGATGAGTACCAGGACACCGATTCCTCGCAGGTCCGGCTGCTCAGCGGGCTCGTCGGGCCCGACGCCACGTTCGTCGTCGTCGGCGACCCCGACCAGTCGATCTACACCTTCCGCGGTGCTGACCCGAGCGGCATCCTGTCCTTCCGCGACGCCTTCGGAGCGCCGGGCGGGGGGCCGGCACCGACCGTCGTCCTGCGCACGACGCGACGTTTCGGGCCGGTCATCCGCGACGCCGCCTCGCGCGTCCTGCGCACCTCCTCGCTCGCCCCGCTTCCGGCCGAGATCGTCCGGGCCCACCGCAACCCGGCGTGCGCCGGCGCCCTCCACGGCGACGGTGTCCTCGACGTCCGCACGTTCGACTCGGAGTCGGCCGAGACAGCGCACATCGCCGACGCCCTGCGCCGCGTCCACCTCGAGCACGGTGTGCGCTGGGACGAGATGGCGGTGCTCGTGCGCAGCGGACGGCGCTCGGTGCCGTCGCTGCGGCGCTCGCTCGGTGCTGCCGGCGTCCCGGTCGAGGTGGCCGGCGACGAGCTGCCGCTGCGCGACGAGCCCGCGGTGGCCCCGCTGCTCACAGTGCTCGCCGCCGTCATCGACCCCACGACCCTCGCCGACGACGTCGTCCACCACCTGCTGCTCTCCCCGCTGGCCGACGCCGATCCCGCCGACCTGCGCCGGCTCGGTCGCGCACTCCGCCGCCTCGAGCGCGAGTCCGATCCCGCCGCTCGCCCCACTCCCTCGGCCACCTTGATCCGCCGCCTCGTCGAGCAGGTCGCCGCGGGCTCGGCCGATGTCCTGCCGGTCTCGTCGTCCTCCTCCGGCCCCGACGCGCGAGCCCGTCACGCCCAGGGGGCCGTCGTACGGCTGGGCCGGCTGCTCCACGACGCCCGTGCCGTGCTCGCGCGACAAGGCAGCGCGGAGGAGGTGCTCTGGTCGGTCTGGTCGGGCACGGCCTCGGGTGCCGGCGCGGGCTGGCCCCAGCGGCTCGAGGCCGCGGCGCTGCGCGGGGGCGACTCCGGGCGCAGAGCGGACGCCGACCTCGACGCCGTGCTCGCCCTGTTCGCCGCAGCCGAGCGTGTCGAGGAGCGCTACGCCGGCACCCGCGGCGTCGCCAACTTCCTCGCCGAGCTGCATGCGCAGGAGATCCCGGCCAGCACCCTCGCGGATCGGGGGCTGCGCGGCCCCGCCGTCCGCATCCTCACCGCGCACCGGGCCAAGGGGCTGCAGTGGCGGTTCGTCGTCGTGGCCTCCGTGCAGGACGGACTCTGGCCTGACATCCGTCGCCGCGGGTCGCTCCTGGCCCCTGACCGCCTCGAGCGCTCCGGCCTCGTCGACGCGCCACCTGCCTCGGCCCTGCTGGCTGAGGAGCGGCGCCTGTTCTACGTCGCCTGCACCCGGGCGGAGGAGCGTCTCCTCGTCACGGCCGTGCGCAGCCCTCTCGAGGACGGCCCGCAGCCCTCGCGGTTCGTCGAGGAGATCCTCGGCCGCGACGCCGGCGGCCCCACGCACGTCTCGGGCCGCCCGCTCCGCCCGCTGTCGGTGCCTGGCCTCGTCGCCGCGCTGAGGGCGGTCGCCGTCGACCCGACCCGTCCCGACCCGATGCGCGACGCCGCCGTCCGCCGCCTCGCGGTGCTCGGTCACGCCCAGTCCGACGACGGCCGCCGGCTCGTGCCCTCGGCCCACCCCGATCGCTGGTGGGGGCTGCTCGAGCCCACGTCGTCCGCCGTCCTCGTCCGGCCACAGGGGAGGCCGCTCGACTTCTCCGGCAGCCAGCTCTCCGCGATCGTGGGCTGTCCGTTGCGCTGGTTCCTCGACCACGAGGTCAACGCGAAGGTGGCACGCACCTCGGCGCTCGGCTTCGGGTCGATCGTCCATGTCCTCGCCGACGCCGTGGCACGCGAGGTGCTCCCGGCCGACGCCGAGGTCCTCGACGCCCGCATCGACGCGGTGTGGGCCGACCTCGGCTTCGAGGCGCTGTGGCAGTCGCGGGTGGAGCGGGTCGCCGCGAGCGAGGCCGTCCGCCGGTTCCTGCACTGGCACGCGTCCCGTCCCGGTCGCACCCTCCTCGCTAGCGAGCACGACTTCGACGTCACCCTGCCCGCGGGCGCCGACGGCGTTCGCCTGCGCGGGTCGTTCGACCGGGTCGAGGTCGACGCCGACGGTGCTGTGCACATCGCCGACCTCAAGACCCAGAAGGCCAAGGAGTCCGCCGCCCATCTCGCCGAGCACCCGCAGATGGGCGTCTACCAGGTCGCCGTCCGCGAGGGTGCTCTGGACTCCCTCCCTGACGACGTCCGCCTCCGCGCCGGTCTCCCCGCCCCAGGAGCGCCCGTGGCCGTCGCCGGCGCGGAGCTGGTGCTGCTGCGGCTGGGCAAGGGAGACGCCCCCGAGGTCCAGCAGCAGCCGGCGATCGCCGACGGCGTCACCTGGGTCGACGACGCCCTGACCACCGCCGAGGACCACGTGCGGCGTGAGGACTTCCCGGCCCGCGCCGGTGACTCCTGCCGCATGTGCGACTTCCGCCCGGTGTGCCCGGCTTACGACGAGGGTCACGAGGTGCTGCCGTGAGCACCTGCGACGCCCTGCCCGACTTCGGCCCGTCCGACCTCGTCGAGCTGATGGGCACCCCGTACAGCCGTGAGCAGCTCGACGCGATCACCGCGCCGATGCAGCCCTATGTCGTCGTGGCCGGGGCGGGCTCGGGCAAGACCACTGTCATGACGGCTCGCGTCGTGTGGCTCGTCGCCACCGGGCAGGTGCTGCCCGAGCAGGTCCTGGGGCTCACCTTCACGAACAAGGCTGCGGGGGAGCTGTCCGCGCGCGTGCGGCGCGCGGTGCAGCGACTCTCCGACCGGATGAGCGGCGTGGCGCACGACGAGGTGGGCGAGCCGACGGTGTCGACCTACCACGCCTTCGCGGGGCGCCTGCTCGCCGAGCACGGGCTGCGGATCGGCGTCGAGCCCGGCAGCCGCCTGCTCACCGAGGCGGCGTCGATCCAGCTCGCGCACCGCATCGTCACGCGCACCTCGCGGGACCTCTCCGGCGTCGAGTCCGCGGTCTCGACCGTCGTCCAGTACGTCCGCGCCCTCGACTCCGAGCTCGCCGAGCACTGCCTCGACCCGGCGGCCCTGCGGCGCTGCGACGCCGGGATCGTGGCCGAGATCGACACCCTCGACAAGGTCATGGCCGAGACCAGGAAGATGCGCGCCGTCTGCCTGACCCGGATCGAGCTCGCGCACCTCGTCGAGGAGCTGCGCGAGGCCCGCCGGGTACGCGACCTCGTCGACTTCTCCGACCAGATGCGCTTCGGCGCGCGGCTCGCCGAGGAGTGCCCCGAGGTCGGTGCCTCGCTTCGCGAGCAGTTCCCCGTCGTCCTGCTCGATGAGTACCAGGACACCTCCGTGGCGCAGCGGCGGATGCTCACCGGGCTGTTCGGCGGGGGTCACGCGGTCACCGCCGTCGGCGATCCACTGCAGGCCATCTACGGCTGGCGCGGTGCGAGTGTGGCCAACATCGACGGCTTCCCCCGTCACTTCCCGCGCGGGGACGGCCGCCCCGCGCCGGTGCTGCGCCTGTCGGAGAACCGGCGTTCCGGCGTCCGCATCCTCGACGCCGCCAACGACCTCGCCTCGCCGCTGCGGGCGGTGCACCCGCAGGTGGCGGCGCTCGCGGCACCGGCCGTGCCCAAGCCGCCCGGCAGGCTCCGGGTGGCGCTGCACCCGACCTACGCCGCGGAGATGGAGTGGGTCGGAGACCGCGTGCTCGAGGAGGTGCGTCGGGGTACGGCGCCCGCCGACATCGCCATCCTGTGCCGGGCGCGTTCGGACTTCCCGTCGCTGCTGCGCGTGCTCGGCGCTCGCGACGTCCCGGTCGAGGTCGTCGGTCTTGACGGCCTCCTCGCGATGCCCGAGGTCGCAGAGGTCGTCGCGATCCTCGAGGTGCTCCACGACTCCTCGGCCAACCCCGCGCTCGTGCGCCTGCTCGCCGGTCCGCGCTGGCGCATCGGCATCCGCGACCTCGCCCTTCTCGGCGAGCGCGCCCAGCAGCTCGCCGGCCCCGCCGGCCGCCCCGACACCCCCGACGTCGACGAGCAGCTCGACGCCGCCGTCGCCGGTGTCGACCCGGCCGACGTCGTGTCGCTCCTCGACGCCCTCGACGACCCGGGCACCCTCGGCTACGACCCCGAGGCTCGATCGCGGTTCGCAGCGCTGTCGGCGGAGATCCGGTCCCTGCGGCGCGGCGTCGGTGACCCGCTCCCGGACCTCGTCCACCGCGTCATCACCACGACCGGCCTCGACATCGAGATGGCGGCGTCGCCGGAGGTGCTGCGGCTGCACCGGGCCGAGGGCTTGTCCTCCTTCGTCGAGCTCGTGGCCGGGTTCGCAGACGCCGAGGGGGATGCCGGGGTCGGAGCGTTCCTCACCTGGCTGGCGATGGCCGTCCGGTTCGGCAAGGTCCCCGAGCTCGACCGCCCTGCGACGTCGGATTCCGTCCAGCTGATGACCGTGCACCGGTCCAAGGGGCTCGAGTGGCCCGTCGTCGTCCTTCCCTCCCTGACCGCGGGGGTGTTCCCCGACCCTCAGGGAATGACGCGCTGGACGACCTACGCCAAGGCCGTGCCCTACGACCTCCGCGGCGACGCGGACTCCCTGCCGACCCTTCGCGGCTTCGCTCCTGCCGACCACAAGGCGTTCGCGACCGCCTGCGCCGAGCACTCCAGCCTCGACGAGCTGCGACTGGGCTACGTCGCCGTCACCCGCGCCGAGCAGCTGATCATCGCGAGCTCGTCGTGGTGGGGGCCGAGCCAGCGCAAGAAGCGCGGCCCCTCGCCCTACCTCGAGACCCTGCGCGAGTTGTGCGTCGGCGGTTCAGGCGACGTCGACATCTGGGCCGAGGGGCCGATCGAGGGCGAGCCCAACCCCGCGCTCGGTGACGTCGTCGACCTCGCCTGGCCGCCCACCGGGGATGTCGAGGTCCGGGCCCGGGTCCTCGCGAGCGCAGCCGGAGTGCGCGCCCGCCCGGGGATCACCGTGGACGACCTCGTGGCCGAGCACACCGCACTCGCCGAGCCTGCGGCAGCCTCACCGCTGCTCGGTCTCGCCGCGGACGACCTCGACGTCGTGCGCGGTTGGGACGACGACATCGCGCTGCTCCTGGAGGAGCGGCGCACCGAACTCACGGCGACCCGGGTGGTGGCGCTTCCGTCGTCACTGTCGGCGTCGGACCTCGTGCGCCTCGCCGCCGACCCCGATGCGTTCACCCGCCGGCTGGCGCGTCCCGTCCCGGGGGCACCCGCGCCGGCCGCCCGGCGGGGCACCCGCTTCCACGCCTGGGTCGAGGCGCACTTCGGCGTCCAGCCACTCCTCGAGCCCGACGACCTCCCCGGCGCCGCCGACTCCGAGATCGACTCCGACGACACCCTTGCCGGGATGCAGGCGAGCTTCCTGGCCTCGCCGTACTCCGAGCTGCGGCCGGTGGGCATCGAGGTGGGCTTCTCCCTCGTCGTCGGCGGGCGGGTCGTGCCCGGGCGCATCGACGCGGTGTTCTCCTCGACCGGCCCCGCCGGTGAGACCCGCTATGAGGTCGTCGACTGGAAGACCTCCCGCCGGCAGGACTCCGACCCGCTCCAGCTCGCGATCTACCGCCTGGCCTATGCCGAGCTCGCGGGCGTCCCGCTCGACCACGTCGACGCCGCCTTCCTCTTCGTCCGCGACGGCTCCGTCGTCCGGCCCGGTGACCTTCCCGACCGCGAGGCCCTCGAGGCGCTGCTCACCGGGTGAGGCCGCGGCCGCGGCGTCAGCGCGCGGGGTCCGGTACGGTCCGGCGCGTGCAACGGGTCCTGGTCGCCGGAATCAGCGGCTCGGGGAAGACCACGCTCGCGCGCGAGCTCGCCGCGAGGGCGAGGCTGCCCTTCCATGAGATGGACGCGCTCTACCACGGGCCCGGCTGGGTGCCGCGTGCGTCCTTTGAGGCCGACGTCGCCGCGATCGCCGCAGAGCCGAGCTGGGTGTTCGACTCCCATGGCTACAGCCAGGTCCGTGACCTCGTGTGGGGGCGTGCCGACACCGTGGTCTGGCTGTCCTACTCCCGTGCGGTGGTGATGTCCCGGGTCCTCCGGCGTTCGTTCGACCGGGCGTGGAACGGTACCGAGACCTTCAACGGCAACACCGAGGGCTTCCGCGCCTGGCTGGACCCCGAACACCCCGTCCAGTGGGCCTGGACGAAGTACGGCGAACGCCGCGACGACATCCTCCGCAGGTTCGCCGACCCGCGCTACGCCGGTCTCACCACGGTGCGACTCCGGGATCCGGCCGCGGCATGCCGATGGTTGGACGTCGTCCTCCCGCGCGGGCCGATCGAAGGTTAGGGCACCCTGAGTGCCGCGGGTCACGGTAGCCACCTTCCCGACGCGGCACCTGCTCCCGATAGGTTCCGCTGGGAGGTAGACGATGCAGTTGCTGGTCCCCGCGGAGACGCGACAGGGTGAACGACGCGTTGCCATGGTGCCTGAGGTGGTCACGAAGCTGACCGCGCTCGGCATCGACGTCACGATCGAGAGCGGTGCTGGGGCCCAGGCCTTCGCCACCGACGACGCCTACTCGGCGGCCGGTGCGAGGGTGGTGCCCTCCTCGGAGGTCGATCGCCTGCTGGGCGAGACTGCCGTGGTCGCCTCGGTGCGCCCGCTCGATCCCGACCGCGTCCGGAAGCTCTCACGCGGGTCGCTCGCGCTGTCGTTCCTGCAGCCGGTTCACGACGTCGAGGTGCTCCGCGCAGCGCAGGGGGCCGGCGTCACGCTGCTGTCCTTCGATCTCGTGCCGCGCATCTCCCGCGCCCAGTCGATGGACGCGCTGTCCTCGCAGGCGCTGGTCACCGGCTACCGGGCCGCCCTCGTGGCGGCCGACCACCTGCCGTCGTTCTTCCCGCTGTTCATGACCGCCGCGGGCACCGTCCAGGCCGCTCGCGTGCTCGTCCTCGGCGCCGGCGTCGCGGGACTCCAGGCCATCGCGACGGCCAAGCGGCTTGGCGCGGTCGTGTCGGCGTACGACGTCCGGGCCGCCAGCGCCGACGAGGTGAAGTCGATGGGTGCGAGCTTCGTCAAGCTCGACCTCGAGACCGCCGAGGGTGCTGGGGGCTACGCCCGCGAGATGACCCAGGACCGTGCCGCGCGCCAGCAGGAGCTGCTCACGCCCTACGTCGCGGCCTCAGACGTCGTCATCACGACGGCGTCGATCCCCGGCCGGCCAGCACCTCTGCTCGTCACTCGCGCCATGGTCGAGACGATGAAGCCCGGGTCGGTCGTGGTCGACCTCGCCGCCGAGTCCGGCGGCAACGTCGAGGGCTCGGTCCCCGGCGAGCACGTCGTCGTCGGCGGTGCCACCGTGATCGGCGGCCGCGACGTCGCCAGCGAGCTGCCGGTGCACGCCTCTCGCCTGTTCTCGATGAACGTCGTCAACGTGCTCGCGCTCGTCGTCAAGGATGGCGAGCTGCACGTCGACACCGAGGACGAGATCGTCGACGGCGCAGCCGTGATCCTCGCGGGCGAGCCGCACCACCCGGCGTCGTTCACCGCGCTCGGGATCGACCCGCCGCCACCACCCGCTGACCCCGCCCCACCCACCGAGCCGGCAGCTGCTGCCGCTCCGAGAACTGAGGGAGGTGCCTGAGCCATGGACGGAATCGCCCTGCTCACCATCTTCGTGCTCAGTGTCTTCGTGGGCTTCGAGGTCATCTCGAAGGTCTCCACGATCCTGCACACGCCACTGATGTCCGGTGCCAACGCGATCCACGGTGTGGTGCTCGTCGGCGCCATCCTCGTGACGCTGCAGGCGACCACCCCGGCGGTCACCGCCATCGGAGCGCTCGCCGTACTCCTCGGTGCCATCAACATGGTCGGCGGCTTCGTCGTCACCGACCGGATGCTCGAGATGTTCAAGCCGCGCAAGGTCGAGGCCCCCTCCACGAAGGAGACCTCGTGAGTCCCACCTGGGTCCAGCTCGCCAATCTCGTGGCGGCTGTGCTGTTCGTCCTCGCTCTCAAGGGCCTCTCCTCGCCGAAGTCCGCCCGGCGGGGCAACCTGCTCGGCGCCCTCGGCGCGGCGATCGCGACCGTCGTCGTCTTCTTCACCGGCGTCGAGCGGCAGAACTTGCTGGTCATCCTCGCCGCGATCGGGATCGGTAGCGCCATCGGCGCGATCGCGGCCCGCCGCGTGAAGATGACCCAGATGCCGCAGATGGTGGCGCTCTACAACGGCGTCGGCGGTGGCGCCGCGGCTCTCGTCGCGGTCGCGGAGTACATCGAGAGCAACGGCGGCAACACCAAGGCTGCGCTCGTCGCGACCGTGTTCACCGTCGTCATCGGCTCGGTGTCCTTCAGCGGCTCGATCATCACCTTCCTCAAGCTGCAGGAGCTGATGACCGGTCGCCCGGTCGTCATCCCGGCCGGGAAGTACATCACCATGCTGACCGCCGCCCTGGTCGTCATCGGGGCGGTCGCGCTGGTCGTCTCGCCGCAGACCTGGCTGCTGGTGGCGCTGCTCGCCCTGTCGCTGTTCTTCGGGGTCCTGTTCGTTCTGCCGGTCGGTGGCGCCGACGTCCCGATCGTCATCTCCCTGCTCAACGCGTTCACCGGCCTGTCGGTGGCGGCGTCGGGCTACGTCTTGGACAACGTCCTGCTGATCGTCGCCGGCACGCTCGTCGGTGCCTCGGGAACGGTGCTCACCCAGCTCATGGCCCAGGCCATGGGCCGCCCGATCACCGGCACCCTCTTCGGCGCGTTCAACCAGAAGTCGACAGCCGGCAGCACCGGCACGGGCGAGGACCGCCCGGTCCGCTCCGGTTCACCGCAGGACATCGCGATCATGCTGGCCTACGCCCACAAGGTGATCCTCGTGCCCGGCTACGGCCTTGCCGTCGCCCAGGCGCAGGGAACTCTGCGCGAGCTCGCCGAGCTCCTCGCGGCGCGCGGCATCGACGTCGACTACGCGATCCACCCGGTCGCAGGTCGGATGCCGGGCCACATGAACGTGCTGCTCGCCGAGGCGAACGTGCCCTATGAGCAGCTCAAGGAGATGGACGAGATCAACCCCGAGTTCGCCACCACCGATGTCGCTCTCGTCGTCGGCGCGAACGACGTCGTCAACCCGGCCGCACGCGCCGACAAGACGGCGCCGATCTACGGGATGCCGATCCTCGACGTGGACCACGCCACGCAGGTCGTGTTCCTGAAGCGCTCGATGCGCCCCGGGTTCGCGGGCATCGAGAACGAGCTCCTCTTCGACCAGCGGACCACGATGCTGTTCGGCGACGCCAAGGACTCCCTCACCAAGGTCGTCTCGGCGCTGAAGAACCTCTAGCACCGGCGACGGTGTGGTCAGCGCACGCTGACCACACACCATCGGCGTTTCCCAGGTGCGACGGTCAGAGGTCGACGTCGACCGTCACCGCGGCATGGTCGCTGACGGGGAGCAGGTGCACCTCGGCGGTGGCCGTGGCCTGCTGGTGGGAGGTGAACCCGTCGGCGAGGACGTGGTCGAGCTGGGCGCGCGGGCGGGTCGAGGGGTACGTCGCCTGGCGCAGCAGCGACTGCCATCCGGTGACGCGGGCCGGGATCGACCCCGGCAGGTTGAAGTCGCCGAGCAGCACGAGCGGGCGAGGGAGGCCAGCCAGCCATCGGCGCAGCTCGCGCAGCTGGCGGATGTTGTACCCGGGCACGAACGACAGGTGGGCCGTCGCGACGGTGAAGGGCCCGTGCTCGCCCGCGATCACCGCGACGATCGCCGCACGGGGCTCGTCGGCCACGCGGATGATCCGCGGCCGCGGCTCGCCGGGTATCACGAGGGGCAGGCTCCAGGGGGCCGCGTCGAACCGGGTCGTCCGCCACTCCAGCACCGGCAGGCGCGACACTAGTCCGACGCCGTACAGCGGTCCGATCGTGTGCGGGGACGCCGACGGCGTCTCGTCGCCGTCCGTCGGGGACGGTCCCCGGGTGGGGTCCCCGCCGCGCGTGTGCTGGTCGCGGGCGGCACCGAGATCGGCCTCGTCCGAGCGTGCCACGTGGGGGAACCAGGGCACTGACGGGTGCGAGGAGTGGTCCTCGCCGTCGCCGGCGGGCAACCAGCCGGGCTCGCCCGGGGTGCCGGACACCGACGGCGCGAACCGCCAGTTCGACGCCTCCAGCGCCTCGGCGACGGCCCGGACCTGGTGCACGATGCCGCTGCGCGGCTGTGCGACGTCGACCTCCTGAAGGCCGATGACGTCGGCGTCGAGCTGCGCGACGGCGCGCCGCAGAGGTGCGTCGTCCGCCACGAGCGGCGGGCCCACGACCTTGCCCCGGGAGTCGCGCTGCGGCTGCGGCATCCCGCCGAGCACCGTCATCCCGTGCAGCAGGTTGTACGTCGCGAGCCGGACAGTCATGCCGTCAACCTAGGCGTTGCGGAGGTGGCGCGCGTTTCGGCCGGGTGAACGTGACCGTCGCGCGGGAGGGTCACGGACTCTCGAGCGCGAGCTCCTCGACGGGCTTGGGGCGCTCGCCGGAGCGACGACGCATCCACTCGCGCGCCGGCTCCTCGACGTACTTCCACATCAGCCACGCGATCAGGACAGCGCCGACGACGAGCCCGATGAACCCGATGAGGTAGAGGATCCCGCCACTGATGTGGGCAGCCTTCATCCCCGCGCGCCACAGGCCGTACCAGACGGTGTGGGTCATGTAGAGCGAGAAGGAGATGAACCCACCGAGCACGAGACGGTCGGTCGACAGGTACTTCGACGGTCCCCGGTTGGTCAGGGCGAGGGCGCCGATCCACAGGATCAACATCGGCACCAGCACGAGGTGGTACTTCGGCGGCAGGTCCGCGGCATTGGGGGTGTCGGGCAGGTCGCTCACCGTCCACTGCAGCGACCCGATCCGGCCGAGAAGCACTGCGGTCGCGAGGATCAGGACCGGGATGGCGACCGACAACGTCGTCGCGAGGCGCTCCACACGCGGACGTGGCCCCGCAGGCGTCGACGCCCATTGACGCGCCACGAACAGGTAGGTGAGCCCGCCCGCGGTGAACTCGGTCAGGATGCGGATCGTGGAGCCCCAGTCGGAGATGTAGTACGGGTCGCCGTAGTAGGCGATGCCGTACCAGAGCAGCGGGACGAGGACCGCGCACCAGATCACGACGAGCAGGCGGGTGCTGATCCGCTCGTGGAACCGGAACAGTGCCAGCACCAGGAGCGGGAAGAGCAGGTAGGCCAGCCATTCCATCGACAGCGACCAGGCCGGGAAGTTCCACCCGCGCTGGGGGTTGGGGCCCCACTCGTGGATCAGCAGCACCTGCTTGAGGTACGACACGGGGGTGAGCCAGTCGCGGCTCCCGGAGACCGACTGGCCGAACTTCTGCTGCGCGATCACCGCGAGGCCGGCGACGTTGAGCATCACGAAGTGCACAGGGTAGATGCGCGCGAGCCGCAGCCAGAGGAAGTGCCGCGATCCTGCCCAGGTGATCGTGGGGCCGAGGCGGGTGAGATAGGTGTGGGTGAGGATGAATCCCGAGAGCGCGAAGAACAGGTCGACGCCGAGTCGCCCCACCCGCAGGAACTCGTGCAGCACCGGGACGAGGATCCCGATCACGGCCAGGGCACCCTGGAAGTGGTAGAGCATCACCCAGGCCGCAGCGACGAACCTGACGCCGGTCAGCTGACCGATGAATCGCTGCTGCTGCATCCCGTGCCTTCCGTCCTGGTGCCACTGGCTGTCCGGCGTCGATCCTCCCACGGCGTCCCGACCCGGTCCCGCACCGTGAGCCGACCGCGCGTCCGGCCGCCCCCGGCGGCTCGTCATAGGGTCGGTGACGTGACCCCCGACCTGACTCCTGACCCCGCCGTCCGGGCCTTTGTGGCCGAGCACCGCCAGCAGCTGGTCGACGAGCTCTCGGAGTGGCTCCGGATCCCGAGCATCAGCGCCGACCCGGAGCATGCCGACGAGGTGTCGCGCAGTGCCGACTGGCTGGCCCAGCGACTGCTGCGCGCAGGCTTCCCGACGGTGGAGATCTGGCCCACGCCCGGCCTCCCCGCTGTCTACGCCGAGTGGCCCAGCGGCGACGCCGATGCGCCGACCGTCGTGGTCTACGGGCACCACGACGTGCAGCCGGTCGACCCGGTCGAGCTGTGGGAGACCTCGCCGTTCGAGCCCCTCGTGCGCACGACGGAGTTCGGCGAGGAGCTCGTCGGTCGCGGTGCGATCGACGACAAGGGCCAGGTCTACTTCCATCTCCTCGGTCTCGCTGCCCACCTCGCCACCACCGGGCGCACCTCACCCGCGGTCAACCTCAAGGTGATCGTCGAGGGCGAGGAGGAGTCGGGCTCGATCCACTTCGCGGAGCTGCTGCGGGAGAACCGCGACCGCCTCGAGTGCGACGCCGTCGTCGTCAGCGACACCGGTGTCTATGGGCGCGACGTGATCTCGGTGTGCGTCGGCATGCGCGGAATGATCGAGGTCCAGCTCGACGTCCACGGCCCCGGTGGCGACCTGCACTCGGGGTCGTTCGGCGGCGCGGTGCCCAACCCGGTGACCGTGCTGGCACGCATCGTCGCCCGGCTGCACGACGCCAACGGTCACGTCACGCTTCCCGGCTACTACGACACGGTCATCCCGCTCACCGACCGCGAGCGCGAGCTGCTGGGGCGACTGCCGTTCGACGAGGTGCGGTGGCTCGCCGACGCGCAGTCCAGCGCGACCCACGGCGAGTCCGGCTTCACGACGCTCGAGCGGATCTGGGCGCGGCCCACCGCCGAGGTCAACGGCATGTGGGGCGGCTACACCGGCCCCGGCGGCAAGACCATCATCCCGAGCGAGGCGCACGTGAAGCTCTCCTTCCGCCTCGTCGCGGGGCAGCACCCGTCCGACGTCAACCCGGCGTTCGAGGCGTGGCTGGACATCCTGCGTGCCGAGGGCACGATCCCCCCAGGCATCGAGGTGACGCCGCACTACGAGCGGCTGGGTGTCCGGCCCTGCCTCACGCCGCTGGACCACCCCGCGCTGCAGAGCGTCACCCGTGCGATGGGGCGTGCCTTCGGCACCGAGATCCTCTACACCCGCGAGGGCGGCAGCGGCCCCGAGGCCGACCTCGCCGACATCCTCGACGCCCCGGTGGTGTTCCTCGGCGTCGGCCTGCCCGATGACCGGATCCACGCCCCGAACGAGAAGGCCGACATCGAGTTCCTGCTCTCCGGGGCCGAGGCCGTGGCCTACCTGTGGTCCGACCTCGCCTCTTCGTGGGTGCGCTGACTCCGGTGCCCGACTCGAGACTGCTGAGCGCCCTGGCTCTCGCCCGAGGCGACCTCGACCGCGGGGTCGAGCGTCGTGGCGACACCGCCTGGCTCGACGCCGCCTGGGGCGACCCGTCGACGCGCGTGGTGCTCGTCCATCGGGGCAGGGCACTGGTCTCCGGGACTGGCGACAACGGCGACGACGTCGAGATCGCTTTCGTGTCAACGGGCCTGGCGGTCCAGGGCGGGATCCGCGCACTCCTCGCAGTGGAGGCCGACGTCGTCTACCTCGCGCTGCTCGTCGACACGTCGGTCGAGCCATGGGACGCGCCCGACGGTTGCGAGTGGTCCGGTCTTCGCGAGGTCGGATCGCTTCTTCGCGACCGCGACACAGGGCTCCTCGTCATGGCTGTCGCGCTCGCGAACTGGCATGCCACGCATCCGCGGTGCCCACGTTGCGGTGCTGCGACGGAGGCGTCGATGGCGGGCTGGTCGCGCACCTGTCCGCAGGACGCGAGCCAGCACTTCCCGCGCTCGGACCCCGCCGTGATCGTCCTCATCACCGACGACGACGACCGCGCACTGCTCGGCCGTCGGGCGGAGTGGCCCGAGGGCTTCTTCTCCACGCTCGCGGGGTTCGTGGAGGCGGGGGAGTCCGCGGAGATGACCGTGCTGCGGGAGATGGCCGAGGAGGCCGGCGTCGACGTCGACCGCCTCGACTACCTCGGTTCGCAGCCATGGCCGTTCCCCGCGAGCCTCATGCTCGGCTACCGCGCACGTCTTGCCCCGGGGTCGCGCGCGGCCGTACCCGACGGCGAGGAGATCACCGAGCTGCGGTGGTTCACCCGCGAGGAAATGCGCGCCGGTGCCGAGGCGGGGACGGTGCGGGTCCCGCCCGCGGTCTCCATCGCCCGGAGGCTGATCGAGCACTGGTACGGCGCGTCCCTGCCGGGCGCCTGGTCGCGGCCCTAGTCCTCCCCGTCATCCTCACGCGGTGTCGGGTGTCGCCGCCCGGCCGTCGCCGATCCGAGGAGCCGCAGTCACCGATCCTCGGGCGCCTCGCGTGCGGCCAGGTTGTTCTCCACGTCGCTCGCCGGGAGGTCATCGCCCGTCGCCGTCACGCCGTCCCATCGAGGCCGACGAGCTGCCCGTCGCGTTCCGGGCCGGTCAGCCAGTGCGCCCGGCAGTCTTCGGACGGGATCATGTACGGGTCGAAGTCGGTGTCGGCGGGCCACCCTCGATCACATGCTCGGCTCGGCTGCGGAGCGACCAGAACGGCATGGCCCGGGCTCCCGAGTGGTTCTCCGGCGCGGGGAAGCTGGCGTCGTCCTTGAGGGTCCAGACCTCGCCGGTGCCGAGGACCTCGTCGTAGAACGCCGCGGCTTGGGCGGCGGACGGGGTCATGGCTCCCGGATGTGGAGTTCCGGGTGGCCCGAGGACCGGTATCGGTCACCTCTGCTCAACGCCGGGCGAGTACGGCAAACGGCTTCCGGCTGGGGCGGTTATCCCGGATCTCGGTCACTGAGAGTAGCGGTGCTGGCTTCGACCCAACCCGGGTGGCGAGCGAGAACTTCGCGTGCACCCCGTGCGCGCGACCTATCGGCACATCGGCGCGGTCCCAGGTCAGGCTCCGTCGTCGACGACGGGTGGCACGTCGGTGGCTGCCAGGCCGTGCAGATGGGCGCGGAGTGCGTCGTCCACGGCGGCACGCGACTCGGGCTCTTCGTCCCAGCGAGCAAGGAAGGTCATGAGCACGTCACCACCTCCTGGCACCCATAGGTCAGGAACATCCCCGAGGACCTCCAGAACGATCTGCGCGCTCGCGTAGGGGCTGTGCCGACCTTCGTCCATGCGCGTGGTAGCCCACGCGATCCGAGCCCAGTAGCCGCGCCAGGGCAACTGATCCCACGGCGAGTCATAACTGCGAACGGGGTGCCCGAGGCTGGCGAGCACGTCGTCGAACAGACGGCGAGCGTCCACCCCTTCTCGCGGAGACATCGCGGCTACCTCGACCAGTGCCTCGGAGTCGTAGCCCTCCGCGAGCCACCGTGCAGCCAGGTCAGGAAGGTCAGCGTCAGGGATCAGTTCCAGGCCCCCTTGGGCCACCTGCTCCGGGGTCCAGACTCGATCGGACATCGACCCATCCTGGTGGTTGGAAGCGAACGCGAACGGCACATATGGGTGGGCGTCATCCCGCGAATCCGCCCACTATTGATCTTCAGGGTCTCCCGCGTAGAGATCGAGATCTAAGAGGATGTGGCGGTCGCCAAGTGCTGTGAGACTTCCGGGTGCGAGGCTGACGCCTTCGTTCCCCCGCTTCATGAACCATCCGCAGAACAGATCGACGTTGAACCGCTGAGCCAGTTCGGCCCAGACCGTTATGTCAGTTGTCAGCTGCGTCAGAATCTCCGCGATCTGCGCGTCCACATCGGCGGGCTCTGTGCTCGCACTGTGCAGACTCCACATCCCGAACTGCCGAGGCCGTTGAGAATGGGGCTGGGGCTCTCCTCGCGTGAATGAGATCGAGGGCTCAGCACCGAGAAGGGCGGTTACTTCCGCCGGGATGAGGTCGTCACCTGTGACTCGCAACGAGGCAACCGCACGCGCCAACTCAGCCACGCGGGCAATCTAGTCCGAGACCGTGCGCAACCGCACCGCATAACAACCCGGCGAACGAGAACGGCACCTAGGTTCGGCCACCTTCGTCGTCAGCATCCGGCGACCAGAAGACCTGTACCGACCACCAGGGCCCCTCAGCCGTCATCTCTTGGTCCACGGTGAGAGCGAGGATATCCATCGGCTTCATGCCGTCATGCTCCATCTGGTCGGCGACACGCCTGAGCAACATGGGCAGGTTTCCGGCGTGCTCTCCCATTGGGTTCCCCAACGCCCATGTACGGCAGGTCGCGGTTCCGGAGTCACTCGGGCCGGGGAGGTTGTCCTTAGTCATTCGACGATCCTGCCCGACAGGGGGTCTCGGCTGCAGATTGGTTCGTCACGACCAGAGCGAGATCGGCACGTCTGGGCTGCGCTTATCGGTCGAGGCGTAGTGCGCCGACTGCTCCGAAATCGTGTGTGTCATTCCTGGGACACACCCACATCGCCACCTCGTGGACGACCTGGCCTTTGAGGGGGCCGCCGTCTTCGGGGCACATGGGCCAGAACGTGCGATCTCCTAGAAGGCCGTCCACGATGGCATCCTGCAGCGCTTCGAGGATCTGTACCGCAGCATGCGGCGCGTCTTCGCGATCCAAGTAGTACAGGGGGCTCATCCCTTGGTACCAATCCAATCCCTTCCCCAAAAATAGTGTTCG
>JBBRAQ010000037.1:0-36493 GCA_038206635.1 Candidatus Nanopelagicales bacterium | reverse complement strand
GTTCCAGTTCGGCATGGCGTGGAGTGACTACTCCCGCTTCGTCGGCGACATCTTCGGTGCCCCGCTCGCGGTCGAGGGGCTCGCGTCGTTCTTCCTCGAGTCGACGTTCCTGGGGCTGTGGATCTTCGGCTGGGACCGCCTGCCGCGCGGCCTGCACCTCGGGACGATCTGGGCCGCGGCGTTCGGCACGATGCTCTCCGCATACTTCATCCTGGCGGCGAACTCCTTCATGCAGCACCCGACGGGGTACGCGTACAACCCGGTCACCAAGCGCGCAGAACTGAACGACTTCGGCGCGGTGCTCTTCCAGAACACCACAGTGTCCGCGTTCCTCCACGTGACCTCGGCTGCCTTCCTGGTCTCCGGGGTGATGGTCGTGGCCGTCAGCCTGATCGTCATGATGACCGGCAAGTCAGTCGAGGCGATGCGCAAGACACTGACCGTCGGGGTGATCGCCACGCTCGTGGCCGGCGCCGCCGTGATGTACACCGGCGACGTCCAGGCCAAGATCATGGTCAAGCAGCAGCCGATGAAGATCGCGGCGGCTGAGGCGGTCTACCGCACGGCCGAGAACGTGCCGTTCAGTCTCATCACGATCGGCAACCTCGACGGCACGAAGGCGGACTGGTCGATCGATATCCCCGGTCTCACCTCCTTCCTGGCCACCGGCAGCTGGACGGGCTCGGAGAGCACGGTGGAGGGCATCAACGACCTGCAGGCCTCCACGAGCGCGAAGTTCGGCGAGGGCAACTACGCCCCCTACGTGCCTCTGGTCTTCTGGGCCTTCCGCGCCATGATCGGGCTCGGTGCCCTCGGCGTCCTGTTCGCCCTCTACGTCTGGTGGCGCACCCGCAAAGGCAAGCTGCCGAACGCCAGTTGGCTGAAGCGGACCGCGATCGTGGCGACGCTGTTCCCGCTGCTGGGCATCTCCGCCGGCTGGATCTTCACCGAGATGGGCCGCCAGCCCTGGATCGTCTTCGGGCTGCTCAAGACATCCGCCGGAGTCTCCCCGACGCTCTCGACCACCCAGGTCCTCATCTCCCTCATCACCTTCACTCTGCTCTACGGCGGGCTCGCGGTGATCGAGGTCGGCCTACTGGTCAGGGCCGTGAAGATCGGCCCTCCCGAGACCGTGGAGCTCGCCGACGCCGACGACACCAGCAATGGTCGTGCCCTCACTTTCTCCTACTGACGGCACGGGGATCCCCCCATGACCTGGGAGACACTCCAGATCGTCTGGTTCGTGCTCATCGCAGTCCTGGGGATCGGCTGCTTCGTCCTGGAAGGCTTCGACTTCGGTGTCGGCGTGCTGCTCCGCGTCGTCGCGAAAGACGAGGCCGAGCAGCGCACGCTCGTGACGACCCTCGGCCCCGTCTGGGACGGCGACGAGGTGTGGCTGATCGTGGCGGGCGGCGCGACCTTCGCCGCCTTCCCCGAGTGGTACGCCACCCTGTTCAGCGGCTTCTACCTCGCGCTGCTGCTCATCCTCGTCGCGCTGATCATCCGCGGCGTCGCCTTCGAATTCCGCAGCAAGCGGTCGTCCCTGGTCTGGCGCAACCGTTGGGACTGGGCCGTCACGATCAGCTCGCTGCTGCCAGCGTTCCTGTGGGGCCTGGCCTTCGCGAACCTTGTCAAGGGAACCCCGCTCGAGCTCGATGCGAACATGAACAGCCCGTTCACCGGGAACCTGTTCACCCTGCTCAACCCCTACGGACTCCTCGGCGGTCTCGTGACTCTGTCGCTGTTCGTGACCCATGGCGCGGTGTTCCTGGCCCTCAAGACCGACGGCGAGATCCGTACCCGGGCCAATGGGATCGCCAGCCGGACTGGCCTCGTCGCCGCGGTGCTCGCAGTGGCCGGCCTCTGGACCCAGCTGTCTCACAGCCACAACACCGACAGCTGGTCGCCGATGGCGGTCGCGGTCTTGTCCTGGGTCGGGGTGCTCGCCGCCAACCGACTCGGGCGCGAGGGCTGGGCCTTCCTCTGCTCGGCCGTCACGCAGGGCTTCGTCGTCGTCTCCCTGTTCGCCGCGCTGTACCCGTACGTGATGCCGAGCTCGATCCAGCCCGCCGCCTCGCTGATGATCACCAATGCGTCGAGCACGGAGTACACGCTCCGGCTGATGACCTGGGTGGCCGTCCCCATGACCCCGGTTGTGCTGGCCTACCAGATCTGGACCTACGGGGTCTTTCGTCGCCGTCTCTCGCCCAGCCAGATCCCCGACCCGGGCCAGGGATCCCTCGACCTGCCCCACGACATCCTCATCCGAGACCGATCAGACTGAGTTCACGGCTGCCGGATCCGGACTTCCCTGACGCGAGCGGAGCCTTCAGCGGCTTGACCTCCACGGCGGGAGGAGCATCTCCCCCCCTGCTGAGCCACAACGTCCGGCACCCGCCTGCCCACGGCGACGGATGCGCTCGACCGCGGGCTACGGCGCTGAGGGTCCATGGTCCGGGCGACACCGCGCAGCGGCTCATCACGCGTGCTTCCGGCCAAGGTGACGACGTCCTCGGATCACGGCGGTCCGTCGCCACGCCCGGCCTGCTCGGCGAGCAGCTGCTCGCGGTCGACCAGCCGGGCGAGGCCGGCGTAGGGCTGGGCGAGGCGGTGGTTGCGGCGCAATGAGTCGGCGTTGCGGTCCAGGAAGGCCCAGTAGCCCGCGGTGAAGGGGCAAGCCTTAGGGCCGATCCTGGCCGTGGGCGAGTAGGCGCAGCCCTTGCAGTGGTCGGTCATGCGGTTGAGGTAGGCGCCACCGGCAGCGTACGGCTTGGTCGCCATGCGTCCGCCGTCGGCGTAGAGGGCCATGCCCACGACGTTGGTGACCATCACCCAGTCGTAGCCGTCGACGAAGCTGTCACGGAACCACGCTGCGGTCATCATCGGGTCATAGCCCCGCTGCAGTGCCCAGTTGCCCAGCACCATGAGCCGCACGATGTGGTGGCTCCAGCCACGGTCGCGAACCTCAGCGAGCGCCGATCGCAGGCACCCCGCCTGTATGGCGTCCGCGTCAAGGTCGGCGAACCAGTCCGGTAGAGGGGTGCGCGCCCCGAGTGCGTTGCCGTCGGAGTACCCCTCGCCCAGCGCCCAGTAGAGCTGCCAGGCCCACTCGCGCCAGCCGATCACCTGGCGGGTGACCGCTTCGGCGCTCCGCAGCTCGACGTGTCCTGAGCGGTACGCCCCGATCACGGCGTCGACCACCTCGAGCGGGTCGAGCAGGCCGAGGTTGAGCGGCACCGAGAGCAGGCTGTGCGCCATCGCCCAGTCAGCGTGCAGCACCGCGTCTTCGTAGGGGCCGAACTGTGCGAGCCGATGTTGGACGAAGTCGGCGAGCGCGTGCCGTGCCTCGGCACGGGTGGCGGCGAAGCTGCGGGGACCGTCGACGCCGACGAGCGTGATGCCATCGGCACGCCAGTCGTCGAGGTCGCTGCGCACGGCGTCGTCGATCGAGTCCTCGGTCGGGGCCCATGGGTGCTGCAGGCCCAAGGTTCGTGCCCCTTTGGGTGGCGGCAGGCGGTTGTCAGCGTCGAAGTTCCAGCGCCCGCTCTCGGGCTCCCCGTCGGGGTCCACGAGCAGGCCGAGACGGCGGCGCTGGTGGCGGTAGAAGTCCTCCAAGACCGGCCTGCGCTTGCCTAGCCACTGCTGGAAGTCGCTCTCCTCCATAGTGAATCCATGGGAAGGCAGTACCGTCATACCCTGCTCGCGCACCCACCGTCGTGCTGCATACGAGGTGGGGTCGACCACGGTGATGCTGCGCGGGTCGACGCCGGCGTCGCGCAGGGCCTCGCCGTAAGTCGCGCCGCGCACGTGGATCGCGCGGTCACCGAGCTCGGCGACCCGGTGCCGCATCGCGCTGAGGAGCAGGTGCGCCTTCTGCCGGTGGACGCGCCGCCGGACGAACGCGCCACGCGACTCGATCAGCAGCACCGGTTCCTCGGCAGGGGCGTCGGACATGAAGTGCGGCCCGAGCTGGTCCGCGAACAGCATCCTCACAACGATGATGGTGGTGGCAGACCCGTGAATTCGCACGTCGGGGCCGGTCCCGCCAGGCGAGAAGGCAGAATCCTCACCCTGTCGCGGAGGTCAACGAGCGTGGTGGCAACCGGGTCACCCGGCCCTCAGCGGGCTCACGTCGTCTGGTTCGGTCAGGCGTGACGTGCGGTTCGGCTGGTTGCTTCCCGCCCCTGACCGAGGCCAGCGGTCTTCCTCCACGAGGTGAAGGACCCGGCCGCACCACCGTGTGGCTGTACGAGCCAGGGCCACGGGTGCACCTCTCCGAGGTCGATCTGCCTGCTACGCCGGTGCCATCCCGGCACCGGGGAGTATGTCGCGGCTACCCCTCCCCCGCTCAGTACTTCGACGGGGTCCCCACGCCAGACCTCGACCACACGTCGCTCGGCGAGGTCGGCGACGCACTCGGCGAGAAAGACCAACCGCTTCCCCGTCAGTTGGAGCCGTGCGAGCAGCGACTCGTCGAAGACGAACACCGCCGGCAGCTCGGGATGGGCAGCGAGCGCGGGATCATCATCGCCGAGCGACTCAGCGGTCAACCAGACGCGACTCACTCCCGAACGACCCAGGACCTCGCGTGGCCCGGCGGTCGCCTCGGGGTCCAGGTCAGCATGCACGCCGGGCGGGACTGGCACCGGGGCCAGACGCGGAGCGCCCGAGTGGTGCTCCACGGGACACGTCTCGCGCAACGCGCAGCCGGCGCACAGACCGGGCGCGCGGCTTTCGACCTGGGCGCGTGCAAACCCGTACGCGCGACCGGTACCCGCTCCGACGGTCCACTGCCAGCCGAGCCTGTTGGCCGCACGGGATCCGTCGAGCAGATGCGCGAAGAACAGATCCTCGCCATCGCGCCAGCCCAGGCCGTGGCGCACCGACCAGTGGGACGCGAACCACATGCGCGACTGGTTGACCAACCAGCCGTCCTCCTCGAGCTCCCCCACGACCAGTTCAAGGCACGCCATGGCGTGCCTCCAGTCCGGTGCAGGCGCGACACCGCGTGCGGGAACGTCGTAGCCGAGACTCCGCGCCGACCCGCCGGTGCGCGCGTACAGGTGCCGGGCATACTCCTGCCAGAGCAGTTCCTCGCGGAACTTCGCCACGTCGGCCGGCGGTCCTGCGGCCACCGCCCGCCACAGCCGCGGCAACGTGAGGAGTCCATGGCGGATGAACGGCGACAGCCGAGAGGCACCGCGTCTCTCGACGGGGTGGACCTCGTTACGGTCCACGGCGTATCCGGTGACGTCGAACGCCACGACAGCAGCCTCCGCTGAGCTTTGCCCCCCTCGGAACGTTGTGCTGCGCCGCACCTCGCCATCCACGACGTCCGACAGGTGCTCCCGAACCCACGCCTCTTCCGCACCCACCACCGGAGCGGGCAGGCGCCGGTTCACCGCGGGAGCCGCACACCGAGAGGACCGCGGGCGCGTGACGGGTCGACAACGCGACCGGACTGAACAACTTGCACCTCGCCCCGGACGGCCAGGCGCCGCGCCGCCCGGCGCACCGACTCCCGGTCGCCGACGACGGTCTGCTCGGGGTCGACCACCGCGCCGCGGCGTCGCGAGCGCAACGCCGCCAGGACCTGTCGCTCCAGCTCGACGTCGCCACCGGAGAGACGGGCACGCCTGCACGCACCCGAGCAGTAGCGGACTTCCGCGAACGATCGCTCCCACGCCTTGCGCCAGGTCATCTGCCGGCCACACACCACACACGCACGAGTCGGCAGATCACGTCGTCCGGGCACCCCACCAGCATGCGATCCACGTACCGCTCCCGCATCCGGAGCAACGGGGTCGAAGTACCGGAGGCAGGTCTGGCTGTGCTGTCGATCGGCTGATGTCGAATCGCCGCTCTGCTCAGACTCGACGAGCCGTCGTACCACGGCTGACTCCACGACGGCACGTGACCTCCCCCGCTGCAGGTCCTCGAGGAGAATGAAGTGTCTGGTCACGGCGCGCGAGCGAGTCAGGGCCTCGGTGCGACCGGCAAGCGCGCGTGAACCAGCTTCGAGGGCGACACGTCCATCACCGGACGGGGATCGATCAATCGGGCGAGTTCGATGTCCGATCAAGGCCATCGACAAGATCGGCTAGCAGCCGGAGCAAGGTGGCGTAGTTCCCTCCCGGCAACGCGGCGCCGACAGCACCCCGAACAGTGGCGACGCAGGCAGCCGCCCTGGCGTGCGCAACCTCGCCCGCGTCAGTCAAGGTCAGAACCCCGGCATCGTCGGCCAGCAAACCACGTCTACGTAGTTCATCGACGGCACCCTGAGCGCCAGCGAAGGCCTCCAACTGCTGCACCAGGTCGGACTCGCTCACGGGCGAACGGGACACTGGCTCAAGCACTTGCCATTCCCGCCGGGTGATCGATTGACTCTCGAAGACATCCTCGAATGCCTGCTCGATCCGGGCATCAGCCGTCTTGAGCCACCAACCGATCGGTCGACGCTCGGGCGGATAGTCGTTCACGGTCGCCTCCTCTGACTCGCGCTTAAGGCTAGGACCGATCACCCACATCCAGCCCGCAACCGGGCTGTTGGCCGCTCCGAGGGCGAACGGGGCGGTGACATCGCACGTCGATGGCCAATCGAGCTACGAGCATCCCAGTAGAGCCCCGGACCGGGACGGGGGCTCCGCGCAGGGTCACGCTGTGGACCACCCGGTACTGCCGATTCACCACCGGAGAGGGTTGGTCACAGGGGCACCCCTCGGCGCGTCAGCCTGCGGCCGCTGGGCCGAGAGACGGACCCCTAACGGAGTTCGGAGAGCTCAGCAGGATCGATGACGAACGCGACCTTCCCGGTGCTGGCGTCGCACTCGCCTTGAGTGCGACACGGTGGCTCTCGCTGAGCTTCTTGCCGTTGCTGTGCTCGACCGGGAACACTCCGTTGGCGAACACACTCAGGTCGTCAGGCGACTCATGGTCTCCTGCCGACATGTGTCCTCTCCCTACCGGATCTGTTGATCACTGGGACGGGCGGCGGCTCCTCCATCGAAGACCGTGCTCCTCGACCGCGGTCCACGCCCGTCGGCGACGCAACGTCCCTGTCCATGGTTGCGCCACCTGTCCGTCAACCTACTCACGTCGCGAACCACACCTGAGCCGCCCAGCAAGGACTTCGCCCAGATGCCGCACGGCGGACTCAGCGACCTACCCCGAGGTCCTTGGCGCACCAGACCTCGGCGAAAGCGTCGTGGTTGAAGCTCGGGACCTCGGCGGGCCCTGCTCGATCTCCGCCGCGCTCGACCCGTGGCCGTGCTCCCGCTGGAACCACCGGTCGCCCACGTCGACGAGCTGGTCGCGCAGCAGCTCACGCGACTCCTGCGAGGTAGCAGCCTCCCGCTCGACGCGCCACGACGGGGACCGTGCGGCGCTCATCCAGCCCGCCGGCCGGCGCGGGCCATGTGGCACACGACCGCTTCTGTGCTGACCATGCGAGGCCTTCGTCCTTGCGCGAGCGTCTCTGTTGCGCGAGCGCTGCGTCGGCGCCAGCCTCAGTTCATCCCCAACCGGGGCGTCAGCAACCCGTAGTAGGTCACGCGCTTCCCTGGCTGTGTCAATGGCCTCAATGCTGTCCGCGCTCGTGGCCAGTGAAACTGCCCAGGGCTGCCCGGACCTTCGTTGACGCCGTTGACTGAACCTGCAGCGGGCCCCTTCACGGGCAAGCACGTCGAGAGCGACCCACCGGCTACCCGACCCGCAACCTGGTGCGGCCGGAGCTTCACGACGTCGATGAAGAAGTACGGGTACGCGCCGATGACCTCTCCTCGCACGAGGGCGTGGGCCAGCCACGCGATCGGAAGGGCGAACGATCCGAGCAGTACGCGACGGTTGATCCAGCCGCGTGGACCCGCGACGACGAAACGATCGCGGTGGGGAGCGGCACCGCCTGGTGGATGGACAGTTTGGCGAGGTCCTCCCGGCCGCGGAGCGTGACGACTCCCGGAAAGGGATGACTCCGTGGACGAGGCCGGTGATCGAGATCATGAGCGAGACCGAGAGCCGCACCGCTCACCGGGTGGGGGGTCGCGACGAGCGTCGAGCTCGAGCAGCGTCATCACGACGGCGACGGTGATGCTGCTCCGAATCATGAAGTAGGAGGAGAACTCCACGATGCGTCCGCGGCTCCTTCGACCCCGGGCGTGTTGCCGTCGCCGGACTCACTCGGCTTGGCCGCGGTCGTCGGGTACATCCCGGATGCCGAGAGTGCGAACTCGATGGTGAGGCCGACCCAGGTGAGGCCGGCGTTGGCGGCGAACCACGACTGCGCCGTCGCCGAGCGGGCCGTCCCGTGAGCGGTGTCGGTGGCGGTGTCGGTCATGCCAGGACGGCAACGGTGTCTCAGGCTGCCGGCGACCGGTCAGCGCTCCCGTCCGCTGTGGTGCTGGTGGGCCGGGCTACCTCTCCCGACGCCTCGCGCGGCTTTGAGAGTCGGGTGGTCGTGTCGCGGAGCACGAAGGCACCGAGCGCAGACAACACGCTCTGCCAACTCGCGTCGACCAACGAAACCGCTCCTGGCCCAGACGGGACAGGGGACCTCATCGCAGTGGCCTACGCAGGAATGAGTGCGAATCGACGGAGCGCGGAGCTCTGACGCAGGTGATCGCCGCAGCCGGATCTTGCGCAGAGTCAGACGCGCGGTGCAGCACTTCCCACGCAGCCGCAACAGCGCGTCCGATCGACGCTCCAAGTGGCTGTCGACCGCACCCGGAGTCCCGTCATCGGGTGGCTCGTGCGGTCGACACCGTCTGCGAATTCGTTGGACGCAAGCCGGATCCTTTCCGGTTGCTGATGTAGAAGGCCCTCTCCGGGCAGAGCCAGCCGGTCCCGGCGGAGGAGCCCCGCTACGTCCACCGCGTGCACGAAGAACCGAGCACGGCGGGCAGGTTACGCATCTATGCATTGGCCCTCCCTGCGACCCATGCCCAGCTCGCACCTGTGGTCACGGTTGTCCAGGCTGCAGCGTTGGCCGAACCCACCCGCGGTGACCTGCGGTGAGAGATCGCCGAGCGGCGCGCCACGACCATGCACCGCCTGGACGCCGAGCTCCACGCCGCAGGGGAACAGAGGCTCACCGTCGATCAGGCCGCAGACATCGTCTCGGCCACGGACTCTCCCGGGGTCTCGACGCTGCCAGTGATCCAACGAGGCTGGATCCAGGAACAGTACGGTCAGTGGCTCGCCGACTCGTGGGAACTTCTCCTGCTCGACGCGTACGAGCCACGCCGAGTCGGGCCGTCCCGGCGGCGGCGTCGTCGACGTGGCTGACCTCGCTGACTCGCTGATGTTTCGCGATCACCAATAACTCGCTTCGGTCGACGTGCCAGCCCGGCTCGCTCCGGCCACGCATCGCGGTGATCTGCAGTGCGTCGAGCGGTTCGGCGCGGGCAGATTCTCCGCGCCCATGACCGCGGCGACCAACTGGGTGAGGTCAAACTCCTCGCCGACCCCGTGCAGGACGTCGGCTGAGATGTGGTCCATGCTGTTCCGGGGCTGGCCAAGGGGACCTGACGGGCCCGCGAGTGCCAGGCCTTGACGGACTCGACCGGTTCGACGTACACCGCGTCCATCTGATCCCTCCACCGCTGAGCGGCACCGTCACGCGACCTTGGACCGGGGCGTCCCAGGCGCGGCCGAGAGCCTCGACAAGCGGGACTCACGTTGGCCTCGATCCATGGCGTTGATGCGGAGGTGCCCGAGCAGACCAGGTCTGCTCGGGCCCTGGCTCGCCGAGGATGAGGTCAGTCGTGCAGGCGCAGCGTCACGTCGCTGCCGGTGGCCGTCGGGACCAACGTGCCGCTCCCCTGCGCCTCGGCGTACCGCCGTGTGCCCCCGGTGATGACGAGGGTGACGGATTGCTGCGCGGTGTTGGTGAGTCCTCGGGTGGTGATGATGCCGTCGTTGAGCTGGAAGTCGACTTCACAGAGCCGGACCCCCGGGCCGGCCGTCGTCACGACCTGGCAGCTTGCCGCGGTCCGGCCCGTGACATTGCCCGACACCACGTGGCTAGTGACGAGAAACTGGTCACCAGCCGACGGGCCGGCCTGGCCGAGGTCCAGCGGTAGGAAGGTGTCCATCGCGTTGGTGAAGGACAGGGTCCGTCGGTCGTCGCCGGGCGTCGCTGATGCGCTGCTCACGGCTGAGCCGACGAGAAGCCCGGTCGCCCCGATGATGCCGATCGACGCGGCCACTCGTCTGGAGATCATGTCTACCTCTCATGGTTCGCTGTCCGCTGCTCCTGCGTCAGCGGCTGCCCCTACTCTGGATCGGTTTCGCGCGGTCCCGCTTCGGTAGAAACCGCAGATCGGCCGCCGACTTCCACGACAATCGTCGAGTGATGGTCGGGAGGGAGGCCGAACTCGGTGTCCTCCGTGGTGCCCTCGACCTGGCGCGAGACGGCAGCTCGCAGGTGGTCGCGCTGGTGGGTGACCCAGGCATCGGTAAGACCACGCTGCTTGCCGCCCTGCTGGCCAGCGCGCCGGACGTGAACGTGGTGCGACTGCCAGGGACGCCGTCGGAGGCGGCGCTCGGCTACGCCGGTCTCGCATTGCTGTGCCGTGCGATGCGCCGCCATCGCGACGCTCTGCCACCCCGACAGCGGCGCGCGGTCGACGCCTGCACCGCCGAGGGTGACGTCAGCCCGACCGCTCCCGTGGACCTGCTCGCCCTGGGCTCGGGGCTCGTCACGCTGCTCGCGGAGTCGGCGTCCGAGGCTCCGGTCCTGCTCCTTGTCGACGACCTCCAGTGGGTGGACGCCGAGACTCGGCGTGCCCTCGGATTCGCGCTGCGGCGCTTGAGTACCGAACGAGTCATGGTCGTCCTTGCCACCCGAGCCGAGGCCGCCGTGCCGGAGGGACTCATGAGTCGCTTGCGCCTTTCGACCATCTCGTTGGAGTCGGCCCGCTCGATCGTCGACAACCTGGACATCGACCTGAGCGACGACCAGAGAGAAGCCGTCGTGGCTCGCGCGCAGGGCAACCCCCTGGCACTGGTAGAGATCACCCGAGGGGTCGCGAGACGTCCCCCGGGTCCGTTCCCGGCGCAGATCTCGTCTTCCCCTGACCTCGACGGCTTGCAGTCCGTGTTCTCCGACCAGCTCGCAGCGTTGTCGCAGGCGGCGGGGCGTGCGCTCCTCCTCGCCGCGTGCGACGGGCGGGTCGACGTCGCCCTCGTGGTCGTGGCACTCCACTCGTGGGGAGACGGCACCGAGGGGATCGACGAACTCGTCACCCTCGGGCTGCTGGTTGGTCCTGGCCCTCTGGCCGCTCTGCGTCACCCGCTCCTGGCAGCCGCAGCGTTGGCGTGGTCAGGACCGGTCCAGGTCAGGGCTGCCCATGCATGCCTCGCGGACGCGCTCGGCCCCCGTGACGAGGCACGCTCCCTCTGGCACCGGGCGAATGCGACGGTGGGCGTCGATGAGGCGCTCGCCGCAAGGCTTGTGCAGGCCGGACAGCGGGCTCTCGAGAGCGGGAGACCGGACGAGGCCTCGCGCAGCCATGAGATGGCCGCCGGGCTCACCCTCGACCACGGGGTGCGGGTGGCGGCACTCGTCGCGGCGGCGGAGTGCTGCCTCATGTCAGCGGCGTCGGCCCGCGCGTCGCGCCTCATCTCCCTCGCCCGGGAGGGCGGACCTGTGTTGCCCGAGCTGCACGCTCGCATCCAGGCGCTCGAGGGCCAGCTAGGCCTGCGCCTGGGCTGGCGTCGCGACCTCGGCGAGTCCATTGTGGCTGCCTGTCAGACGCTCGAGCGTGGGCGCGCAGTGCCACTGCTCGTCACAGTCGCGCGTATGGCGGTAATGGAGCGCGACATTGCTACTGCCCGCGCTGCAGTCGACCAACTCGACTCGCTCGACGCAGGGTCGCCGGAGTTCCGTGAGCTGGTGCGGACATCCTGTGAACTCTACGACGGCGATCCCCCATCTCAGGGCGCCGCCGTCGAGCGGCTTGCGGAGTTGTTCGCCGAACCTCCATCCGGCGACGACTTCGCGACTCTTGCCACTGTCGCCGGCCTCGCGATGGAGTGGGGCCGGATCACCCTCGCCCGCTCGATCTACCTCCACGCGGGCCAGGTAGCGCGCGCGACCGGGGACGTGGACGACATCACGGACGCCGCATACGGCGTCGCCTTCTGCGACCACACACTCGGCGCCTGGACCTCGGCGTACGCCCGAGCCCTCGAGGTCAGCGACCTGCTCCTCGACGTCGACCTCCCTAGCCGTAGGTGCGAAGCACTTCTGTTGCAGGCCGAGGTCGACGCCGCGCGCGGGCAGGCGGAACGATGTCGCTCGACCTGCGCCACAGTGCGCTTTGCCTCCGCCCGCCTCGTCGATCCCGTGATCGCCCTGCTCGCGGAGCGACGTGAGGCGCTTCTCGACCTCGGGCTCGGAAAGCTGGATTGGGCAGCGGTGCGCCTCGAGTCGGCCGGCGCCTTCTCCCGCCTCCACGGCCTTCATCACCCCTATCACTCACCGGTGCCGGACCTGGTGGAGGTCTATGTCCGCAGCGGCCGACTGGACGAAGCACGCGCGGTCGCCTCGGAGTTCCTCGACCGGGTCGGGCCACTGGCTCCTCCGCTGCCCCGCGCTCGCGCCCTGCGGATCACCGGGCTGCTCGCGGCCGGTCCGGAGTACGACGTTGCCTTCAGCGAGTCCGCGGAGCTCGATCTGTCGTTGGGCCTTGTGTTCCATGCGGCGCGAACGCTGCTGTGTCACGGTGAGCGGCTCAGACGCGACCGCCGCCGCGTCGAGGCCCGCGCACGTCTGCACTCGGCCTTGGACATATTCCAGCGACTTGAGGCGGCGCCGTGGGTGGCCAGGTGCGAGGCCGAGCTCGCTGCCAGCGGTGCCGCGGTCACCACGGCTCGGAACGCGGACGTGTCGACCCTACTGACCGCGCAGGAGCTGCAGGTCGCGATCCTGGTCGCGGAAGGGCACCGCAACCGTGAGGTCGCCGAGACCCTCTTCCTCTCCTCGCGCACCGTGGAGTCGCACCTCAGCCGTGTCTACCGCAAGCTCGGAGTCGACACCCGAACCCAGCTGTCCCGGCGGATCAACGGCGACAGCTGAGCGTTCCGGTCGGTGGACCGCCCGCGAAGCCCGGTGTCAGTGCGAGTCTGCCGCTAGTCGTCGCCCGGCGCGATCACGTCCGTGCTGCGATGACAGACGAGTGTGCCGTCGACAATCGCGCAGCCGGCTCACGGGAGCGTCGACCACCGGGGCTCGTCGGCGACTTCTGCAGCGAGAACCCGGTCCCGGCCGCGCATCTCCGGCACGAGGGTCACGAGGGTGATGAGGCCAGTGTCAGCCCCAGGCCACAACCGACTGAGTCAACCAGCACGTCCGAGGGATCGTGCATCCCGCGGTCGCCGCGTGGGCCGACACCAGGGTGCCGTGAGGTGCGGAGCACCACCGCAGGGCACCGTCCTCCGTGGAGGGAGGTTGCGCGTCGGGAGTCAGACCGGGAAGGGCGGCGCGCAGTCGGACTTCACCTCGCCGCCGTTCCCGCCGCCGATGCCGTTGTCGCCGGTGTACGCAGCGCCGCCGCTGGAGCTGTGGCCGCAGCTACCCCAGCCCTGGTCGCCGCCGTTGGCCGATGTCGGCGAGTCCGGAGTCGTGATGGGGCCACCGGTCCGGCCGCTGTCGTCGGTGAGCGGACGATGCGGGGACGAGTAGGCGGAGGCGACGACAACGATGGTGGGGGTTCGACGCGGAATGGGGAACTCCTGGGTGGTGTGGCTCCGTCCTCAACCACATCGGCTGGCCCGAGCACGGCAGCGGCTGCACCAGCGGGGTGACGCGCCCGATTCTGAGGCCAAGAACCCGCGAGGTGCTGAGCGCCCGAGCAGATAGGCACTTCGGCGTGGCACGGAGCCGGGCGAGTGCTCCGGGTGGGCCGGTGGACGAACAACCTCCGCCACGGAACCGACGTACGTTGGTAGGTGTCGGTCCGGGTGACTCGCCGAGGGCTGATGACACGTCCAGCCTGAGCAGGGGCTCGTCATGACCAATCCCCACCCCTCCAGTTCCGCCACTGAGCCCTCGGGCCAGGTGAACGTTCGCCGCCTCGACCGCTTCCTGCCCAAGCGTCTGCGCCGGGCCGGAGTGGGCCAGTACTACGGCCCGGGAGGTATGGCGGCGGCTCCTGACTCGCCAGCCAGCCGCGATGCTGAGAGTCGAGCGCTCGAAGCTGACTCGGCTGCCAAGCACCGGTCGCCTCCGCCTACCGAGAATCCCTAGGCGCCGGGCTCCCTCCCATCTCATGGAGAGTGGTGGCGCATCGCGTCGTGCCTCGGCAGGCGACCGGCTCGGGCCCGAGGCTTCCGCGGCGGGAAGTAGCGGGTTGCTGCGCGGTCGACATTAGATCCGTGGACGAGCGCGACTTCGCAAGCCTGATGCCGGATTCTCGATGGCCGCGTGGTTCCTGTTCGAAGTTTGTCAGAACTCCGCTCGGGAACGACGCCGTGGTCATCCCCACATTCCTTTCTCGGGAGTGGCGAAGTCCTCGAGACTCACCGGGTCGACACCGGTCACGGTGCGGACGTCGGTGGTGATGGCGTCAGCGCGGCCGAGCCGGGCGATGGTGTAGATGGCGGTAGTGACCGCCACCATGGCCCAGGGCATCCCCATCGATCGGCGCGCGTGCAGCGCATAGGAGATCGCGCCCGGACGCGTGTAGGTGACGGGCCGCCCCAGGGTCGCAGCGAGGATCGCCGCGACCTGCTGGTAGGTCAGCGACCGCGGACCCGTCGGCGTCCACGCGGTGTTGCGGTGCCTGTCGGGGTCGAGCAGCGCTGCGACCGCGACAGCGGCCACGTCGCCGGCGTCGACGAACGCGGTCGCACCCTCGCCGGCGGGGACGATGATCTGGTCGCGGTCGCGGATGTCGGCCAGGTGGGTGGTAGTCAGGTTCTGCATGAAGAACGCCGCCCGCACGAACGTCCAGTCCACCCCCGATGCGCGCAGCCACTCCTCGAGGGCGTGGTGGGGAACGACCTTGTTGTGCTCCGCTCCCTGCAGCGACAGCAGTACCATCTGGCCCACACCGGCGGCCTTCGCCGCCTCCAGCGAGGGCAGCATCTGGGCCTTGGGCTTGCCCAGGTGCGGGGGCGCATGAGGAACATCCGCTCCACCCCCGCGTAGGCGCCGGGCCAGGTGGCCGGGTCGGTGAAGTCCAACGCGACCACCTCCGCACTGTCGCCGAACCGGGAGCGAACCTCCGGTGCGCTCGACCCCGCGGCCCGCACCAGCACCCCCGCCGCCAACAGCCCCGCGACCACGCGGGACCCCACATTGCCCGTCGCCCCCGTCACCAGTACCGGGGCAGTAGGTCGTGAGACATCGGGACGAGGGTTCGGAGCAGCAGCAGGAGTTATGCATGTATAGTACATGTATGATCGAGTCGAAGGGAATGACAGTGTCGGACCCGGATGTGCTTGTCCCGACTCGACAGCGCCTTGCTCTCACTGCGCCGTCTCACCAGCGCTCCCCCACCCGCCACCGGCCTGCATCACGGCCACCAGGAGGTGGAGGTGTCCACGATGCTCGTCGTCGACACCCTCGCCCACCACTCCGACTCGACCCAGCGGTCGAGCGCGCCGTCACCGCCGGGATGGTCGCCCGCACCACCTCGACGGTGGACCCACGACGAGTGGCCCTCACCCTGACCCCCGTCGGTCGAGCCCTGCACCGCCGCGCGGTGACATTCCGCACCGCCCGGCTCGCCGAGCTCGTCTCGACCTGGTCGGCTCGAGACCTCGCCACCTTCACCCGACTGCTCGAGCGCTTCGCCACCGACGCCACCCGCACCACGACAGGAGACACCCAGTGGCCATCGCCGTCCTCGTGGCCACCGCGGAGGACCCTTCCCTGCACCGCGACACCGCCGCCGCGCTCATCCCCGCGATGACGGCAGCCGGCATCACCCGCTTCGTCGCGATCTCCGGCGCCGTCGCCGCCGACAAGAGCCACGAACTCGAACTGGTCACCGCCAGCGACCTGACCTGGACCCTGGTCCGCCCACCCCGACTCACCGACGGCCCCGCTACCGGGCGCCTCGAACACGACCCGAACCGCTCCACCGCCTCGACCCGGATCACCCGCGGCGACCTCGCCGCCTTCCTCGCCGACGCCCTCGAGCAGGATCTCTACCCCCGCCAAGCACCCTGCGTCGCCAGCGCCCGCTGAAGCCTGCGTACATCGGCTCGGCCTCCACTGTCGGAGGTGCGCTGCTGGATGGCCAGCTCAGATATTCATCGAGACTACTTTACTGCACTGTTTCGTGCAGTATCATGCACGAATGGATTCACGCGCTGACGTTGGCCTCACGTCCCTGATCGGACATCGCGTCCGAGCAGCGCGGACCGGACGTGCGTGGACGCTGGACGAGCTGGCGGAGCGCTCTGGAGTGAGTCGCCGGATGGTGGTCAACGTCGAGCAAGGCGTGTCGAATGCGAGCATCGCGACGCTGCTGCGCCTGAGTACGGCGTTGGGTCTCAGCCTTGCCTCCTTGGTGGACCAGCCTGAGTCGTTCGCTCTGGCCGTACGCCGCAAGGGCGAGCACCACGTTGTCCGGGTGGGTGAGCACGGCGGGCGCGGGGTGCTCGTCGCGTCCACCGACGTACCAGATGTCGTGGAGCTGTGGGACTGGACGCTTGACCGTGCCGACACCCACGAGTCGGAGGCGCACTCCGCGGGGACCCGAGAGCTGCTCCACGTGCTCACGGGAACGGTGACCATCACCGTCGCCGACGAGACCGTCGCGCTGGGCACTGGGGACGCCCTGTCGTTCGCCGGCGACCAGCCGCACACATACGCGAACAGAGGGAAGCGCGCTGCCCGGTTCGCGCTGTCGGTCCACCAACCGGGAGTGGGGCACCGATGATCGAGACCACGAACGCGCTGCCCGATGCCTGGGTCGACCCGCGGGTCTGGGAGTCCCAGCCCGACTACCTAGCTCTGGTCCTCGTCGCCGATGGACTCAGCGGACGACCGTCCGATGCGGGGAGCGAGGGCGCGCTGCTCGCGGCCGAAGCGGCGACCGTCGCGCTTCTGAACGGACTGTCTCCGGAGGACTTGGTCGAGATCGGTGCCTGGCGTTCGGCGTTCGCCTCGTTCGGGGTGAACCACGGGTCGCCCGCTCAGGCGTGGAGGCGCTGCTGCGACTCTGCTCCGGCGGGCTGCCACGCATGAACGCTCTGACCGACCTCTACAACGCGGTGTCGGTGCAGCATCTGGTGCCGATCGGCGGGGAGGATCTCGACGGGTACGACGGGCCGCCGCGTCTGGTCGTGGCCGACGGCACCGAGACCTTGGACACGGTGGCCGCCGGGGAGTCGGCAGTGCAGCACGCGGACGCCGGCGAGAGCGAACCAGAACGTGATGGGCTTGGCCGGTTACCCTCGACGGTGCGCCGCACAGCCGTCGGCAGCCTTCTGGTGACGGAGGTCGGCACCCGCCCGCACAGCGTTGTGGGCAGAAGGCTCGGGGTGGGCGGCGTAGCACGCGGTCGAGGAAGCGAAGGGGATTCGAACGCTGACGAACCGGCCGAACGAGGGGCAGGTCGTGAGGGACCCCGGCACAGACCGCCCGTTGACGGGAGCTCGGAACCACCCGACCGCCTGGGGTGACTGCCCTTCCCATGGTGAGGCATGCCCTCCGCTCATCGTGATCGCCAACCGCACCGTGCACCTCGCCAACCGCACCGTGCACCTCGTCGAAGGTCGCGTCAGCGATGCCCGACGGACGAGCCCAGCGGGAACAATGACGGGGGACCCTGCCCGTTGGTTCAGTTGCCCCAGATGGCATCGAGGATTCGCATCCGCACCGTGCGGATCGCCGGCAGCAGCGCCGCGACGGCGGCGACGACGAGCAGGATCACGACGTTGGCGCGGGTGACTCCCGGGACCGACGCCAGCGCGACCGGGCCAGTGGGGAACTGGAAGGGGTGCCGTAGGACCAACGGCATCAGGACGAACCGGAAGATCAGCCACCCGAGGATCGTGCCGATGAGCGCGGTCACCATCGACTTGAGGACGTAGCTCCCCACGATCGCGGCCGAGCGGATGCCGATGGCCCGCTCGATGCCGATCTGGCGGCGACGGTTGGTCAGGTCGACGAAGGTGATGATGAGGACGGTGATGGCTGCGACCAGTAGCGACAGGATCCGCATGATGCTGTTGATGAGGTCGAAGGTGTCGAGCTGGTCCTGGATCGCGGCGGCCAGCTGCGCGGGGCTCTGGAACTGGATGTCGTCGCGCAGCGGCTGAAGCCTGCTCGTCACCGTGGATGCGTCCGCGCCGGCGGCAACGCTGATGACGATGCGGGTCACCGAGTCCTTGCCGGGGACCGTGGCGGCCGAGTCGAGCTTGGCGAGGGTGTCCTCGCGGGTCGCCCTGCTCGGGCCTTCTGCGTTCTGCACGCTCGTGGTGAGCGCGTCCGAGAGGTCCGTGGCCGACCTCGCCACGGCCAGGGTCGACTCGTGCACCTGGTCGCTCGCGACCGCAAGGTTCTTCGTGCCCGAGGCGAGCGAGGTCGTCCCGTTCGCCAGTTGCGTGGCAGCATCGGCCATCGCCGCGGTGCCTTTCGACAGCGACGCGAGTTGGGCGGCCAGGGTGGTTGCGGACGCCGATGCCTGGGACAGCGCTGCGGCGAGCGTCCGCGTCGCCGCGGTGGAGCTCGCTGCGGCCGCGGCCGCGGCACGAGCGATCGATGCGTGGCCCGCGACGGCCGCACAGTAGGTCGGGGCGGACGCCGGGCAGGTCGAGGCCAGCGACGCTGCACTCTGCGCGACCGCAGCGGCGGACGTCGCGCTCTGCTTGGCGCTGGCCACGGCCGGGGCGGCGAGGTCGCCCTTGGCCCGGGCCAGGGCGCCTGCCAGCTGCTGCGCGGCTGTGGTGAGCGCTGCGGTGCTCGTTGCGATGCTTCCCGCGTTCGTCGCGAGGGTCCCCGCTGCGGAGTCGACTGAGGACGCGCTGGACGCCACCGTGCGCGCGCTCGAGGCCAGCGAGCCGGCAGCGGATGCCACACCGTTCGCGCCTGCGGCCAGGCTGCTCGACTGGTCCGCCGCGGTGCCCAGCGCCGACGTGAGCCGGTCGAGCGCGTCGAAGGCCTTCCTGATCTCGTCGGAGATGTTCGTCGTGGAGATGAGGGAGTCGGCGTCGGCCACGGTGGTGAAAGCCCCTAGGTCACTGAGCGGGAAGCTGTTCTCATAGATGCCCTGGACCACGAACGTGTGCCTCTGCCCGTCCAGCAGAGTCACTTCGACCGTGTCGCCGACGTGGACGGTCTTGAGCGAGCTGGCGTAGGTGCGCAATTTCGTCTGCCCGGCCCCAGCCACTCCGATGCCCAGGACGATGCTGTGCTTGTCACCGGCGCTCAGCCACCTCCCCTCGATCATGTGCCAGGGGGTGGTGAACACCTGGGCGTAGGAGGCGGGGTCGACCGCATCGACCCCGCCGGTGACCGAGTCGCTGCCATGACTGACCTGGCTGCCGACGCGGCGGATCCCGGTCGCTGCCACTACCCCCTCCGTCGCCCGGATCTGGCCCAAGTACGACGTTGCTCCGCTGATCGTCACCCCGCTGGAAGCAGTGACGCTCAGGTCACCGGTCAGAGTGCCGACGAGCTGGAGGTTGAGGGCATCGGTGGCCCCGGCGATCAACGACGGGAGGAACATCACGCTGATGAACACGGCCGTCATCATCGCGATCGACATGAGGCTGACCCCGGCGTTGCCGCGGACGAGCGAGCGCACAGCGAGGAAGACCGCGACCCTGGTGCGACGCAACGCCCTCATCGCTGCACCTGCTCGTCACTGAGCAGGCGTCCATCGCTCAAGGTCACCAGGCGGGTGGCCCAGCGCCGGTCGTCGGGGTCGTGCGAGACGAACACGACCGTGACGCCCAGCCCACCGTTGAGGTCCGTCAGCGTCTGCATCACTGAACGCCCGGAGATCGAGTCGAGGTTGGCCGTGGGCTCGTCGGCGAACACGATCACCGGCCCGTTGACGAGGGCGCGCGCGATCGCGACTCGCTGCTGCTCACCGCCCGAGAGCTCCTTGGGACGGTGGGTGGCACGGTCCCCGAGGCCCACCTGCGTCAGCAGCTGCGCGGACCGGTCACGACACTCGCGGCGCAGCCGGCCCTGCATCATCGCGGGGAGGTACACGTTCTCCTGCGCGGTCAGCGCCTGGATCAGCGCGTACTCCTGGAACACATAGCCGAGACGGTCCAGTCGCAGCCCCGCACGGCGCGACTCCGACAGGTCCGTGACCTCACGGCCCTCGAGGTAGATCCGGCCGCTGGTCGGCCGGTCGATCAGGCCGAGCTGGCGCAGCAAGGTGCTCTTGCCTGAGCCGCTCTTGCCCAGGACGCAGACCATCTCGCCCGGCGCCACAGCCAACGACAGGTCGTACAACGCCGGCACCTCCACCGACCCGAGCCGGTAGATCTTGCTCACGTGCTCGGCGTGTACGGCAGGCACCGTCGCGCCCGATCCGGACGCCGACCTCTCCGGACGGTCGAACGCCTGGCGTTCTGTCACGCCCGCCAGTCTAGGGCGAAGGTGTCAGCCATGACAGAATTCAGGCGTGGCCGAGGGAACCGGACGCCGAGAGCAGCACAAGCAGCAGACCCGGGCTGCACTCCAGTCGGCTGCCGACCGCCTGTTCGCCGAACACGGATACCAGAACACGACCGTGCGTGACATCTCCGACGCCGCCGGGGTGACCGAGCGGACTTTCTTCCGGTACTTCGGCGCCAAGGAGGAACTCGCTCTCGCGTCGGTGTCCTCCTGGCTCGAACCGATCGGCGCGGCCATCAGGACGCGGCCCACCGACGAGGACACGATCACCGCGGTACGGCACGTGGTGATCGCGACCGAGGCCGCCATGAAAGCCAGCGAAGGAGCCACGCTGCTGACCTTGTACGCCGACCGGGTGCCGGCCGAGTTCGTGCGTCCCGGCGAAACCCGACAGTTGCGCCTTCGGCTGCTGGCGCTCGAGACGTCGCTCGCGCCGGTCCTTCGCGAGCGGCTCCTGCTCGACCGGGTGCCCGACGACGAACTGCTCGACTACCGCAGCACTGCGCTCGCGCGGACGTGCGTCGCGCTCGTCCGGAATGCCCTCCTGCACGACCTCGCCCTGCGCAAGTCCGGTGCGGCCGACCGCCCCACATTGAGCCAGCTGCTCGAGGTGACGTTCACCGACCTGCGACGTGCCTGGCGCCCGTGATGGACAGCCCGCCAGCCCGGACCGACAACAAGCTCACGAAGCCTCTGATTGCCGCAGGGGCGGGACCGCTAGTCGAGGCAGAATTCATTGCCTTCGACGTCAGCCATCACCAGGCACGCTTCGTTCTCCTCGTCGGCAGGTAGCAGACGCAGACGCCGAGCGCCGAGCGTTTCCAGTCGAACCGCTTCAGCCTCAAGCGCAGACACTCGCTCGTCACCGGTGAGCCCGATCCCGACTCGTACGTCGAGGTGGAGACGGTTCTTCACCGTCTTGGCCTCGGGCACCCGCTGGAAGAACAACCGTGGGCCGACCCCATCCGGATCCTGGCAAGCCCAGGTCGATCCTCGGCGCCCCTTGGGAAGCGAGGCATCGAAGGCATCCCACGAGTCAAACCCCGGCGGGCTCGGAGGGTCGACGTAGCCGAGGACGGCCGTCCAGAATTCCGCGACCGTGCGCGGATTCGCGCAGTCGAAGGTCACCTGCACCTGCTTCACGTGTGCCATCACCTCAGATTAGGCGCGTGGGTGCCCTGCGGAGCCCGCTGGTCCTCCTCAGCGCCAACGTCGTGCACGACGCTGGCAGGCAGCCAGCCGGACCGACGCCTTGATCGGAGCGGAAGGGCTACTCGATGTCGTTCGATGGCAGTTCGACCGCGTAGGTGGTGATGGTGGTGATGAGTTCGCCGTCGAACTCGTCGATGTGTCGCACGACGGCACGGTGGAGACCCCCGCCGGGCCCGCGGTAGCGGCAGATCGCGTCCACTGCGACGAACTCACCGGTACCGGTGGAGACGAACCGTAGCCACGTCGTCTCGCCGCCCACGTTGTCCGCGGCGGTACCCCGGCAGGCGTCGATGATTGCGTCGCGGCCCTCAAGACAGGCGTGCCAGACCAGGATCCAGTTCGCGTCGGCTGCGATCAGATCGTAGGTCTCTTCGAACCTGTGGCCGGAGAAGGCGCGCGCGATCTGCTCGGTGGTCATCGGGTCCCCGCGCGCGTGGAGAGGGCCCAGGATGTCACGTGGTGCTGGACCAGGGTCGGGGCGCGACCAGCTATTCCACGCCCTGGGTCGATGACCATCGCGCTTCATCTCTGTCCGGGGGAATGCCTCGATGTCGGTCGCGCATTCCCGGCTGCTGACGGAGCTGACTTCGCTGGCTTGATGGGTTCACCCGGTGGAGCGTTGTCACACTCGCTCACGCGCGACCGTCAGTGTCAGAGGAGACCGGACCTGGAAGGGTGGGACCATGGTTCAGACCGAGCTCTTCGTGGCGGAGCGACCTCGGCTTCTCGCCATTGCAACCCGTGTCCTCGATGACCGCGCCGAGGCCGAGGACATCGTGCAGCAGGCATGGCTGCGCCTGCACCGGACCCATGCCGACATCGAGAGCCTGCCCGCGTGGTTGACCACCGTGGTGACCCGACTGTGCCTGGACCGGCTGCGAGCCCGAACCCCCGTCCCCTATGCCGAGGTCTTCCCGGTCGAGGACGCGCCCGACCCGGCGGAGGATGTTGTGCTCGCCGACACCGTCGGCGTCGCCCTGCGGGTCGTGCTCGACCGTCTCTCGCCCCGCGAGCGTGTCGCGTTCGTGCTGCACGACAGCTTCGGGTTCGAGTTCTCCACGATCGCCGCCGTCCTGGACACCACACCGGAGGCGGCGCGCAAGCTGGCCTCACGGGCTCGCGCCAAGGTCGCTCAGCCTGCCTCGGAGGACCAACTCGCCGACTGGGAGATGGTCGACGCGTTCATGTCGGCGGCGAAGGACGGCGACTTCCTTCGGCTCATGCAGTTGCTCGCGCCGGACGCTGGTCTGAGGGCCGACGCCGAAGCGGTCCTGGCCGGCACGCCCGAACGGATGGACGGTCCCAACGAGGTGGCGACGTTCTTCAACGGCTCCGCCCACAGCGCGCTGCCGGTGTTCCTCGGCGAGCGCCCCGCGGCCGCGTGGTTCCACCGCGGCCACGCCATGGTTGTCTTCGACTTCACGATCGTCGACGGCCAGGTCAGCCGCATCACGTTCCGCGCCGGCCCAGCCGCGCTAGGTCAGGTGCTACGACGCGACGGCGCGCAACGGCGCGACTGATGGCGCTGGTCACATCCACCGCGCCCCGATCGTCAGACCAGCGAACAACGGATTCCCGCCATCTCACAGCAAGGGTGCCAACCATGACGACCATGACGTGCCGCCAACTCGGAGGTCCGTGCGACCTCGAGCATCGGGGTCAGACCGCCGACGCGGTCATCAAGGCCCAGGACAGCCACCTGAAGGAGGCGGAGAGAGCCGGAGATGCCACCCACCAGGAGGCGCGCGAGGCCATGAAGGGCCGCTGGCGTCACCCGAAGCGGGCGATGGCTTGGTACAACGACGCAAAGAAGGCATTCGCAGCGCTCCCCGAGGACTGAGAGCACCGCGCGGCACTTCAGAGGGGCATCGCTGGGCTAGTCGAACTCTCCGTCACCGCTGACACGACGATCGACGAACTGGTTGCGGACGTGCTCATCGACGTGCGCAACCTGAGCGAGTCACGTCGGGTCCGTCACCCGCCGTCGGCCCGGGCGGCGACGCCGTCGAGGCGCAGCTCGGTCGAGGCGTCGCGGTGGACGCCGGTCGTGCCGACGTGCTTGTCGCTGATCGTCGGACCGTTCTTCAGCACCTGGAAGAACGCCATCGCGTGCCCGCGACCGACGCCGTAGTCGTCACGGAGCCATTCGACCACGACGCCGGCCTTGGTAGTGGGGCCGAAGCCCTTGGCGTGAGCCTCGTCCAGCAGCTCCTGCGGCGTCTTGCCGGACTTCGCCTCGATGGCGTCGAGGTAGGCCTGGAACGACATGATTCGTCTCCTCCGTGGTGGTCCTGGTGGTGTCCGTGGTCGGCGGGCTGATCGCCTTGACGCCACCACGACGTTCGAGGTGGACGGCTTAAGTCACGAGCTGTCACGGCGATGTCAACCCTCGTCGGCCGGTGGATGGGTGGTGGATGTCGCGCGCATGATGCCGGTTCACCATGCACAGGGGCGAGTCCCACCACGGACATCATGGGCACCGAACCAGCTCCCCTGCTAGATCAGGCGGCCCGGCGGATGAACATCTAGCGGTCGCCCTCCGGATCCTCGACTCGACACAGGCGACCAGCGGGCGTGTCCTCGGGCCGGGACAGGATCGTCGCCCCACACGACACGGCGCGCTCGTACTGCGCGTCGACGGCGCCGACCAGGACCAGGACCACATCGATGACCCAGGGCAGAGCACGCCAGGCAGTCGAGCACTCACGAGTCTCACGGTGCCCTCGAGGGACAACCACGTCTTCGGGGACCGGTCCTTGGCGGCATCGTGCGGGGGGGTCGGCCAGGAGTGCGTCAGGGCCGGGCTGCAGATGACGCTCCTCATGGCCCAGTCCGGAGCCGACCTCGACCGCGTCGAGTCGTTCCTCCGCGTCGCCCACGTGGACGACGTCCTGCTGATCTCCGAGCACGCCCAGTCCGACCCGCTGCCCGATGCCCTGCGGCGCGCAGGTCCCCTTCGCCATCGGGGGCGGCCGTTCCTCGAGGAGCCGTCGGCCTCCTACGTCGACAACGACAACGTGGGTCCACGCGCTCGAGGTTGGCCTGATCGCGTGGACCGGCTGGCTCAGGTACGACAGCAATCAGTATGACCACATTCGCCACTGACGCAGGCACTGCCGTACGGCGTGGATGGTGGGTCTTGCGCGGGCGCGTGGAACATGCCGAGATCGTGGACGCTGACGTCTGATCAGTTGCCTGGGGCGCGGGCGCGGATCTGCTCGCGGAGGCGGTGCAGTCGGGTTTCTGGCCAAGATGAGGATCGTCACGGCGATGGTGGCGGGCAGGAAGGTGCACGCGAACGGTCTCGGCGTGATGATCCCAGGGCAGAGACTCATTGCGGCACAGGGCGTCAGGACTGATCCAGCGACGGCGACAACGCCGACGAAGCCGGGTGAACCGCTGCAGCATCACCAGGTGGGGATGTCAGGAGCGGCTGTCGCGCCGGACGGCATCGAGCACCTGACGACGTTCACCACTTCGGTGGACGCCAGGTGCGGCCGTGATTCGCACCCGATCCTTGAGCGAGTGTGCTCCCGCGGGGGTCCTCGCCGCCATCCTCGGGCCGGTCGCCGCCACCGCGACCACACCCGCCGCACAGGAGCTCGCGCCCCGAGCGGCTGAGCGCCAACGGGTGCCGCGGCTCCTCACTCACTTCCGGCAGAAGCCGCGCTCCTGCGGCCCACAACCGATCGTGCCGACGTCGAGCAGCGACGCGGTGGTCGGCGCTCAGCAGCGCACAAGGCAGGTCCCCATCACGATCTGACCATCCGGCATCGAGCCCAGGCCGTTCCCAGCCCGGTGCCTTCTGGTTAGGGTCGGCTCACATCGACCGAGTGCGACGAGGGAGCCCCGTGTGACCAGCTCCTGGGTTTCGACCAAGGTCCACGTCCCGACGCTGCGCCGCGACGTCGTGGACCGGCCCCGGCTGCGCGAGCGACCACCTGCTCCTGGCGAGACGAGACTGACCCTGCTCTCGGCCCCCGCTGGTTTCGGCAAGACGACGGCGGTGGCTGCCTTGGTCGCGGACGCCAAGCAGCGGGGGCGAGCCGTCGCGTGGGTCTCCCTCGACGAGGGGGATGACGAGCCGGCCACGTTCTGGACCTACGTCGTCCTCGCGCTGCAGGAGGCCGCGCCGAGGATCGGGGCGAATCTCGTGCCGGCCCTCGAGTCCGGGCAACCCCCGACCCGCGCCCTGATCACCACCCTGCTCAACGAGCTGGTCGAGCAGCCTCTCGACATCGACCTCGTGCTCGACGACTACCACCTCGCTGACAGCCCGGGGGTGGCCGACGGCGTCGTGTTCCTTCTCGACCACCTCCCGCCGAACCTGCACGTGATCATGACGACCCGTGCGGATCCCGACCTCCCTCTGTCGCGGTTGCGGGCCCGAGGGCAGCTCGTCGAGATACGTGCACGGGAACTTCGGTTCACCGTCGACGAGGTCACCCGCTACCTGGGAGATGTCGGCAATCTGGAGGTGGCGCCGGAGGACGTCACCACGCTCGCCGATCGCACGGAGGGGTGGCCGGCTGCGCTTCAGCTGGCCGCGCTGTCGATGCAGGGTCGGGACGACCTCGCCGGCTTCGTCGCGGGCTTCGCCGGGACGGATAGGTACGTCGTTGACTACTTGGTGGACGAGGTGCTGTCGCGACAGCCCGACGATGTCCGCTCCTTCCTCCTGCGGACGTCTGTTCTGGACCGGCTGACCGGCGACCTGTGCGATGCCGTCACCGGGTCCGGTGGTGGTGGCACGATGCTCGAGACCCTGTACCGCGAGAACCTGTTCGTCGTCCCGCTCGATGACCGGCGGCACTGGTACCGCTACCACCACTTGTTCGCCGAGGTGCTTCAGACGCACCTTCGCGAGGTGGGCCCGGACGAGCAGGTCACGCTCCACCGTCGCGCGAGCCAGTGGTTCGCAGACTCGGGAGACCCTGAGTCCGCTGTGCGTCACGCGTTGACGGCAGGGGACGTCGAGAGGGCCGCGGACATCGCCGAGCTGGCGTTCCCGTCGATGGCGCGGCGGCGGAAGGAGGCCACCATCCGCGGTTGGGTCGGTGCGTTCCCCGATGACGTCGTCCGACGTCGCCCGGTGCTTGCCATCAGCTTCGTCGGCGGGCTGATGCAGGCCAACGACTTCACATCGGTCGACGCCCGGTTGACCGACCTCGAGCGCCTGCTGCCCTCGATCCACGAGCGACTCGCGCACGGGGACGGAGCGTGGGACGGGGCGGACGATGCCGAGCCACTGGTCGTGGTGGATGACGCCGAGCTCGCACGAGTCCCTGCTGCGATCGAGATGTACCGGGCAGCCCTCGCCCTGATGAGCGGCGACCTGTCGACCACGGTCGACCGCGCTCGTCAGGCGCTCGAATACGCCGCCCCAGGCGACGAACTCGTCCAAGGAGGCGCGAGCGCCTTGTCGGGCCTCGCCAGCTGGGCCGGCGGCGACCTCGACGCCGCTCACGTGTTCTACGCGGCCAGCCTTGAGCACCTGCGTCGGGCGGGCCACGTCGCTGACGTCCTCGGGTGCACCATCGCCCTCTCGGACATCCGCATCACCCAAGGCCGGCTGAGCGATGCGCTGCGGGCGACCGAGGACGGGCTCCGCCTCGTTGACGGCGACAACGAGCAGGACGTCCTCCGCGGCGCAGCAGACATGCACGTCGGCGCCGCCGAGGTGAGCCTCGAACGCGGTGACGTCGACCAGGCCCGGGCGCACCTGACCCGCGCTCTCGAGCTCGGCGAGAACCTCGGCCTGCCTCAGTTCCCCTACCGATGGCGAGCGTCGATGGCGCTGCTCGCCGAGTCCGGCGGCGACGCGGACGACGCGCTGGACCTCCTTGGCGACGCACAGCGCGTCTACGTCGGGGACTTCTCCCCCGACGTCCGCCCGCTCCACGCACGCCAGGCACGCATCGAGGTCGCGCGCGGCGACCTCGATACAGCCCAGCGCTGGGCTGCCGAGCACCACGTCACGCCCGACGACGTCCTCTCCTACGCCCGCGAGTTCGAGCACGTCACTCTCGCCGAGGTCCTGCTCGCCCGGGCTCGCCGCGACGGAGACGAGCAGGCCCTCGAGGACGCGCGCAGACTCCTCGCGCGCCTTGGGGGCGCGACCGAGCGGGGCGGGCGGCACGGCACCGGGATCGACGTCCTTGTCCTTCAGTCACTGGCCGCGGACACCGCCGGGGACGTGGCCACGTCGGAGTCCGCTCTCCTGCGTGCCTTGAGTCTCGCCGAACCCGAGGGGCAGGTCCGCTCGTTCAGCCGCCACGGGAACACCATGGCCGCCCTGCTCGGTCGGACGGTCGCGCACTCTCGTTCGCCCTACGTCGAGCGGCTCCGGTCGACCCTTCGGTCCGTCGCGCCCGACGGCTCCGGTCGATCGGGGGAGGTCGCTCCGGGCGGCATCCTCGTGCAACGGCTGAGCGTGCGTGAGACCGACGTGCTTCGTCTGCTGGCCACCGAGCTGGACGGGCCGGACATTGCCCGTCAGCTGGTCGTCTCCTTGCACACCGTGCGCACCCACACGAAGAACATCTACGCCAAGCTCGGCGTCAACAGCCGACGGACAGCCGTCCATCGCGCCGAGGAACTGGGTCTCCTCCCGAGGCGCTGAACGCCGGGCGCAGACGCCGGGCCGGGCCGGCCAAGATCCCCACGCGAATCCCCACATGTGGCGATCCCGGCTCACCACATCGCTCCCTAGGTTCCCTGTCATCCGAGCGGCACCGCCCCACGACCTGGGGTAGTCGCCACGGCGACAGGAGGAACCACCATGACTCACCGAGCCGGCAGAACCGGGCAGGACTCCGGGCACTACGCCGTCCGGCTCGCCGGGCACCTGCACCCCAGGTGGACGGCTCGCTTCGACGGCATGGCCCTCACCAACCTCGGCGACGGCACGACCGTTCTCGAAGGCGACATAGCGGACCAGGCTGCCCTGCACGGCCTGCTCCGCACCCTGCGCGACCTCGGGCTCCCTTTGGTCTCGCTCACCCGGCTCGACGAACCCGAGCCCGACACCGACACCGACACCGACACCGACACCGAGCTCACCACCGACACCTCACCAGGAGACTGACATGAGCACCACGACCCCTGACGTCGCACTCGCCGGCGCGACGAAACCGACCAAGGACTGGACCCGCGGCTACGCCCGAGCCGGCGGCATCGCCTACCTCGTCACCTTCGCCGCCTCCATCCCCGCTGTCCCGCTGCTGGGCCCGCTCCTCAACAACCCCAGCTACATCCTGTCCGGCGACGCCGACACCCAGGTGGCATTCGGCGCGCTGCTCGATGTCGTCAACGCCATCGCCTGCATCGCCAGCGCCGTTGCCGTGTTCCCGGTCGTACGCCGGCAGAACGAGTCTCTCGCCCTCGGCTTCGTCACCTCCCGCCTCATGGAGGCAGCCGTCATCATGATCGGCGTCATCAGCCTGATGGCGGTCATCACACTGCACCAGGACCTCGCTGGCACGGCTGGCGCGGACCCTGCGTCACTGCAGACCACGGGGCAGGCGCTCGTCGCCGTCCGCAACTGGACGTTCGACTTCGGCCCCAACGTGTGCGCCGGCATCAACGCCCTGCTGTTCGGGACGCTGCTCTACAAGTCGCGGCTCGTCCCTCGGATCATTCCCACCCTCGGCCTGATCGGTGCGCCCTTCGTCCTTGCCGCCAGCATTCTCACGGTCTTCGGCGTCGCCGAGGTGGGCTCGGCCTGGTTCGTCGGCGTCATCCCCGTCGCCATCTGGGAGTTCTCGGTCGGCATCTGGATGACCTTCAAGGGATTCCGCCCCTCGCCCGTGACCGCCGTCGCCCCCTGACCACCGCCGGACAACGCAACCAGGAGACCTCATGATCACCGTCCAGTCCGTCATCAAGCGGTACGGCCCGTTCACCGCCGTCGACGACGTCACCTTCACCGCAGCCCCGGGAAGCGTCACCGGCTTCCTCGGCCCGAACGGCGCAGGCAAGTCGACCACGATGCGCATCATCGTGGGCCTGACCCCGGCCAGTGCCGGTACCGCCCTCGTCCTCGGGCGTCGCTTCGCCGACCTGCCCAACCCCGGTCGGGAGGTCGGTGTGCTGCTCGATGCGTCCGCACAGCATGCCGGTCGCACCGGTGCCGAGATCCTCACCCTGGCCGCGCGCACGATGGGTCTGCCGAACCGGCGGGTGGAGGAGATGCTCCATCACGTCAGCCTGACCGCAGAGGAAGCGGGCCGCCGGCTGCGCGACTACTCCCTCGGGATGCGACAACGACTCGGGATCGCCCACGCACTGATCGGTGACCCCGAGGTGCTCATCCTCGACGAGCCGGCCAACGGCCTCGACCCCGCCGGCATCAGGTGGATGCGAGACCTGCTCCGCGACTACGCCGACCGAGGCGGCACTGTCCTGCTCTCGTCGCACCTCCTGCACGAGATCGAAGTCGTTGCCGACCACCTCGTCGTGATCGGCAACGGACGGATCGTCGCCGCTGGTTCCAAGCGTGAGCTGCTGGCCGCTGCCGGCACGCAGGTGCGGAGCACCCACCCTGGCCGCCTGCGGGAGGCACTCACTCAGGCGTCCTACACCGTCACCAGCTCCACCAGCGCCGAGAGCGACGGCACCCGGCCCGGGGCCGCGACGGTCCTTCGGGTGGACGCCGACCCCGGCGCGGTCGGGCTCATCGCCCACCAGGCCGGCATCGCACTCATCGAGCTGCGCGACGCCGACGGAGCAGGGCTCGAGGAGATGTTCCTCGAGCTCACCGCCGAGACCCAGCGAGATGCCCACACCCAGCCGGAAGGAGCGGTGGCATGACGACCGCGACCAGCACGCCCCTCGAGATCGAAACCCCGTCGCCGAGGCACTTCCACCCGACCGATGCCGCAGCGCTCGCGCCTCTGCGCATCCCGCTCACCCGCATCGTCACCGTGGAGCTGCGCAAGTCCTTCGACACCCGATCGGGTATGTGGTTGCTGGCGAGCATCGGGCTCGCGGCACTCGCCACCACCGGTGCGATCCTCGCGTGGGGGCCTCGGGAGCAGTTCACCTACAGCGAGTTCCTGCTAGCCATCGGGATGCCGATGACCCTCCTCCTGCCCATCATCGCCGCTCTGTCCGTCACGGCCGAGTGGACCCAGCGAACCGGGCTGGCAACCTTCACCCTCGTCCCGCACCGTGGTCGAGTGCTACTGGCGAAGGGTCTTGCGTCCGTGCTCGTGGCCGCCGCCGCGACGGTTGTCACGTCTGCCGTGGCGGTGGTAGGCAACTTGATCGGCGCGAAGATCACCGGCCTCGCGCCCGTCTGGGACTGCGACGCGGCCGCCTTGGCGTCCTTCGCCGGCGCGATCACGCTGCTGATGCTCACCGGTTTCACGCTCGGTGCTCTCGTCCGCAACAGCGCCGGAGCTGTCGTGTTCTACATGGTCTACGCGTTCGTCGCCCCCGGCCTGTTCGCCCTGCTCGCCATGAGCCAGCAGTGGTTCCACACTCTGCGCCCGTGGGTCGACGCCAAGTTCACCCAGGACGTGCTGTTGCACGGTGGCCTGTCCGGGGACCAGTGGGCGCACCTGGCAGTCACGACGTTCGTGTGGCTCGTCATCCCGCTCACCGTCGGTGTCGCGAACCTGCTGCGCTCGGAGGTGAAGTGATGACAACCCGACCTGATGTCTCCGGTACCACCCAGTCGGTCACCCGGGACGCCGCAGCGACGCGCGCGATGCTCAGCATCGGTACGGATCCCCGGACGTTCTCGCCCTCGAGCAGGTGCCGACACCGGTACCGAGCGGGGACGAGGTCCTCGTCCGGGTCCGGCCCGCCTCGGTGAGCGCCCAGGACTGGCACATCATGCGTGGCGAGCCGCGCGTCGCCGGTCTCATGGCGCCAAGCATCTTCCGGGTCAGAGCACCACGCGGGCCGGTCTGCGGCACCGACCTCGCCGGCGTCGTGGCCTTGGAGTGCTTGGAGGCCGTCGAGCCGTCGCCCGGAAAGCGCATACTGATCAACGGCGCATCCGGCGGTTTCGGCACCTTCGCCATCCAGCTCGCGCGGGCGCTGGGCCTGCACGTGACGGCCGTCGTCAGCCCCCGCTAACGCGGCCCGCGCCGCGAGTCTCGGAGCGGCGATCACCATCGACCACACCAAGCAGGACTTCACGACAGCGGTGAGAAGCTACGACATCGCGTTTCACCTGGTCGGCAACCGGAAACTCCTCGACCTGCGTCGCATCGTGCGGCCCGACGGCGCCGACATTCTGTCCGGAGGCGGAGTCTCCGGACGGGGACGGATCATCCGACCGAGCGGATGCTTCTCCAGGCCCAGATCCAGGCCCGACGCCCGGGTGCTCGACTCCTCGTGCCTCAGCACACGCAGGGCAAGGTGGTCATCGTCCCGTGACGCGAGCAACGATCATTGCGGCCCTGCATCCGGCACGGTCGGCCGTCACGGTCGGCTGCGCGGGATGCAGAGCGAACGTCGGTGAGGGCCCTCGTCTCGGCCTGGGCCTCAGTGCACTCCGCGGACCGGCAGGATCGCGAAGGCTCCCACGATCGCGCAGACTCCAGCCACGGCGTACAGAACGCCGTAGCTGCCGCCACCGACGAGCAGGATGGCCGGCGCGATCGCCGGCGCGAGAGCAAAGGGCAGCGAGCCGGCGATGTTGAATACGCCGAGGTCCTTGGCGATGTTGTCCTGGTCCGGCAGCACGTCGACGACGAGAGCGAGATCGACTGCCATGTACGTGCCGAAGCCGAGCCCGCTGATAGCCATACCGACGAGGAAGCCGTTGAAGCTGCTGACGATCGCGATCACGAACATCGCCATGCCGTAGACGATCGACGCGGTGAGCACGAAGACCTTTCGGCGACCGGACCGGTCCGAGAGCCGCCCGGCCAGGAGCGATGCGGCAACGAGGAAGATGGACTGCACCAGCGTGCCAAGGAAGATCTGATGGGGCACGTCGCGCTCGGCGCTGCCGATCTTCTCGAGCAAGTAGTAGGCCTGGTAGGTGACGACGAAGGCGTAAGCCAGCACGAACATGAAGCGGCTCAAGAAGGCCCACGCGAAGTCGGGGTTGCGTCTCGGCGCGACGTAGAACGTTCGCAGGAGCTCGCGCAGCGTCCAGGGAGGGATCACCGCGCTGGTGAGCCGTCTGTCCTTGAGTCGGAACGTGAAGAGCAGGATGCCGACCCCGGCGATCGCGCACGGACCCATGAACATCGCGAGCTGGTTGCTGGCGAAGAGCTGCACCAGGAACGTACCGCTCACCGCCGCGACAGGCAGGCAGATGCCCAGCACGCCGGAGACCCGACCGCGCTGGGCGACGGGCACCTGGTCCGGAAGTACGGCGACCATCGCGGCGAGCAGAGCGTTGAAGAGCAACTGCGCGATGCACCATCCGATGAGGACGACGGGGATGTCTGGTGCAAGCGCCACGAGGAGGATGCCGAACGATCCGCCGACCAGACCAATGAGCATCCAGGGTCGACGCATGCCCCACGACGACGAGGTACGGTCGCTCATCCTGCCGAAGAAGGGGTTGCCGAACATCGACACCAGGGCGCCGATCCCCGTGACCTGGGCAAGGCTCCTGGGTGCCTGGTCGATGCCCACGAGCGTGTTGACCTTGAGGGCCAAGGTGACCAGAGCCGGCGCCAGGAACAGCAGGCAGGTGCTCAGGTAGGCGAACGTGTAGAGCGAGATGAAGCCCCACCCGACGCGGACCTGGTCGGGTAGCCCGGCCTCGATCATGGTGGGGGCCGGGTGAGTGGCCGCATCCGACCCCACGGACGTGAGCGCGATCGGGCCGTCACCGGGAGTGCTTGCGGGACGTGTGGGGTCGGGCACGGCGCACTCCTAGCGACGGCATGGTCCAGGCGACGAGCGGAGGCACTCGCACGCGCTACGTACGGGGTCGTCGCCGGGCCGGGCCCCCGTCGATGGAGGCCGTCGTCGATGCGAGCTGCCAACGCGTGCGACGGTGTCACGAAGCCGCAGGTCTGTCGAGGTGCAAGGTGCTGCGGCACTCCTGACCGACAGGTCCGGAGTGCCACGTCGCGCTGGCGACGATGAGGGCGCCGGTCAACGCCACGTGTCCCCAAGCGTCTCGGCATACCGCGTCCATGCGTATCTCCACGGGATGACGGCTAGGACGACGACGTCGAAGTAGCAACGGAACAGGACCTCGCTCGTTGCAGCGTTCATGTCGCCGGAGACCAGGTGCGGGACGGCGACCGCCGCGATCCAGATCGCCTTCCACGCCACCTCGAACAGCAGGATGGGCAGCAACCGAACGGGGTGTCTGAGCCCGAGGAACGCCAGGAGCGACATGGCCGTCAGCAGGCAGGTGACAACCCCTTCCATCACCGGGAGGGATCCCGCGTCCTGGAGGAGGACGGGCCACTTGACGATGGCCAGTCCCACGCCGATGAACGCGTAGCCGGCACGCATGACGTTGAGACGGCGCGTGGACAGCTCGTCGTCGTCGACGGCCGGTGGCTCGACTTTGGGGTTGACGATCCGGGCCGTCATCGCGCTGCTTCTTCGTGAGCTCATGACGATCCCCCCTTTCTGGTGGTCGCGGAGTGGCGTACTGCAGTGGCCGGCCGGCGGCCGTGACCGTGGGCTGGTTCGGTGCGATCAGGGGCGAGCGGTGCGGTTCAGGATCTGTTTGCGGACGCGGTGCAGCTGGGGCATCAGTCCGTAGATGACGATCGGCACGGCGACGGTGGCGAGCACGAAGGTGCGAACGACAGGTGTCAGCGTCTTGAGCCAGTCGCCAAGAGCCAGGTTGAGGATCGCGAGGGTCGGGAAGACGGCCAGCCAGATCATCACGGCCAGCTGGTGCTTGGTCGGCGGTCCAGCCGCTGCGGGGTGGGAGCTCGGCACGGCGTTCGAGGTGGGGGCGTTCATGGTGTCTCCTTGGTTGGGCGTTCGTGGTTGGTCACGGCCGGAGGCCGTCGTCGAACTCCAGGACGGCAGAGCGCACGTCGTCCTCGACGAGGTCGGCGTTGAGTGCGATCGCGGCCGCTGATCCCGCGCCGGCGGCGGTGATCAGCTGGGCTCGTGGGTCGATGACGTTGCCGGCGGCCCACACGCCGGGGACGCTCGTGCGCCCCGCGCTGTCGGCGATGACCCAGCCGTTGCGGTCGAGGTCGCAGTCGAGTCCGAGGAGCAGGTCGTGGTTGGGGACGAAGCGGGGCAGCACGAAGAGAGCGTCGCGGGGAACAACGCAGCCGTCGCTCATCTGCACGCCGCGAAGCTGGTCGTCGTCGATCACGAGCCCCTCGACGGTGCCTTCGACGATGCCGATGGCGCGGGCGATCAGCTCGACGCGTTCGATGTCGGTCAGGAGGTGCGGCGGCGTGAAATACACCAGGTCATGGGTCCACTGGCGGACGATCTGCGCGTATCGAACGTCGCTCGGGGTTCCACCGAGCACACCGAGCTGGCGGTCGCGGACCTCGTGGCCGTGGCAGTAGGGGCAGTGCAGGACGTCGCGGGCCCAACGGTCGCGAAGCCCCGGGATGTCCGGGAGCTCGTCGTGCAGGCCGGTCGTGAGCAGCATTCTCCGGGCTGAGATCCGTCGCCCGCCGTCGAGGCGGACGGAGAACCCACCGAGGGCGTCCTGACTGACGCTCGTGGCGGTGCCGCTGACGATCTCACCGGCGTAGCCCTGCACTTCGTCACGGCCGAGACGCAGAAGCTCGGCGGGTGGGAGGCCGTCACGTGACAGGTAGCCGTGCAGGTGGGCTGCGGGGGCGTTGCGCGGGGTACCGGCGTCGACCACCAGGACCGTGCGGCGGGCCCGGGAGAGCACCAGGGCTGCGGACAGTCCGGCGGCGCCTCCACCGATGATCACTACGTCGTATCTGCTCATGACCGAAAGGTTGGAGCCTCGCGCTCCCGTCACCAACGAAGGTTGCTGTTTCTGGGAATCGGTAGTGGTATGGGCGCCGTGGAAGACCCATCAGCGGCAACGATGGCCGCCGCACTCGACCAGGTCGGGCCCCGGCTCAGGCGACTCAGGACGCAGCGTCGGATCACGCTGACCGACCTCGCGAGCAGCACCGGGATCTCCAAGAGCACACTGTCGCGGCTCGAGACCGGGCAGCGGCAGCCCACCCTGAAACTCCTCCTCGCGTTGTCGCATGCCTACCGGGTGCCGCTGGACGACCTGGTCGCCGCCCCCGAACAGGGCGACCCTCGCATCAGGCTCAGACCCGGCAGCGTCAAGGGCAGAACGGTGATCCCACTGACGCGGGAACCCGGCGGCGTGCAGGCCTGGAAGATCGTGATCCCGACCAGCAAGGTCACCCCAGAGCCACGCGCACATGAGGGCAACGAATGGATCTACATCCTGTCCGGCCACATGCGCCTCGTTCTCGGCGACCAGGACTGCGTGCTCGGGCCAGGCGACGTCGCCAGCTTCGATACCCAAGTACCGCACTGGTTCGGCAGCACCGGCGACGAAGCAGCGGAGATCCTCAGCATCTACGGGCGACCCGGCGAACGCATGCACGTCCGGGTCGAACCACCCGACGACCGCTCGAACACAGTGCACTAGTGGTCTGTGTTGGAAGTCTTCTGACGGTTGGCCTTGGCCAGGACCTGGTCGGGGGTCTTGGTCCAGGCGAAGGGTGTTGCCCGGTCGTTCCAGCCGTTGATGAAGGCGCGGATCTTGGTGATGAGGTCGCTGACGCT
>JBBRAQ010000036.1:0-36909 GCA_038206635.1 Candidatus Nanopelagicales bacterium | reverse complement strand
CGGTGCCTGGGCCTTGCGGGCCACGGCCACGACGTCGTCGCGGAACTCCTTGGGATAGGGCTTTGCCACGGGGACATCCTTCCGCCTGAGGCCGAAACCTCAGAGGTCAGGTGTCAACCGAACTCGGGGCAGTCCCCTTCTGGCTATTGACCGGGATGCGGGACAGCATGTTCAGCAATGTCTCCGGCCTTCTCGGTCGCCATCATCGTCAGAGGGAACAACTGGCAATCACGGTACCAAGTGGCCACCTTTGGTTGCCCGTGGTGAGCGCTGTCAACACTCACCCGGAGTTTTGTCCTCCGGCTCGTCTGGGCAAGTCATGGACCCAACCGTCCGCGGGCAAGACTGGTACCGAGAGCCTCAGCGGCGGCACCCTGGCCCGCTGCCAGTGCATTCGCGTGGGTGGTTAGCTCGCATCGACGTACTGGGAGGCGGCGTGATATGCGCGGTCAACGGGTGCCAAGACTGACAACTGATCTCTCGGCACTTGTACCTCCGGGAACCAGACGGCCGATCAACCGGCGACATCGTCTGCCGCACGGGGACGCGCCGACAGCCGCCTCCGCATCCACGGACGTGTGCCGAAATCCAGGGACACATGAGAATGATCTTTGCGGTCAAGCTGCGGTCACAAGGAAAGAGGCACGACCATCAAGATCGGTGATCATGCCTCTGACCTGCACTTATTCCGTAGCGGGGGCAGGATTTGAACCTGCGACCTCTGGGTTATGAGCGCCCTAAAGGGGGTTTGACGCCTCTGCTCCTCGTGCCCGATAATGCTTGTGTCACAACGGTTTTCCGTGATGCTTGATGTTGTCACTTGGTGATCAATATTGCCTCGTGCCATCAGGTTTGATGGCAAATTGATGGCAAATGATCTTGGTGGGGAGGTTGTCGTCGTGGGCTTCGCTCGCAAGCGGACCGACACCAAGGGCGGGGTTCGCTACGCCGCGGTGTACCGCGATGCGCGCGGCCGGGTCCGCCAGGTCGGCACCTACGCCACTCGCAAGGAGGCCAATCAGGCGTGGCAGGCAGCCGAGGTCGTCCAATCCGCGGGCCGCCCCGGTGACCCCGCGAGCGGGAAGATCACCTTCGCGAGCTACGTCAACGACGAGTGGTTCCCCCACCACGTGCTCGAGCCCTCGACCCGACAGAGCTACCGCTACGTCCTCGACCGTCACCTGCTGCCCTGGTTCGGGACGATGAAGATGCGCGACATCCTGCCCACCCACGTGCGCCAGTGGGTCACCGAGCTCACCGCGAACGGAGTCACCCCGGCGAACGTCCGCCACCTGAAGATCGTCCTGTCGGCGATCTTCACAACCGCACTCAACGACTTCGTCACCGTCATCCACCCCTGCCGCGGAGTGAAGACCCCGACCGTCGAGGTGAAGGAGTACCGGATCCTGACCCCCGAGGAGTACGCCCGGCTTTACCTGGAGCTGCCCAACGACGCGGCACGGCTCCTCATCGAGCTCGCGATCGGCTCCGGGCTTCGCTGGGGTGAGCTCATCGAGCTGCGCCCGAGGGACCTGCACCTGCACAGCGGGATCCTGACCGTAAGCCGGTCGGTGAGCGAGACCAGCCCACGGTTCCACCCGACCGGAGACCGCTTCTACGTCAAGCCCTACCCGAAGACCAAGCACGCGCGCCGGCTCAAACTCGACCCGGCCCTGGTCACCGCGATCGAGACCCACGCGAACGCCCATTCGCTGGCCGCCGACGGTCTGCTCTTCCAGCTCCGCCACTTCGACCAGGCCACGCCGACGCCACCGCTGCTGCTCGACGCCGACCAGCTCGGCTCGACCGCGCCCAACGCGGCGGGCCGCACTTACCCGCATGCGACCCTCTCCGCCTACACCGCCGGCGGATGCCGCTGCGTTCACTGCCGATCCGCCTTCGCCCGCTACCGAGCAGACCGCCGCGCCTCCGGCCAGGACTCCCCCCGAACACCACGCGAACGCGACACCGACGGGCACCTCCCCCGGGACTGGTTCCGACTGCGCATCTGGTTCCCCGCCTGCTCCGCGGCCGGGCTCGATCCCCGACCCCGCCTGCACGACCTGCGCCACTCCCACGCGTCCTGGCTGCTCGCGGGCGGCGCGGACCTGCAGGTCGTCCGCGACCGACTCGGACACGCCTCCATCGCAACCACCAGCAAGTACGTCCATACCCTCCCGACCGCGGACGAGACCGCCCTCACGGCCCTCCGCCGCATCAAGGGATAGCGGTACGGCTTCTGGTCAACGGCTTGAGCAACCCGTGTCAACAACGCTGCTCCCGACTTCAGGTCAAGGGCTCGGAGTGGCGGGAATCGAACTCGTCCGAACCGTCGGGACACGTCGAATGCCGTTGGTCGCGAGCACAACCCGTCGCGTCCCGTCGGGACCTATCGGGTTCCGTTGGGACCGGCTGTTGACGCCGTCAACGCGGAATCGACGTCCGATGAGGCCCAGATGGGCTTCATCGAAGAGCGCAACTACGGCATCGGCCGGTAGGCGTCACGACGGTGATCGATGCGCAGGACCACGACTTCACGAGGGTCCTCCCGGATCCGGTACAGCACACGGTAGGTACCGCGCCGAGCCGACCAGATCCCCGCAAGGTCATCGCGCAGCGGCTTGCCAACCCGCCGCGGGTTGTCGAGGAGCGCGGTGGTCACGAAGTCGATGACCGCGGCCGCGACGGCCTCAGGCAGTTCGTCGGTGATCGCCCGACGAGCGGGCGGGGTCAGGACGATCTCGTAGGGATGCTCGCTCACCGGCGGAGCTGGCGCACGGCATCCGCTCCGCGCACGACGTCACCGCGCGCGTACGCCGCATCGGCCTCACGGATGTCGGCTAGAGCCCGCGGGTCGCCCAGGACGTCGATGGTCTCCTCCAACTGAGCGAGATCCTCCGGGCTGAGAATGACCGCCGCCGGCTTCCCGTTACGGGTCACCACGACCCGGTCGTGCTGATGTTCGACCCGATCGATGACCTCGGACAGGTGATCGCGAACGTCACGCAAGGACTGAGTAGACATGGCCACAATTGTGGCCTCTGCGACGCGTCGTGTCCACCCCCCGTGCCACGGCGCGCTCGCCGACGGAATCTCACGCGTCGTCCCCTTCGCCGATCCCATCGGCCTCGGCCGGATCATCAGCTCCATCTCGTACCGAACGGCCCAAGGGGAGCAAGACGAATGGGTGGAGCGGCGTGGGCGTATACCAGTGCAAGTGTTACTCTGTTCTCTGTTTGAGATACAGTTAGCCTGGTAATTGCGGAGGCGCATCATGGCGCGAACGAAGGCTCCGCGGGAGCAGTGGCTCGACCTGCTTCCGGCAACGTTCACGCACGCACGCGCTCGAGAACTGGGCATCAGCGACTGGGCGCTGGCCAGCATGCGCCGCGAGGGCCTCTTGGAGCAGCCGGCGCGAGGCATCTACGCGCGGGCTGGCGGCGCGGTCTACGACTACGACCTGCTCGCTATCGCGACGCGGGCGCCTTCCGCGACGCTGTGCCTGCGCTCGGCCCTGGCCAGATACGACCTGATCGACGACATCCCAGGCAGCATCGACATTGCTCTGCCAGCTGGCACTCGCCTACCGAAGATGGACCTGCCGATCACCTGGCACAGGTTCGCGATCGACACCTTCGACATCGGGCGCGAACAGATCGAGCTCGCGCCCAGGACCAGCATCGGGATCTACAGCGCGGAACGCTGCATCATCGACGCCTTCCGGCTGCGCCGTCTCGAGGGACCAGAACTGGGTCACGAGGCCTTGCGCCGATGGCTGACGCGGCGAGGCTCCCAGCCGGGGCAGCTGATCCAGCTGGCCACGCAGTTCCCCCGAGCGGAGACCCCGCTGCGCCGCACTCTGGAGGTGCTGCTGTGAAGCCGACCCGCGAGACCGTTGCCGGCCGCGCTTACCTCGACCTGCAGAACATGGCCCGGCGGGACGGTCGCCCTACCGACGAGTTGCTGTCCCTGTACGTCCTGGAAGGGTTCCTCGCCCGACTCAGCGCCTCCGGACACACTCAACATCTCGTCCTCAAGGGTGGCGTCCTGCTCGCTGCCTTCGACGCGCGCCGCCCCACCCGAGACGTCGACCTGCAAGCGTTGGACCTGTCCAACGACGTCGCCATCGCACTCGACCTCGTGCGCCAGATCGCCGCAACCGCCGCCGACGACGGCCTCGAGTACCTCCACCGTCATGCCACGGCGGAGACCATCCGGGACGAGGGTGAATACTCCGGAGTCCGCGTCAACATGATCGCCACCCTGGCGACCGCAACCATCCCCTTCCACATCGACCTCAACGTCGGGGACCCCATCAGCCCCGCACCCGAGGACATCGAGCTGCCTCGAATCCTCGGCGGCACGATCGCACTCCGCGGCTACCCCCTGGCGATGGTGCATGCCGAGAAGATCGTCACCGCCGTCAGCCGTGGCACGGTCAACACGCGCTGGCGCGACTTCGGCGACATCTACACGCTGTCCCATCACCACCCCCTCGTCGGCGGCGAGCTCACCCACGCCATCACCACCGTCGCTGTGCACCGGGACGTCGATCTCCAGCCGCTCGGTGACGTCCTCGAGGGGTGGGCCCCCGTCGCGCAGGGCAAGTACTCGGCCTGGCGACGCAAGCACCAGCGAGCCGCGCTTCCCGAAGTGTTCCAGGACGTCCTCGACGCCGTCATCCACTTCACAGACCCGGCCATCGCCGGGGAGGTCTCGGGGAAGGGCTGGGACCCCCTCCGTCAGGAATGGTTGTAGCGCCCCAGTGCCGGTAGCCAGCCGAACAGGAGCGGTTCCGGCGCTGGCGCAACGACCGTGAGCACAGGCACAGTCAGCCTCAGCGTCCTGAAGGCCGGCGGGTCAGGCAGCTTCCTCGTTCGCCGCAACCAGTCAGCCGTACAGGTGTGATGCTTCGAGGGCTTCGCGGATCAGGTGATAGCGGACTCGTTCCTGCTCCAGTCGCACGGAGGGACCGAAGACGTCGGCCCACAGGTCGGCGTAGAGGAGTTGCTCGTGCTCGGTGAGCCGGGTGAGGACGGAGCGGCTAGGAGCCGGCTCATGTCCCCAATGGCTCTCGTGATCCAGCAGGGTCGTCCTGTCCATGAGGATCGAGCGCGTCCGGGGGAAGTGCGCGCGCAGGCCGTCAAGGATGGCGAAGCCGTGGGTGTCCAGATCGCCCCAGTAGAGCAGCTCGACCTCATGCAGCCAGCCAATGCGCGCGAGGCGACCGAGGCCGTACCCAGAGCCGAGCACAGCGATCATGTCGGGCGCCTCGGGCAGGGCGAGATAGGTGATCTCGTTCTCGATGATGAGCACACGCTGCGCGATCGAACCTAGGCTGGCAATGTCATCAGCGCGTGCGGTGACCTCGAGGAATCCACCAGGCAGGAGGCGCGAGGAGTCCAGCGTCCGGAGTCGCACGTACTCGGGTTTGCGGCGGAATCCGAAGCGGGCTGCGAGATCCGTTCGAGGTGCCGACTGGTCGATTCGCTCCGGGGGCAGGACTTCGCCGAGAAGGTCGCAGAGCAGAGCCCGATTCGTCTCGAGGAACTTCGTGTCGACCCCGGGCACATCGACCTGTCGCAGGTACGACGCCTCCGGGTCATGCGTCGACACCCACGCGACGACCGCCAGCGCGCGCGGCCACACGTCCGACTTGTCCAGCACCCGCATCGGATGCGCCACGATCCACTCACCGAGCGCGGGGACCAGACTCGTTGTCAGCGTGGCGAGCTCGTCGAACTCACGCACCTTCGGGCCGACACCGAGCAGTGCCCAGAGCGACTCGGGAGTGTCGATCCAGACCCGACTCGGCACCTCATTTACTCCGACCACGCGACCCCCGACCGTGGTGGTCTCCACGCGCAGGTGCCGCGGATGCGCCGAGCGCCAGCGCAGAGCCCACCCCTGAGCCGTGCCGAGGTCGGCCGCGAGCTCGGACGGGGTTGGCCCGCGGACCGGGAGCGAGACCGGCTCCCACGTCTCGGCGCGAGCGTGCCGGCCGAGGAGGTCTCCGCGCGCCCAGCGCCGCTGCAGGCCCGCGAGGACATCGGTGGGTTCCGTCCACCGGCCGGCCTCGGAACGACTCACGCCGCTCCCCCCGGGTCGTCGTGGCCGGCGTCGTTGTCCACAGCCGGGACTTCGGTGACCGCGAGTCGCGCGTGGATTGCCTTGCGCTCGTGGTACTCCTCGATCGTGAGGGTCTGCAGGTGCGAACTGCTTCCCGAGGTGTTGCTGACATAACCGACTGCGGACACGAACGGCTCGATCACGTGGATCTTCTGCAACGGCGTGACGATGAGCAGCTGCAGCCCGAGGCGCTCGAACAGTGAGAGCGCGAACCTTGTCGACTCATCCGAGCCCCGTCCGAACGCCTCGTCGATGACGACGAACCGGAAAGTCTTCGACCGGGCCGATCCCCAGTCCAGCTTGAACTGGTAGGCCAACGAGGCGGCCAGGATCGTGTAGGCCAGCTTCTCCTTCTGCCCACCGGACTTTCCGCCGGAGTCGGTGTAGGTCTCGTGCTCGGTGTCGTCGGTCCGCCACCGCTCGGAGGCGGAGAACGTGAACCAGTTGCGCACGTCGGTGACTCGACGCGTCCACGTGCGGTCCAGCTCGGTGAGCCCCTCGCGGCCCTTGAAGCGCTCGATGAGCCGCTTCACCTGCAGGAACTTGGCCTCGCCGTACTGCTCCGTCTCGTCGGCGAGAGCACCCTCTGTGCACGCACGCAGGTCGCTGATGAACGTGCGCACGTCCTGGTTACTGGTGCGCTGGCCGTCGAGGCGGATGTATCGGCCGGGGTTGTAGTCGATGCCGGTGAGCGACTCGTTGATGATGTCGATGCGCTCGTTGATCAGGCTCACCTGCATATTGAGCTGGGCGAAGAAGGAAGCGACGTCGCGGATCGTGTTGGTGTTGAGGTAGTCCTTGAACTGGGCCTCGAATCGGGGCAGGTCGTCCCTGGAGATGCGTGCGTGCAGGATTCGGAACTCCTCCGTAGACTCGATCGCCGCATCGATTTCCTGTGTCTCCAGCGGGTAGTCCGCACGGAACTGCCCCATTCGCTTGACCGCCCGCGCGAGGGCAAGGCGCTGCTGACGCTCGGCTTCCTCGAGCTCGCGATCGAGTCGCTCACGGTGGCCCTGCTGGAGGGCATCGACAGCCCCGAGATCCGTCGGCCGAGCCCCGAGCCGAGCGCGAAGCTGCTCGCGGACGGAGTCGAGGAGGACGACGCCCGGCGCGGACAGGCTCGAACGGATCCGTTCCAACGATGCCGTGTGATCCTCGGCCTTGGTCCTGGCACGCCCGAGGCGGTCTTGCACGTCGCTTCGTTCTCGGTCGCACTCAGCGATCAGGCGATCGACGTCGTCAAGAGCCTCGCCGATACCGCGAAGGGCGTCGGAGGCGGCCTCGATCTGTCGAGTCTCGGCATCGAGGGAGGCCACGAGGTTGACGCTGGACTGGTAGTCCAGCTCGGTGAAGTCGGTAACCCGACGGAGGGCTTCGAGGTCGCCCCGACGAGCGCGCAAGTCACGGTCCCGTGCTTCGAGCTCACCGCGCAGCGTCGAGGCTGTTGCAAGGTCACGGTGCAGCTCGCCGGCTCGGGAGAGCAGCAGATCGATCTTGCCTTGGTTGCTCCACCCGAGCACCCATTGGGCGCGGTCGTCGATGCGGTTGCGGTCGTCCTTCTCGTGGCGGCCGCCGATACCCTTGACCTGCCCTTGGGCGGTGACTGCCCGGTCGGACCGACGAAACTCCTCGAGAGTCCTGGCGCACACTTGGTCCGCGCGGTGGGCGAGCTCGGCCTCAAGCCAGGCGTAGTGCGGGGTGTCGGTGCTGATCTCGACGGTGTCACAGAGCAGGAGCCCGGTGTCGCTGCGGTCGGGTCGACGCACCGTGTTCGCGCCCACCCGGTAGTAGACGATGCGGGCTCCGAGGTGCCGCCCGTTGATCCAGGATGCAACGGAGTTGTAGTGCTCGTTGGGTACGAGCAGCGACAGGGCGAACCCGCGCAGGACGCGCTCCGCGACGCCCTCCCACTCGCCGTGCTCGGGTCGCACCTGCAGCAACTCGCCGGCGAACGACACCATGTCGAGGTCGATGCCGAGCTCCTCGCACATCGCGGCGCGGAGTTCCTGGCTCCGTCGCGGGATGTTGGTACGCCGCTGCTGCAGACTGAGCAGCTCCGCGTTGACCTCACTCGCGGCCTCCTCGAGCTTCTCGCGCTCGACCGCGGCACGGTCCCGAGCCTCCAGCAGCTCGGCATCGTCGGTGTCGAGAGAGTCCATGCGCCCGATTGCCACCGCGAATCTCGTGGCGAGACTGGCCGGTGAGTCGACGGGTTCGAGCCCGAGGCGTTGCAGGAGCGCGGTGACCTCGCGATGGCGGCTGTATCGAGTCTCGCGCTGTGCCTCCGCGGTGCGTCGTTCCTTGGCGATCTGCTCGAGACGGTCACCGCCGTAGCCGGCCCGTTGCAAGACGAGCCGGGTCTGGCGATCCCGATGCCCGGTGAGTGCTTCGGAGAATCGGTGATGATCGCCCGTCAGCGAATCCACCTGCGCTTGCCAGGAGCGAATCGACTCCTCGAGCAGGTCTGCCCGGATCTCGTCGAGTGCATGGGGCAGGGCTTGACGCAGGATCGTGAGGTGGTGTGCCTCGCCGACATGCCGGTCGTAGGCGTCGCAGTCAGCGAGGAGGGGATCGAGCTGTGCGAGCTGCGCCCGGGCTCGCGAGACGGCCTCGTGAGCCTTGGTCAGGTTGTCGAAGTGCTCGATGAGCTGCGCCACCCACTGGTCGGAGTCGAAGGGCTCGAGCATGTGGTCGCGCACGAAGTCGTTGAGATCACCGACCGACTTCATCGACACCGTCTGGTGGAACAGTTCCATCGCCTGCTCGGACTCGATGCCCAGTCGACGACGGAAGTCAGCGCCGTACGCCTTGAACGAGTCGTGCACGTGCCCCAGCGTGCGCAGCCTCTTGCGAACGTCGGCGGACTCCGCGCCGAAGCCGCTGAGGTCCGCGGCAACGCTCAGACCCCGGTCCGCGGTCAGGAACACCCGCTGCGCCTGCTGCTCGCCCTCGCGCAGCCAGAAGACCTGGGCGAGACTGACGGTCGAGTCGAGGGCCTCGTTGGCGAAGACCCCGAGGATGACGGAGTAGCTGTTCCCTGGCCGCAGAGCGACCGGGCGACTGACGCCCGTCTCCTCGTTGCGCTCGGACTTGTAGTGCCCGCGCACATAGGACACCAGGGTGCGCTCGCGGCTCTCCGCGCCGGCCGCCTTGTTGTACGCGATCCGCCCCGAGGGCAGCAGCAGCGTCGTGATCGCATCGACGAGGGTAGACTTGCCCGACCCGATGTCACCGGTCAGCAGGCCCGTCGTGCCGCCGAGGTCGAGGGTCCACACCGACTGGTCGAAGGTTCCCCAGTTGAGCACCTCGAGTCGCTGCAGGCGGAATCCTGCACGCGACTCGCGGGGCTCGAGCTCATCGGCACCGAAGAGTGCTGTCGTCACTGCCGCACCTTGTCGTCCGGGTACAGGCCGTCCACGGCGTTCAGGCTGGCGCGATAGGCCGCGAGCCGCTCGTCGAAGTCGGCGAGCCACTGCGCGTCGACGAACGCCTTGAGGATCCGGCGTACCTCGTACTCCGGGGGTCTGTCACCCACCTTGCGCAGGAAGCCGAGCTCGACGACCTTCCCGATGTGGGAGTCGACTAGATCGACCAGGCGAGCCTCGTTCGAGCTGGTCGGAAGGAACACCACGAGCATCTCGAGGATCTGGTCACGAGTGAGCACGAGCCTGCTCTCCGCGGACGACGCGTCGGCCTCGGCCAGCTTCTTGCGCAGCAACGCCAAGAGCAGGCTGACCGGGAAGGACAAAGCACGGCGAGCGACGAGCCGTGGGATCACCGGCTCGTCGGATCCTTCGTCGGGATCCGGCCGCGAACGGAGGAACGCATAGCCCTCGCTCTCGTCAATGATCGCGACGAGCCCGAGCACGGCGACGTAGTCCTGCAGCTGGGGCTGGAGGGCGAGGAGCTGCTGCCAGACAGCGGAAGTGGTGTCTCGGTACACGACTCCCTTCATCAGGGCCGTCGCGACCACCGAGAGGTTGGGCTCGGTTCGCACCGTGGTGGTGCCGCTCATGAGGTCTGCCTCTCGCTCGCCGGGCCACGCAGGAACGTCAGTCCGGGGACTCGAGCAACCCGGGTCCGTCCCTCGGCGTCCGTCCAGCTCACGCTGTCACGGGAGTCGCCATCGATGACGGTCTGGAAGGTCGGATCGGTCAGAGAGAAGTAGCCCACGAGCTCCGCGAGCCCGTGCTCGAGAGGGGCTGTCGTGAGCACCTCGCTCAGAGCCACCTGCGACCGCCTGGCCAGGACTCGACGGACCTCCGACGCGAGCCGCTCACGATCGACGAAGGTCTGCTCGAAGAGGATGGATACGTCGAGCTCAGCATCACCCGCGACGACCGGTGACGTGTCGAGTGCCAACGCTGGCCGTGGCGAGTACAGCGGGCGCTCGAACGGCAGAGCGATGCTGGGGCTGGTGGCGTCGAGGTCGAAGCCCGGCGCGCCACCCGGGTTGTCACGCAGGGCGAGGGAGTGCGACTCGATGGAGCGCAACACGTCCATGACACGTCGGTTCTCCAGCCATGCGCGGTCGTCGAGAAATCGGCGCAGCTGCTCCGACAGCAGGCGCACCGTGGCCTGGGTGCGCTCACCCGCATCGAGCCAGTCGAAGTGCACTCGTCGGATCCGCGGATCGGCCTCCTCGATCGCGTCGAGGGCGTGCACCCGGGCCAGCAGGTCGGCGAACTCCTCCTGCCGGCTGCGCAGGAGGAGGAAGTCGTAGAACGCGTGGAAGCTGCGCCCCTGATCGGACTCGGCGATCGCGCCCCGATCACCGAGCACGTCGTCGAGGAGGTCACCCTTCGAGCCCTCCCACGTCGCGACTCGCTCGCGCAGCCGACGATCGAGCACGCGGAAGTTGTCCTCGACCTCGCGGAAGTCACTGAGCAGTCCAGTGGCAGTCATGACGAACTGCTGATATCGGTCGCGGATCGCTGTCGCGTCCATGACCTCGACGCGGCCCTCGTTGAGCGCCGCGATCTCCTCGTCGAGCTCGGCACGTCGGCGGTGGAGCTCCTCGAGGCGGACATCTCGATCGGTTTCGCCGCCGAACGCGATCTGGCGGAGGAGGTCGAAGGCCGTGCTCAACCGCGACTCGGTGCCCACGAAGCTGCGCTGTGGCAGCGCCCTCACCCACCCGACCGCACGCTCGAGCGCAGGTGTCGCGTCGAGGTGGGCGTCGGTGGTGCCCGGCGGGTAGTACTTGCGCAGCCATCCGGCGGACGGCGCCGACCACTCGTCAAGGTAGGCCTTGGCCGATCGGGGGAAGGTGCCCTCCCCCAACTGCTCGTTGAGCCCGTAGAGCGTCTCCTCGAGCCGCTCGGCCAGCGATGCGAACAGAATCGACCGCACGTTTTCGTCGACGAAGACCCGGCCGAGGAAGGAGAGAATCAGCGCAGCGTGGTCGGCGCGGAGCAGGCTCCAGGCAGCACTATCCTGGCGGAGCCGCTCGATATCGTCGTAGTCCACCCGCCCCCACCACGATCACTCGTCCCAGCCTGCACGGGGATGCTACGAGATGCCTCCGACGCTACGACGCTGGCCCCGAGACAGACGCTGCTTGATCGGGTCACGGTGGCGTGAATGATGTCGTCCGACCCGTCCCGGACAGGTCGGAACCCGGCGGTTGCGAGTACAACCGTCGACCGCGGGATCGCCACGGACAGTCGCTACCCCGTCAACTGCGAAAAGCCCGCAGCCCTCTGCGTCGCGGCGTCACGCAATTCAGGCCAGGGCCATTCGGACACACTGGGTGACACAGGATTCGTCCGACTATCGCACGCGTGTTGACACAAGAACCGTCCGGAATCCGCGAATCACGTAACGGTGCGCAGTCGTGTTGACGGCGTCAACACGACTGCGACCTCTGGTGACCTGCGGAAATGGCAGAACGCGCGGCCGGCCCGGTCACATCGGGTGACCGGCCGACCGCGAAAAGCCGTGTCCTGCAGGGGAAGAGGAGTCGGTACTCACTCCCGCCTCCTCTTGGAGCGTTTCCGCAGGTCAGAGGCCTAACAGGGGTGGAGGTGGCGGGAATCGAATTCGTCCGAACTGTCGGGACCCGTCGGAACCCGCTAGTTGTGAGCACAACCCGTCTGGTTCCGTCGGGACCGATCGGGTTCCGTCGGGTCCGGCCGTTGACGCTGTCAACACGGAATGCCGGCGTCGACGGACGTCCCCTCAAGCTGCCGATCCGGACCAGATCGGCACCCACACCAGCCCTCCCACTTGAACCAAGACTCTCAATCGAACCGGACCGAAAATCGGGGGGCCGGACAAGAGCATTGCGACCTACGGTGGCTGGGTGGACCACGAGGCAACCTGGTACGGCAGCCCGGTCGGAGCGTCGGCTGCAACGTTTCCCTCGCCTCCATGCCGAAGGGGTTGTTGGAGGGCGCTCTTCCCCGCGGCTCAATCTGGACTGGCGGGATGACGTTCACCCGGTTGACCCGTCGATGGGTCCTCTGAGCTCGTCCCTACAAGCGGCCGCGGAGGTCGAAATGGACTTGAACAACCGCTACGTCGTCGTTCACGTGCTGGAGAGCGTCGAGTCGGTCGGCTGGATGAAGGGCGGAGCTCTCGCCGTGCTCTACCAGCTGAGTCGGCATGCAGCCGACACGAAGGAGGCGGCGTCAGCCCTGCGCCGTGTCCAGGATGCGGGGCTCGTCATCAGGAGGCACGGGCGCTTCTTCCTCACCGAGGATGGGCGCCGGGCCCTGGGACCGATGCCGTCGCAACCCCACCACCTACGCCGTCACCGGGCCACCCTGGACCCGCAGTGGTGGGCCCACCAGTACTACCTGATGTTCCGCAAGATCATCCCGGACAGCATCTGATGTTGCTGACCTGGCGTGACGCCGGGGGTAGGGGCCCTGGACCTGGACTCGTCGGCCTGAGGTGGTTATGCCAACTGGCTTCATGCCACTCGGCATAACCACGGGCGGCGCGGTGTACGCCCGGGTGGTCCGGGACATGGACCGTCAGACGGTCGTGTCACGCTGAGCGGGACAGGGGGTGGCGTTGATGGTCCTCGCCGTGACCGCGAACCTCGCTCGGAAGCGAGCGGCAGCCGATGCGTGGGCAGGTCGTGTCCTCGACGATATCGACGACCTGCCCGACATCGTCTTCGCTCAGGAGGTCCCCGCTGGGTGGACCGACCTGTGGCCTCGTGAGTTGGGCTACCGCGTCTTCTCCACCCCGACGCGCGGGTGGACGGTCCGCTCAGCCGTGATCACGCGGCTCCCCGTCGTCGAGGACGCTGTCGGGTTGGTGTCCGCTGCTTACCACGGCTCCTACTTACAGACAGCTGTCGTTGACTGGGGTGACGATCTCGGCCCGGTGCGCCTGGTGTCGTTCCACGCGTCGCCGAACCTGTGCTCGTGCCGGAGATTTCTGATGGCAAATTGATGGCAAATGATCAAGGCCTCCAGCGAGTGATCGCTGGAGGCCTTGTCCCACAAGGGATTTCAAGTAGCGGGGGCAGGATTTGAACCTGCGACCTCTGGGTTATGAGCCCAGCGAGCTACCGAGCTGCTCCACCCCGCGCTGATCGGGTTACCCCGACAACTGAGATCACTGTACGTCGGGGCCTCGCCGCGGAGCAAATCGCTCGAGCGTGCACCGCGGTTCGGACGCGACCACGCGTCAGCCGGCCTCCGAGACCGCGACCGAGCGCCGGACCGCGGCTAGGCCGAGGCCCCGCTCGTCGACGGACTCGGCGACGGGCTCGGGGCAGAACTGGGCGACGACGGCGAGGCCGACGGCGCGCCGGTGCTGAACCCGAGCTCCTTCTGGGCTGCCGCAGCCGCAGCCAGCGCCGACTCGAGCTGCTTCTGCGCGATGCCGTACGCCGTGAAGTCGCCACGAGCCAGAGCCACACGACCGTCGTTGTACGCCGTCTGCGCCGCGGCGATCGCCGTCGTCAGCCGCTGCTGAGCGGTGAGGTCTCCGCTCGGCGTCGGCGTGGGCGACTGCGTGCCCCCGTTGTTCGGTGGAGTCGTCGTCGAACCACCGACGCCGAAGACGTCCGTCAGCGCCTCGCCGAGCGTGTCGCGGAAGGAGACCTTGGACCCGAAACCGGCAAGTACCTTCTGCAGCAACGGGAATCCGTCAGCGGTCGCCGACTGGATGTAGACGGGCTCGACATAGAGGACGCCACCGGCCACAGGCAAGGAGAGCAGGTTGCCCATCACGACCTCAGACCCGCCCTTGCGCAGGAGGGACAGCTGTTGCGACGTCGTCGGATCGGTCTCGAAGCTGTTCTGGGCCTGCGCTGGGCCGGGGATCGTGGTGTTGCTCGGTAGCTGCAGCACGCGGATCTTGCCGTAGTTGGGGCCCGGATCGGAGTTGGCTGCCATGAACGCCGCAAGGGTGAGTCGCTTCTGCGGTGCGAACGTCGTCGTGAGCGAGAACGCCGTCGTGGTCGTGCCCGGCATCTGCACCTGGAGGTAGTAGGGCGGCTGGGCCGACGACGCGCTGGGCCGGGTCGGGTCCAGCGGCACTGTCCAGAAGTCCTGACCGCTGTAGAAGCCGTCAGGGTCGGTGACGTGGTACTTCGCGAAGATCTGGCGCTGGACCTTGAAGATGTCCTCCGGGTAGCGCACGTGGGCCACGACGCTCTCGGGCATGGCCGACCGCGGCTGCACCGTGCCGGGGAACGCCTTCATCCAGGTGGCGACGATCGGGTCGGCCGAGTCCCACTGGTAGAGCGTGACCGTGCCGTCATAGGCATCCACGGTTGCCTTGACCGAGTTGCGGATGTAGTTGACCTGCTCACGCGCCTGGGAAGCCACGTTGTTGGCCTTCTGCGTGACAGTGTCGGTCGTGGCATCACCGAACGAGGTCGGCGTCGCGTTGGGGTACTGCGCGGTCGTCGTGTAGCCGTCAACGACCCACAGCACCTTGCCGTCGGCCACGATCGGGTAGGGGTCGCCGTCGACCTGCAGCCACGGCGCGACCTTCAGGACGCGGTCTCGAGGGTCACGCACCTCGAGGATGCGGGAGTCGGAGTTGATCAGGTCCGAGAGCACCATGTTGGGCTCCTGGTACTTCACGGCGAAGGTAAGCCGGTTCAGCACCGACCCGATCGGGATGCCGCCCGAGCCGGTGTAGGTGTAGTTGGACGTCCCCGCGCCGGCGTCGGTCGGGAAGTCGAGCTCTCGGGGCGCCGCACCCGCGGGCGCCCCCACGATGGAGTACGTCGGGGAGTACTCACCGAAGTAGACCCGCGGCTGGTCGACCGAGAGCAGACCGGTCGGGGGGAGGTTGCTCTCGAAGAACGTCGGCGCACCCGCAGTCGAGGTGTTGTCATACGCCGCCACCACGCCGAAACCGTGGGTGAACACGAGGTGGTCGTTGGTGAAGTTGCGCTGGCTGTCGTCGTTGCCGGCGAGGTTGATCTCGCGCAGCGCGACGATCGCCCCACGCTGCTTGCCCTGCAGCTGGTAGCGGTCGATGTCGAGTGAGTCGGGGAAGCGGTAGTACGTGCGCGGCGCCTGGCGCTGGTTGAACGTCGGCCCGACGATCGCGGGGTCGAGGAGGCGGATGTTCTCGATCGTCCCCGAGCTCGCCTTGATCGCCGCGACCGTCGGGGTGACGGTCGGCGAGTAGGTCTGGACGTCGACCTTGTCGATCCCGTACGCCGCACGCGTCGCGCTGATGTTGTTCTGGATGAAGGGCTTCTCGCGCACGAGCTCGGTCGGGCGAACCTGTACCGACTGTACGAAGGAGGGGTAGAGCGAGCCGATCACGACGGCGGACCCGGCCAGCAGCACGAGGCTCGTGATCGCCAGCGTCGAACCGCGACGGAACGCCGAGACGAAGAAGGCGATCGCGCAGATGATCGAGATCCAGATCAGGATCGACTGGCCCGGCAGCAGGGCGTTCGCGTCCTTGTAGGTGACGCCGGGGACGAAGTCATCGGTGGAGAGCGTCACGTCGAACCGGTCGAGCCAGTAGGCGAACGCCTTGAGCAGGACGAAGAGCCCGACGAGCGTCGCGACGTGCGCGGTCGCGGCCGGGCTGAACCGGTCGTCGGCCGGCTGCAGCCGGATGCCGCCGTAGATGTAGTGGACGACGACGGCGGCGATGAGGCCGAGCACGATCGCCGCGAACGCGAAGCCGACGAGGAAGCGCAGGAACGGCAGGGTGAAGACGAAGAAGGAGAGGTCGACGCCGAAGGTCGGGTCGGTCGTTCCGAACGACGTGGCGTTTCGGTAGAGCAGCCAGTCCTTCCACTCCGACGTCGCGCTGACGCCCGCGAGCAGACCGAGCACCAGCGGGATCCCGATGAGCGCAGCGCGGCGCACCGGCGCGAGCGCCACACGGTAGCGCTCGAGGCTCGCCTGCTCCGGGGACATGAGCCGGAAGACCGGCCGGAACCGGTAGGCGATCCACATGTTCAGACCCACCGCTAGCGCCATGAGCCCGCCGAAGACGAACATCAGCCCGAGGCGGGTGTAGAGCTGCGTCGAGAAGACGCTGGTGGCGTCGACGGACCGATACCACAGGAGATCGGTGTAGAAGCTGGCGAACAGCACGAAGCCCAGGGCGAGGACGCCCAGGACCGCGAGGGTCCACAGCAGTGCCCGACTGCGACGAGTCGGCTCCGCGACACCTGCACGTGCACCCTGTCCGGAACCGCCTGTCGGCGCGTCAAACGTCACGAGAAGCACCCTACGTTGCGGTCCACTGGCTTGCCCTCCCGGTCGACGGGGCACAATCGCCGACGTGCCCAGCGACGAGTCACTCCCCTCCCCTGCCGACGATTCGAACGGTCTCGGCGTTCCCGACCCCTCGGGTCCGATCCACCCCTCCGGCACCTCGGACGACGGCCGACCCGACGACGCGCTCGTCGACGCCGACAGGATCGCCGCGGCGCAGCGCAAGATGCGGCTCCTCGACCTCGTGCGCGAGATCGAGAAGCACGTCGCTGACGAGGGCTGGGACCAGAACCCACGACTGTTCGCCCTCGCCCGCACCTGCGAGCTCGTGATCCTCGAGCCGGCCCTGGCCGAGGCCCTCGGGGCCGCTGCGCAGGATCCCGGCTCGATGACGCCCATCGAGCAGGAGCCCCTCGACGACGAGCGGGCCCTCGACGAGGTGCTCGCGACGACGATGTGGCCCGACGAGGTCGCCGGCGTCGCCATCGTCCTCGAGCGCCTGGTGCTCCCGCCGTCCGTGGAGAGCCAGCTCCCCGATGAGGACCGGGGCGTTCTGGAGTCGACCGCAGCCACGCATCCGGAGCGTCAGGACGTGCGGATGGCGGTCGTCGTCACGCGCGACGGCGGACGTATGTGCGCGGTGCGGATGCGGTCGCACGACGTCGACGACGAGGTGCTGGTCGGCCCGGACATCGTCCCTCGGCTCGCCGACGCGCTCGCGGCGACGCTCATCTGAGCGACGCCTGGGCGGTCGCGCCCAGCTACGTGCCGCAGGGCGTGACCGGGCGGCCGGCGGCGTAGGCCCCGACCGCGGCCACGGAGTCGGACAAGGTCGCGACCTGGGCGACCGTGAGCCCAGCGGGGATGCCCTCGCGCAGGACCTCGGCACAGTTGGCGGCCGGCGCCAGGAACAGCGTGGCCCCGGCGCGCCTGGCACCCACCAGCTTCTGCTCGATGCCGCCGATCGGGCCGACCGTGCCGTCCGGTGTGATCGTGCCGGTGCCCGCGACGAACTTGCCGCCGTTGAGCTCGCCGGGGGTGAGCTTGTCGATGATCCCGAGGCTCAGCATCATCCCGGCGCTGGGCCCACCGACCCCGCCGAGGCTGAAGTCGAGCTGGAACGGCGCACGGAAGTCCGTCCCCACCGAGATCCCCATGAACGCCTTGGCCGGGTCCCGCGGTGACGCGACGGTGGTGACCTTCTCCTCGAGGGTCTGGTCCTGCTCGCGCCGGACCTTGACGGTGACGGTCTGGCCCGGCTTCACCCCACCCATCGCCTTCGCGACGTCGCCGGGGACCGTCACGGGAGTCGAGTCGATCTGGAGGATCTGGTCACCGGGCTCGAGGTGCCCGTCGGCCGGCGCACCGGTGATCACCGAGGCCACGACCACGATCGTGTCGTAGGGGCGCTTGAGGTAGGTCAGGGCTGCCGCGGTGGAGTCGGACTCGCTGTCGTTGAAGTCGCGCACGTTCTGGGCGACGACGTCGGACTGGTCGATGTCATCGGGATAGAACGCCTCGCGCGGAAGGATCCGGACGTGCGGGTCGGCCCAGCCGATGAGCACGCGGCCGAGGTAGACCCCGTGGTCGGGCCCGCCCCGCTCGTTGACCGTGGTCATGTCGAGGTTGCCGGCCGTCGGGAAGGTGGGCGTACCGCTGATCTCGATCAGCGGCTTGCCGTCGACCTCGCCGATCGTGTTGAACGTCGGGCCCGGCGACAGCTCGACGAAGGGCACCGGCAGGAGCACGCCCACAGCCATCAGGATTGCGCTGAGAAGGCCGGCGGAGGAGAGCCAGAGCCGACGGCGTGACGCCAGCGTCACGAGCTCGCGCTCGCGTCGTCGCCACCCGGACGACGAAGGTCCGACGGCTCCCCGGCCGCAGGTCGCTCACGCTGCAGCGAGGGCAGCGGCTTGGCCATCGCCTGGCGGAAGCGGGCCATGTCCTCCATGCCCTGCTCGGCGTCGGCCGGCTTGCGGTCACGGCTGCGCCAGGACGTCCACAGGAGCGCGAGCACGGTGGCTGCGAGCGGTATCAGCAGCCAGCGGAGGACGTCCATGCGCATACCCTACGAGCCGTTGCGCCGCGCGCCTGCAGTCCGTCCGTCTGGGCCACCCCCGACGTGCCCTCCAGGTGCTCGGGGACTCCTCAACGCCCCCGGGCGCGTCGTGCCGCCCGGACGAAGGCGGCCGCGCCGAGGACCGCCACCGTCGCCCCGGCCGCCGAGGCGCTCGCGACCGTCACGTCGCGCCGGCCGAGGCGGCGTCCGGCGATCGTGCGGTCACCGCGGACCTCCTCGAGCACCACGCGCAGGTTCGCCTCGTTGTCCGAGGCGGGCCGCCAGCCCACGGCACGCAGGGCGGTCGAGGGAACGACGAGGGGGTGCATGACGTACGCCAGCTCGCTGGCGGGCGCGGGCGAGAGCCCCACGCGGTGCAGACGCTCCGCCGTCGCCGACGCCAGGGATGCCGACACCACGACGCGCTTCATGCCGCACACGTCCTCGACCCGCTGCTGGTCGAGGTACCCGTCGCTCGCGGCGGTGACCGCGCCGGAGACCCGGCCGAGCGCGGCGTACTCCAGGGCCGACGCGAGGTCCTCGATGTGGCAGAACTGCCAGGTCGGCGACGAGTCCTTGATGGACAGCAGCCGGGGTGCCGCGAAGTGCCGGGTCACGATCGTGTCGACACCCGGGCCGACGAGCGCCGCCGGCCGTACGACGGTGACGGACAGGCCGGGGTGCACGCGACGCGCGTCCTCAACGACGCGCTCGATCTCGAGGAGGTCGGCGACGATCCCCTCCGGCGGTGCCTGCAACGGCGCATCCTCCGGCATCGGCGTCGGGTTGCCCGGCAGTGCGCCGTAGACCGCCGACGAGGTCACGACGACGACGCGCGCCACCCCCGCGGCAGCAGCGGCCGTGACCACGGTCTGCGTCCCCCGGACGTTGAGCTCGGTGCGCTCGGCCGGCGGGGTCTCCAGCGACCAGTCGACGGCCAGGTGCACCACGGCGTCCACGCCGCCGAACCGCTGCACCAGGACCGGGTCCCGGACGTCGCACACGCGCCAGGTGACGCCGTCGACGTCGCCCCGTCGGACGTCGATCGCCACGACCTTGCCGACCTCGGGGCACTCGAGCAGGCGCCGCAGCAGCGCGGCACCGATCACGCCGGCTGCGCCGGTCACGGCCACGGTCGCCCCGGCCGGGCGGGCGGAGCGCGTGGTGTCGGAGGTTTTCGGCGTCCGCGACCGGCGACGCGACGGCGGGGACGTCCCGGGCACGGCAGGCTCGACCACGGTGCCGTCTCCCGTTCCGGTCGGACGCGGTCCCGCGGACCGGGTGCCCGCGCTGGCCGCACGCTGAGGACGGCCCGCGTTCGCCGCAGGCGTACCGCCGGATCCCTCCGCGGTCCTCACGCGCGCCCGAGCGTGGTTACCGTTGACGACATGACCGTTCGCATGCCGTCCATCCTGCCGCAGCCGAGCGCCGAGGGGGTACGTCGATGAGTGGCGACCTGCCCTTCGGATTCACCCCGCCCGGCGACGGCGACGACGACGGCCCCGGTGCCGCCGGCCCCTTCGGCCCCGGTGGCTTCGACCCGGCCAACCTGGACATGGCCCAGTTCGGTGCCGCGCTCCAGCAGCTCGGAGCGATGCTCCAGTCCGGCGGCGGCGACGGCTCGGCCGTCAACTGGGAGCTCGCCCGCGACACCGCGCGGGGTCTCGTCGCCCAGCAGGGAGACCCCTCGGTGTCGGCCATCGAGCGCCGTGAGGTCGAGCAGGCCCTCGACCTCGCCACGATGTGGCTCGACCCCGTCACGAACTTCCCCGCGACGTCCTCCGGCGGCGGCGCCTGGAGCCACAGCGAGTGGATCGAGAACACGCTGCCGTCCTGGCGGCGCATCGTCGAGCCGGTCGCGGAGCAGGTCAACGACTCGATGAGCGGGATGCTGCCGTCCGACGGCCTTCCCGCCGGTCTGCCACCGGAGATCGCGCAGATGGCCGGCCCGCTCATGGGCATGGCCCGCCAGATGGGCGCCATGATGTTCGGCGCCCAGCTCGGTCAGGGGCTCGGCACGCTGGCCGGCGAGGTGCTCGGTGCCGCCGACGTCGGCATCCCGCTCACCGACGACGGCCGCGCAGCCCTCGTGCCGCGCAACGTCCGGGCGTTCGGTGAGGGTCTCGGCGTCGCCCCGGAAGAGGTGCGTCTCTACCTCGCCCTGCGCGAGGCGGCGTCACAGCGGCTCTTCGCCCACGTCCCGTGGCTGCGCTCGCAGCTCACCGCCGCGGTGGAGGCGTACGCCGCGGGCATCCACGTCGACCGCGAGCGCATCGAGGAGGCCGCGCGCGACATCGACCCCAGCGATCCCGAGAGCATGCAGGCGATCCTCGCGTCGGGCGTGTTCGTGCCCGCCGACAGCCCCGAGCAGCTGGCCGCGCTGGCCCGGCTCGAGACGCTGCTCGCCCTCGTCGAGGGCTGGGTCGACGACGTCGTCACGCAGGCGGCGTCGGGTCGGCTCCCGGGGGCGGACGCCCTGCGCGAGACGATGCGGCGCCGGCGGGCCACCGGTGGCCCGGCCGAGCACACCTTCGCCACGCTGGTCGGCCTCGAGCTGCGACCGCGCCGCCTCCGCGAGGCCTCAGCCCTGTGGGAGTCGGTCCGTGCGGCGCGCGGCCCCGAGGCACGCGACGCGCTCTGGGACCACCCCGACTTCTTGCCCACGGCCGACGACCTCGACAGCCCGGAGGCGATCGAGTCGTTCGTGCGCCGGTCGGCGCCGCTGGACCTGTCCGGTCTCGACTCCCTCCCCGACGCACCCGCCGAGGGCGGGACGACGACGGCCGGCGACAGTGGCCAAGGCGACGGCGACGCCCCTCGCGACAAGGGCCCCTTGGACCCCGGCGCGTGACCCTGCACGACGACGCCCGAGAGGTTCTCGCGGGCTGGGTCCCGCGCGACCCCGACCCCGGCCAGTCCGAGCTGCGCGACACCTATGTGGAGTTCCTCGACGCGCACGCCGACGCCATGTGGCGACCCTGCGTGGAGGGCCACCTCACCGGCAGCGCCCTCGTGCTGTCGGCGGACCGCGACCGGGTGCTGCTCACGCTGCACGCGAAGATCCATCGCTGGCTCCAGATGGGCGGGCACTGCGAGCCGGAGGACGCCACGCTCCGCTCGGCCGCCCTGCGCGAGGCGCTCGAGGAGAGCGGCATCGAGGGGCTGGAGATGTCCGCGGAGCCACTGCGCCTCGACCGGCACCGCGTCGACTGCCACGGGGGGTCCTGGCACCTCGACGTGCAGTACCTCGCGATCGCCCCGCCCGACGCCGTCGCAGTGATCAGCGAGGAGTCGCTGGATCTGCGCTGGTGGCCGATCGACGCCCTTCCCGATCCGACGGACGACGTCCTGCGCCACCTCGTCGCCCTCGCGCGCGACTGACCGAGCACCACTCCCAGCGGAGCAGTCGACGTCGCGCACCTGTCGCGCACCTGAGGGCTACCAGAGCGGGGTGGCACCCTCGCCCGGATCGTGACGGGGTCGCCCGCTCGCGGAGCCCCGGACACGGTCGGTGACCTCCACCGGGCGACGCGTGACACCTGCGTCGGCCGGCGGAGCGTGGGTGCTGGCGTCGGGATCGCCACCACCTGACGCCGTCGCCGCAGCGGCCTCGAGGGCGGCGTCCTCGACCGGGTCGTCGACGTCGTCGTCACCGGGATCGAGCCCGTGCCCCTGGGCGTGGTCGACCCCGGACAGGAACGCACGGGCCTCGAGCAGCCGCGGGTAGCCCCGCAGGTGGGCCTCGAAGTCCGGGCCGTGCCCGGGCACCAGCAGGTGGACCAGTTCGTGCAGCAGCACGTAGTCGACGACGTACTCCGGCATCGGGGCCAGGCGGTCGCTGAGCCGGATGGTGCGGTCCGACGGCGTGCACGAGCCCCAGCGACGCCGCTGGTTGGTGACCCAGCGGACCGACGACGGGACGGCCCGGCCGTCGAGGTAACGGTCGGACAGGTAGGCGGCGCGGGACTGGAGCTGGGAGTCGGTGCGACGACCGCGCTTCTCCCGCTCCGCGAGCCGGCCGAGGAGATCCTCGACGAACGGGCGGATGTCCGCGCGCGACATGCGGTGAGGCACCACGACGATGGTGCGCCCACCCTCGCGGTAGGCGGTCACGCTGCGACGGCGCCGGGTGCTTCGGCGTACTTCGACGCCGTCGGGCAGGCCCGGGATGTCGACGACTGTCTGGCTCATCGGGACGAACCTAGCCCGCCCCGCCGACGGTGGGTGAACTCCGCGACGGGCAGGTCGCCGACCAGTGGCCCGAGGGTCGAGAACGGTCCGAAGTCCGGTCACTGTGACCAAGCAGGCATGACTTTCTTGGGTCCACAGCGCGCCGGGATCATCGGCGCAGGTCAGAAGGCCTGACGTCCCGAGAACTCGTCGTTGGTCCCCAGGTCCGTCCACCGCATGTCCACAGCGACGCGCCCATCTGTCCCCAGGTCATCCCCAGATGTGTCCACAGGGCACGTCACCCAGGCGTTGACCGCCGTTCACCCCTGCACCTAGGTTCCTCCCTCGACGGGGCCCCTGGGAGAACGGTCCGTTGTCCGCAAGGGGAAGGCGGACAACGGGTGCGAGACCCGGGGGTCCCCGTCACCTTCCCGGCCCGGCGCGCTTCCCCCGCCGTGCCGAGGAGCACCCCAGGCGGTCGATCTCGCGCACCACCTACCGACCCCGCGGCCGCACGTCAGCCGCCCCGTCGCCCGCGCCACAGCCCCCAGCCCCCTGTCCCCGGGCCGACGGCTCGCCCGGCGCGCGTACCGCTCACTCGCCCAGCGTCCGCACCTGCCGACCCCTCGAGCGGACCAGGTCAGCTGTGAGCGCCACGTACCCCACCCGATCACCAAGATCACTATTCCGGGAGCCACGACGCAGGCGAACTGCTGAGTTCTTCCCTCAGGGAAGAACTCAGCAGTTCCGGGGCGGGGGGATCGGGGGGTTAGCGGCCGGTGAATTTGGCGGGGCGCTTGTCTCGCGCGGCTGCTAGGCCCTCGCGGAGGTCGGCGGTCGTGAGGGTGACCGACTGGGCCAGGGCCTCAAGCTCGAGGGCCGTCTCGAAGTCTGCGTGACCACCCCGCGCGAGCGTGACCTTGGTGAGGCGCGTCGCTGTGGGGGCGAGAGCGGCGATCGAGTGGGCCGCGCGCAGGACGCCGTCGAGGAACCCGTCGTCGCCCGACACCGACGACGTGAGGCCGAGGCGCAGCATCTCCTCGGAGTCCACGACCCGGCCGGTCAGGAGCAGGTCGCGGGCGGCGGCCATCCCCACGACCTCGGGCAGCAACCACGTCGTCGCCATGCCCGGGTGCAGGCCGAGTGCAGAGAACGGGACCGCGAATCGGGCCGACGCTGCGGCGTAGCGCAGGTCGCAGGCCAGCGCGAGCGCCGCGCCGGCGCCGACGGCCGCGCCGTTCACCGCCGCGATGGTCGGGACCTCGAGCGCGCGGATCGAGAGCCACCCGCGGTAGAAGCCGAGCATGCGCTCGCGCAGCTGCTCCACCGTCGCGTCGGGCTGGCTGCCTATCCAGGCGTGGTCCCCGCCCGAGCAGAAGGCGCGCCCGGCGCCGGTGATCACGACGGCGCGGACGGAGGGGTCGGTCCGCAGCGCGCCCATCAGCTCCGGCCATGCCTCGCTCATCCGGTCGCTCATCGCGTTGCGCCGGTCGGGCTGGCTCAGGGTGACCACCACGACGCCGTCGTCGTAGGCGGCGGCCACGAGATGGTGTTCCTCGGCGCCCCATCGGGTCGCATAGACGGAGTCGGCGATCAGGGCAGCGGGGGGAAGATCACTCATGGGATGACGCTATCCGGGAGCACAACGGGCACCGTGGTGAAGGGTATTTGTCCGGTATATCCTCTTTGGCTAGGTTCGATGCGTCTACACCAGGGCGCGCCTGCGCGAGTCGTGCTCGCGGACGGCGTACTGTCATCACAGCCCAGGCCACCCCGGTGGCCCGTGCCACACCGAGCCCGGCTCCCCACTGGGGGTCGGCGAGCGGGGGGGCATGTATCCACACCAGGAGGAGGACCCCCATGGCGGACGAGAGCGAGAGCTACACCGGCGAGGCGTACTGCGTGAAGTGCAAGGAGAAGCGAGCCTTCACCGGTCACGTCGTCGAGAAGAACGGTCGTCGCATGGCGCAGGGCATCTGCCCCGTCTGCAACACCAAGGTGAACCGGATCCTCGGAAAGGCCACTCCGGCGGCCTGATCGGATCACACCGCACGTCCCGACGCCCCGCCCACGTTCACGTGGGCGGGGCGTTGTCGTCGTCCCTAGAGTGAGCCGTGTGACCCAGGCTCCGCTCACGGCCAGCGCCTCGGGCGAGGCGATCACCAACGCCGTCCTCGCCGCCGTCGACGCCGCGCACGAGGGCACGCTCGACCTGCTCGCGCGGCTCGTGGCCATCCCGAGCGTCGGCGGCAGTGCCGCGGAGTGCGAGATCCAGCACGTGCTCGCAGACGTCCTGCACGCCGACGGTTTCGACGTCGACCTGTGGGCGCTCGACCTCGACGAGCTCCGCGCCGACCCCGACTTCCCCGGCATGGAGGTCGAGCGCCACGAGGCCTACGGCCTCGCGGCTACCCTCCCTGGCCACGCACCCGACCGCGGCCTCGGCGCCAGCCTGCTCGTCGACGGCCACACCGACGTCGTGCCGCCGGGCCATCGCGACGCCTGGACCGGCGACCCGTACGAGCTGCGCCGTCTCGAGCGCGACGGGCGTGAGGTCCTCGTCGGTCGCGGCGTGTGCGACATGAAGGGCGGGCTCGTGGCCGCGATCGCCGCCGCGCGCGCCGTCCGGTCCCTGGGCGTCCGCCTCGCCGGCGACCTCATGATCGCGCCGGTCGTGGGCGAGGAGGACGGCGGCCTCGGCACGTTCGCGCTCCTGCGTCGCGGCGTCACCGCCGACGCGTGCGTCATCCCCGAGCCCACCGACCTCGACATCGTCCCGGCCAACGGCGGTGCCCTGACCTTCCGCCTGCACGTGCCCGGGCTCGCCGTCCACGCCTCCCGGCGCACCGAGGGCGTGAGCGCGCTCGACAACCTGCTCCCGGTCCTCGCCGCCCTGCGCGACCTCGAGGCCGCCCGCAACACCGACGTCGACCCGCTGATGCGCAGGTGGCCACTGGCCTACCCGGTCTCCATCGGCACCGTCCACGCTGGCGACTGGGCCTCCACCGTTCCCGACATGCTCGTGGCGGAGGGACGCCTCGGCGTCGCCCTCGATGAGACGCCCGGGCACGCCCGCGCCGCCCTCGAGGCCTGGGTGGCCACCGCCTGTGCCGAGCATGCCTTCCTGCGCACGCACCCCGTGCGCGTGCAGTGGTGGGGCGGCCAGTTCGCCTCCGGCCGTTCGGTGGACCCCCGCCTGCTCGACGCCGTCGGGCGGGCCCACCGGGCCGCTGCTCCCGGAGCCCGCGTCCAGGAGGTCTACGGCGCGCCCTACGGCAGCGACCTGCGCCTGCTCGCCCCGCACCTCCCGACGCTGCAGTACGGCCCCGGCGACACCCGCGACGCCCACGCGCCGGACGAGTCGGTGTGCTCCGACGACGTTCGCACCGCCGCTCGGGCCCTCGCCGTGCTCTACCTCGAGCACTGCGGCGTCCTCGAGGCCGGCGACCGCACCACCTAGTCGACCCCGGCTGTGGATCGTCCCGTCGGTGCACAGGCCCTCCCGCGCAGAGTGCGGGAATGAGCCGACACCTGCCCGTCACCCGTCCCGGTCGTCCCGTGCTGCGCCGCGGGCGCGACCAGGTGCAGCTCGGCGTCGACCCCGAGCGGGCCGTCGTCGTCGAGCAGCTGTCCGACGACGCCGGCACGGCGCTGCTCAGGCTCGACGGTGTCACCGGGCGTCATGAGCTGCTTCGGCTGGCCCCCGAGCTCGGCGACGTGCTCGACGAGCTCCAGCACCGCGGACTGATCGACGACGACCCCGGCCCGACCTCCGGCCTGTCGGCCGTGCGCCGCGAGCGGCTGGCCCCCGACATCGCCGGGCTCGCGCTCACGGCCTCGAGCACCGCCGAGGGCCTGCGCCTGATGGCCCGCCGGGCGCGCACCGCCGTGGTCGTGCGCGGCAACGACCGCGCGGCGGCCCACGTCGCGACCGGGCTCGCCTCTGCGGGCGTCGGTATCGTCGCGCTGCAGGGCCCTGATCGGCTGGTGAGCGCCGCGGACCTCACGCCGGTGGGACCCTTCGAGCCGCACGTGTCCTGGCGCGAGGAAATGTCGGCAGCCCTCCGGCGTCAGGGTGCCCACCCCACCTCGCTCGGAATGCGCTCGAGGCGACCGGCGCTGGCGATCATCTGCTCCGCCGCGGACGTCGACCTGCCCTGGACCGACCCCGAACTGGCCGACGACCTGCTCGCCGACGGTCTGGCCCATCTCGCCGTCGCCGTCGCCGGTGACTGCGCCCGGGTCGGCCCCCTCGTCGTGCCGGGACACACCGCCTGCCTCTGGTGTCTCGACCGGCGTTCCTGCGACGTCGACCCCGCCTGGCCCGCCCTCACCGACCAGGTGCGCCTGCGCCACGCCACGGCTCGCGCCCAGAGCGGGCTGCTGGCCTCCGTCGCGGCAGCGTTCGCCGTCGCCCAAGCCCTGCAGGTCATCGATTCCGGCGAGTCCGCCACGCCGGTCAGCCTCGGTGCGCAGGTCGAGTTCCGCGCCCCGGACTGCCTCGGACGGGTGGTCCCTGTCGTGCGCCACCCGGTCTGCGGGTGCGGGTGGGGTGGGGTGGCAGTCACAATGGTGGGGTGACCGACCTCCCCCGCCGCGCAGTGACCCGTGGAGCGCGCCTCGCCGCGCTGCCGATCGGCTACGCCGGACGCACCGCGCTCGGCTTCGGCAAGAAGGTGGGAGGCAAGAACGCGGAGCTCGTCGCCAGCGAGATCCAGATGCGCACCGCCGAGCAGGTCTTCAAGACCCTCGGGGAGCTCAAGGGTGGCGCGATGAAGTTCGGCCAGGCCATGAGCATCTTCGAGGTGGCCCTCCCCGAGGAGCTCCTCGGCCCTTACCGCGCCACGTTCACCAAGCTGCAGGACGCCGCACCGGCGATGCCCGCGAGCACGGTCCACTCGGTGCTCGCGGAGGCCCTCGGCGAGGACTGGCGCGACCGGTTCACCTCCTTCGACGACAAGCCCGCCGCCGCCGCGTCGATCGGCCAGGTCCACAAGGCGGTCTGGCACGACGGGCGCGACGTCGCCGTGAAGATCCAGTACCCCGGCGCCGGCAAGGCACTCATGGGCGATCTCAACCAGGTGTCGCGCATGGCCCGGATGTTCGCCTCGATGGCGCCCGGACTCGACATCAAGCCGCTCCTCGCCGAGCTCAAGGCGCGTGCCGCCGAGGAGCTCGACTACCTGGTCGAATCCCAGTCCCAGCGCCAGTTCGCGGCCGCGTACGAGGGCGACGACGAGTTCGTCGTGCCCCACGTGCTCGCGGCGGCGCCCATGGTTGTCGTGTCGGAGTGGCTCGAGGGCTACTCGCTGTCCCGGGTGATCACCGACGGCACCCAGGAGGAGCGCGACCACTACGGCACGCTCTACCTGCGGTTCCTGCTCTCCGGGCCGATCCGGGCCGGGCTGCTGCACGCCGACCCCCACCCCGGCAACTACCGAGTCATGTCCGGCGGCCGCCTCGGCGTCCTGGACTTCGGTGCGGTCGCGCGGTTGCCCGACGGCCCGCCCGCCGCCATGGGTCAGCTCTTGCGCATCGCCAACCTTGGCGACGCCGACGCCGTGGTCGCGGGTCTTCGCGACGAAGGCTTCATCAAGCCCGGGGTCGACATCGACGCCGCCCAGTTCTTCGAGGCGCTCGCACCGTTCGCCGAGCCCGCGCAGCACGAGTCCTTCCACTTCTCCCGGGAGTGGATGCGCTCGCACTTCACCCGGCTCAGCGACCCGCGCAACCCCGACTTCGCGACCGGCTTCAAGATCAACCTCCCGCCCAACTACATGCTGATCCACCGGGTCTGGCTCGGCGGCATCGGCGTCCTGTCCCAGATGGACGCCACGGTGCCCATGCGCGGCGAGCTCGAGCGCTGGCTGCCATCCTTCGTGGCGTGAGCAGGCCACACCCCCACGAGCACGCCCCTACCACCTCCGCCACCGCGCCACCCGGGCGAGCGCCTCGACTCCCTGCCTGGAGCCTGGCCGTCGCAGCGATGTTCTCGGTGCAGATCGGTGCGGGGCTCTCCAGCCGGCTGTTCCCCGTCGTCGGACCGGCGGGGACCGCGTGGCTGCGGCTCGTGGCCGGCGGCCTGATCTTCATCGCCATCGCGCGACCCCGCGTGCGCGACCTGACACTTCGCGACCTTCGGGTCCCCGTGGTGCTCGGCGTCGTCACCGGGCTGATGACGGTCTGCTTCCTGCAGGCGCTCGACCTCATCCCCCTCGGCACTGCCGTCGCCATCGAGTTCCTCGGGCCGCTCGGCGTCGCCGTGGTGCGCAGCCACCGACGGCGCAACCTCGTGTGGCCGGCGCTGGCCCTGCTCGGGGTGCTGTTCCTGACGCGACCGTGGACCGGCGAGGTCGATGCCCGCGGGGTGGTCTTCGCCGCCCTCGCCGGATGTGGGTGGGCAACATACATCCTGCTCACGCAGGTCGTCGGCGACAGGTTCACCGGGCTCGACGGCCTCGCCATCACGATCCCGGTCGCCGCCGTCGCCGCGGCAGCCGTCGGGATCCCACAGGCCGCCGGGCACATCACGTGGGGAGTCTTGCTCGCCTCGCTCGGGCTCGCGGTGCTGCTCCCGGTGATCCCGTTCTCGTTGGAGCTCATGGCATTGCGCCGGTTGACGACCGCGTCGTTCGGCACCCTGATGGCCCTCGAGCCGGCGTTCGCCACGCTGGTCGGCGTCGTGCTGCTTGCGCAGGTGCCGGTGCCCTTGCAGCTCCTCGGCGTGGTGCTCGTCGTCATCGCGGGGGTCGGGGCCGAGCGGACCGGTCACCGTGACGAGGAGGCGTGGACGGTCCTCGAACCGCCCGGCAGTGCCTGAGGTGCTACGCCCAACCGGCGTCGAGCTTGCCCTCGATGGAGCGCAGGTCGTCGCGGGCACACGTGCCGCACAGCGCGCGCACCAACGGGGTCACGGGCCAACCCCGACGTAGAGGAAGCCGGGGCCTTCGTCGCGCCACGGGACGCCGAGCGGGTCGAGGGCAGCAGACAACGCCGGCGCCCACGAACCGCGCACGGAGGGGTCGGCGCCTTCGAAGCCGTGGTCGGCCGTCAGCAGCACGAGGGTGTCGTCGAGGACGCCGATCCGCTCGAGCTGGTCGAGCAGCCCACCGAGGCGCGCATCGCAGTCGCGCAGCCCGTCGGTCGCGATACCCGAGCGCGGGCCGCCGTGGTGGTGCGCAGCGTCGGTGGTGTACTGCGACCACCACGCGAGAGTCGGCCATTCGGCCGGGTCGGGTGCCGAGAAGAGCCCGACCATCGTGGAGAGCCCGAGCAGGTCGATCCCGGAGTAGAACGCGTAGTCGTCGTCCTCGGCGCAGCGCGCACGGGTCACGAGGTCCGAGACGTACGGATCGGGCAGCAGCGCCCGGACGGCCGTCACGAAGTCGAGCGACTCCCTGCTGCCCGCCTCGCCCGGGTCCACGGAGTCCCCCGATGTGAGCGCCGCCCGGACGAGGGCGAAGGTGGAGGCCCACGAACCGCGCTCGGTCATCTCGTTGACGCAGGCCGTACGCGCGTCGGGCCTGGCCCCGAGCACGGCCTCGAACAGCGTCATGACCCCGTCGCGGTACAGCTCGTGCGTGCGGTGCCACGTCGCCGGGTCGTTGGGCACGACCTGACGCGACTCCGCGCGGTCCCAGTAGACGTTGCCGACGACTCCGTGCCGCCCCGGACCGACGCCGGTGAGCATGCTCGTGTGGTTGACGAGGGTGAGGCTCGGGAACTCAGCGACCGCTCCACCGGTCAGGGCGCAACCGCGCTCCAGCAGCCGTGCGACGTTCGGCAGCTCACCCTGCGCCGCCAGCTCGAGCAGCGATCCGGCGTGCGCGCCGTCCCAGAGCAGCCCGACGACGTACGCCGCGCCCCGTCCGACGAGGTCGTCGCGCACGACGCCGTCGAGACCGGCGAGGTCCGCACGGTCGACGCCGGCCACCCACGCCAGCGTCGGCATGACGTCGACGAGACGCGCGTGCCCCTCGACCAGCCCGCGCGCGCTGACGCCTGCGCCGGAGAGGAGGAGCGGAGCCCGCGACTGGATGACCCCGAGCGACCCGTGCTCACCGTGGTGTCCGCCCTGCTCGGGGAAGAAGTGCGCCCCGGTGTGCACGATCGCGACGTCGGGACTGCGCGGGTCGGCGAAGAACGACGAGAGCCGCAGCCAGGGCAGCGGATAGGCGTTGCGGACGTGGTCCGGCGAGGGGTCGGCGACCTCGCCGGCGTAGGGCAGGAACGCGAGCGGATCAGTGCTCGGCAGGGGATGGCGGCCGCTCACGAGCTCGCCGTCAGGATGCGCGGCGTCGAGGCGCGCCACTCCCCCGTGGTCGGCCACGAGCACCGCGAGCGGGCAGCCGGAGGGGTCACGGCCGGCATCGGGGTCCGGCCACGCGACGACGTCGACGATCGCGGCCAGGTCGGGGGCGACGAGGGCCGTCACGGCGGCGGAGACGGCGGCCTCGGCAGGGTTGGTCACGCGCTGATCCTGCCGCAGAAACCTCGCGCCGAGACGGCGACGGGCGGGTGACCCTCGAGGTGGGTCACCCGCCCGCGACGGACGAACGCACGGCTAGCGAACGGCGAGGACGGCGGACTCGCGGACGGCCAGGACGGCCGCCGCACGGGCCAGCCGGGCACGGCGCTCGGCCGTCTCCGCCCGGCGGACGGCGAGGGCGATGCGCCTGATGCGCCACGCCTCCGCCTCCTGATGGCGGATCTGGATGTGGCTTCGAGCCATCTGCTCGGATACGAGATACATGTCTGTCTCCTGGGTCGAGGAGGACGCCGCGACGAGCGGCGTCCCGGGTGATCTGTCCGCCGCGACGGCGGGGAGGGAGAACGGCGCCGAGGCGTCGTCCTGCATACGTCCGGTCATGCGGCGGCTCCGCCACGCTGCGCCGGGCTGGCGCAGACGTCGGCGAACTCGTCGTCGAGGTCGGGCTCGGGCTGCGCGGCGAGTTCACGGGTGAGCTCGGCCATGCGGGCCTCGAGCGCGACCTCGGCGGCGCGCCGGTCGAGGTGGTCGTCCTTGCGCGGGCGACCGGGGCGACGCTTGCGCGCCACCACCGCCCCGCGCTCGAACAGCTCGCCACCCCAGACGCCCCACGGCTCGCGCCGGTCCAGGGCCCCCGCGAGGCAGGCGGTGCGCAGGGCGCAGTCGCCGCACAGGGTCTGGGCCAGCGCGACCTCGTCGGGCCGTTCGGCGAACCACAGTTCCGGGTCGTAGGACCGGCACGGCGTGCTGGTGACGATCGAGTCGATCGACTCGGACTGGCTCCCGAGGGTGTGGGTCGGGTCCGTGGTCAGGACGCTCATCGTGCGGTCACCTCCTTCACGGTCCGCGGGGTCTCCGCGGCCTCGATGTCGTGCAGGACAAGGGTCGTGCGGCGCGCCGCCCGAAAGGGAGGGCCGGGCGACACGGTCGGGCGGGTGGTGCCATGGTGCGGGTGGTGTCGTGGACGTCCGGGTGATCGGACCCGGACAAACACGAAGGCCGCGGTTCCCGGTGAGGGGATCCGCGGCCTCGAGGTGCCGATGGGTTGAGGTCACCCAGTGGATCCTCGAGACTGCGGGTAGTTCGACGTACCGGTGGTGCTGCGCTTGGCGATGCCGGCGTACCACTCGGTGGTCGGGGCGAGATCGGCCGTGTGCGAACGTGCGACGACGACGGCCTGGAAGCGCATCGAGAGCGCGGTGGCGACGGCCACGACGGAGGCGCTCACGGGCAGCACGAAGGCGGCCGCGTCGGTGTAGGTGCTGCTCATTGCGGTCCACCTCCTCTGCTCGCCCGGTGTTCGGCGATGCCGAACTGCACGACCTTCGTGCGCACCTGCGAGGTTACGCATGCCTGCGGGGTCGGTGCAACGAGGTTTTCCGGCGAGTTTCCCCAGATTCGGTGATTCCGCCGCCAGGACGGCGGTCTGGCGACTGATCGGGGCGATGAGAGGGCCGGGTCAGACGGTGTCGTCGACGGCCGGGGAGAGGCCGTTGCCACGCACGAGAGCGAGCACAGGCTCGGCGTAGGCCTCGATCTTGCGGGCGCCGATCCCAGGGATCCGGACGAGTGAGGCCACGTCGGCGGGGAGGTCGGTGGCGATGCTCTCGAGCGTGGCATCGGTGAGCACGACAAAGGCCGGCACGGACTGTCGGTCGGCCTGCTCCTTGCGCCAGGCCTTGAGGCGGTCGAGGAGCCCTTCGTCACAGGACGACGGACAACTACGGCAGCGCCCCCGCGCTGACTCGGCACCGGTGACGAGGGCGTTGCCGCAGACCCGGCACGTTGCCGGGCCGCGGCGACGCGGGCCGGACCTGGTCTGCGAGCCGCTGCCCCGGACGAGGCCGCTGCCGCCGCTGCTGCTGCTGCCGGTGTCGGTGGAGGCCGCCGACTGGCCGACCGCGGCGTCGAGGAACGGCGACCGCTCGCGACGACCGCGCCCGGTGCGGCTGCGGGCCCACGACAGGGCGAGGTGGCGGCGAGCCCGCGTGCACGCGACGTAGAAGAGCCGGCGCTCCTCCTCGACGCGCGCGGGGGTGTCGGCGTACTGGATGGGGAACGTGCCCGCGACCAGGCCGACGACGAACACGGCGTCCCACTCGAGGCCCTTGGCCGCGTGGACCGTGGCCAGGGTGACGCCATCGGCGGTGGGCGCGGACTGGGTGGATGCGCGCTGGTCGAGGTCGACGACGAGGTCGGTCAGCGTGGCGGCCTGGTCAGCGCCGGCGAGGTCGTCGGCGAGGGTGACCAGGCGCAGGAGGTTCTCCCAGCGCTCGCGCACCGCACCCGTGCCGCTCGGGGGCTCGGCCGACCAGTTCATCGCCGAGAGCACCGAGCGGACGTCGGTGCCGAGGTCACCGGAGCTCTGGCCGCCGCGCGCGGCACCGCGGAGACGGGTGACGGCCTCGCGGACCTCACCCCGATCGAAGAACGCTGATTCTCCCCGCAACACGTAGGGGATCGCGACTTCTCCGAGGGCCTCCTCGAACACCTCCGACTGCGCGTTGATCCGGTAGAGGACGGCGATCTCGCGTGCCGGAGTGCCGTCGGCGATGAGCGCCACGATGGCCTTGGCGACGGCGGCAGCCTCGGCGGGCTCGTCGTCGTAGGTGCGGACGCGCGGCTCCGGGCCGTCGGCGCGGGTGGGACGCAGCTCGAGCCGCAGCTTCGCCTCGGGACCGGTGGCACTCCGGAGGACGCGGTTGGCGAGCGACACGATCTGCGGCGTGGAGCGATAGGACCGGATCAGCCGTACCTCGGTGGCGTGGGAGTACCGGCTGCGGAAGTCGACGAGGTAGGAGGAGCTCGCACCGGTGAAGGTGTAGATGGTCTGGCTCGCGTCGCCGACGACGCACACGTCGTCGCGCTCGCCGAGCCAGAGGTCGAGCAACCGCTGCTGCAGCGGGTTGACGTCCTGGTACTCATCGACGGTGAACCACTGGTAGGCGGTGCGGACCTCGTCGGCGATGTCGGGGCGGGTGTCGAGAATGCCCACGGTGAGCAGCAGGACGTCCTCGAAGTCGATCAGCCCCTCGGCCGTCTTGTGCTCGTCGTAGGCGGCGTAGAGCGAGGCGACGTCGGCGTGGCTGAGGCTGCCGGGCGGCTCGCGGCGGGCCCGGACGGCAGCAGCGGGGTAGTCGGCGGCGACGACCTGGCTGGACTTCGCCCACTCGATCTCGCTCGCGACGTCGCGAGCGAGGGAGGGATCCGACCAGCCGGCCCGCCGCAGGACGGGGCCGACGATCCTGGCCTTGCTGGGCAGGATCGCGGGAGCCGTGCCGCCGACGACGCGGGGCCAGAAGTAGCGCAGCTGCCGAAGAGCGGCGGAGTGGAAGGTGCGGGCCTGCACTCCTTCGACCCCGAGCTCGGCCAACCGTTGGCGCATCTCGCCCGCGGCGCGGGCCGTGAACGTGACCGCGAGGGTGCGGCGCGGGTCGTGCACGCCGGTGAGGGCGGCGTAGGCGATGCGGTGGGTGATGGCACGGGTCTTGCCGGTGCCGGCCCCCGCGAGGACCACCACGGGGCCCGAGAGGGCCAGCGCCACCTCCCGCTGCTCCGGGTCGAGCGCGACGAGCACGGCCTCCGCGGTGGCGGCGTGGCGAGCACGGGACGGCCCCGGGCCGGCGGGCGCGGCGGAGCTGTCAGGGCGCGGGTCGGAGGTGGCCGTCACGGGCCACATCCTCTCAGTCGTCTCGGACGCCGGGCCCGGACGGGACCGCCGTCCCCGGGGGACGACACGCCGGGCGGGTCGACGCGGGGCGGAAGTGCCGGTTGCGCCTGACCGCGATGTGTCACTCGTCACGGGAACAACGAGACCGGGTCGTGAGGTTGACGTACCTGCCGGACCAGCACGGACCGGCCAGCCGACCCCAGGGCGGCCAGGACGTTCGGCGACGCGAAGGAGCCCGATCCTCGATGGCGGTCACGATGTACAGCACCACCTGGTGCGGCTACTGCTCGAGGCTCAAGTCGCAGATGACCCGTGAGGGCATCGAGTTCGTCGAGGTCAACATCGAGCAGGACGCCGCCGCCGCGGAGATCGTGATGAACGCGAACGGGGGCAACCGGACCGTCCCGACGCTGGTGTTCCCCGACGGTTCCGCCGCGACGAACCCGAGCCTCAAGCAGGTCAAGGCGCGCCTCGCCGCCATGTGACCCGACGTCCGCCCAGCCATCATGGTGGCCGTGAGCGACGATGACGGGACGGCTCCGTCCTCGAGCACGCTGGTTGTGCGCCGGCGGTGCAACCGTGCCTGTGACCGGGGCCGAGCCGGTCGCTGTGGCCCCCGGGCACCTAGGGACGATTCCGATGGCTGTCGGCGTCTGTCCTCATCCCTTGTGGGGCTGGGAAGACGGGGGTAGGAAGGGCCGATACGGGCACCGCGGGAGGGGGCGACACGGGTGAGGACTCCGGCCGCCGCGCGCCTACCACGCATCCGGGTCGTGCTGGGCGACGTCGACCTCGCGCAGGTCGATGCCGTCGTGCGCCCGGTGCGCCCCCGTCACCTGGCCGTGGGCGAGACTCGTGTGCGGGCGGGACTGCCGCCGGTCATCGAGGTGGCCAGCCCCACGTACTCCCCGCGCGACAACCACGAGTACCTGCTCACGCGGGTCTACCGCGCGGCGCTCGAGGCCGCCGACGCCCTCGGGGCACGCAGCATCGCCGTTCCGACCGAGCTCACCTGGGCACCTTGGCCGATCGACAGTGCGATCCGGATCGCCCTCGGGACACTGGAGTCGACGCAGACCCGGGTGCGTGAGGTGATCGTCGTGACAGCGACACCAGCCGGCCTCGAGGCGTGGACCGAGCGGCTCGCCCGCCGTTGAGTACGGCAAACGGCTTCCGGCTGGGGCGGTTATCCCGGATCTCGGTCACTGAGAGTAGCTGTGCTGGCTTCGACCCAACCCGGGTGGCGAGCGAGAACGGTTCCCCTCTGCGCGGACTGTTCACCCACCCAGGCCCACGGCGAGGCGTAGCGTCGATCCATGATTCCGACGATGATCTTGTTCGGGCTGGTCTTCGGACACTGGTGGAAGTCGACCCTCATCGCTGCAGCGCTCCTCTGGCCGGCGCTGCTGCTGGCGACTGGCGTCATAGGCTTCGATTCTCAAGTGCTCGGAAGCGCGCTATTCGGACTGGCCAACGCAGCCGGCGGCGTCGGCATCCACCAGGGCGTGGCGTGGGTGGTTCGGAGCTCCCGCTCACGGAACGATCCCGTCCCAGCCGCACCGCTGCCCTAGCCTGCGTGGCCGAGCGCGAACGGCACTTCGGGGCGCTAGCGATACTCCGAGACGACCTCGATCTGGCCGACGATGTTCTCGTTCATCTCGTCTAGGTCCTCCGCCGGAATCCAGTACTCGAGGATCGTCTGGCCGCCAACCTGGTGCACCTCGTAGCGATC
>JBBRAQ010000035.1:0-40550 GCA_038206635.1 Candidatus Nanopelagicales bacterium | reverse complement strand
GGTCATGAGGTTGGCGAGGTAGCCGATCGGGATCCGCATTGCCTCGATGGCCGCGAACAGGTTGCCCTTGTCCTCGGCGTCGTGACCGGTGTTCGCCAGCGCGTCGACGACGGGCGAGAGCGGCGGGATGTACCAGACCATCGGCATGGTGCGGTACTCCGGGTGCAGCGGCAGGGCGAGCTTGTAGGTCTTCGCCAGGGCGTAGACCGGTGACTTCTGCGCTGCCTCGATCCAGTCGTCGGCTATCCCGTCCCTGCGCGCCTGCTCGATGACAGCAGGGTCGTTAGGGTCGAGGAGCAGGTCGAGCTGCGCCTCGTAGAGGTCCTGCTCGTTCTCGACCGATGCGGCGGCGAGCACCTTGTCGGCGTCGTAGAGGAACAGGCCGAGGTAGCGCAGCCGGCCGACACAGGTCTCGGAGCAGACTGTGGGCTGGCCGACCTCGATGCGTGGGTAGCACAGCGTGCACTTCTCGGCCTTGCCCGTGCGGTGGTTGAAGTAGACCTTCTTATACGGGCAGCCGGACACGCACATGCGCCAGCCTCGGCACATGTCCTGATCGACCAGCACGATGCCGTCCTCGGACCGCTTGTACATCGCACCTGACGGGCAGGAGGCGACGCACGAGGGGTTGAGGCAGTGCTCGCAGATGCGCGGCAGGTAGAACATGAACGCCTTCTCGAACTCGAACGAGACCTGGTCCTCGATGCCCTTGAGCATCGGGTCCTTGTGCCCGTTCTCGGCCGTGCCGCCGAGGTCGTCGTCCCAGTTGGCACCCCAGCGGATCTCCATGTCCTTACCGGTGATCATCGACTTGGGTCGCGCGACCGGCACGGTGTCCATCGGCGGGGAGCTGATGAGCGTGTCGTAGTCGTAGGTCCACGGCTCGTAGTAGTCGTCGAGCCCGGGAAGCTTGGGGTTGCTGAAGATCGTCGCGAGCCGCCTGAAGCGCCCGCCGGCCCGCAGCCGCAGCTTCCCGCGCTTGGTCAGCTGCCACCCGCCATTCCACTGCTCCTGGTCCTCATAACGTCGCGGGTAGCCCTGACCGGGCCTCGTCTCGACGTTGTTGAACCACACGTACTCGACACCTCGACGATTCGTCCAGGTCTGCTTGCAGGTGACCGAGCAGGTGTGGCACCCGATGCACTTGTCGAGGTTCATCACCATGCCCACCTGGGCCATGACGCGCGTCATCAGTACTGCACCTCCTGCGAGCGGCGACGGATCGTGGTGACCTCGTCGCGCTGGTTGCCTGTGGGTCCGTAGTAGTTGAAGCCGTAGGACAGCTGGGCGTAGCCACCGATGAGGTGCGTCGGTTTCAGCAGCAGCCTGGTGAGCGAGTTGTGGATCCCGCCGCGCTTCCCGGTCTTCTCGACCCTGGGGACGCCGATCGTGCGGTCCTTCGCGTGGTACATGTACACCGTGCCCTCAGGCATCCGGTGCGACACCACGGCACGTGCGACGACGATGCCGTTGCGGTTGTGGGCCTCGATCCAGTCGTTGTCCTTGACGCCGATCTTCGCGGCGTCTTCCTTGCTCATCCAGATGTCCGGGCCGCCACGGGACAGCGCCAGCATGAACAGGTTGTCCTGGTACTCCGAGTGGATCGACCACTTGGAGTGCGGGGTGAGGTAGCGCACGACCACATGGGATTCGTCATGGTCACCGATCTTCGGGTAGCCGGACAATGCTGCGAGGTTGAGCGGCGGGCGATAGGTCGGCAGGCACTCGCCGACCTCGGCCATCCAGTCGTGGTCGAGGAAGAAGTGCTGGCGGCCGGTGAGGGTGTGCCAGGGCTTCCCACGTTCGACGTTGATCGTGAACGGCGAGTAGCGCCGGCCACCGTGCTCGCTACCGGACCACTCCCACGAGGTGATGACCGGCTGTGGGCGGCTCTGGGTGTCTGCGAAGGTGATCTGCTTGCCCTCGTGCTCGCGCGCGAGGTCGGCCAGCTCCACGCCGGTGCGCTTCTCGAGCTGCTCGAAGCCGGCCACGGCGATGGCGCCGTTGGAGACGCCGGACAGCGTGAGGATCGTCTCGCAGGCCTGCTCCGCGGTCCGCAAGAGCGGCCGTCCATCGGCGACGCCTCCGCGTGCGACGCCGTTGACCTTGCGCAGGTGCTCGACGGAGTCGGGCTGCCTGAGGGTGACGCCCTTGACCACGGTGCCGATGTTCTCGACGTTCGGGCCGAGCGCGGTCATCATCGCCCCGATCTCGCCGTAGTTGCGCTGAACCACCGCGAGGTTGGGCATCGTCTTGCCGGGGATGGGCTCGCACTCCCCCGCGCGCCAGTCGAGCACGCGACCCCCGGGCTGGCCGATCTCGGTCGGGGTGTCGTGGGTCAGCGGCGTCGCGACGACATCGGTCTGGGTCCCGAGCCGCGGTCCGGCCATCTCGCTGAAGACCTCGGCGAGCCGGGTGAAGGTGTCGTAGTCGCTGCGCGCCTGCCACGGCGGGGCGATCGCTGCGTTGAACGCATGGATGTAGGGGTGCATGTCGGTCGAGGCGATGTCGTACTTCTCATACCACGTCGCCGCAGGGAGCAGCACGTCGCTGAACAGTCCCGTGCTGGTCATCCGGAAGTCCAGCGACACCAGCAGGTCGAGCTTGCCGACCGGAGCCTTCTCCCGCCAGGTCACGCCCTGCGGGCGCAGACCCTCCGGGGTCTCCTCGGCGTCGATCGCGCCGTCTGCCCCGAGCAGGTGGTGCAGGAAGTACTCGTTGCCCTTGCCGGAGGACCCGAGCAGGTTGGCCCGCCAGATGGTGAGCACTCGCGGAAAGTTCTCCGGGGCGTCGGGGTCCTCGACCGCGAACTTGAGGCGACCTGACTTGAGCTCGTCGACGACGTAGTCAGCCGGCGACATCCCGGCCTTCTCCGCATCCGCGGCCAGGGTCAAGGGGTTGCGGTCGAAGGTCGGTGAGCCGGGCGTCCATCCCATCCGGACCGCCTGGGCCAGGGTGTCGGCGAACGACTGGCCGGCGAAACGGCCGGTGCCGAGGGGCGTGGCGACGTCCTCCGCGCCGAACGCGTCATAGCGCCACTGGTCGGTGTGGAGGTACCAGTACGACGTGCCCGCCATCTGCCGCGGCGGGCGGACCCAGTCCAGGCCGAAGGCCAGCTGCGCCCAGCCGGTGAAGGGACGCGCCTTCTCCTGGCCGACGTAGTGCGCCCAGCCCCCGCCGTTCTTGCCCTGGCAGCCGGTGAGCAGCACCAACGCGATGATCGCTCGGTAGGTCGTGTCGGAGTGGTACCAGTGGTTCGTGCCGGCGCCGAGGGTGATCATCGAGCGGCCGCCGGACTCCTCGGCGTTGGCCGCGAACTCCCGGGCGATGCGGGTGACCGTCTCGGCGGGCACGGAGGTGATCTCCTCCTGCCACGCCGGCGTGTAGAGGCTCGAGGCGTCGTCGTAGCCGCCGGCCCACTCGCCCGGGAGGCCGTCACGCCCGACGCCGTACTGCGCGAGCATCAGGTCGTAGACAGTCGTCACGAGCCGGTCGCCAATCCGCCGGACCGGCACGCCGCGACGGATGATCGAGCCCTGCTCGCTGCCCGCGTCGCCGACGTCGAAGCGCGGCATGTCGACGGCGACGGACTCGTCCGCGACGTCGTAGAGCGAGAGCACGGGCTCGATGCCGTCGAGGTTGAGGTTCCACTTGCCCATGCCGGACTCGTTGTGGCGGAAACCGATCGAGCCGTGCGGGATCACCGGCTCGTTCGTGCGCCCGTCGAGCATCGCGGGCTTCCACTCGGCGGCGTCCTCGTCGACTCCGAGGTCTGCGGCGTTGACGAAGCGGTCCGGGACCCAGGCGTCCTCGCGCTGGCGCAGCGACACCAGGAACGGCAGGTCGGTGAAGCGGCGGGAGTAGTCCACGAACATCGGCACCTGCCGGTCGACGTAGAACTCCTTGAGCACCACGTGACCCATGGCCATCGCGAGGGCTCCGTCGGTGCCGGGCGCCGCGGGCATCCACTCGTCGGCGAACTTGGTGTTGTCGGCGTAGTCGGGGCTGACCGTGACGACCTTCTGGCCCTTGTAGCGGGCTTCGGTCATGAAGTGCGCGTCCGGTGTGCGGGTCGTGGGGATGTTGGAGCCCCACATGATGAGGTAGCTCGCGTTCCACCAGTCCGCCGACTCGGGCACGTCGGTCTGGTCGCCCCAGATCTGCGGCGACGCGCTCGGGAGGTCGGCGTACCAGTCGTAGAACGACAGCATCGTGCCACCGAGCAGCGACGTGTATCGGGCGCCGGATGCGTGCGAAGCCATCGACATCGCGGGGATCGGCGAGAAGCCCGCGACACGGTCCGGGCCGAACTTCGCGATCGTGTGGACCTGCGCCGCGGCGACGATCTCGAGAGCCTCGTCCCACGTCGCTCGCACCAGTCCGCCGCGTCCGCGCTGTGAGTGATAGCGGCGCCGGGCGTCCTCGTCGTCGGCGATGGTCGCCCACGCCTTCACCGGATCACCGTCGTTGGCCAGCTTTGCCGCGCGGTACATCTCGAGCAGCACCCCTCGGACGTAGGGGTAGCGCACCCGTGTGGGCGAGTAGGTGTACCAGCTGAATGCCGCACCGCGCGGGCAGCCGCGGGGCTCGTACTCCGGCGAGTCCGGACCCACCGAGGGATAGTCGGTCTGCTGAGTCTCCCAGGTGATGATCCCGTCCTTGACGTAGACCTTCCAGGAACAGGAACCGGTGCAGTTCACCCCGTGCGTCGAGCGCACGATCTTGTCGTGCGACCAACGGTCCCGGTAGAAGATGTCGCCCTCACGACCGCCGACCTCGTGCACCGCCCGGTGGTCCGGCGACACGTCCGACCGGGTGAGGAACGAGCGGGCGGAGATGAGTCCGTCGACGATCGGGTCGTCGATCCGGTTCGAGGTGGTCACGTCACTGCTCCTGGGCCGTGGAGTTCTCCCGCGCGTGAGCGGGGAGCGGTGCCGGCCCGATGTCGGACCGGTCGAGCTGGGCGACGCAGAGGTCGCCCTTCACGAAGATGTCGAGGCGCCGGACCGACACGCCGGCGTCGAGCTCGCCGAAGAAGCCGCTGAGCATCTCGTGGTGCACCGTGCAGATGGCCCGGTCCTGGCGAGCCATCTCCAGGAACGGGCACGTCGGCAGGTAGAGACGGTCCCCGAGCGGGTCCGTGATGGTCTCGAACCCGAGGACCTCCAGACCGTCCATGGCCATCTCGATCGCCTCGTCGGGCGAGATGGTCTCCGGCGAGCCGACCTTCTCCCGCTGGGACCGGGCCAGCCGGCGACCGGCGGCGAGTCCGGGAGTGTCGCCCGGCCGACCCGAGGCGACACCGGCAGCGAGCTCGGCGGCCAGCGCCCGGTAGGGGTCGTGCGGCGCGATCTCCGGAACGGCGCGGTAGAGCAGCTTGGGACGCCCCGGAACGGTGCGACGCTCCGACACCGACTCGATCCGTCCCATGTCCACGAGCAGGGCGAGCTGGGACCGGACCGTGTTGGCATGCAGCCCGGTCGACTCGACGATCTGGGCCACCGCCAAGGGCGACGGCGCCGCGACCAGCAAATCCAGGACTCGCCGGCTCGACGTGTCTGTCCCGCCCTCACGCTCCGGAGGCGACTTCATCACAGCCACTCCTATTATTTACTCCGGTGTTGTGAACTATTCCGTGCCCGACGCTACACCCGATCGGGTGGTGCGTAGTGATCCCGTTTTTGTGGCGCAGGTCATAGTCATTTATAGATCCTAAGGATGGACAGCCTCCCCGGTCCGGGTCGTACCGTGGCCTTGTGTTAGTAAATAACAGAGGAGTCGTGATGAGTCTGACCGCCACGGTCGACACAGCGGACACCGTCCCCGCCCGCCCCGAGCCTCCCGCCGCCGGTCGCTACCGCGTCCTCGTGACCTCGACGATCGCCTTCACGCTGATGTTCGCCGTGTGGCTGCAGTTCGGGATCCTGGGCCTGCCGATCCAGAAGGAGTTCGGGCTCTCCGACACCGCCTTCTACTGGTTGACCGCACTCCCCGTGCTCAACGGTGCGATCTGGCGGCTCGGGACCGGAATCCTGGCGGACCGCTGGGGCGGTCGCATCGTCATGACGGGGTTGCTGCTCATCGCAGCGGTCCCGACCTACCTGCTGGCCGGCACCCACAACCCCACGATGCTGTTCGTCCTCGCCTTCCTCATCGGGTTCGCGGGCAACTCCTTCAGCTCGGGAATCGCCTGGAACAGCGCGTGGTTCCCCCGCTCACAGCAGGGATTCGCACTCGGCGTCTTCGGCGCCGGCAACGTCGGCGCCTCGGTCACCAAGCTCATCGGTCCCGCGATCATCGCCGGCACCGCAGGAGCGGCGTACTTCGGCGGCTTCGTCAGCGGCGGATGGCGACTGGTGCCGGTCATCTACGCCGTCGCGCTCGTCGTCATGGCCGCGGTGCTGTGGTTCGTCGCACCCAAGCCCGACCGTACGCCCGGCAAGACCATCCCGGTCGCCGACCAGCTCCGACCGCTGTCGCAGCTGCGCGTGTGGCGCTTCAGCCTCTACTACGTTGCGGTGTTCGGCGCCTACGTCGCGCTCTCGTCCGCACTCCCCAAGTTCTATGAGACGCAGTACGGCGTCGAGCTCTGGCAGGCCGGGCTCCTGACCGCGCTGTTCATCTTCCCCGCATCGCTGCTCCGCCCGGTCGGCGGCTGGCTCTCCGACCGCATCGGGGCACGTCGGATCATGTACTGGACGTTCGGCCTCATGCTCATCACCACCGGAACCCTCATGATGCCGAGCGGGTTCATCACCATCGACGTTGCGACGTCGAAGGCCGCCGACGGCACCGCGGAGATCCTGCCGTGGCACCTCGGTCTGTGGCCGTTCACGCTCGTGGTCGTACTCCTGGGCTGCTCGATGGGGATCGGCAAGGCCGCTGTCTACAAGCACATCCCCGAGTACTTCCCCAAGGACGTCGGCGCCGTCGGTGGCCTCGTCGGGATGCTCGGCGCCCTCGGCGGCTTCTTCCTCCTCCCGGTGTTCGGCTACGCCGTCGCCATCACGGGGATCCCCACCGCTCTGTTCGGCGTGCTGTTCGTGCTGACCCTCGTCTGCTTCGCCTGGATGCACCTCACGGTGGTCCACATGCTCCACCGAAACGCGCCCGACCTGACCGACGACTTCGAGCAGCCCGTGCTCGAGACCGCGTCCACCCACTGAATCGTCCGGAACCAAGGAGAGCGATCGACATGACCGTCACCACCCCTGAGGCCCGCAAGGGCAACGAGTGGCTGAGCGACTGGGATCCCGAGGACGAGAAGAAGTGGGATTCGGCGCTCGCCTGGCGCACCCTCTCGCTCAGCACCTTCGCTCTCACCCTGGCGTTCTGCACCTGGTTCCTCGCGAGCGCGATTGCGCCCACCCTCACCAACCTCGGCTTCAAGCTCGACAAGAACCAGCTGTACTGGCTGGTCGCCATGCCCGGCCTCGCCGGCGGCACGATGCGCCTGGTGTGGATGTGGCTCCCGCCCGTCATGGGAACCCGCAAGCTCGTCACGCTGACCACCACGCTCCTCTTGATCCCGCTGATCGGGTGGGGCATCGCGGTGCAGAACCCCTCGACCAGCTACACCACCTTCCTGATCCTGGCTTTCCTCTCCGGCATCGGCGGTGGCGCGTTCTCCGGCTTCATGCCCAGCACGTCGTACTTCTTCCCGCGCCGCAAGCAGGGGACCGCACTCGGCCTTCAGGCCGGGATCGGAAACTTCGGCGTCTCCATCGTGCAGTTCGTGACGCCGTGGATCATCGGCTTCTCTCTGCTCGGCGTCCTCGGAGCATCCCAGAAGTTCCACGACCCGGCGAAGAACACCAACCACCAGGTGTGGGAGCAGAACGCGGCATTCATCTACGTCCCGTTCGTGGTCGTCGCGGCGATCCTGGCCTGGACGATGCTCAAGAGTGTCCCCGTGCGCGCGAACTTCCGCCAGCAGCTCGACATCTTCTCCAACATCGACACCTGGTTCATGACCGCGCTGTACGTCATGACCTTCGGCACGTTCGCCGGGCTCTCGGCGCAGTTCGGCCTGCTCATCAAGAACCTCTACGGCGCTGGAAACACGGCTATCGTGGCGACGGCAGCCGACGGCTCTACCTCAGTGCTCGTGCCGGGCTACACAGTCCCCCTCGCTCTGTCCTTCGCGTTCCTCGGCCCGCTCGTGGGGGCCGGCGCGCGCGTCGCGTTCGCCCCGCTGACCGACAAGTACGGCGGCGCACGATGGACCCTCGTCGCGGGCATCGGCATCATGTTCTCGCTGCTGTTCACCATGCTCCACGTACACCCGGACCCGGCCCAGGGTGCGGCCGCGCTGCAGTCGGACTTCACCGCCTTCCTGTGGGGGATGATCGCGATCTTCTTCTTCACCGGCATCGGCAACGCGTCCACGTTCAAGCAGATGCCGATGATCTTCGAGCGGCGTCAGGCCGGTGGAGTGATCGGGTGGACGTCGGCGATCGCCGCGTACGGACCCTTCTTCTTCGGCGTCGGCCTCGCCGTCGCGAACATCACCGCGTTCTTCACCCTCGGCGTCGTCTTCGCCGCAGCCTGCATCGCTCTCACGTGGGTCCGCTACGCACGTCCCGGCGCGCCCAAGCCCTCATGACCGATCCGGCATCGGGTCCCCGCTCCTCGTGGGGACCCGCTACCCCTCCTCGAGGGACCGCCTGTGACATCCACATCTACTCCGGCCCCGGCTCCTCCACGACCTCCGGCGGCTGCGCGGGCGATACGGGCACGTGCGGGAAGAGCGACGCGGCCACTCCCGTGCTGGACGTACGTGCGACCCGCGCCGCCGGGCGACACGCCACAGTGCACGGCGCGCTCAGCGCGACTCCCGTTTCGGGCTCTCAACCTGCTGGCCGAACCGCACGAACCGATCCCCCTGCTCACCGAGCTCGAGCAGCGCACCTGGGCGAGTTCGCCGTGAGCTACGTCGAGCGCGGGCCGGGGACCTGGCTCCTTCAGCTCACGCGCGAGGAGTGACGTGAGCACCGTCCTGTCCGGCGTCGCACCCGACGGCGTCCTCGTCTCGCGGTCGTGGGACGAGGCTCGACGCGCGGCGCACGGGGCCGGCACACCGCTCGGCACCGAGACTCTCGCGCTGTGCGCCGCGGACCGCAGGACACTCGCGAGCGACGTCCGGGCCGCCACCGACCTGCCGCCCTTCCTCTCCTCGGCCATGGACGGCTGGGCGGTCTGCGGCTCGGGGCCCTGGGTGCTCGACGGTGCCGTGCTCGCAGGCTCAGCGCCCATCGCACGACTGCTCCCGGGTCACGCCGTCGGGATCGCCACGGGCGCAGCGGTTCCCGCTGGTGCGATCGCTGTTGTCCGCCGTGAGGACGGTGCCGTGCGTGACGGACTCCTCCACGCCGAGGTGGTCCCGGGCCGGCACCTGCGGCCCGCCGGCGAAGAGGCGACCGAGGGATCGCTGCTCATCGCCGCCGGATCGATCCTCGGCCCCGCGCACCTCGGCCTTGCCGCGGCCGCTGGCGCTGACACGGTGGACCTCCTACGACGTCCGACGGCACGCGTCCTCGTGCTCGGCGATGAGCTTCTCGACCGCGGGACCCCAGGAGATGGTCGGGTGCGCGACGCGCTCGGGCCTCAGGTGCCGGCGTGGCTCGAGCGTCTCGGCGTCGACTGCGTCGGCGTGACCCACGTGCAAGACACGCTCGCCGCGCTTCTCGCGGCCCTCGACTCAGCGGACGACGTGGATCTCGTGGTCACCACCGGTGGCACAGCCGCCGGCCCGGCCGATCATGTGCACCACGCCATTGCGGCTCTCTCCGGTGCCCTCGTCGTCGACTCGGTCGCCGTGCGACCGGGACACCCCATGCTGCTCGCGACGCTTCCGGGTCGGCGCTTGCTCGTCGGCCTCCCCGGCAACCCACAGGCGGCCGTCGCGGCACTGCTCACTCTCGGTGGCCCACTCGTCGCCTCGCTGCTGGGTCGGCCGCTGCCCGTGCTCGGCGCCGCCATCAGCCCGGCCGATGTGTCCGCTCCCCCGCACGCGACCCGCCTCGTCCTCGCCGCGCTCGGCCCCGACGGCGCCGAGCCCACGACCCACCACGGCTCCGGGATGCTTCGTGGTCTCGCGGTCGCCGACGGCTACCTCGTCGTCCCGCCAGGCGGCAGCGTCGCAGGGCAGCCGCTGCGCTGGCTACCGCTGCCGCTCTGAGCGAGGAGTCCCTCGCACTCCTGCGCGGGACGAAGGGCGCGCCATCACACCGTGAGGACGACGCGCCCCATCGCGGCTCCGGTCGTGAGGTAGTCCATCGCGTCGGCGACCTCGGCCAGCGGGAAGATCCGAGCGTCGACCACCGGGCGGATGCGGGTGTCCGCGAGCAGCTCGACGATCGTCGCCCAGTTCTCCTCGCGTGACGGGCCCGGCCGGATGCCCGGGATCTGCTTGACGAACGGAGAGATCGCCATCAGCGGCAGCATCCGTCCGAGGCTGCCGAGCACCCGGTGGCCCGCGTGGCCGTACTGGTCGTGACCGACCAGGACGAAGGTGCCCTGGGGCTCCAGAGCCTTCCGGACGTCGGGAAATCGAGCCTGCGAGACTATGTCGAAGACGAGGTCGTAGCGCACGCCCATCCGGGTGAAGTCCTGCTGGGTGTAGTCGATGACGTGGGCAGCGCCGAGGTCGCGCAGCAGCTCGAGCTTGGCGGGTGCGTCGACCGCCGTGACCTGCGCGCCGAACGCAGTCGCGAGCTGCACGGCCCACACTCCGACGGCGCCGGCGGCGCCGTTCACGAGCACCCGCTGACCCGAGCGCACCCGGCCCTGGTCGCGCAGGTTCATCAGCGCGATGAGGGATGCGGTGGGAACCGCGGCCGCCTCCTCGAAGGACAGGGCGTCGGGGATGGGAGCCAGGAGAGTCTCGTCCACCGCCGCGAACTCCGCGAAGGCACCGGCGTTGCTCCACTGGCTGCTCGACGTGACCTCTCCGAACACCCTGTCCCCGAGGACGAACCGGTTCGGACCGGCGCCCAGCTCGACCACCTCACCGGCGAGGTCGGTGCCGGGGACCTGCCGCTTGGGCGCCCTGAGGCCCGATCCCATGAGCCGAAGGACGTAAGGGATTCCGTTGACGGCGTGCCACACATCGGCATGCACCGACGTGGCCCGCACCCGGACGAGCGCCTCTCCTGGTCCCACGACCGGAGCCGGGATCTCGCGCACGTGCAGCACCTCGCGGTGCGGGCCGTACTCCTCCTGGACGATGGCGCGCACGCAGACCTCCTCGGTGTCGACCGGCTGGACCCTACGCCGCGTGGAACGTGATCTGCGGGACAGCCCGCTCTGTCTCATGCAGCACCGTGCGCCGATGGCCGCAGCCCCGCTGCTCGATCGCCCTCCTGGGGTGCTCCCGCCCGGACAACGACTCTGAGAACGGTACCTGGGCGCACGCCGTCCCGCCGGAGACCTCGGACTCTGCTCGCGACCCTGCTCGACATCCCCTGCGCCGGATGCCATGGCGGGTCGGTGACCCCGCCTGACAAGGCGGGACTCAGAGCAGCATGATGATCGTCTGTGACCTGGCCCGAGCGTCGGAGCCGGCGGTGATCTCGGGGGTGCCGATGCGGTGCAGAGCCGTGCCGTCCGACGGGGCGGACTGACCGATGTCCGACCCGTGGACCCTCCTCGCGGTCGGGGCCGCCCTCGGCCTCGTGATCGGCATGCTCGGCGGTGGGGGCGGCATCCTCGCCGTCCCGCTGCTGGTGGCAGCAGGGCAGCCGTTCCTCGTCGCGTCGTCGCAGTCTCTCGTCATCGTCGGCGCGGGCGCCGCCGCGGCGCTCGTCCCGCACCATCGGGCCGGTCGGGTCGACTGGAGGGTCGGCCTGGTGTTCGGAGCGCTCGGAGCAGTCGGCGCCGTGGTCGGCGCCCGGCTGGCCGCCTCGATCAGCCCGACCGTCCTGCTGGGTGGCCTGACGGTGCTCCTCGTCGGCGGAGCTGTCACGATGCTGCGCGCTGCCACGGGCGAGCGCAGCCGTGCGGAGACCCACGCCACCGCAAGGCTGGAGATGGCCGGCGGCGCGGTCGCGCCCGACCTCGCGGGATCCTCGGCGGGCTCGGCTGCCGCGGCAGGCGCAGCGGCCTCGACCACCTCAGCCTCGAGCACCGCTGCCTTGAGCACCGCTGCCCGGTTCCGCATCGTGGGCCTGGCATCCTCCGTCGGGCTGGTGACCGGCCTCCTCGGCGTGGGCGCGGGATTCGTCGTGGTGCCGGCGCTGGTCAGCGCCATGAAGATCCCCATCAAGAGGGCGACGGCCACGGCCCTCGTCGTGATCGTGGTCAACAGCGCCGTCGCCGGTGCCGTTCGCCACGGTTCACAGGGGAGTCCGGGCGTCACGGCTGGTCTCGCCGTCGCGAGCGGTACCTTCGCGGTGATCGGTGCGCTCGTCTCGCGTCGGGTCCCCAGCTGGATCCTCTCGGCGTCGTTCGGCGGCCTCATGATCCTCGTCGCCATCTACACCGTGGCCCGGGCGGTCATCGGGGGCTGAGGCACCGGAGGCACCAGTGCCGTGGTCCCTCGCCTCACCGCCCGTCAGTGCGCCTCGCGGTGGCCCTTCTTCCCCTTCTTGTGGTGCGCCTTCAGATCAGCGGGGCGCGACATCTCCTCGCCGGCCCGAGTGTCTGCGCGAGCGTCGGTACCGCCGTCCCCATCATCTTCCGGTGCCTCGGCGTGATCGACGGCGATGCGCTCGTCCGCGGGCTCGTACTCCTCGATCACCTCGGCGTCCGTGGCTGCGCCCTCGGCTGCGATCACCCCACGGGCCGCGCGCACCGCCGCAGATATGCTGTGCCACATCCGATCCGGGCCGAGCCGCTCCACGAACCCAGCTCGCTCGAGCACGTCCCGAGCACGTGAGAACACGCGGACGAGGTAAAGGTCGACGTCGTGCTCTCGGAGCCGGGTGAGCACGAGGTCCAGGGCGTCGACGCTCGTGATGTCGAGCTGGCTGGTCGCCTCGAGGTCGAGCAGCAGGACCCGCGTGCAGGGCCGCGCCTCGACCTCCGCCAGCAGCTTGCCCGATACCTCGTTCGCGTTGGCCCAGAACAGCGGTACGTCCAGACGCAGCACGAGGATCCCCTCGACGGTACGACGCTCGACGTGGCGCGCGACGCTCCCCCACGCGGCCTTCTCCCCCGGCACCTTCCCCATGACGTCCAGGCCCGCGCGGCTCGAGCGGTACACCAGGCCGAGCACCGCCTGCCCTACTGCGGCGAGCAGACCGTAGAGCGGCCCGAGGAGCAGCACGCCGACGAGAGCAGCGACGGCGCCGAGGAAGTCGTTGCGCCGCACCTGCAGGTAGCGCCGCATCGCACCGACGTCCATGAGGCCCCAGACGGCCTGGATCACGATCGCCGAGAGGACCGCTCGCGGAAGGTTGGTGAGCAGCTCGGCGAGGAACAGCAGCACGAGGGTCACGAGGCCCGCCGCGGTGATGCCGGTGATCTGGCTGCTTCCACCGGACCGCACGGCCGACGCCGTCTTCGACAGCGACCCCGCCACCCCGAGACCGCCGGAGAATCCCGCGGCGATGTTCGCCGCACCCGTCGCGAGCAGCTCCTGGTCGGCGTCGACGGAATAGCCGAGCCTGGCCGCGAACAGGCGCCCGGCGCTGAGCCCCTCCGCCAGCCCGACGAGCGCCAGGGCCAGCCCACCCACGACGACCGGCGGGATGTCGGTGACCACGATGGCCGGCAGGCCGAGCGGAGGTAGGCCACCGGGCACCGCACCGACGGTCGCGACGCCGCGGGCCGCCAGGTCGAGCCACGTGGACAGCCCTGTTCCGGCCACCAGTACCAGCAGGCCCCACGGCAGGCGCGGCAGGAAGTGCGCGCCGGTGAACAGCACCACCAGCGAGCCGACGCCGATGAGCGCCGTCGTCGGCGTGATGCGGTCGAGGTGGGTGACGATGGAGCCGACCCGTCGCAGGACGTCACCGGACTCCGGCGGCATCCCGAGCAGGCTGGGAACCTCCCCGAGCACGATGAGCAGCACGAGCCCGAACACGAAGCCCGTGACGATCGGCCGGGACAGGAACTCCACCGCCCACCCGATCCGGGCGACACCCCCGACGAGCATTCCCACGCCCGCGCCGATCGCGAGGGCGGAACTGAGGCCGACGGCTCGGGACGCATCGCCGCCCGACATCCCGGCGACGAGCGATCCGGACAGGACCGACACCGTGGACACCGGCCCGACCACGAGGTGGGGCGACGACCCGAGCAGCGCGTAGGCGACGAGTGCGAGGGGGATCGCGTACAGGCCGACCTGGACGGGGACACCGGCGATGCCGGCGTAGCCCAGCGCCTGCGGAACAGCGAGAGAAGCGACGACGGCACCGGCGAGGAGGTCACCGGCGAGGTCGCGCCGGCGGTACCGCGGCAGCCAGGACGCGATGGGCAGCCACCGGGCGACGCCGGTCCTCGCTGCCTGGTCGACCACCCGTCCTCACCCGCCCCTGTCTCAGATCGCGAACGCTAGCGGGCGCCGCGAGGTACGTCCGCCCGACGCGAAGGTCATGGCGGTGCCCCGAGCCGGCCACCGAGAGCTCCGGTGGCAGACCAGCCGGCTGCGGACCACCTGGCCTGCACAGAACCTGGGCGACGAGACGCGCCGTCGGGCATCATGAGCCGCGCACCACAGCGGGCTGGCCCAGGCCCGGCCGGCGGTAGCGGGAGGAACGACGATGACTGAGTCGAAAGCAGCATCCAGGACCGGACTGCCCGGCCCGCCCGCCAGCGGGACCAGCGGCGGCGCGTCCACGCGCCCGAGCAAGGTCGTGCACCTCGACCGCGCCGAGCGATCCGCGAGGGGCAAGGTCGCCCGCGCGAAGGTGCCCCTTGCCGAGCATGGGTCCTTCACCCCCGCGGCTGATCGAACCGACCCGGTCGAGCTGCTCGAGCAGCAGGCGGTCACGAGGGTCCCCGAGCTCGTGCCCATCAGGTACGGACGGATGCTGACGTCTCCATTCGCGTTCTACCGCGGTGCGGCCCTGCTCATGGCCACGGACCTCGGCAGCGGGGTGAGCTCGGGGCTTCGCACCCAGATCTGCGGTGACGCGCACATGGCGAACTTCGGCGTCTTCGGATCTCCCGAACGCCGGCTCATTTTCGACGCGAACGACTTCGACGAGACGCTTCCCGGCCCGTTCGAGTGGGACGTCAAGCGGCTGGCTGCGAGCCTGGAGATCGCCGGGCGGGGCAACAGCTTCACGGCCAAAGACTGTCGCAAGATCGTGCTTGCGGCGGCGACTAGCTACCGCGAGGCCATGCGCGGTTTCGCGGCGCAGGGCAACCTGGCGGTCTGGTACGCGAGCCTCGACATGGACGCAGTCATGGCCGAGATCGGGTCGCAGCTGAAGCCGGATCGGCGGGCGAAGACCGAGCAGATACTGGCCAAGGCTCGGACTCGCGACAGCATGCAGGCGTTCTCCAAGCTGACGACGATGGTCGACGGTCGGGCCCGCATCGTGAGCAACCCGCCGTTGATCGTGCCGGTGGAGGACCTGCTTCACGAGGCCGACTCCGACGAGCTGTACCGCCTGATCCGGCTGCTCGTGCGCTCGTACCGGCGCACCCTGCAGCCCGACCGTCGCGTCCTCCTCGAGCAGTTCCAGCTCGTGCAGATGGCGCGCAAGGTCGTCGGCGTCGGCAGTGTCGGCACCAGGGCCTGGATCCTGCTCATGGAGGGGATCGACGGCGGAGATCCCATGTTCCTGCAGGCGAAGGAGGCGCAGACCTCGGTCCTGGAGTCGGTCGCGGGCGCGAGCAAGTACTCCAACCACGGGCAGCGCGTCGTCGCGGGCCAGCACCTCATGCAGGCTGCGAGCGACATCTTCCTGGGGTGGCAGCGCACGACCGGCGTCGACGGCGTCAGCCGTGACTACTACCTGCGCCAGCTCCGGGACTGGAAGGGCTCGTGGGACGCCGAGCAGATGATCCCCCGCGGAATGGCCGTCTACGCGCGGCTGTGCGGCTGGACCCTGGCCAGGGCGCACGCGCGCGCAGGCGACAGGGTCGCGATCGCGTCGTACCTCGGCGCGAAGGACCGCTTCGACCAGGCGATCGCGGACTTCGCCGCAGCCTACGCCGACCAGAACCAGCGCGATTACGACGTCCTCAAGGCGGCCGAGGAGTCAGGCCGGGTCACCGTCGTCCACGGCCTCTAGCCCGACGCCGGTCCGACTCCCGCCGAGCGGGGTGGGTCCTGCTCGGCCGACCCCGACGGGTCGTTCGGTGAGGTTCCTCACGTCTCCGTTCTCCGCCGCGTGTAACACCGCGGCGGTGCGGAGCGATTCACCTGTGGAACGGCTGATGCCGTGCCGCGATGCGCTGGTGCGCTCGGGAGGCCGCGGGAGGGACAGGACACGGTGCGTCAGGGCAGGCACGACGCTGGCGTCGGTTCCTCCGCGCTCCCGCACGTACCAGTGGAAGCCGACCACGGCATCCGCTCAGGGCTCACGCGCGGCGGACGGCTGCGGCCCGCCTCGCGAGTCAGCGATGCCGTCGCGCCGGTGTTCCTCGACGAGTCCGGCACCCGGCACGCCCGGATGCGAGCCGCCGTCGTCCTGGCCTCAGGTGTGTGCGCCGCGTTCCTCGCCCTGGCCACGCTCGGCATCACGGGGTCGGGGCCGCTGTCGGGCACCGTCGTCCTCGGCCCAGTCCGGGGCGTCCTCGACGACCTGGGGATCACCCACGCCAGGCCGGCGTTGCCCGATGCCGCAGCCGGTCCCGAGCTGGCAGGGTCCACGGCCGGCCGCCCGGTGCTCGCCTCGTCCAGTGACGCCGCCGGCGGTCCGACAGCGTCGGCGCCCGGCCCGGCCGGCGCGTCACTCGCCCAGGTCGCGGCACCTGCCGGCGCCAGCGGGCGGCCGTCGTCGGGTCCCGCCCCGAGCACGACGCCCACCACGCAGCCCACGCCCGGACCGACCACGACGGGCACCCCGCCTGCTGGGATACGCTCCCCCACGACCGCGACTCCGGGCACCCCCACGCCGAGCGCGAAGGGCGTCGGTGCACGGCCGACGACCCCCGGGTCCTCGCACCGGGCGACGCCGACGCCACACCCGAAGGGCAGCCCCCCGACCGGTCCCCCGCACCCTTCGAGCTCCACCGTGCCGGGCTGACCGATGGCGGCCCAACCCGCCCCCCGCCGACGGCTGCGAGGCCATTGGGTGCTGCTCACGGCGAGCCTGGTGACGCTGATCCTGATGCTCTCGGTCGTCGGTCTCCTGCAGCACCGCACCGGGATCGCCGGCACCGGTGCCGGTGATCCAGCGGAAGCCGCGCTCCCCGCCGGCGCCGGCCCAGTGCTCCTGGCGGGCAGCTCCGACCCCTCGCAGGCAATCACGGCGGGGCCGGGCTCGGGGATGGTGGCGCTGACGTTCGACGACGGCCCTGACCCTGAGTGGACGCCCCGGATTCTGGAGATCCTGCGCGAGAACCACGTGCACGCGACGTTCTTCCTCGTGGGGTCGCACGTGGCGGAGTACCCGGATCTCGTCCGCCAGATCGTCGCGGACGGCAACGAGGTCGGCGTCCACACCTTTACCCACGTCGACCTGTCGTCGGCACCGGTGCGCCGCATCGACACCGAGCTCTCGCTCACCCAGAACGCGATCGCCGCGGCGTCGGGCGTCCAGACCCACCTGATGCGACCGCCCTACTCCTCGACCGCGGCCGCGGTGACGCTGCAGCAGTGGCCCTCGTTGCAGGAGGTCACAGCGCAGAGGTACGCGATCGTCCTGAGCACGCTCGACACGCGCGACTGGGACCGTCCCGGTGTCGATCGGATCGTTTCCTCGGGGACCCCGGCCGAGGGACAGGGCGCGATCGTCCTCATGCACGACGGCGGTGGGGACCGCGAGCAGACCGTCGCGGCGCTCCCCTCGCTCATCAGCTCGATCCGGGCCCGCGGGCTGCACGTCACCACAGTGTCGGAGGCCACCGGGATCGCGGCCGCGCAGTCACCGGCCACGCGGCAGCAGCAACTCGCCGGCGGTGCGCTCGTCGTCGTCGTCTGGCTCTCGGAGAAGGTCGTCACACTGCTGTCGGTGCTGCTCGCCGCGGTGCTCACGCTCGGCCTTCTCCGTGCGCTCCTCCTGCTCGTGTTCGCCCGTAAGCACGTGCAGCGCACACAGATCCGCCGCCTCGACGCTGACGAGCTGCCGCTCGTCAGCGTCGTCGTCCCTGCGCACAACGAGTCCGCCGGCATCGCCGGCACCATCCGCAGCCTGCTCGGCACCCGCTACCCGCGCCTGGAGATCGTCGTCGTCGACGACGGCTCCACCGACGACACGTTCTCCGTCGTCGCTGCCATGGGAATCCCGGAGCTGGTCCTCATCAGCCAGCCCAACGCCGGCAAGCCGGCTGCGCTGAACACCGGCATCGCCGCCGCGAGCCACGATGTCCTCGTCCTGGTCGACGCCGACACCGTCTTCGAGAGCGACGCCCTCGTGCGACTCGTGAGCGTGCTCGCCGACGCCGACGTGGGCGCCGTCAGCGGCAACACCAAGGTCGCCAACCGTGGTGGCCTCCTCGGCCGCTGGCAGCACCTCGAGTACGTCGTGGGGTTCAACCTCGACCGCCGTATGTTCGATGTCCTCGACTGCATCGCCACGGTGCCCGGCGCGATCGGCGCCTTCCGCCGCGCCGCGCTCGACGACGTCGGTGGGGTCAGTGGGGACACCCTGGCCGAGGACACGGATCTCACGATGGCGGTGACACGTGCCGGCTGGCGGGTGGCCTATGAGCAGTCGGCGATCGCCTGGACCGAGGCCCCGTCGTCCCTGCGCCAGCTGTGGAAGCAGCGCTACCGGTGGTGCTACGGGACCCTGCAGTCGATGTGGAAGCACCGCCACGCGGTGCTGGAGCCTGGCCGCGCGGGCCACCTCGGACGGCGAGGACTGCCCTACCTCTTCCTCTTCCAGGTCCTCATGCCTCTCCTGGGTCCGGTCGTCGACATCATGGCGATCTACGGCCTGCTCTTCCTCGACGCGCGCGTCGTCCTCGTCCTCGCCACGGCTTTCACGGCGCTGCAGATGGCACTCGGTGCCTATGCGCTGCATCTGGACGGCGAGCGCATGCGGGACGTGTGGTCCATGCCGCTCCAGCAGTTCGTGTACCGCCAGCTGATGTACCTCGTCGTGATCCAGTCCGTCGCCGCGGCCGCGGCGGGAGCGCGCGTCGGCTGGCAGCCCCTGCAACGACATGGATCGGCGCGGGTCCTCGCCGAGAACTGATGCGAGACTGCGGTGTGCCTGACGTCGAGCTCGCCGAGTCCGTCGTGCGCCGACGGTTCCGGGCCCAGCTCCTCACCGGTGCCCCGGCTGATCACCCGGTCGACGTCGTCGAACGCATCACGGCCGTACAGGCACAGGACCGCCGAGCCTTTCGTCTCGCGATACGTGCACGCACGCAAGGACTTACGGCGTCCGATCTGGACCGCTGCCTCACCCAGGAGCGGTCGCTCGTCGTCGACTGGCTCAACCGCGGGACCCTGCACCTCGTCCGGGCCGAGGACCACGCCTGGCTGCACGCCCTGACGACGCCGCAGCTCACCGTCGCCAACGAGCGACGTCTCCGGCAGGAGGGGGTGAGCCCCTGGCAGGCGGAGCACGGGATCGCGGTGCTGGAGCGCTCGCTGGCCACGCACGGCCCACTCACTCGTGCCGCCGCGCGGGAGCTGCTCGACTCGGCCGACGTACCGACCGCGCGTCAGGCCCTGGTGCACGTCCTGTTCGCGGCGTCGCTGCGCGGGGTGTGCGTGCGAGGCCCGGTGATCGATGGCGACCAGGCCTTCGTGCACCGCGTGGACTGGCTCGGGCCGCAGGCACCGGTCGATCTCGACCAGGCCCTCGGCGAGCTGGCCCGGCGCTTCCTCGCCGGTCACGGGCCGGCTGACGAACGCGACCTCGCCCGCTGGGCGGGATTCCCGCTGGGCCGGGCACGCACTGCGATGCGCTCGTCCGGGGCCGCCGTCGTCGAGGGATCCCCCGGTCTGCTTGCACTGCGCTCCGAGCACGAGTCGGACGCAGACGACGTGCCTCCGCCCCGTCTCCTCGGTGCGTTCGACCCGCTGCTGCACGGCTGGGTCTCGCGCCGTCCGGTTCTCGGACCGCACGAGTGGGGCGTAGTCACGACGAACGGGGTCTTCCGTCCGATCGCCCTCGTCGACGGCCGCGCCGTGGCGACGTGGGGGCTGTCCGCGGGGCGTGTCACGACCACGGCACTGCCCGGGGAGCGCCTCGACTCCGAGGTCACCACGAGACTGGAGGACGAAGCGGTCGACGTCCTGCGCTTCCTCGGTGCCACCCCTGCCTAGACCATGCGCGCCGGGGCCGGAGCGATGCACGACCTCCGTCGCGAGTGTGCCTACTCTGGGGTGCACCCCGGATGGGGTGCCCTGCCGAAGAGGGGTCGCATGCGCCGGATCACGATCGCACTTTCCGCTGCCTGCGCGCTGGCCTCCCTCGGTCCGGTCGTGCCCGCGTCGGGGACCCCGGCGCCCGACGCCCGTCCGGCCACGGCCGCCGCCCCCGTCGCCCCGGCTACCGTCACGCCGGCGACGTTCGCGCCTGCCGTCCCCGGAGCCCACCGCTTCGACGGCACCATCCCCTTCCGGGTGCGCCAGGTGCTCGTGGTCAGCGCCACCTCCTGGCGGAGCACGACCGGGAAGGTCTCGCTCTACACCCGCACCGCGACAGGATGGCGCCGCGTCGTCACCTGGCCGGCTCGTCTGGGGTACGGCGGGCTCGTCGTGGGCACCCGTCGCGTGCAGAGCACCGGAACCACCCCCGCGGGAAGCTACGCGATCACGACGTCGTTCGGCCGCAAGGCGAACCCGGGTGCGCACCTGCCCTTCACGCGAGTCGGCAGCGACCACTGGTGGGTGGAGGACCGACGCTCGGCCTACTACAACCAGATGCGTCTCGGACGCCTCGGCGGCTTCGCCCGCACGACGCACGGCTACAACGGCTCCGAGCACCTCTCGACGATGGGCGCGCAGTACGACTACGTCGCTGTCATCGACTTCAACCGGCCTCGACCGGTGATCGGGCGCGGCGCAGGAATCTTCCTGCACTCGTTCGGTTCCGGCCTGACCGCCGGCTGCGTCGCGATCCGGCACGACCACATGCTCAACACGCTGCGGTGGCTCTCGCCGCCGGCGTACCCCCGGATCCTGATCGGCGAGGACGACTGGCTCGCTGCCTGACCGACCGGTCAGGCAGCGGATTCCAACGCCCGGATCTCCCTGCGCAGCAGGTCTCCTGGCCACAGCAGGAATGACACCGACGCCACCAGGAGCCCGGCCACGGCCATCACCACGACGGAGAACGCGGGGCTCGTCATGCTGGCGACCCATCCGACGAGGAGGTAGCCGAAGCCGGTGAGCAGGGCGAAGCCCGCTCCGGCGAGCCCCACGACGCTGCCGCGCTGCTCGTTGGGGGTGAGGAGCGTCGTGAACGTCATGACCGGGATCAGGAACGCCTGGGCCATGCCCGACAAGGTCCAGAGCACGACGGCGATCCACAACGGCGGCTCGATCCCGGCGACGAGGAGCGGCAGCGACATGGCGATGGCCAGCGGCAGCACGAGGTCGAGCTGCTCTCGCGGCCGACGCCGCCCCACGAGGATCGCTCCCACTGCCGCCCCGGTGATCACCGACGCCATGAGGACGCCGCCCCAGCTGTCGACGCCACCCTGGGACCGCACGTAGGCGAGGGCAACTGCCTCCGGCGCGACGAGGGGCAGCGCCATGCCCCATCCGAGCAGCACGAGGGCGCGACGTGACCGGTCGGCCATCAGCAGCGTGGCGCCGCGGCGCAGGTCGGCGAACAGAACCGCGATGGACTGGGTGGCCTCGAGGGTCGCGGGCCGCGGTTTGAGATAGACGACGAGGACGGCGTAGGAGACGACGAAGGAGATCGCGTCGAGGAACAGCGCGAGGCGGGGGCTGGTGAACTGGACGATGACGCCGCCGACGACGAGGCCGATGGCCTGGTTGGCCAGGCTCAGCGCGCGTCCCAACGCAGCGCCGTAGGTGACGAGCCCGACCGTTCCCAGAACGTCGGGTGTCGTGGCGGCCCGGGCCGAGGCGAAGAGCGGAGTGAACATCTCGGCGGCCAGCAGCAGCGCGAACAGGACCCACAACGGCGTGCTCGGTACGGCGACGAGCGCGAGGAAGGCGACGGCGAGCGCACGACCGAGGTCGGCGCCGAGCATCAGGGTGCGGCGGGAGAAGCGGTCGGCGATCGGACCGAAGATCGCCCCACCGAGGAACGAGGGGATGATCGCGATCGCGAAGGTGGCAGCGGCGAGGAAGGCCGACCCGGTGTGGGACAGGACCAGCAGCGCCAGGGCGACGCGCGCGATCTGGTCGCCGGCCTCGCTCGCCACCTGCGAGAGGAGCATGCCCCGGAACTCGCGCACAGCAAGGACGTCACGCACGCCGACCCGGGGCTTCGCCCGGGAGCGCGGCTCGACGCGTTCGTCCGTCACGCGTAGAACACCCTCTCCACAACCCCCCGGGCCCGCCGGGTGACCCGACGGTAGTCATCGAGAAGGACACCGCTCTCCCCGGGACGGTACCCGAGCACGTGCGACACCGCCGCCAGGTCGCGGGCATCCGTCGGCACCATGTCGCTGGCCTTGCCGCGCACCAGCATGACGGCGTCGCGCACCCGGGTGGCGGTGCGCCACGCCGCAGTCAGGTTCTGAGCGTCCTCGAGCTCGAGGAGGCCCGCCTCGGCGGCGGCCGTGAGCGCCGGCAGGGTCCGAGTGGTCCGCAGGCCGGGCACCTCATGCCCGTGGCGGAGGGTGAGCAGCTGAGCTACCCACTCGACGTCGGAGAGCCCCCCGCGCCCGAGCTTGGTGTGCAGCCCCGGATCAGCGCCACGCGGCAGCCGTTCAGCCTCCATCCGCGCCTTGAGCCGCCTGATCTCCCGGACGTCGGACTCACCGATCCCCCCGTCGGGGTAGCGCAGCGGAGCAATGAGCTCGACGAAGCTCCGGCCGAGGTCCTCGTCACCGGCGACCGGCTCGGCCCGCAGCAGCGCCTGGGACTCCCACGCCGAGGACCACCGATCGTAGTAGGCGGCGTAGGACGCGAGGGAGCGTACGAGCGGACCGTTGCGGCCCTCCGGGCGTAAGGACGCATCGACCTCGAGGACCGGGTCCGGTGTGGGGAGCATGAGCAGCCGACGCAGCTCGCCGGCGACGGCCACGGCTACATCGTGCGCGTCGCGCTCGTCCGCACCGGGCAGCGGATCGTGGACGAACAGGACGTCGGCGTCGCTGGCGAACCCCAGCTCGCCGCCGCCGAAGCGGCCCATCGCGACGACGAGGAAGCGAGTCGGCAGCGCCGAGCCCCGCGACGCCTCCACCGCCCGGGACGCGATCTCGAGAGCACCGACGATCGTGGCCGCGGCGATGTCGGACAGCGCTACTCCGGCCTCGTCGACCTCTGCGACGCCGAGGAGCTCAGCCACCGCCGTGCGGAAGAGCTCACGGCGTCGCAGTGCACGGACGGCTGCGACCGCGACCTCCGGAGAGTCGTGACGACGGGCCGCGGCGAGGACCTCGCCCACGAGGGACTCGCGGTCACGCGGCACGAGCTCGTCGTCGTCGGCGAGCATGGTGACGGCCTCAGGCGCCCGCATCAACAGGTCGGAGGCGTAGCGGCTCGATGCCAGGATCGTCGCAAGCCGTTGTGCCGCAAGCGATTCATCGCGCAACAGACGGAGGTACCACGGGGACGAGCCGAGCGCGTCGCTCATCCGCCGGAACGCGAGGAGGCCGGCGTCCGGGTCGGGTGCGGTCGCGAACCATCCGAGCATCACCGGCAGGAGCGTGCGCTGGATGGCCGCTCGACGGGTGACGCCGGACGTGAGCGCCTCGAGGTGCCGGAGCGCCCCCGCAGGGTCGGAGTAGCCCAGTGCCTCGAGCCGTTGCTGGGCCGCCTCCGGGGTGAGCCTGGCCTCTCCCGCGTCGAGCCGGGCGACCGCGTTGAGCAACGGCCGGTAGAACAGCTTCTCGTGCAGACGGCGTACCTCGCGGCGGTGCCGCTTGAGCGCCTCGGTCAGCTCGGCGACCGGATCGGTGCGGTAGCCCATCGACCGGGCGATACGGCGCAGGTCCTCCTCGCCGTCGGGGATCACGTGGGTGCGCCGCAGCTGGTAGACCTGGATGCGGTGCTCGAGCGTGCGGAGGAAGGCATACGACGACGTCAGGGTGCTGGCGTCGTCACGGCCGACGTAGCCCCACGTAGCGAGCGACTCGAGGGCCGACATCGTGGTCGCACTGTGCAGCATGACGTCGCTCCGCCCGTGGACGAGCTGGAGGAGCTGGACGGAGAACTCGACGTCGCGCAGGCCGCCGACGCCGAGCTTGAGCTGGCGGTCGGCCTCCTTGGCCGGCACGTTGCCCTCGACGCGGCGGCGCATCGCCTGCACGTCCTCGACGAAGTTCGGCCGGTCGGCCGCCGACCAGATCATCGGCGTCACCAGTTCGACGAAGGCGTCGCCGAGAGCGAGGTCGCCGGCCGCGGGCCGCGCCTTGAGCAGCGCCTGGAACTCCCACGTGGACGCCCAGCGTCGGTAGTAGCCGTCGTAGGACGCCAGCGTGCGCACGAGCGCCCCCGCCTTGCCCTCGGGCCGCAGGTTGGGGTCCACCTCCCAGATCGAGCCTTCGCCGGTCGAGGCGAAGCAGGCCCGCATGACTTCCTGGGCCAGTCGCGTCGCCGACTGCAGCGCGTCACTCTCATCGACGCCGTCGACCGGCTCGGCCACGAACAGCACGTCGACGTCGGAGATGTAGTTGAGCTCGCGGCCGCCGCACTTGCCCAGGGCGAGGATGGCCAAGCGGCACCGGGAGGCATCCTCGGGCTGTTCGCCGCGCGCGATCGCCAGGGCGGCCTCCAGCGTGGCGTCGGCGAGCTCGCTCAGCGCGGCCGAGACATCGACGAACGAGGCGCCGTCGGCGATGTCGGCCGCGGCGATCGCGAGAAGCCGACGCCGGTACGCGCACCGCAGTGCGGAGAGGGTGTCGACGTCCGCACCGGTAGCGCAGGGAGCCGACCCTGCCGGTGACGCGCCCACTGCGAGGAGCAGGTCCTCGCGGACGTCGGCGCGGGACGCGAACGCCGGCACCCGCGGCGTGGCGACCGCGCCGTCGGGCTCGTCGGCGTGGGCAGCAGCGTCGTCATCGTCACCGAGAACGACCCAGTCCTCGGGATGGCGCACGAGGTGGTCGCCGAGCGCGATCGACGTCCCGAGCACGGCGTAGGCGCGCGCCCGCAGCACCGGGTCGTCGTCGAGGGCGGCGATGAACAGGGTCGAGGCCATCCCCCGCGTGTCCGCGATGCGCGACAGCGTGGTCAGGGCGAGGTCGGGATCAGGTGCGCGCGCGAAGTCGTCGACCGCCGCGACGCCGAGTGCGACGAGCCCTGGGTCGCTGAGGAGCCGGACCGCGCGGGCGGCGTCGACGAGACCGATCCGGACGAGACGTCCCTGGAGACTCCCCGCCCTGGCTGCCGGACCGCCGTCGATCGTCATGTCAGCGAGCGACGGAGCCGCGGACGACATCGGCGAAGGCGTGGGCGAAGGGACGCCAGGCGGAGACGAGCTCGTCCATCCGCTCGTCGAGCTCCGCGACGATCTTGTCGCGGTCGAAGCCGCGTGCGGCCACGGGGCCGGGGTCCTCATCGATCCAGGTCGCCATGATGCCGGCGTCGATCTCGGGATGGAACTGCACGGCCCACGCCCGCTCGCCGATGCGGTACGCCTGGTGCGAGCAGTCCGGGGTGCTGGCCAGGAGGACAGCCCCGACGGGCAGGGACGACATGGTGTCGACGTGATACTGGCCGACCGGAACACGCTGCGGCAGAAGGCTGAACAACGGATCGGCAGCTGCGGCGGGCAGCAGGTCGAGCTCGGTCAGGCCGATCTCTGCGGTGTCCGCGCGCACGACCGACCCACCGCACGCGAGGGTCATCAGCTGCCCCCCGAGGCACACGCCGAGAACAGGCCACCCGTCGGCGACGGCGGAGGAGATCAAGGCGCGCTCCGCCGGCAGCCAGGGCGCGACGTCGTCCTCCCACGCGGCCATCGCACCGCCGAGGACGACGAGACCGTCGACGTCGTCGGGCAGCGTCGAGGGGACCTCCTGCCCGGCGTCTGCGTGGACCTCCACGACCTCGACACCGACGGCCGCCCACCACTCGCCGAGCAGTGCGGGCGGGTCGGTGGCGTCGTTGCGGACGACGAGGAGCCGCACGCTGGTAGCCCCGTTCACAGCACCGGCAGGTAGCGGGCAAGCTCGAACGGCGTCACCTGACGGCGGTACTCCGCCCACTCCGCGCGCTTGTTGCGCAGGAAGAAGTCGAAGACGTGCTCGCCGAGTGTCTCTGCGACCAGCTCGCTGCGCTCCATCACCTGCACGGCCTGGCCGAGCGAGCTCGGCAACGGCTCGATCCCCAGCGCGCGACGCTCGGACTCCGTCAGTGACCAGACATCGTCCTCCGCGCCTGGCGGGAGCTCATAGCCGTGCTCGATCCCCTTGAGCCCGGCCGCCAGCATCACTGCGAACGCGAGGTAGGGGTTGGCCGCGGTATCGATCGAGCGGAACTCGACGCGCGTCGCGTTGCCCTTGGTCGGCTTGTACATGGGGATGCGGACGAGGGCCGAGCGGTTGTTGTGCCCCCAGCAGACGTACGCCGGGGCCTCTCCGCCACCGCCGAGGCGTTTGTAGCTGTTGACCCACTGGTTGGTCACCGCGGTGATCTCCGGCGAGTGCTTGAGCAGGCCGGCGATGAAGCTGCGCCCGACCTTGGAGAGCTGGTAGTCCGCACCGGGCTCGTGGAAGGCGTTGCGGTCGCCCTCGAACAGCGACACGTGGGTGTGCATCCCGGAGCCGGGGTGGTCCGCGAACGGCTTGGGCATGAAGCTCGCGTACACGCCCTGCTCGAGCGCCACCTCCTTCACGACGAGCCGGAAGGTCATGATGTTGTCCGCGGTCGTGAGGGCGTCGGCGTAGCGCAGGTCGATCTCCTGCTGGCCGGGCGCGCCCTCGTGGTGGCTGAACTCCACCGAGATGCCCATGGCCTCGAGCATGGTGATCGCCTGGCGCCGGAAGTCATAGCCCTGACCGTGCGGGCTGTGGTCGAAATAGCCGACCTCGTCGATCGGGGTCGGTACCTGGCCCTTGGCGAAGCCCTGCTGGAGCAGGAAGAACTCGATCTCGGGGTGGGTGTAGAAGCTGAAGCCGAGATCGGCGGCCTTCGCGAGCGCCCGCTTGAGCACGTGGCGCGGATCGGCGTAGGACGCAGATCCGTCGGGCATGAGGATGTCGCAGAACATGCGCCCGGTGCCGGGGCTCTCCCCGCGCCACGGCAGCACCTGGAAGGTGCTGGGATCGGGCTTGGCGAGCATGTCGGACTCCGACACCCGGGCGAACCCCTCGATCGCCGAGCCGTCGAACCCGATGCCCTCCGCGAACGCGCCCTCGAGCTCGGCGGGGGCGATCGCGACCGACTTGAGCATGCCGAGCACGTCGGTGAACCACAGGCGCACGAACCGGATGTCTCGTTCCTCGATCGTGCGCAGCACGAACTCCGTCTGCTTGTCCATGGCGCCCATCCTGTCCTAGGCCGTCTCACCTGGGTATGTCGGCTCGCCCGGCGGCACCGCGCACCGCGACCCGTTCCGGGCCTGCTTGTCCGGTGACCAGGGAGGTGCGCGGTCCGGATCGGGTCCGCGGGCGGCCCGCAACCTCAGCCGGACGTGGTTCGATACCCCGAACGGAGTGCCGCCAGCTCCTCGGCGCCGGGCACTCGCCCGGCCCGGACGAGTGCGTCGATCGCCCGGAAGTAGCCCTCGTAGCCGGCCGGGGTCACCATGAAGCGGAGCAGCGCCTCGGTCGTGCCGTCGTTGCGGAACCCGTGCCGCGTCCCCCGAGGCACCGACAGCCAGCCGTCGGCACCCATCACGCGCTCCTCGACCCCCACGAGGAAGGTCACCTCGCCGGTGGCGACCTCGAAGTGCTCCGCGTGCCCGAGGTGTGTGTGCGGTGCCGCACCCGTGGCACCTGGCGCGAGGACACACTCGATCACGGCCAGCTCGCCCCCGGTGTCCGCACCGGAGAGCCGCACCAGGTAGCTCACCCCGGCGACGCCTCGCAGCAGCTCCCCCTCCCCCGCGGCCCGGGCGACGGCGGGCAGGTCCGGGAGCAGGCTCATGCCCGCGATCCTCCCGCACGCCCGTGACTCGCGGGGCGGTAGGGGCGCCCTAGGCTGGCGGCGTGCCCCAGATGCGGTTGGCCCTCGCCCAGATCAACCCGTGCGTCGGCGACCTGGTCGGCAACGCCGAGCTCGTCCTGGCGCGCGCGCACGAGGCGAACGACGCCGGTGCCCACCTTGTCGCGTTCCCCGAGATGGTCCTGACCGGGTATCCCGTCGAGGACCTCGCACTGCGGCCGTCGTTCCAGGCGGCGAGCCGCGAGTCGCTCGACGCGCTCGCGGTGCGACTCGCGACCGAGGACCTCGGCGCCCTCGTCGTCGTCGTGGGCTTCCTCGACCGCGTAGCCGACTCCTGGCATCAGCTCGGCCGACCGCGCGGCGAGCCGCAGAACGCCGCTGCCGTCCTGACCGGCGGGCGCATCGTCGCTCGCTACGCCAAGCACCACCTGCCCAACTACGGCGTCTTCGACGAGTACCGCTACTTCGTCCCCGGCACGGGCACCACCGTCGTACGGGTCAACGGTGTCGACGTCGCACTCGCGATCTGCGAGGACCTCTGGCAGGACGGCGGACCCGTCGCCGAGGTGCGCGACACGGGTGCCGGTCTCCTGCTCGTCATCAACGGGTCGCCGTACGAGCGCAACAAGGACGACGCCCGGCTCGACCTCTGCGCGCGACGTGCTCGCGAGGCGGGCTGCGCCCTCGCCTACGTCAACCTCGTCGGCGGCCAGGACGAGCTCGTGTTCGACGGCGACTCCCTCGTCGTCGACGCCCACGGCGAGCTCGTCGCGCGAGCGCCGCAGTTCGCCGAGTCGCTGCTCGTCGTCGACCTCGACCTGCCGATGGCCGACCCCACGACCAGCCGCTCCGTCGCCGCCATCGGCTTCCCCGTGCCGGCGTATCCGGCGGTGGCCCCGCGGGTGAGCGAGCGCATCACCGACGACGCCGAGGTGTGGGGCGCCCTCGTCACGGGCCTGCGCGACTACGTGGCGAAGAACGGCTTCCGGTCGGTGGCCCTGGGACTGTCCGGTGGCATCGACTCCGCCGTCGTCGCCGCCATCGCCATCGACGCCGTCGGTGCGGAGCACGTGCACGCCGTCTCCCTCCCCAGCGTCTACTCCTCCGACCACTCCAAGGACGACGCCGCGGCGATGGCCGAGCGCACCGGGATGCACTACCGCACAGTCGAGATCGCGCCGATGGTCGACGCGTTCCAGTCGCAGCTGTCCCTGTCGGGCCTCGCCGAGGAGAACCTCCAGGCACGGGTGCGGGGCACGACGCTGATGGCCATCTCCAACGCGGAGGGCCACCTCGTCCTGGCCACCGGGAACAAGAGCGAGCTCTCGGTCGGCTACTCCACGATCTACGGCGACGCCGTCGGCGGTTTCGCGCCGATCAAGGACCTGCCGAAGATGGACGTCTGGCGGCTCGCCCGCTGGCGCAACCAGGAGGCCGAGGCGAGGGGCGAGGCTCCCCCGATCCCGTCCTCGAGCATCGAGAAGCCACCGTCGGCCGAGCTTCGTCCCGGCCAGCTCGACACCGACTCGCTGCCGGACTACGCCGTCCTCGACGAGCTGCTCGAGGACTACGTCGGCAACGACACGGGGGCTGCCGACCTTGCCGCGGCGGGGTTCGACCGCGACCTCGTCGAGCGGGTGCTGCGGCTCACCGACGTCGCGGAGTACAAGCGTCGTCAGTACCCGCCGGGCACGAAGATCTCGGTGAAGGGCTTCGGCCGCGACCGGAGGCTGCCGATCACGAACCGCTGGCGCGAGACCGCCGACTGACCTACCTGCCAACGCGGCGACCGGATGAGAGCGGCACGCAGGTCAGCGCGGCAGGAAACCCGCCAGGATCGCGTCGACGAACTCGGCGGGCCCGGCCCCGGGAGAGGCGTCGCGCCCGCTGGCACGGATCTGCAGCGTGTAGACCGTCGAGGAGACGATGAGCGTCGTCATGAGGTCGATGTCGGCGTCCGCCCGGATCTCCCCGCTCTCGATCCCGCGCCGGATGACGGCACGGTAGATGTCGCGGCGCGGCTCGATGACCTGGTCGTAGAACGAGCAGAACATCTCCGGGTTGGCCTTGGCATGGGCCAGGACGCGGTGGAAGAGCTGACCGCTCTGATTGTCGCCCTGCTGCTGCGCCCACCAGCCGGTGACCATGCCGACGAGCGAGTCGCGGACACCGTCGTCGCCGATCTCGGTCGGGAGCGACTCGTTGAGCGACGCGAGCGACGCGACGACGAGATCGTCCTTGGTGGGGAAGCGACGGTAGATCGTCGACTTCCCGACGCCGGCCCGGGACGCGACCTCCTCCACCGTCAGGGCGGTCGGCCCGACCTCGGCGAGGAGGGTCAGCGCGGTCCGCAGGATCGCCCGGTCGGCCGCGACGCTGCGGGGCCGGCCGGGCGCGCGCGACGAGGGCGACGCACCGGCGTCCAGGACTGGGCCGTCGTGGACGCTGATCGGCGTCCCGAGCACGGTCATCGGATCAGGCCTGCCCGGGGGCACGGCCCGGGACCTCTGCGGCCTCGGGGAACTCCAGCGGCGCCTCGCGCACGTGCTCGAGACCGTCGCCGCCCTCGTCGACGACGTGCACGAGGTGCGCGGCGTCGAGCTCGTCGTCATCGGCAGCCGCGTCAGGCACCGGGTGGCTGCCGGCCCAGGCCACGGCCTCCGCCTTGGCCGGGAGACGCGTCACGAAGACGATGAAGGAGGTGATCAACAACGCGAGGGAGATGAACCCAGCGAGGTGGAGCGCCGGCATGAAGGCATCGATGCCTGCCTGCCGCAGTGCTTCGGCGGCACCTGCCGGGGCGTTGCCGACGGCGTCGAGCCTGTCCGCGACACCGAAGGTCGAGCCGATCGAGTCCGTCGCCACGGCCTGCGCCGACGGCGGGAGCTTGGTGCCCGCGAGGACCGGGGTGATGTTGTTGGCGTAGACGGTCGCGACGATCGAGCTGATGATCGCGACGCCGAGCGCCGCGGCGACCTGGCGCACGGTGTTCTGGACCGCAGAGCCTGAGCCCGACCGCGACGACGGCGTCGCGAGGGTCATGCGCGTGGTCGACGGAGCGATCGTGTTGCCCAGGCCGAACCCGAAGACGAAGCCGAGGGTGATGAGGTACCAGATCGGCGCGTCCACCGGCAGCGAGGCGATCAGCAGCATCCCCAGGCTGGCCATGGCGACGCCGAAGGGGATCACCCGACGTGCGCCGAAGCGCTGCACCATCTTGGCGCTTCGCGGTGCGGCGATCACCTGGCCGACAGCGAACGGGAGGGTCAGCAGGCCGCTCTGCAACGGCGACCAGCCGCGGACGAGCTGGTAGTAGAAGGCCAGGAACAGCAGCGACCCCTGCATCGCGGCGAAGGCCAGGGAGACACCCGCGAGGGGCACCGAGAAGGACCGGATCTTGAACAGTGACAGGTCGAGCGAGGGGTGCGACGTCCGGCTCTCGAACACGAGGAACCCGGCGATCACCAGGACACCGGCACCGATCCACACGTAGGTGGACGCCTTGCCCCAGCCGGCCTCCTGGATGCCGTAGACGAGCAGGAGCAGACCGGTGATGGAGAGCACCAGGCCGACCGGGTCGAGCTTGGCGTAGTGCTCGTTCTTCGTCTCGGGGACGATCGCGATGATGCCGATCAGGCCGAGCACGATGATCGGGACGTTGATGAAGAAGACCGAGCCCCAGTCGTTGCCGGTGAGCCAGTTGAACCACTGCGGGTGCTCGAGCAGGACTCCGCCGACGATCGGTCCGAGGGCCACGGCGCCACCGACGGCGGCAGCCCAGGCACCGATCGCCTTCCCCCGCTCCTGGGGAGGGAAGATCACGGTGATGATCGAGAGCGTCACGGGGAGGACCGAGGCGGCGCCGATCCCCATGAGCCCGCGGAAGATGATGAGCTCGTTCGGGGACGACGCGAACGCGCACAACGCCGATGCGAGGGCGAACAGGGTCAGACCGATGATGAGGATCCGCTTGCGGCCGAACCTGTCGCCGAGGACTCCCCAGGTGAACAGCAGGCTCGCGAACACCAGGGTGTAGGCGTTGATGGCCCAGATCAGCTGGCTCTGGGTGGCGCCGAGGTCCTCCTGGATCGTCTTGAGCGCCACGTTGAGCACGGTGTTGTCGAGGATGACGACCACGAGGCTGACGACCAGCACCCCGAGGATCTGCCACCTCCGTGGGTTGACGTTCTCGAGGGTCGAGTGTGCGTCCACCGAGCCTGTCGTCGGCCTGTTCTCTGCCATCTGCCATCCACCCCACAGGATCCGGGCGCCGCCGCCTCGGACCGAAAGCCCCCTCGACGCCAGTGCATCGCGGTCGGACCCAGGCGACCCTAAGTGGTGCCGTTCCGAAACGCAACCGTGTCGTATCCATACTGCGGGCACCAGGTCCTGGGCCGCGGGAGGCATCCGTGTCACCATGGATCCCGAACGGGTACCCCACCACGGGGACTCGAGTCGCCTGGAGGTCCTCATGACCAGTTCGTCAGCGAACGCCCCCGAGCCGCTCTACGGCGGCTCCCCGTCGGGTCGGCGCGTCACCGTGCGCGACCTCGCCGCCGCCAAGGAGCGCGGCGAGAAGTGGCCCATGATCACGGCGTACGACGCCCTGACCGCCGGTGTGTTCGACGAGGCCGGGATCCCCGTCCTCCTCGTGGGCGACTCCGCGGCGATGGTCGTCTATGGGCACGACTCCACGATCCCGGTCACCGTCGACGAGCTTCTCCCGCTCGTTCGCGGCGTCGTGCGCGGGTCGAGCAGGGCGATGGTCGTCGCGGACCTCCCCTTCGGCACCTACCAGGCCTCCCCCGCCCAGGCGCTCGAGACCTCTGCCAGGTTCATGAAGGAGGGCGGCGCCCACGCGGTCAAGCTCGAGGGCGGTGCACGCGTGCTCCCGCAGGTGGAGCTGCTCGCCTCGTCCGGCGTCCCGGTCATGGCTCATCTCGGGCTCACGCCGCAGTCCGTGCATGCCTTCGGCGGCTACCGCGTCCAGGGTCGCGGTGAGGACGGCGTCCGGCTCGTGCAGGACGCCAAGTCGCTGCAGGCGGCCGGTGCTTTCGCCGTCGTGCTGGAGGTCGTCCCCGCCGACCTCGCGGCGATGGTCACCGAGACCCTCACCATCCCGACCATCGGGATCGGCGCCGGCGGCGCGACCGACGCGCAGGTCATCGTGTGGCAGGACATGGCCGGGCTCACCCCGGGGCGCACCGCGAAGTTCGTGAAGAAGTACGCCGACCTGCACGGCGTGCTCCTCGGAGCGGCCCGGGCGTGGTCCGACGACGTCGTCAGTGGCGCCTACCCCGCGGCCGAGCACACCTACGAGTAGCGGCGACGCCGAGGTGTCTCCCGCCGGCTGCTGGTGTCGGAAGTGCGCTCGGGCGGGACCTCGGCCTGGTCGGCGCTGGGCTGGCCCGGCCATCGGATGGGAGCCGCTGACCTCGTCCGCGACGTGAGGCCGCCTGCGCGACAAGCGGCGCAGCGGCGTAGCGGCGTAGCGAGCACCGTAGGGCGCCGGCGTCGACCAGGTCGACAGCGTCCTCGTGGCTCAGAGGAACCGTCACGGGACGCGCGCGCTCGGCGGCTCCGCTCCTGTGCGTCGGCGTCCTCGCCGCACCATCGGGACGGCCGACGACCAGAGTCTGCGCGTCGGCGAGGCCGGGAACGCCGTGTGTGTGCTCGTCATGCGGGCTCCACAGTGCGCCCCGCCAGCCGCGAAGGCCATCGGCGAGTCGACGACGGGCTGGCGGCCGACTCCGACTTCCCGACGCCGTCCCACGACGGTCGTCGGCGCGGTCGCGGACGGGGCCGGAGACGGGGTCAGACGTCGGTGACCCGGAGCCCCGCGTGGGCCTTGTACCGACGGTTCACCGAGATGAGGTTGGCGGTCATGGCCTCGACCTGACCGGCGTTGCGGAGCCGACCGGCGAAGATGCCCCGCATCCCGGGGATCCGTGCCGCGAGGGCCTGCGCGATGTCGGTGGCACCGCGGTCATCACCCACGACGAGGACATCGGTGTCGAGCGTCTCGATGCTCTCGTCGAGCAGCAGCACCGCCGACACGTGATGGAACGCCCCGACCACGCGCGAGCCAGGCAGCACCGACGCAGCCTGCTGAGCCGCGGATCCCTCCTCGACCACGAGCCCGTAGGCGCCCTGCTTGTCGAAGCCGAGCGGGTTCACGCAATCGATGACGATCTTGCCCTCGAGCCCGACGGTCAGGGCCACGAGCAGCTCGCGGTGACCGACGTACGGCACGGCGACGATGAGGACGTCGGAGGCAGCGGCGCAGCCGGCGTTGTCGGCACCGGTCACTCCGTGCCCGATCTCCGCGGCCGCAGTCGCGGCGCGCTCGGCGGCACGCGAGCCGATGACCACACGCTGGCCCGCGACGGCGAGACGCAGGGCGAGTCCCCGGCCCTGCTCGCCGGTGCCTCCCAGCACTCCCACCACGAGCCCCGAGACATCGGGCAGCTCATCCGCCGAAGGGGTGACGGCTGGGGTGGCGTTCTGCGGCTCGGCGGTCTCGGTCATGGTGCGCATCCAACCAGTCGGGCTCCCGGTGAGGCACGATGCCCCCGTGGATTCTTCACGCGTGAGCCTGCTTCGCGATGTCCTGTCGAGCACCGGGTGGGTCGACCGCACACGCGGATTCGCCCGGTCCCTGCGTCGCTCCACCGACTCCGGCGACGGGCTGCTGCTGGTCGGGACACCGACGCAGGAACCTTGGCACCTCGCGGCCCACCTCGACGACGAATCCCGCTACGCCGGTATCCCCACCCTGTCGCCGACACTCATCCGCTGGTCGCCGGCGCCCGGTGCGCCGGAACACCTCTCCTACGGGCTCGAGCGCCTCGAGGCAGCGCGCCGGGGCGAGACGCTCTTCATCGTGGCACCCGACGATCCCACCGAGGCCCTCCTCGAGCGGCTCGCGGACGCTCGCCGTAGCGGGGCGACGCTGCTCGCGATCGACACGGGCGACAGCGACCTCGCCGGACTGGCGCACGAGCAGCTCATCGTCCCCTCGAGGGGACTCACCGCCGTGGGAGAGCCATCCGGCCTGGCGTTGGGCCTGCAGCTCGCCGGGCTCTCCGACGTCGACCTCGCCCTGCCCGACGTCTCCTTCGACACCGTGCAGCACCTCGTGTCCACGGCCGCCGGCGAGGACCAGGGGCTGCGCCCGACCTCCGGCGACCAGCGCCGCGGCTTCCGCGACCGTCTCGCGCGGGTGCTCGACGGGATCCAAGGCACGCCGGTCACACGCGACTGGTGACCACCGCCGGTGGCCGCTGTGACGAAATGCAGGTGCGGGCTGCCCCTGGCACAGCCCAGACTCGACGTCCGTGACCGAGACCGATACCGGAGCAGCCGCCCGACGCTGGCGGCTGGACGTGTCGCCCCTGCGGGCATCCCGCGACTTCCGCCTCCTGTTCGCCTCGGGCGTCGTGTCCTACCTCGGGTCGATGTTCACCTTCGTCGCCGTGCCGCTGCAGGCTCAGCAGCTGACCGGGTCATTCGTCGTCGTCGGTCTGATCGGGCTCGTCGAGGTCCTCCCGATCCTGGTCTTCGGCCTCTGGGGCGGCGCCCTCGCCGATCACCTCGACCGTCGGCTGCTGATCCTCGGTTCGGAGATCGGCGCCGGCGTCTGTTCCCTGCTCCTCCTCATCAACGCGGTGCTCCCGTCGCCGCGGGTCTGGGTCCTGTTCGTCGTCGGCGCCCTCGCCGCAGTCTGTGACTCCCTGCAACGTCCCTCACTCGAGGCTCTCGTCCCGCAGGTCGTCGACCACGACGCGCTAGCGGGTGCCGCCGCGCTCATGTCGCTGCGTTGGAGCGTCGGGTTCATCGTCGGCACGTCCCTCGCCGGAGTGGTCGCGAGCTATCTCGGTGTCGCGGTCGCCTACGGAATCGACGTCGTCTCCTTCGCCGTATCGGTCCTGTTCCTCCTCCGGCTGCGCAGTCGCGGTCGCGTGTCCGACGAGGGGACGCCGGGCCTGTCGTCGATCGCCGAGGGCGTGCGCTACGCGTGGAGCCGCAAGGATCTTCTCGGCACGTACGCCGTCGACACGATCGCGATGGTGCTGGCCTTCCCGTGGGCCGTGTTCCCGTTCGTCGCAGCCAAGTACGACGCACCATGGGCTCTCGGACTGCTCTACGCGGCGTCTGCCATCGGCGCGACCATCGCGTCGTTGACGAGTGGGTGGACGACGCGCGTGCATCGTCATGGGCGCGCGATCGTCGTCGCGGCATCGCTCTACGGACTCGCGATCGCGGGCTTCGGGACCTCGGGGTCGCTCGCACTCGCGTTGGTGTTCCTCGTCCTCGCTGGCGCGTTGGACATGGTGAGCGGCGTATTCCGAATGTTGATCTGGAATCAGTCGATCCCCGACGAGCTGCGCGGTCGACTGGCCGGAATCGAGATGTTGTCCTACGCGATCGGACCGCAGCTCGGCAACGCCCGCGTCAGCCTCGTTGCCCAGTCGCGCGGCTTGGCCATCTCGATCGCCTCCGGCGGAATCCTATGTGCTGCAGGGGTTCTCGCACTCGCAGCAGCGCTACCGTCGATGTGGAGGTATGACGTTCGTACGTCGCCCCACGTCGCCGACGTGCGTCGCTCGCGAGACGAGGACACGTCGCCGAACGATGGATGACGCGGTAGACCAAGGCCTTCGGGGATACCACGCGCGCGACACGAACTTGGCGTACGACTCGAACATCCGCCAACAATCTGTCACGCTCTGACACAGTTCGAATGAAAGCTTCCGGCATCAAGACTGGAAGACGACTCAGGGAGGCATCGTGGCGGCTGCTAAGACCACCGCGAAGAAGGTCGCGGCCAAGAAGGCCCCGGCACGCAAGGTTGCTGCCAAGAAGGCTCCGGCCAAGAAGGCAGCAGTGAAGAAGGCACCGGCCAAGAGGGCCGTTGCGAAGAAGGCACCGGCGAAGAAGGTCGTTGCGAAGAAGGCACCGGCCAAGAAGGCTCCGGCCAAGCGCGCGGTTGCCAAGAAGGCACCGGCCAAGCGCACCGTCGCCAAGAAGGCTCCCGCCACCAAGGCCGTTGCCAAGAAGGCTCCGGTCAAGCGCACCGTCGCCAAGAAGGCTCCCGCCACCAAGGCGGCGCCGCGCAAGGTTGCGGCGAAGAAGGCCCCGGTCCGTCGCGTCGCGAAGAAGGCCTGACCCACCAGCACGACGGAACGCCCGACACCTTGCGGTGTCGGGCGTTCCGCGTTTCTCTGACGTCGCCTCGACGAACGGGGCGTCCAGCGCGCAGCGATCAGTCGTCGTCGGCCCGGTCGAACGTCTCGTTGCGCTCCTTCATCCGGTCGAGCGCGCCCTCCGCCTCCGCGCGAGACGCATAGGGCCCGAGCCGTTCGGCGTTCGGGTCACCCTGCCCCATCTCCACCTGTTGCGTTCGCAGGTTGAACCACCACTCCTCCACGGACACGGATCCTCCTCGACGTCGTGCGGCGCGTTCGGCGGCGATGCCGGACTGCTCCTAGACTCACCACCATGCCACTCGAGCCCGGGATCATCAGCCCGATGCGTGCCGTGCCGCCGCACATCCCACGACCGGAGTACGTCGGTCAGCAGCGCGCAGCCCGCTACACCGGCTCGGAGGTCAAGGACGCCGACACGATCGCGCGCATGCGCATCGCGGGGCGAATCGGCGCCCAGGCGCTCGACGAGGTCGGTCGCGCGATCCGTCCCGGTGTCACCACCGACGAGCTCGACCGCGTCGGCCACGAGTTCCTCTGCGACCACAACGCCTATCCCTCGACCCTCGGCTACCCGGGCGGCGGTCGCGGACCGGTCTTCATGAAGTCGCTGTGCACGTCGCTCAACGAGGTCATCTGCCACGGCATCCCCGACTCGACCGTCCTGCGCGAGGGCGACATCTGCAACATCGACATCACCGCGTTCATCAACGGCGTCCACGGCGACACCAACGCCACCTACCTCGTCGGTGAGGTTGACGAGGAGTCGCGTCTTCTCGTCGAGCGCACCCGTGAGGCCACGGCCCGCGGGATCAACGCGGTCGCGCCGGGTCGTGAGCTCGGCGTCGTCGGCCGGGTCATCGAGTCCTACGCCCGACGGTTCGGCTACGGCGTCGTGCGCGACTTCACCGGCCACGGGATCGGGACGGCGTTCCACTCCGGGCTCGTCGTGCCGCACTTCGACGACCCGGCGGCGACGACGATCCTCGAGCCCGGCATGACGTTCACGATCGAGCCGATGCTGACCCTCGGTACCTACGACTGGCGGATGTGGTCCGACGGCTGGACGATCGTCACCGCCGATCTACGCCGTTCCGCCCAGTTCGAGCACACGGTGCTGGTGACGGAGTCCGGGGTGGAGATTCTTACCCTGCCCTGACAGGGGCAGTCCGCCTTCAGGTCCGGCACTCCAATAGCCTGACCGTCATGACGACAGCGACGCATCCTCTCGGGTGGCCCGACGACGTCCGGACGCTCGCCATCGACATCGGCGGCAGCGGCTTCAAGGCTGCGGTGATCGACCCCGAGGGAGTGATGCTGACCGACCGCGTCCGCGTCGAGACCCCGTACCCCTGCTCGCCCGAGCTGCTCGTGTCCTCCCTCGTCTCGCTCACCGCGCACCTCGGCGTCCACCACCGGGTCTCCGTGGGCTTCCCCGGCCTCGTACGCAACGGCCGGGTCCGCAACATCCCGTCGCTGTCGCGCACCACGTACGACGGCGACGCGGACCCCGTCCTGGAGAAGGCCTGGCGGGGCTACGACCTGGTCGCCGCGCTGTCGGCGGCGTTCGGGGTTCCGGTCAAGGTCGCCAACGACGCCGACGTGCAGGGTTGCGCCGTCGTCCGGGGCGAGGGGTTCGAGTTCGTCATGACTCTCGGCACCGGGGTCGGCACGGCGCTGTTCCTCGACGGGAGGCTGTTGCCGCACATCGAGGGCGGCCACGCCCCCTTCCGCAAGGACCAGACCTTCGAGGAGCAGCTGGGGAACCTGTCGCGCAAGGACATCGGCAACATGCGCTGGGGCAAGCGCGTCGTCAAGGCCATCGCGGCCTACGAACGGTTCCTGTTCTTCGACACGATCTACCTCGGCGGCGGCAACGCCAAGCACCTCGACCCCGAGCAGCTCCCGACGCACGCGCGCATCGTCGACAACACCGCAGGGATCGTCGGTGGAGTGCGCCTCTGGGACCTCGACGCGTGACGCGGACCACAAGGTAATCCGTCTTTCAATTATCTGCCCAACGGCGTAGGCTCGGTCCATGACCGAGTGGCTGACTGCTGAGCAGCAGGGGTACTGGCGCGCCTACATCGCCGCGACGACGCTTCTCCAGGAGCGGCTCTCCCGAGAGCTGCAGAGCGCGCACGGGTTGACGATGGCCGACTACGAGATCCTCGTTCGTCTCTCGGAGTCGCCCGAGCGCCGGCTGAGGATGAGCCAGCTCGCCGACCACACCCTCGCCAGCCGTAGCCGGCTCTCCCATCAGGTCGACCGGCTCGAGCGTGCCGGGCTGGTGGCCCGTGAGGCCTGCGAGAGCGACCGGCGGGGGGCAAACGCCGTCCTCACCGAGCTCGGCTGGCAGAGCCTCGTGACCGCCGCGCCGACACACGTCGCGGGCGTCCGCGAGCACCTCGTCGACCAGCTCTCCGAGCGGGAGTTCGCCGCCCTGGGCACGGCGTGCGCGCTGGTCGCCGAGCACCTGCAGTCGACGGAAGCCACGGCCTCGGTCACGGTCACGGCCTGACCCGCCGGCGGTCCCAGCCCTGCGTCGCCGGACTCCGTCCGCTCACTCCGTACCGGCGCTCGCTGAACGCCAGCGTCCCGCCCTCAACGTCGAGGGCCGCTCACCGCGTGATGCGGTGAGCGGCCCTCGAGGCGTTGCGGTGCCGGACGGCCGGCCGCCGTTGCTGTCAGTGGTGCGTTCCGCGGCGGCGGGTGGCGACCAGCGTGACGCCGCCGAGCGCGAGCAGGGCCGCTCCCAGGCCCGCCAGGTCGAGACCGCTACCACCGGTCCGCGGGAGCACGGTGCCCGGGCTCGGAGTCGAGGACCCGGTGCCGGGCTGGCTCGTGGACGGTGTGCCGGTGGAGGTGCCGCCGGTCGGCGTGCCGCTTCCGGTCGGTGTCCCCGTCCCGCTGCCTGTCGGCGTACCCGAACCCGACGGCGTGGTCGAACCCGAACCACTCGCCGAACCCGACGGCGTCGTCGAACCCGAACCACTCGCCGAACCCGACGGCGTCGTCGAACCCGAACCACTCGCCGAACCCGACGGCGTCGTCGAACCCGAACCACTCGCCGA
>JBBRAQ010000034.1:0-41179 GCA_038206635.1 Candidatus Nanopelagicales bacterium | reverse complement strand
GGCAAGGTCGGCCAGGGTGAAGGCCTGGCGACGGGGGACGCGCAGCGACAGGCACGTGCCGGACACCGCGACCGGCGCCAGCACGGCGTGGAGGCGGGTGCCGTCGGGCAGCCGGGCGTCGACATACGGCGACGCGTCGTCGAGGCGGCGCCCGCACGACGCCGCCAACCGCTGGGCGAGACGACGGACGGCCGCGTCGTCGGCGAAGCGCACGTCAACGGCCTCGACGCCGGCGCCACGGTCGACCCAGACGGAGTCCGGACCCGTCACGAGGACGTCGGTCACGAGGGGGTCGCGCAGCAGCCGGGTGAGCGGCCCGGCGCCGGCGAGCTCGCCGTGCATCCGCTCGGCCTCCGCGAGCAGGACGTCGGCGCCGAGCAGGACGCCGTCGGCTCGAAGGGCGGCGACGACATCGGCCTCGGTCGGGATCCGGCCGCCGGCCACGAGCTGGGAGCGCACGCGGTCGAGGACCGTGGGATCCAGACTCATCGCGGCACCAGGACCGACATGAGGTCCGCGGCGGTGCGCCCGAGCCGGGACCTGGCCCGCAGACCGGGCGGGTCGCCGCGGTCGAGGGCTGCGGTGAGCGCGGGCTCGTGCGCGATCTCGGCGGCGATCTCGAGACCCAGCCACTCGGCGAGCTGGTCGGGGTCGAGACCGGCGCGGGGCACCTGGCGCACGACAAGGCGCACCTCGGCTCGCTCGAGCAGGGCCGCGAGCGGGCGGCGGCTCGCCGACGCCCCGCGCACGTCGGGGGTGGCCACGAGGAGCACCACGTCGCACCGGGAGGCGAGCGTGTCGAGCAGCTCGGGGTGCGAGCGCGGGAGGTCGAGCACCACGACGTCGTAGGCGTGGACGGCCGAATCGACGACGGCGGGAACCGCGCCGAAGGGGATCGGCTCCGCAGCCTCGGACCGGTCGACGGACAAGAGGTGGACCCCGTGGGCCGCGGGAAGTGCCGCGCGCAGCGCCTCGGGCGCGAGCAGCCCGGTCACGGCCGCGAGGTCGCACCACCGGGCACCCGGCTCGTCCTCGGCCCCCAGCACGAGATCGAGGCCGCCGGACCCGGGGTCGGTGTCGACGAGGACGACGTCGTGACCGAGACGCCCCGCAGCGATCGCCAGGGCGGCGGACAGCACGCTGGCGCCCGCACCGCCTGCGCCGCCCACGACGCCGATCACGACGGCCCTCGACCGCGCGCCGGCGCCTCCCGCGGCCAGCCGCTCCACGAGGAAGCCCTCGCCCGACGGCAGCGACACGACGCGCTCCGCGCCCAGCGCGAGGGCCGAGGACCACGGCGCGTCGGAGTCCGCCGAGAACGTCGCGACCAGGACGTCGGGGCGGCGGCCCAGCCCCGCCACCGAGAGCTCGGCGACGACGTCGTCGCCCACGACGACGACCGATGCGGAGGACCACAGCCGCCGGCCGTCGGCCGCGGACGCCGCGACGTCCGGCACGACACCGGCGGCGACGGCGAGGCGACGCACGTCGTCGAGGAGGTCGCGATCGCGGGTGAGCAGCAGAGGTCGGCCGGAGGCGGTCATGCCCGCGACGATCCGCACCAGCACCGACCCCCGCCGCCGGCGCGCCCGCACAGCTGGGGACGACACGCCCCGCCGCTGCCTGGGGACGACCGTCGGCCGCCCGTGCAGTCCGGGCGTGACTGAACGCGCCTACCATCGGACCATGACCCGATCGGCCGCTTTCTTCGACCTCGACAAGACGATCCTCGCGAAGTCGAGCTCCCTGGCGTTCGCGCGCCCCTTCTACAAGGGCGGCCTCCTCGGCCGCGCCGACGTCCTCAAGAGCGCCTACGCGCAGTTCTCCTTCCTGGTGTCCGGCGCCGATCACGACCAGATGGAGCAGATGCGGCACTACATGTCCGCCCTGATCACCGGCTGGGACGTCGAGACGGTCCGCCAGATCGTCACCGAGACCCTCGACGAGATCGTCGACCCGATGGTCTATGAGGAGGCGGTCGACCTCATCGAGGAGCACAAGGAGGCCGGGCGCGACGTCATCATCATCAGCTCGTCGGGCACCGAGATCGTCGAGCCGATCGGCGAGCGCCTCGGCGTCGACCGGGCGCTCGGCACGCAGGTGGAGATCCTCGACGGGAAGTACACCGGCGAGATCCTCTTCTACGCCTATGGCGAGGGGAAGGCCGACGCCATGCGCGCCCTGGCCGAGGAGAACGGCTATGACCTTGCCGACTCCTACGCCTACACCGACTCCCTCACCGACCTCCCGATGCTCGAGACGGTCGGCCATCCGGTGTGCGTGAACCCGGACGCAGCGTTGCGCAAGATCGCCGGCGAGCGCGACTGGCCGGTCGTGGACTTCGCCCGCCCGGTGGCGATGCGGACCGTGCGCCAGCGCCTCACCGACATCAACACCGCCCAGCACCGCCGCACCGCGCTCCGGGTCGGCGCCGCGACCGTGGCGCTCGGTGTCGCCTGGTACGCCAGCCGCCGCCGTGGTTCCGCGTAGGACGACGCCATGACCGCGGCCCACCGTCCCGGTAGTGGGCCGTTGCGCGCACCCGAGGTCGACAAGCGGTTCGCCGACCCGCTCGACGGACGTCTCGATCTCGACCACCTCGACGCACCCCAGGACCTCGACGTCATCGGGGAGGACCCCGATCACCGGCTCGTGTCCGAGCGGCTCAACGCCGCCCTGGACCGGACCAGCGTCGGCCGGTGGACCCGCCGCCACCGGCGCGGGCTGCTCGCCGGCACGCTCGCCGCAGCCCTGGTCGTCACCGTCGGGACCGCCTGGCAGCTCACCCGGCCGGTGCCGCTGCCCGACGAGCCCCGGCTTCTCATCAAGAGCAGCGGGCCCGATCGGACGCAGGTGACCCTCGGCGTCCGCAACGGCGCCGGCACCGCGCTCACGGAGTCGGTGGCCGTCGCGTCGGTCGAGCGTCGCGGCGTCCGCGTCGAGCTCCTCGGACTCACCGGGCCAGGGCTGGCCCCGGCTCGCGGCGCGGCCACGCTCATCGACACGACGAAGACCGACGAGCAGGTGAGCGTCTCGGCGACCCTCGACTGCGCCGCGCCGGGTTCGAGCGAGGCCGTCCTGGCCGCATCGGCGGACGACTACGCCGTCGAGGTCCGGCGCACGGCGCCCGAGGGCGAGACGCGCGTGGACCCCGTGCCGCTGGTCGGGTCGCAGCAGCTGCTGCAGCTGGTAGCCCGGACCTGCCTCGAACAGGCCGCCGCCCGCGACCTCGAGGTGGTGTCCGCCACCGCGACCCGGGTGCCGGGTCTGGTCGGCGCCGACCTCGACCTGACGGTCGCGAACACCTCCGGACAGGCCTGGCACCGGCTGCGCGTCTCGACCCTGGGTCTGCCCTCCCTCGTGAAGGGCGGGACGCCCGCGGAGGTCGGCCCCCACGCCACCGGACACGTCCTGGCCCAGCTCTACCCCCAGGACTGCGGGCAGCCGATCGCCGCCCTGGCCGACGGTCTCGAGGTCCGGGCCGCGGCGACATCGGGGGCTCCGCCGGCTGGCATCGACAACGGACCGACGTTCCGGGTGCCCGTGAGCCGCGCCGCCCTTGCCGAGATCGCGCGGGCCTTCACGGCGGCGTGTGCGAGCCCGACGCCCGGCGCCGTGGTCGAGCAGGCCATCATCCACGGCGGGTCGGGGGCATCGTCCGGGGGCCTGGTCGAGCTGGTGGTGCGGATGAGCGCCCGGGACGCCGTCACGATCGTGATCGACAGCCTCGGACGGACCGCCTCGGGGATGGTGACGGCCATCGACAACCCGGTGCAGCTCACGGATGGCGAGGGGGTGCTGCACGCCATGTGGCTACTGCCTCGATGCATCGACCTGCTGAGCTCGGGTCCGCCCCGCCTGAGCGTGGCTCTCGTCGGCTTCAGCGACCCCGGCGTGCGGCGTCCCTACCTCGTCGACCTCTCCGGCGAGGCACTGCGCGTCGCCCTCGCTCGACTGTGCGGCGAGACCGCCACTGCGTTGATCAGGCAGTGAGCTGGCCGTGCCGGCGGGCCCGGCAGGCGCGGGGGCTGGTCGCTCCTGGTGCCGGGCGGCCCGGCCGCGGCTACCGTCGTCGCATGGGCGCCGGATGACCGACGAGGGTCGGCTCGAGCTCGACGACAGCGGGGCGGTCGTCGAGACCCTCGACACGGCCGGCCCACGAGGCCACGCATCTCCCGCCCCCGCCATCGACCTCGCCGACCCTGACGCCACCGACGCCCTCGCGCACACGGCCCTCGACACCTGGGTCGGGACGACGGCCGCGCCGTGGGTAGGACGTCATCGCCGCCCGGTCGCACTGGGGATGGCCGTCGCCGTCGTGACGCTCACGGCCGGCGGCTGGTGGGTGTCCCGGCCGGACCCGCCACCCCCCGTCGCGCCCCTCGCTCTCCTCAATGCCGTGCTCCCTGGCAACGACATCGGCGGACCTCGCGTCGGTGACGACGGCGTCCTGTCGGTCGCCTACTCGGCGACCGCGGGCGTCCCAGCGGACCGGATCGACGTCGTCGGCATCGTCGGGCCGGGGCTCACCCCGGTGGGTGTCGACGCCGCCGCGGTGACGGGCACAGCCCCGGTACCCGTCACGGTGAGCGCCCGGATCGGCTGTGAGGACAGGGCGATCGCGTCAGCAGCGTCGTCGTCGTACGGTCTGCTGGTGCGCCGTACCGAAGCGACGGGCGACGCCGTGCAGTCCCTCGCGCCGTTCGGACCGGCGACGACGGCCATCGACATCGCGGTCCGCGAACACTGCCTCATGACGGCGGTGCCCTCGGCCGTGGTGGTGGACCGCATCGTCCTGACGCCGGAGCCCGGATCGTCCGTGGCCGGCCTGGCAGTCACGGTCCGCAACACCTCCGGCCTGCCGATCTCCATGTCGACGGCCCGGAGCACCACCTCCGGTGTGGAGGTCGACCTCTCGCCGACGGCCGCCGTTCCTCCGGGTGCCACGGCGACCCTCGTCACACGGGTCCTGGTGCACGACTGCTCCGCGCTCCCGCGGTTCGACAGCCTCAACGTCCTGCCCAACCCCGTAGGCGGCCTCGGCAGCTCCGACCTCGTCGGCGGTCCCGGCCTGACCCTGCGATTGTGGCTCGGCCCCTCCAGCGCCCTCTCGTCCTATGCCATCCCGTCGACGGTGGAGGCCCTGGGTCGACAGCTCGCCGGCACCGCGTGCGCGGGGCGCCCCACCCTGACCGTGGCCCCGATCGACGCCGAGGCCGCCGTGGCCGCCGACGGGAGCTGGGTCGTCACGGGCACGTACTCGTTCCGGACGAACGGCGTCGGGATCACGGTCGGCCGCGAGCACTTCTCCGGCCCGGCGGCCGGTCAGGGGTCCGTGCTCGCGACGACGGAGAGCATCGTGCCCGGGGTCGCCTGGGCGATGGCACCGACCCAGCTCGACGGAGGAGCAGGCCGCCTGCCCGTGCTGTTCAGCGGCACGAGCTGCGCCGATGTATTCGACGCGGCCCCGAGCACGTTAGCCGTCCGCGTCGTGGGAGCCGATCGTTCGGTGCACCCCTTCGAGGTACCCCTCGACACCGCCGAGCTGACCCGTGCGGTGGCGCGGGCGTGCGGCGTCACCACCGTGACGATCCCGCTGCCCGGCTCCCACGCACGCATGCCCGGCTCCAGATGAGGACGTACCCTGCCGCCATGCGGGGATGCAGTGGGCGACGCTGACGGGCGCCTCGAGCTCGACGAGCTCGGCGACGTCATCGACCACGCCTCCCGCCTGGGCTCCCCCCGGCCGCCGGTGCGGGCCGAGCTCCTCGAGGGCGTCGGCTCCGCCACGTGGGGCGAGCGCCTCGAGGCGGCCGGCGTCACCCCATGCGTACGGCGGCACCGCGTCGTCCTCGCCCTCACGACGGCCGTCGTCGTCCTCGGCGGCGCGGGAGCCACGACCTGGGTGCGTGCTCGCCCACCCTCGGTCGACCTGACGATCGCGGCCGACGTGGAGACGGCGACCTTCGGCTACAACGCCCTGACCGTCGGCGACACGAACCAGCAGCTGCTGGCGCAGACGTTCACCGTCACGCCGAGGACACCCGGCGACGTGATCACCGTCATCGGGCTCACCGGGGCGGGCATCGGGTCCAGCTCGATCCACCCCGAGGAGTCCGGGCCACCGGCTCCCTCCACGAGCGTCGACGTCGTCGCGATCCTGGGGTGCGACGACCCGGCTGCGATCGCGGCCTCCCCCGGCGCCCTGAACCTCCAGGTGACGCGAACCGATGCCTACGGCCGCGCGACCGCGGGCACGCTCCCGCTCCCCGCCGCCGACACGGCACTGTGGCTGCAGAGCATCGCCAGCACGTGCGGGACCGAGCGTCTGTACAGCGGCGTGACCACGGGCACCGTCACGGTCGCCGCCGATGACGCGCACGGCGGCGTCGTCCTCACGATCCCGGTCCACAACGCACTCGATCGTGGCGTCGTGGTCACCGACTACCTCACGACCGCGGGAGTCTTCGTCTGGCCAACGACGATCACGGTCCCTGCTGGCGCGAGCGGCGAGATCCCTGTCGCAGTGACCCTCACCGACTGTGCGGCCCCGTCCCTCACACGTCCCTACGTCGCCTACGGCGCACAGCCGCACGAGCGGGCCCCGGCCGACGGGCTGCAGCTCTCGACGCAGCTCGACCCGCCTGGGGACTCGACCCAGCAGGGTGTCTACTCCACGACACTCGCGACCTGGCCTGCAGCGACGCAGCGGGAGATCCAGTCGGGGTTCGACCGGATCTGCGCGGGCCATCCGGCGGCGAGCGCACGCGTTCTCCGCGCGTCGACCGCACCGGCCGCGGTCGTCGCCGCGGCAGTGGCCCGCACCGCGGACCCGTCGACGACAGTGCTCCGGTTGAGCGTCGAGGTGACGACGTCGGGGTCGCACGTGCAGGTGTCCAGTGGCGAGTCCCTCTACGACCTCGCCAGCGGGGTGGTTCCCTGGCTGACCAGCGCGACCAAGGCGGTCGTCAGTGGAAAGGCCGTCGTATCCATCGACTGGACCATCCAGTGCGGCAACGGTGCGGCCGGGCCACCCGAGGTGCAGCTGACCCTCACCAGGAACGGGCGGTCCTACCCGGCGCGCGCGGTACTGGGCGACGACCGGATCGCGCGGGCCTACCTGACGGAGTGCCCGGCCGTCCTGCCCGCGGACGCCGCAGGAGCAGGCTGGACTGTTCTCGGGACGGCGGGCCAGCCCGATCCGACGACGCCCCTCCTGACCTCCTGAGCCGACCACCCACCATGAGCACCGACGATTCCGAGCGCCTCGAGCTCGACGGGCTCGGCGAGGTCGCGGGCGGTGCTGACAGCGGTGCGGGGCGGGCGCACACGACCGACCTCGACCGGGGTCATGACGACCGCAACGGCTGGGCCGCCCGCTACGAGCACCCGGATGACGCCCCCTGGATGTGGCGTCACCGGGTCGGTGTCGGCGCAGCGACGGCCGTGGTTGCAGCGGCCACCTGCGTGGGGGTCGTCGCCGCGGTGTCCCGACCCCCCGCCCTCGACCCGGTCGTGCGCGCCACGATCGTCGAGATCGCCACGGACACCGGCCTTCGCGGGCTCGCCGTCGGCACGACGGTCGTCGGGGTCGCGGCCCTACCCTCCGGAGTGTTCCGCGCCGCCTACCGCGTCGTCCCGAGCTCGCCGGGTGACGTCGTCGAGATCCTCGGGCTCGTCGGCCCGGGCGTCCGCGCCTCGACCGTGAGCCAGCCGAGCCGGAGCGTCGGAGCGGAAGCAGCTGGCGTGGACGTGAACGCCGTCGTCGACTGCCACGACAGCGCCACCGTCACGTCGGACCCGGGCGACTTCTGGCTACGCGTCTCGCGCACCGATGCCTACGGACGCCAGGTCGTGGGCCTCCTGCCGACGCCGGACTCCCAGGCGGGCTGGGCCGCGACCGTGGCCAGCACGTGCCTTCAGCAGCGGGCCACCACCGACCTGGTGACGACCGGGCTCACCGCGACAGCAGTTGCGACCAGCAGGACGGTGCGGCTCGAGCTGATGCTGCGCAACGACTTCGGACTCCCGGTCACAGCTCTGGTGCAGAGCTTGGACGTCACCGACACGGTCCAGCCGATCCCCCGCCGATGGGTCATCGACGCAGCGACGAGCATGCGCTGGCAGGTCGACCTCACCGTCGGCGACTGCACCGACCCGGCCACGCCGCTGCTTCCCCTGCCGGCCCGGGCTCCCGGGTCGAGACCCGTCCTCGTTCCGGGGATCGCGATGTCGCTGACGATCGGCGACCGCGCACGGCTCTTCGCCGGGAGCCGCTGGGACGACGACCAACGACGGATCGTCGATGCCGCCCTTGCACTCGTCTGTGCGGGAGCACCGCGGACGACGGTCACGCTGACCGCGGCGGCCGTGTCGACGGATGCGACGACCATCGGTACGTCCGATGCCCTCGTGCGCACGTCCTTCTCGGTGGCGACGTCGGGATCCACTGTCCTTGCTGGTGTCTCAAGCCCTCATCATGGCGACGTCGTCGGTAGCAGCACGACCACCCGTTTCGAGGAGGTCGGCGTGCCGGTCACACGCGGCAGTGCGGCCATCACCACGACGCTGCACATCTTCTGTCCCATCGGGTACGTCCTGCCGCCGACGCTGAACCTTCGCATCTCGACCGCTCACGGCACGTATCCCGTCCGGGCGAGGGTGACCGACCACCTCCTGGCCGAGGCAGTTCGCCGGGCCTGCCCCGACCTCACACCCGAGTCCATGGGCGCAGACGGCTGGAGCGCGCGCTGACGGCCACCCGCCCCTCACGACGCGCCTGCGGCGCCGACCCCCGGGTGACCCCTGTCCGACTCCTTGATCACCGAAAAGTCAAGAGGTGAGGGGTCTTTCACTACCCGCGAGATCGGCGTAGAACAGACGCAAGCTCCCTCGCGGGAGGTGGCACTCACGGAAGGCACCGCGAACCACAGCACCTCGGACTGAGCACGGCACCTCGGGCACCCACGCGGCGATCAACCCACGTAACGGGCGTCTTGAGCCGGGAAGGCGGCACGCGCACCCGGCCGGACATTCTCGCTGGCGCACTGATAACCCAGGTTGTCGCGCTGGCGACGGCGCCTCTGCTCCCCAGGGGCGTCGTTCGCTGTCCGGGGCTTTCGCGGTCCGGGCCGTTCGCGGTCCGCGGGGCGCGACATCCGACCCGGGGCGACGCCCCACCTGGGGCGACGTCGGTGATCAGGCGAGGTCGGTGTGGATCCGCCGTGATTCCTCCGCGCCCACCCGCACCGTGTCGGCGTGCAGGACCAGCCACCGCGCGACACCGTCCGCGTCGCCGCTCGCGTATCCGCGCAGGGCCTCGGCGTATGCCGCCCGACCGGCCGCGAACAACCCTGCCTCGGGAACCGTGACGCCGTCGGGGTCCAGCCCCCGCGCCGCCAGGACGACGCGTGTCGTTGCCCGCGCCACCAGCCCCGAGCCCCACCCGAACGGACGGGTCACGGCCACCTCGGCGTGCGCCACGGCCGCGACGACGAGAGCCGGTGCCGACGTCGGCCGGGTGAGCAGCGCGGCGAGCCCGGTCATCCGCTGGGACGCCTCGACCGCGCTGGGCACCGGCCCGAGCCGCAGCGGATCGTCGGCGACGCCGTCGACCCGCAGCCGACCGCGGGCGGAGGGCTCGACGAAGCCGGCCGCGACGACGGCGTGCAGTCGCGACAGCACCTGAAGCGGAGCCCGGTCGAGCACGTCGACCTGGCGCGGGATCTCAGCCTGCAGCGCCAGCGACGCCGCCACCACACGACCCATGGGGGAGTCGTCGAGGGCGTCGCCGGACACGAGAGCGTCGGGTCGCACCTCCGCGCCGTCGATGGCGGCCGACGCCCATCCCCCGCGCAGGCGCGACGCGGCGACGACCTCGGCGATGCGCGACCGGACGGCCCGGTCCCACAGGATCGCGTCGACGGCGGCGCGCGCCCGGTCCACGGCCTCCGCGACGCGGGCGAGGTCGATCAGGGGCGCGAGCACGTCGTCAGGCACATGCTCACGCTACGAGGACTCCAGATCCAGCCGCGCCGCGCCCCCTCGTCCCAGGCGCTCTTCCACCCTGGGGCGCGCGGACCCTCGGCGCATGTACCCGGGGCGCGCGTCCTGACCCGGCCGCACGCACGCGGCGCTACGGTCGCGACATGACCCCGGCCGTGATCGTGGCTTCGATCGTCGTGGCGCTGGTCGTCGCGACGACCGCGTTCCGGCTGCTGCGACGCCGCGACCTCGGCAGCGAGGCCGACAGGGCCACCTTCGCCACGCTGCACACCGCCTCGCTCGCGGCCCCCGCCCTGCGCGAGGGCCTCACGGTCGACGCCGCCCAGGACGCCGTCCGTCACCTGCACACCCTGCTCGGCTCCCGGGGGGTGGCGCTCACCGACACCGACAGGGTGCTGGCCACCGACGGGCCGCGGTCCGATCTGCTCACGATGGACGCCGTCGCCGAGGTGCTCACCAACGGCCGCGCGGTCGTCGTCGACGTCCCGGGACGGCCACCAGGGAGGGCCGTGGTGGCGCCGCTGCTGGTCGAGGACCGCGTGATCGGCACCCTGGTAGCCCTCGCGGACGAGGCCACGGCCGGTCTCGTGCGCGCCACGACCGAGGTGGCGAGATGGGTGTCCTCGCAGGTGGAGCTCGCCGAGCTCGACACCTCGCGCGCGCGTCTGGCCGAGGCCGAGGTGCGGGCGCTGCGAGCCCAGATCTCGCCGCACTTCATCTACAACGCGCTCACCGCCATCGCCTCCTACGTCCGCACCGATCCCGAGCATGCCCGCGAGCTGCTGCTGGAGTTCGCGGACTTCACCCGCTACTCCTTCCGCCGCCACGGCGACTTCACGACGCTGGCCGAGGAGCTGCGGTCGATCGACCGTTACCTCACCCTCGAGCGCGCTCGCTTCGGGGACCGCCTCCAGGTGACCGTGCGAGTGGCTCCGGAGGTGCTTCCCGTCGCGGTGCCCTACCTGTGCCTGCAGCCGCTCGTGGAGAACGCAGTCCGCCACGGGCTCGAGGGCCGGGCCGGACCGGGACGCATCACGATCCTCGCGGAGGACGCCGGCGCCGACTGCACGATCTCGGTCGAGGACGACGGCCTCGGCGCCGATCCCGAGCAGATCCGGCTGGCCCTGACCGGCGAGGGCGACAGCGACTCGATCGGCGTGGGCAACGTCGACGAGCGGCTCCGCACGATCTTCGGCGACGAGTACGGCCTCGTGATCGAGACTGGCCCCGGGCTCGGCACGAAGGTGTCGATGCGCGTTCCCAAGTTCGCACCGGGGGTGCACGCATGAGCGAGGACAGTGGCGCTGCAGCGGCGGCTGCCGCCGCCGGTCTGCGCGTGCTCGCCGTGGACGACGAGGCTCCCGCGCGCGCGGAGCTGGCGTACCTCCTCGAACGCGACCCACGGATCCACCAGGTGCTCACGGCGTCCGACGGCGCCTCCGCCCTGCGGCTCCTCGAGACGACGCCGGTCGACGCCCTGTTCGTCGACATCCGGATGCCCGGCCTCGACGGCCTCGACCTTGCCCGGGTGCTGCGGCGCTTCGCGGCACCGCCCGCCGTCGTGTTCGTGTCGGCGTATGACTCCCACGCCGTGGAGGCCTTCGACCTGCGGGCGGTCGACTACGTCATGAAGCCGGTGCGGGAGGAGCGGCTCACCGAGGCGATCGGGCGGGTGATCGAGGCGCGCGGGCGCGTGGTGCCGGTCCTGGCCGCACCCGATGTGGACGCCGACGACGAGACCATCGCCGTCGAGCTCGGCGGGGTGACGCGCTTCGTCAAGCGGTCCGAGGTCCGCTACGTCGAGGCCCACGGCGACTACGCCCGCCTCGTCACTGCGGACGGGCGCCACCTCGTGCGCGTCTCGCTGGCCCACCTCGAGGAGCAGTGGGCCGACGCCGGCTTCGTCCGGATCCACCGACGCTGGCTCGTCGCCCTCCCGGCCATCGACGAGGTACGCAGCGACGGAGGTCGCATGAGCGTCCGGGTCGGCGACGCCGTCCTCGCGGTGTCCCGCCGTCACACCCGCGAGCTGCGCGACCGGCTCGTCCGCAGCGCCCGCCTGGGCCGGTGAGGCGAGAACCGTGAGCACCCCCGACCGTCCGGCCAAGCGCGTCACGGTGACCCACCCGCGGACGGCCGCGGCGCGGAGCGCCCCCCGCCGCGGCGTACGTCGCGACGTCCGCGACCAGACCGAGCTCGGCGTCACGATGATGACCTCGCTGCGCCGGGCCCAGCTGCGTCTCGCCCTCATCGTGGGGCTCGGCGTCGCCGTCGTCGTCGGCGTGATCCCGTTGGTGTTCCTCGCCTTCCCGACCGTGCGCGAGGCGCGCGTGGGCGGCCTGGCCGTCGGGTGGGTCCTCCTCGGGGTGCTGGTCTTCCCCGCGATCTGCGGCGCCGCCTGGGTCTACGTCCGCGCCGCGGAGCGCAACGAGGCGGAGTTCGTCGACCTCGTCGAGCGGTCGTGAGCGCGTGACCGAGTCGTGGTGGCCCGTCGTGGCGATCGTCGCCGTCGTGCTGGCGACCGTGGTGATCGGGACGTTCGGCGTTCGAGTGTCGCGTACGACGTCGGACTTCCTCGTGGCGTCCCGGTCGGTCACGCCGCTCCTCAACGCCTCCGCCATCGGCGGCGAGTACCTCTCGGCGGCGTCGTTCCTCGGCATCGCCGGGCTCGTGCTCACCTACGGCGTCGACATGCTCTGGTTCCCGGTCGGCTACACGGTCGGGTACCTCGTCCTGCTCGTGCTCGTCGCGGCGCCGCTGCGGCGGTCCGGCGCCTATACGTTGCCCGACTTCGCCGAGATGCGACTCGGCTCCTTGCGCCTGCGGCGGGTCTCCTCGGTCCTCGTCGTCCTCATCGGCTGGCTCTACCTGCTGCCGCAGTTCCAGGGCGCAGGCATCACGCTGCACGCGCTCACCGGTGCGCCGCAATGGATCGGCGCGTTCGTCGTCGCGATCGTGGTCGGGGTGACCGTGGCCGCCGGCGGCATGCGCTCGATCACCGTCGTGCAGGCGTTCCAGTACTGGCTCAAGCTCGTCGCCATCGCGCTGCCGGCGGTGCTCCTCGTCGGCGCCTGGTACCGCGACGGCTCGCCCGTCTTCGCCGCCGGGGACTGGGGAACCCCGCTCTCGGGCTACGGCGGCCGCGAATACCCGCTCTACTCGACGTACTCCATCGTCCTGGCGACGTTCCTCGGGACGATGGGGCTGCCGCACGTGCTCGTGCGCTTCTACACCAACCCGGAGGGACGGGCCGCCCGCCGGACGACCCTCGCGGTGCTGGGACTGCTCAGCGTCTTCTACCTGTTCCCACCGGTCTTCGGTGCGCTCGGTCGCATCTACACCCCCGAGCTGGCCGGCACCTCGGCGGCCGACACGGTGGTCCTGCTGCTGCCCGGGCGCGTGTTCCACGGGTGGCTGGGTCAGGCGCTCTCCTCGCTCGTTGCGGCTGGTGCTTTCGCGGCGTTCTTGTCGACGGCGAGCGGGCTCTCGGTGTCGGTGGCCGGCGTCCTGTCCCAGGACGTCCTCACCCACGACCGCCGGCTCGGTGACGGGGTCCGCCGCTTCCGCATCGGCACGGCAATCGCGATCGTCGTGCCGTTCGGGCTGGCCCTCGTCGCCGGACGGGCCGACCTCGCCGAGACCGTCACGCTCGCGTTTGCCGTCGCCGCGTCGACGTTCTGCCCGCTGCTGGTGCTGGGTATCTGGTGGCCGCGGCTCACGGTCCGCGGCGCGATCGCTGCCCTCGTCGTCGGCGGTGGCTCGGCGCTCGCCACGGTGGCCGTGGTGCTCGCGTTCGGCCCGTTCCACGGCGTCCTCGGCGCCCTGCTCGAGCAGCCTGCCGCGTGGACCGTTCCGCTCGCGTTCGGCACGGCCATCGGCGTCTCGCTCCTGACGCGCGACAGCGTCCCGCGGACGACGGCGACCGCCCTCGTGCGGCTCCACTCGCCCGAGGAGCTCGACGTCCGCCGGTGAACCCAGCCTCCACCGCTGCGCCGACGCAGGCCGCTGAGCGCACGCCGGGCGCACGACATCGCGATGTCACACAGCCGTGGGTCCACCGTCACACGACGACGTCGGACCGACCGTTCGGCGCCCGCAGGCGACCCTTCGGCGCAGCCGGGACGGCCGCCCCGGCCCGCCCGCCGACAGCCTCACGCCACAAGGCGCAGCCGAGAGCCGCACCCCTCCCGGAGTGCATGTGACGCACCTAACGTCCTCGCTACCACCCAGACCGGCCCCCGCCCACGGAGGACACCATGGCCATCGCCGTCGAGAACGCCCGCCCCACCGTCACTGACGCCCCCGTCCCCGCCTCGGCCCCTGCGGCCGACGCGGCCTCGATCGCCGACCCTGGCCCCCTCGGTCTCGCGGCCTTCGCCCTCACGACCTTCATCCTCAGCACCTTCAACGCGGGGATCCTGCCCAAGACGGTCGAGATCGTCGTGCTCCCCGTCGCGCTGTTCTACGGCGGCTTCGCCCAGATCCTCGCCGGGATGTGGGAGTTCAAGAAGAACAACACGTTCGGCGCCCTGGCGTTCACCTCCTACGGCGCGTTCTGGCTCTCCTTCGCCGCACTCGTGAACTTCACCGTGCCCGCCCTCGCCGCCAACCCGAAGGCCGCCGGCGACATCGAGAAGGGCGTCGGGATCTTCCTCCTCGCCTGGACGATCTTCACCCTCTACATGACCCTCGCCGCACTGCGGACGAGCCCCGTGCTCGTCGCGGTCTTCGTGGCCCTGTCCATCACGTTCGTGCTGCTCACGGTCGGAGCGCTCGCCGGTCAGCCCGACATCAGCAAGGCCGGTGGCTGGTTCGGCCTCCTCACCGCCTTCCTCGCCTGGTACGCCTCGGCGGCCGGGGTGACCGCCTCGACGTTCAAGCGTCAGATCCTCCCCACCGGCGCCCGCTGAGCTGACCCGCGCGACCCGCTCCATCCGCTCCACCGCGTGCCATCCGCACCACCGCGTGCCCTGGACCCGGACCAGATCAACCCGAGCACGGGGCACGCGCGCGCCCACCTGCTGCGCACGCCCACTGTCCGAAGCCCCCTTGTCCTGCCCCGACACCCCTGGTGAGGTACAACGTGACGACACCGACAGCCGTAACCGGGATCCGCGTGGACCCCGACGACACGAGGAGCGACGTGAGTCACGACGCCATCGAGAACCTCTCCACCGAGGACCGCGCGTTCCCGCCCTCGCCGGAGTTCGCCGCGCAGGCGAACGCCACCGCGGCCCTGTACGAGGAGGCAGCGGTCGACCGGATCGCCTTCTGGGAGAAGCAGGCCGGTGAGCTGGAGTGGGAGACGCCGTGGCACACGGTGCTCGACTGGTCCGAGGCGCCGTTCGCGACGTGGTTCGACGGCGGGAAGCTCAACGTCGCGGTGAACTGCGTGGACCGTCACGTCGCCGCGGGCCACGGTGATCAGGTCGCATACTTCTTCGAGGGTGAGCCCGGTGACAGCCGGCAGATCACCTACGCAGAGCTCCTCGTCGCGGTGTCGAAGGCGGCGAACGCCCTCGAGTCCCTTGGGGTCACGGCCGGCGACCGGGTCGCGATCTACCTGCCGATGATCCCGGAGGCGGCGGTGGCGATGCTCGCCTGCGCGCGCATCGGGGCAGTCCACTCGGTGGTCTTCGGTGGGTTCTCCGCGGAGGCGCTGCGCTCGCGGATCGAGGACGCTCAGGCGGTCCTGGTGATCACCAGCGACGGCGGACACCGCAAGGGCAAGGCGATGGCGCTCAAGCCGGCCGTGGACGAGGCCGTGGCGGTGTCTCCGTCGATCCGCAACGTTCTCGTCGTCAAGCGGACCGGGCAGGACGTCGAGTGGACCGACAAGGACCTCTGGTGGCACGACGTCGTCGACGCACAGCCGGAAACCCATGTGGCGCAGGCGTTCGACGCTGAGCACCCGCTGTTCATCCTCTACACCTCCGGCACCACAGGTAAGCCCAAGGGGATCCTGCACACCACCGGTGGCTACCTCACCCAGGTGACCTACACCCACCGCAACGTCTTCGACCTCAAGCCCGGCACCGACGTGTTCTGGTGCACCGCCGACATCGGCTGGGTCACCGGCCACTCCTACGTCGTCTATGGCCCGCTCGCGAACCGCGCCACGAGCCTGATGTATGAGGGAACCCCTGACTCCCCGCACAACGGGCGCTGGTGGGAGCTGATCGAGAAGTACCGCGTGTCTATCCTTTACACCGCCCCGACCGCGATCCGCACGTTCATGAAGTGGGGCGAGTCCATCCCCAACGAGTTCGACATGACCTCGTTGCGCGTCCTGGGCTCGGTCGGTGAGCCGATCAACCCCGAGGCATGGATGTGGTACCGCCGCGTCATCGGCGGCGACCGCTGCCCGATCGTCGACACCTGGTGGCAGACCGAGACCGGCGCCATCATGATCAGCCCGCTCCCCGGTGTCACTGCGACCAAGCCGGGCTCCGCGATGGGCCCGCTCCCGGGCATCGGCGCCCAGGTCGTCGACGACGAGGCGCACGTGGTCGGCAACGGCGGTGGCGGCTACCTCGTCCTGACCGAGCCGTGGCCCGCCATGCTGCGCGGCATCTGGGGCGACAACGACCGCTACGTCGAGACCTACTGGTCGCGCTTCGCGAACACCTACTTCGCCGGTGACGGCGCGAAGCTCGACGACGACGGGGCGATCTGGCTCCTCGGTCGCGTGGACGACGTCATGAACGTCTCGGGCCACCGCATCTCCACCACCGAGGTCGAGTCCGCCCTCGTGTCACACCCGCTCGTCGCGGAGTCCGCCGTCGTCGGTGCCGCCGACGACACCACCGGCCAGGGCATCGTCGCGTTCGTCATCCTCCGCGAGGGCGTCGACCCCGGCGACCACGTCGTCACCGACCTGCGCAACCACGTCGCCCACGAGATCGGCCCGATCGCCAAGCCCCGCCAGATCCTCATCGTCGCCGAGCTCCCCAAGACCCGCTCGGGCAAGATCATGCGACGCCTGCTGCGCGACATCGCGGAGAACCGCGAGATCGGGGACGTCACCACCCTCGCCGATGCCAACGTCATGGCCCTCATCGGCGCCGGCCTCGCCCAGAACGACGGTAGCAAGGACTGACCGACCCACGCACCTCGACGGGCCGTCTCCACGTCGGGAGGCGGCTCGTCGGCGAGCCCAGGACATCCGGGCCGCGCTGACGGGCCGCCGCCCTGTGGCAGGGTTGGGTTCGAGCCGGGGGAACACCGGTCGACATCGGGTCGACACGAGTCGTCGGTGACCGCGGGCGCCCGCAGGTGGGCAGGGGAGGTCCGGTGAGCGAGCCGAAGGTCGTCTTCGACCGCCTGCCGCTGTCCGAGCGCTCGCGGCTGCTGTCCGCGCTGCGCCAGGAGACCGTGGGCGGCGCCCTGCTCCTCGGTGCCGCGATCATCGCCCTCGTGTGGGCGAACTCCCCCTGGCGGGCGTCCTACCACGAGCTCGCGGAGACCGTGGTCGGACCGGAGTCGCTGCACCTCAACCTCAGCCTGCAGACCTGGGCCGCCGACGGGCTGCTCGCGGTGTTCTTCTTCGTCGCGGGCCTCGAGCTCAAGCACGAGCTCGTCCTGGGGACGCTGAGCAAGGTCAGCAAGGCGATCGTCCCGGTCGTCGCCGCCCTGTCGGGCATGGTGGTGCCGGCGATCCTCTACGTCGTGACGGTCCGCCTCCTCGGCGACCCGGACGCCGCCAGCGGCTGGGGCATCCCGATGGCCACCGACATCGCGTTCGCCCTCGCCGTCCTCGCGATCATGGGCTCCCAGCTGCCCGTGGCGCTGCGGGCGTTCCTGCTGACGCTCGCCGTCGTCGACGATCTCGGCGCGATCCTCGTGATCGCGATCTTCTACGGCCAGGGGTTCTCCCTGCTCCCGTTCGTGCTCGCCGTCGGCGGGCTCGGTGCCTGGTGGTGGCTCCAGCGGCTGCGTGTCAGCACCTGGGCCGTCTACGTCCCGCTCGCACTCGCCGTCTGGGGGCTCATGCACGCTAGCGGCGTGCACGCGACCGTCGCCGGTGTGACGCTCGGTCTGCTCACCCGGGTACGCCCCGACCCTGGTGAGTCCGTCGCCCCCGCCGACCGGTGGGAGCACGCGGTGCGCCCGCTCTCCGCAGGGATGTGCGTGCCTCTGTTCGCGTTCTTCTCCGCCGGCGTCACCTTCGTGGGCCTCGGCGGGTCGGCCGTCACCGAGCCCGTCGCGGTCGCGGTCGTGGTCGGCCTCGTGCTCGGGAAACCCCTCGGGGTCTACGGCGGGGCCCGCCTGGTCGCGAAGTTCACCCGCGCCTCCCTGTCCGCCTCGCTGCGCTGGGCCGACGTCCTGGCGGTGGGCATCCTGGCCGGCATCGGGTTCACCGTGTCGCTGCTGATCGGCGAGCTGGCCTTCGACGGGGACCCGGCGCGGACGACCGCCGCCAAGATCGGGATCCTGCTCGCCTCGGTCATCGCCGCGGTCGCCGCGGCGGTCGCGCTGGCCCTGCGCAGACGTGCCTACGCCGCGCTCGCGTCGGTCGAGGAGGCCGACTCGGACGACGACGGCATCCCCGACGTGTACGGCGCTGACCCCAAGACGCCCGACAGTCGATAGCCTCTAGTGCACGGTCCCACGGTGGGAACGGCAGGGAGGATCGCGTCGTGAGTGAGAAGCAGTCCCTCGGGTCGCTCGTCTCCGGTGTCACCGAGGACCTGTCCACGTTGGTCCGTGGCGAGATCGAGCTGGCGAAGACCGAGTTGCGCGACTCCGCGAAGACGGCCGCCAGCGGTTCCGGGATGCTCATCGGCGCTGCCGTCATGGGCTTCCTCGGCCTCATCTTCCTGCTGCTCACGCTCGCCTGGGTGCTCGTCCAGCTCGGTCTCCCCACCTGGGCGGGCTTCGGCATCGTGACCCTGCTGCTCATCCTCCTCACGGTCGCGTTAGGCCTGTTCGGGAAGAAGCGCCTCGAGGCGGTCAAGGCCCCGGAGCGCTCGCAGGCCTCCATCGCCAAGACCAAGGCAGTCCTGTCGCGCAAGTCGCCCGACCTCGGGTAGGTCCCCCCGTCGTGCTCCCTGACCCCAACGACGTCGTCCGAGCCGCTGGGCCGTGGACGCACCGCGACATCGCCGCGAACGCGTGCCGCTTCCATGTGGTCGAGGCCGGTGACGGCCCGCTCGTGGTCCTCCTCCACGGCTTCCCGACGTTCTGGTGGACCTGGCGCCACCAGCTCGTCAGCCTCGCCGCGGCCGGCTACCGCGCAGTCGCGATGGACCTGCGCGGCTACGGCGGCAGCGACCACACGCCGCACGGGTACGACCCGCTGACCCTCGCGGCCGATGTCGCGGGTGTCATCCGCACGCTCGGGGAGCCCAGTGCCGTGGTCGTCGGCCACGGCTGGGGCGCCCTGGTGGCCTGGACCGTCGCGGCCCAGCACCCCGACGTCGTGCGCGCTGTTGGCTCGGTCGGCATGCCGCACCCCGCCCTGCTGCGCAAGGCGTTCATGGGCGACCCGGCGCAGCGCAAGCTCGCGCACTATCTCCTGGGGTTCCAGCGCCCGTTCGTCCCCGAGCGTCAGCTCACCCGCGACGACGCGGCCCTGGTCGAGACCTTCCTGCGCCGCTGGTCGGGCTCTGCGTGGCCAGATGAGGAGACGGCACGGGTCTATCGCGCCGCGATGCTCGTGCCCAACACGGCGCACTGCTCGATCGAGTTCCACCGCTGGGCGATCCGCTCCATCCCCCGGCGCGACGGCCGCAGGTTTCAGGACGCCGTGGCCGATCCCGTCGACGTTCCTGTGCTGCAGGTGCACGGGCGCCTCGACGGCGCAGTTCTCCCCACCAGCGTCGACGGGTCCGAGGCCTACGTGGCCGCGACGTTCACCCGCGTCGACCTCGACGGCGTCGGGCACTTCCCGCAGGAGGAGGACCCCGCCGCGTTCGACGCCGCGCTCCTCCCCTGGCTCGAGACCCTCCCCCGCACATGAGGGCGCCTCCGGACGGCGTCATCGACGCGCCCGGCGACGAGCAGGGTCGCGCTGATGCCTCGAGACTGCCCCTGGTGATCGCGTCGGTGGCCGTGGCCATCTCACTTTCCGGCCTCGTCGCCAGCGTGGTCGTGTTCGGACGCGACTTCGAGCTCATCGACCTCGCCGTGTACCGGATGGGTGGCGGCCTGGCCTTCAACGGCTCCGGGCTCTACCAGGCGGTGTCGGGGCAGTTCGCGCTCCTGTTCACCTACCCGCCGTTCGCTGCCCTGGTGTTCCGGCCGTTGACCTGGGTGCCGTGGACGGCAGTGGAGTACCTCTGGACCACCGCCTCGCTCGCCGGGCTCCTGGTGCTCTCGGCATCGGCGCGGATCACCTCGCCGCTCCGCGGCCGGCTCCCGATCGTGCTCGGCGTCTTCGCCGTCGGCCTGCTGATGGAGCCGGTCCAGAGCACGCTGTCCTTCGGACAGGTCAACCTCATCCTCACCGGCTTCATCGTCGCGGACCTGTCTGGCCTGCTGCACCGGATCCCGCAGGGATTCTTCGTCGGCCTGGCCGGCGCGATCAAGCTGACCCCGATGTTCTTCCTCCTCTACCTGTGGATCACCGGCCGGCGCCGCGCTGCCGTCACCGGGCTGGTGACCTTCGCCGGTGCGGCCGCCCTTGCCTGGGTCCTCATGCCGACCGAGTCGCGGGAGTACTGGGGGCAGAGCCTGCGGGACACCCGACGCGTCGGCGACGTCGCCTACGTAGCCGACCAGTCGATCCACGGCGTGCTCGAGCGCCTCCTCGGCCCCGGCGCGACGGGTGCGGTCACGGCCCTGTGGGTCGTCCTGGCCATGGGGACAGGCGCCTTCGGCCTCCTCGTCGCCCGGCGGGCCTTCCAGCGGTGGGGCGAGCCGGCGGGGATGTTCCTGGCCGCTCTCACCTCCCTTCTCGTGGCGCCGATCTCCTGGACGCACCACTACGTCTGGATCGCCGTCCTGCTGGCCTACCTCGTGGAGCGGCGCGGCGACTTCCGCCGCCGCCTGCTCCTCGGCGGCGGACTGTGCGTGCTGGTCTTCTTCCTGCAGCCGCCGTGGTGGCTGCCCTACGGCCACGACGTCGAGTACGACTACTCCCCGCTGCAACAGGTCGTGGCCGCGAGCTACGTCATCGCCGGCGTCGTGATCCTGCTCGGTGCCCGGAGCTGGCTCGCCCGCGACGTCCCCGAACCGCCGACCGCTGCGGTCGGGGCCGCCATCCCTCCCGACCAGCTGGGTCGCTGACCCAGGCTCGTCGTCGTCCTCGTCGCCTCGACGAGGAGCCGGGCGTAGTTGGTGAGCGAGCGCTGGTAGCGGAGCGGGTGCGGGGCGAGCGCGACCAGGGCGATCGACGCCGCCTCCGCCTCACGCCCGATGTCGGCGTTCTCCCGTGGCCCCGTTCGCCAGCGACCCGCGGTGAGCGGTACCGCGAGGTCGGAGTGACCGGTCGACTCATACGCCGCCCCGCGCTCATACGCCGCCCCGCGCTCGAACGCCGCACAGGCGTCGTGCGGCGCGAGCTCGCCGGCCAGGCTGGCGATCGCGTCGAGGAAGTCCTCCTCGAACACCTCCTCGATCGAGGACCAAGCCTCGGCCACGCGCTGCTCCCCCCCGGTCTCCGTCATCCCCGCACCTTGCCGGCGGCGAGGTGCCCGTCGACGAACCCGTACCGGCTCCGTCGACCGGACCTACAGTGAGGAGCCCACCCAGAGAAGGAGCTCCGTTGCCGGACCATCCGATCACCGCCGGTGGGTCAGGTGTCGACGGAGACGTCGGTGGCGCGCCGTCGGTGGCCGCTGCCACGGGCTCGGTCCCGGAGAGCGCTCTTGAGCATGCCGAGCACGCCCGGCTGGTCGGCATCGTCACGGCCGCAGCGGCACGCGGCCCGGTCGCGCTGCGCCGGCTCTGGGAGGATCTCGTGGCGCGGCACGGTAGCCAGGCGGCCTCGCGCGTCTGGCAGGAGGCGCTCTCCTCCTCCGACGTCGGCCAGACCTGACCGGGCCGCGGGTCCCGGCCCACGCCGACCGCTACGTGGCGTCGCGCCCGCCGAGGGCCCTCAGCGCCGATCTCATCCCGGCGCGTGACCGCGCCGGGACCTCGTCGAAGAACGCGCGGTCGGCCGCCTCGACGGCGGCTATCGCTCGCGGTGCCAGCGCCCGCCCGGCCCTCGTCATCGACAGCCGGACCGCGCGGGCGTCCTTGGGGTCGGCGTCGCGGGTCAGGAGTCCGTGCGCCTCGAGTGCGCGGACGACCTGGCTGGTCATCATCGGGTCGGTGCCGGCGTGGTCGGCGAGGTCGCGCTGCCGCGGCGGACCGTCGTTCTCGCACAGCCACCACGTCGAGGCCAGCAGGACGAACTGCACGTGAGTGAGCCCGAACTGCTTGAGCGTCTCGGTCATGGTCCGCTGCCAGCGCAGCGTCGCGCGCCAGAGCAGGAAGCCCGGGCTCGACCACGCGTCGGACACCGGGACAGGAGGCTCGCCGGCGCCGGCGCGCGTCGCCGCCGTCATGCCCGGGCAGCGATCCCGGCGAGCCGCTCCATCGCCTCGGGGGTGTCCGAGGTGACCATCGGCCCGAGCTCGTCGGCGGCCGGGCCCTCGATCCTGACCTCGTGGGTGATGGCCGATCCGTGCGGCGTGCGGTCGATCCGGTGCACGAACGTCAGGGTGGCCACGCCGGGGATCTCGGTGACGTCGGTGAACAGGGCCTGGTCGACGACCTCGGTGAGCACGTAGCGCAAGGACGGCTGGCCCTCCACCTGCAACGTGCCCTCCGACCCGGCGACGAAGGCGCCGTCGAGGGTGACGCCGAGAAGGCCGGAGTCCCACTCCGTCCAGCGTGTGACGTCGGCGTACAGCGGCCAGACCTGCTCGGGCGTTGCGGACGTCGTGACGCTGTGGCTCCACTCGAACATGGGGATCTCCTCCGTATGCGCGCTTAGTAAATCGCCATATCGTAAGCGCGCATATTTTTCTCGTCAAACCCGGTCAGCGGGTGGCGCAGCTGCCGGTGTCGACTGGCTCGGTCGCCGCAGACCCGATGCGGGCGGCAGCGGCGACCTGCTTGGCCGTGAGGGCGTAGCCGGTGTCGGGGTCGTCGACGGAGGAGGCGAACACGACACCGTCGACCCGGCCGTCGGGAGCCAGCAGCGGGCCGCCGGAGTTGCCCGGACGGATCGTCCCGCGGACGGCGTAGACCTCGCGGGTGACCGTGCCGTGGCCGTAGATGTCCGCGCCGCGCGCGGAGATCGTGCCGCGGATCCGCGCGGGCGTGGCCGTCAGGGGGCCGCCGCCCGGGAAGCCGGCGACGACAGCAGGGTCTCCGCGTCCGGCCGTGCCGGCGAAGGACAGCTGGGCCGCCTGGAGCCCCGGCACCAGGAGAACCGCGACGTCGAGGTCCGGATCGAGGTAGACGACGCGCGCCGGCCACAGCCGACCCGTGCCTCGGACCAGGACGTTCGGGTGGTCGACCCCGGCGACGACGTGGGCGTTGGTCATGACGCGATCGCTGGCGTACACGAACCCGGACCCGTCGACCTGCGTGCTGCACTCGCGGGCGATGCCCTCGACCTTCACGAGCGAGCCCCAGGCCGCGCGCACGGCGGGGTCGCTCAGCAGTGCGGGGTCCGGTGCACCGACCGGGATGACCGGGTCGAGGGTGAACCCGCCGAACGCCTGCGGGAAGCCGGTGGAGTCCAGCGCCGACCGCAGACCGCTGACCCAGTCGCGTGGGGCGTCGGGCAGGACGCTGTCGATCTCGCCGAGCACCCGCGAGCCGCGGACCTCCGTCGAGACGGGGCCGAGCGGGACGACGACCAGCGCAGAGGCCACCACCCACGCCATGAGCGCCACGCTGAGGATGCCGAACATCGAGCCACCGGCGGAGTCGACGAGCCGGACCGGGCGCCAGGTGACGTGATCGCGGACCCACCGGCCCACCAAGGACATCAGGGCGTTGCCGATGCCGGCCGCGACGATGACGATGCCGACGCCGAGCACGACGGCGACGAGCCCCGACATCCCGCCGAGCAGGTGCGGGGCGACCACGGCGCCGACCAGCGCGCCGCCGATGAAGCCGGCGAAGGACAGCACGCCGGCGACGAGGCCCTGACGCCACCCCGACCACGCGGAGACGAGCGCGAGGATCACGAGGATCACGTCGACGACGTTCACCAGATCTCCGGCAGGTCGCGCAGCACCGCGGCGTCCCAGGGACGCTCCCACCCGACCAGGGCGAACAGGCGGGACAGGAGCCCGGCGGTGAATCCCCAGACCAGCAGCCCGCGGACGTCGAACGCCGGGCCCACGAAGCCCGACGGGTGGCTCACCGACACGCGGTTGGCCGGGTCGAGGAGCTCGGACAGCGGCACCCGGACCACCGACTCGATCTCGCCGGCATCCACGACACCGACCGGCGACGAGGAGTGCCACCAGCCCAGCACCGGGGTCACTACGAAGCCGCTCGGGGGCAGCCAGAGCGCCGGGAGGGTCGCGAAGACCTGCACCCCGGACGGGTCGAGCCCGGTCTCCTCCTCGGCCTCGCGCAGCGCCGCTGCGACGACGTCGGCATCGGAGTCATCCACCGCGCCGCCGGGAAACGCCGGCTGTCCGGGGTGGCTCGATACGGTCGCGGCGCGCTGGATGAACAGGATGTCGGGGCCGTCCTCGCCCTCGCCGAACAGCACGAGCACCGCGCTCTGGCGCCCGCCCTCGTCCGGGGGCAGGAAGCGCGAGAGCTGCTCGGGCAGGACGCGGCGCGCGACCTCCTCGACGGGCAGCAGCCAGTCGGGCAGGCGGCGGCCGGCCGCAACGGCGTCGGCAGCCGTGGCGTCGGTCATGGCGTCACCGTGACCCCGAGGTGCTCCGACACCAGCGAGAGGAGCTGGTCGGCACTGGTGATGGGGCCGCGCTGCACGTAGGTCGCCTTGCCGTCGGCGTCGAGGAACACCGTCATCGGGAGCCCGCTCCACTGCATCGGCAGCTGCGTGGCGCGGTCGTCGTCGCGCACCGAGGGGTAGTGGACGCCGGCGTCCTGCAGCAGCGAGAGCGCCGAGGCCGGGTCGTCCTGGACGTCGACACCGAGGACCCGGACCGAGGAGCCGGCGCCGGCGAGGTCACCGAGCAGCGAGAGCTCCTCGCGGCACGGGCCGCACCACGACGCCCACACGTTGACGACGGTCGGCGTACCGCGCAGGCCCGCCAGGCGCACCGGGGGACCGTCGCCGAGGCAGGGAAGGGTCAGGTCGGGGAGACCGTCGTCGCGCGCCGCCACGCCGGTTCCGCTCGCCGGACAGTCGGCCAGCTGAGCAGCCGCCACGAGCTCGGGCGGAGCGAGCGCACCCGAGCCCGGTGATGCCGGTGCTGCACCGTCGCTCCCGGAGCCGCTCGACGTCACCCGGGTGCCGGCGTCGCTCGCGGTGCCGCAGCCGGCGAGGACGACGGCCAGGATCGGCACCGCGACCAGTGCGGCCCGCCCGATCACCGCGGGCCCTCGGTGGTGATCAGCGCGGCGGCCTCGACCGGGTCGGTAGGCCCGTCGCCGTAGGACGGGCACAGCCGCGCGAGCGGGCACGCGCCGCACGCCGGCTTGCGCGCATGGCAGCGACGGCGCCCGTGCCAGATGACGCGGTGGGACAGCAGGGTCCAGTCGCGGCGCTCGATCAGCCCACCCACCGCCGCCTCGACCTTGTCCGGATCGGTCTCGACGGTCCAGCCGAACCGGCGTGCGAGCCGACCGACGTGCGTGTCGACCGTGATACCTGGCACGCCGAAGCCGTCGCCCAGGACGACGTTGGCCGTCTTGCGCCCGACGCCGGGGAGCGTGACGAGGTCGGCCATCCGGCCGGGGACCTCGCCGTCGTAGCGGTCGCAGAGCGCCTGCCCCAGCCCCATCAGCGAGGTGGCCTTCGCCCGGAAGAAGCCGGTCGACCGGATGAGGTTCTCGAGCTCGTCGCGATCGGCCCCCGCGTAGTCGGCGGCGTCACGGTAGCGGGCGAACAGGCTCGGGGTGACCAGGTTGACCCGGCGGTCGGTGCACTGGGCCGAGAGGATCGTGGCCACCACCAGCTCGAGCGGAGTGGTGAAGTCGAGCTCGCAGTGGGCGTCTGGGTAGGTCTCCGCGAGCATGCGGTTCATCCGCCGGGCACGCCGGACCAGCGCCGTCCGGGACTCCCCGGTGGGCGTGCTCAGTTCGGTCGCGGTCATCGCGACAGACTACGTCGCCGCGCCCACGGCCCGGCCCGGGCGGGCATGCGCCCCCGATGTCCCCTACGCTCCAAGCAAGGACTCGGGGGAGTCCAGGCGGCACCGGACAGATCAGGCGGTAGGGCAGTGAGCAGTCCCATACCGATGCCCTCGGCCGAGCTCGACCTGGACCCCGCGCAGCGCGCTGCGGAGGCGAAGGCGCGGAGAGCAGCCCGCAAGGCCGCGAGGGCGGCGGCCCCACCGCCGGAGCGCGATGCGGCCTACGACCGCCTCTCCCTCCCCGACCTCCGCTCCGCACGAGCCCTCCTCGGCGAGGAGGAGACCCGGGTCTCCTACTGGCGCCGCATCATCCAGGCCCGCCTCGACGTCGTGCGCTCGCACATCCCGCACGCCGACCCGGTTGCCGACCTGACCCGAGTGCTCACCGATGCCAGGTCCTCGGTGCACCGTCTGGCGAACATCGATGTCCGGCCGGTCGAGGGCGTCCCGCCGCTCCCCGACCTGGCCGAGGTGTGGTCGCGCCAGGTCGACCGGAGCGATCCCGTGGCCCTGGCGCGGCTCGAGCGGGACCTCGCCCGGGCCGAGGAGGAGCTCTCGGCCTACCGCAAGGAGCTCCACCACCGCATCGACCTCGCCACCGACGAGCTCATCGCCCGGTACCGCGAGCAGCCACTCCTGGCCCTCCAGATCCTCCCCAACGACCCGCTCCACCGTCACCCGGACCCGTGATGCCGGGTCCGCCGTACGGACATGTGAGCGGGATAGGCGTGGGATAGGACACACTGGCCTTCGCTGACCCTTCGCCGCGTTGCCCGCGGCCGCCCTTCGGGAGGACCCCTCGTGGACGACGTGCTCATGAGCGCGCCCCTGTTCGCCGCCCTCGACGTGGAGGCCGCGTCGGCCCTCAAGGCCTCCATGGACGAACGTCGGCTCCTCAAGGGGGACGTCCTGTTCGGCGAGGGCGACTCCGGCGACCGCCTCTTCGTGGTCACCGAAGGCAAGATCAAGCTCGGCCACGCCTCGGGCGACGGACGCGAGTCCCTGCTCGCGGTCATGGGTGAGGGCGAGATGTTCGGCGAGCTCTCGCTGTTTGACCCCGGCCCCCGCACGGCGACCGCCACAGCGCTCACCGACGCCACCGTCCTGGCTCTCGGCCACGCCGCGCTGCGCCCGTGGCTCACGGGTCGTCCCGAGGTCGCCGAGTCGTTGCTGCAGGCGCTCGCGCAGCGGCTCCGGCGTACCAACGACGCCCTCGCGGACCTCGTCTTCTCCGACGTCCCCGGTCGCGTCGCGAAGGCCCTCCTCGACCTCGGCGAGCGCTTCGGGCAGTCCATGCCCGACGGCCTCCACGTCACGCACGACATGACCCAGGAGGAGCTCGCCCAACTCGTCGGCGCCTCCCGGGAGACCGTCAACAAGGCCCTCGCCGACTTCGCCTCGCGCGGCTGGCTGCGGCTGGAGTCCCGCTCGGTCGTGCTGATCGACGTCGAGCGCCTGCAGCGACGCGCGCGCTAGCCAGCCCCGCCTGACCCGCCCTGACACCGACGTCCCCTCGGGGCGTCGGCGTCGTGCTGTCCGCGTCGTGCTGTCCGCGTCGTGCTGCGGGCCACCCCGGCCCGTCGCGACCCCGATTCGTCGTCCTCGCCGTACACGTGGTCACTCTCAGTGGTATTCGCCGGCCACGGTCCCCTGTTCGGCCGATTCGGATCTCACCCAGCGTCACTACGGTCGGGATGTCCGTTCGTATCGGGCGGGCATCCGGCATAACAAGTGGGGGTTCCATGAGCAAGTCCACGAAGCTGCGCGTCCTGGGGTTCATCGGCGCGATCGGGGCCTCTGCGGTCCTGGTCGGGGCGGCGACGAACGGCACCGGCGCGTACTTCACCGAGAGCCACAGCGGCGCCATCAACGCCTCGACCGGTGGCGTCCACGTCGCCACGACGAACCTGTCCCTCGACTTCGCCCAGCTGCTCCCGGGTGAGTTCCAGAGCAGGCAGATCGGCTACACCTCCACCGGGAGCGGGCTGCAGGACATCTGGCTGGTCCTGCCGACCGACGGCACCGCGGACTCCCTCAACGGGATCCCTGGCACCCCGAGCGGCACCGCGGCACTAGGTCGCTACGGGCACTTCGCCGTGACCGGGCCGGACGGTTCATTCACCTCCTACAACCTGGCCACTGCCGGCACCGGCACGCACTCGGGCCCGACCTGCTCGACCGACTCCTACGGCCGCGGCGGCAGCGAGGCGCAGGCGGCCACGAGGACGGACTACAGCACGCCGTTCTGCCCGGTCCCGAACGCGATCCTGCTCAGCTACGGGATCGCCTCTGGCGCGAGCGCCAACGCCACGATCACCTTCGGCTTCACCAAGCTGATCCACGCAGCCGGCCAGGAGGACTCACCCCTCGCCCCGCTCGCACAGTTCAAGATCGTCGCCACCCAGCACGGCATCAACCCGTCCGACCCGAACAACTGACACCGTCGGTGCCGGTCCGGCGATCGCGCCGGTCCGGCACCGATCGTCGGACTCACCCATCGACCCGTGCCGTCCCCAGTCCAATCGTCCCCAGTCCGTTCGTCCCCCTGACACTCCGCGACGAGGAGGTGGCTCGTGACCGTGCTCCGCCGTACCGCCGTCGGCCTCCTGGTCGCGCTGTTCGTGGCTGTCGTCGGCACGCTGGCCCTCGGCGCCCACGCGGGGTACCGGCTCTACGTCGTCCGCACCGGGTCGATGGCTCCGGCGCTGCTGCCCGGCGACCTCGTGCTGGACCGCCCGACGAACGGTCCGTACGCCGGGCAGGTCATCACCTTCCGGCACTCGACCGGCTCCGACGACGTCGTCACCCACCGCGTCACGGAGGTGACCGCTGCCGGGATCATCCACACCAAGGGCGACGCCAACTCCACGCCCGACGTCTGGGACATCCGCCCCGGCCAGGTCGAGGGTGCCGAGGTGGGCTACGTGCGCGGGCTCGGCTATGCCCTGGTCTTCCTCAAGCAGCCGCGCGGCGCGGGCGCGGTCGTGACCATCGTGATCGCGCTGGTCCTGCTCTGGAGCCTGCTCTTCCCCGGTCCGGCGACCCGTCCCGCGGGCGGTCCCACGGGCCGGCACATGCGCGGTTCCGGTGCGGTCGCGCCCCAGCCCGCGGACTAATCGCGCGCATCGCGAGGCGAGGTCGTCCGGCGTCGAGCTGGCACTCCGCCTGCTGGCGGCTGCCGTTCGCACCAACCACACAGATGGCGAAATCCCATGATGGGTAACGGCTTTCCATCTTGTGACCCTTGACCCGACGCTAGAACGCACGAACCATTCACCCATGCCCCACACCGCTGCATCGCAGCCGGAAGCGCGGCTGGCGGCGTGCGTGGCCCGTGCTCCGTCGGGCGAGCGGCACCGTCCGGGCGGCGTCCTGCACCGGGCCCGTCTCACCGCTGCACTGCTTGCCCCGGTGTCCGCGGAGTCTGCGACGTGGCTGGCGAGGATCCCCTCCACCGGCTTCGGGCCGGACGACCTGCTGCACCGGATGCGGCTCGCGGACCGGGTCTCGGCCTGGGCTCACGCACAGGCGTCCGCGGTCCTGGCGGAGTACGCCGGCCCCGTGGTCGGCGACAACAGGGCCGACCGCCGCCTCCGCCTCGAGGTCCGGATCGCCCGGCGCAGCTCGGCCGACGCGGCCGGTCTCGACATCGCCGCCGCCCGTGACCTCGCCGGCCCGTGCCTGCCGGTGCGCAACCTAGGGATGCGCGGGCCGGTCTCCCACCGCCACGTCGCCGCCATCCTCGACCGCACCGCGCTCGCCTTCGAGGAGCTCGCCGGCGCCGTCGCCGACTCCCTCGCGAGCCGCCTGCCGGCGACGCCGGCGTCGAAGGTCCGGGCCGAGGTCTCCCGCCTCATGGCCCGGATCGACCACCGCGGTCAGCCCCAGCGCGCCCGCACCGCCCGCACCCACGACGTCGGCGTCCGGTTCCGCTCACTGCCCGACGGCCTCGGCGAGATCGTCGCCACTCTCAAGGTCGAGGACGCCCGTGCGGTCGCCGAGCGCCTCGACGGCGCGACAGCACAACCGACCGACCTGACCGAGAGGACCAGGCAGCGCGATGTCGTCGTCGAGGCCGACCCGCGGTGGTACGCCGTGGAGGAGCCGCCACCGTGGGACGCGACCGCGTGGCGCGATCCGTGGGTGCTGCGCGACGACGACGGCCCGTGGCAACTGCTCGTCACGGCTGGCTCGGTCGACGGCGCGGTCGACGGCGCGGTCGACGACTGCGGCGTGATCGGGCACGCGGCATCGGACGACCTGCGCACCTGGACGGGCAGCCGCCACTGTCGGTGCCGGGCTCCGGCTTCGGCCACCTCGAGGTCGTGCACGTCGCCGAGGTCGAAGGCCGGTGGGTGCTGCTGTTCTCCTGCCTGCCCGAGCGGCTCAGCGATGCCACGCGCGACGCCGTCGGATCCTGCGGCACGTGGACGCTGGCGATCGAGACTCCGACCGGGCCCTTCGATGTGCGGGCCGCGCACGGGCTCACGTCCGAGAGCTGATACGCGGCCGAGAGCTCCTACGCGGCGAGGCTCCTCGCGCGCCGAGGTCACGAGCCGGTGCTGCTGTCGTTCGTGAACACGCTCCCCCGACGACTGCGTCGTGGGGGTGCTGAACGACCCGCTGGCCGTGACCTGGACCGGCAGAATCCTGCGCACGACCGGCACCTGAGCCGCGACGACACCAGGTGCGCGGGTGAGTGGTGGGGGCGTCACTCGCCGCGAAGGTAGGCCAGCTGCGCGAGCACCGAGAGCCGCGCAGCCGGCCAGACCCCGCGCGGGACGTCGGCGTACACGTCCTGCACCACGTCCTCGACTGTGACCGACCCGCGGGCGAGCGACTCCCGGACCTGCTCGAGCCGCTCCTGGCGATGAGCGAGATACGCCGTGACGGCGTCGACGGGGGATTCGAGGACGGGGCCGTGCCCGGGCAGCACGAGCGAGGCCGACGTCGAGCCGGCGAGCTCGCGAAGGCGCAGGAGGGAGTGGAGGTAGTCGGCAAGTCGGCCGTCGGGGTAGGCGACCACGGTCGACCCGCGCCCCAGCACCGTGTCGCCGGTGAGCAGAGCGCCGCCGGTCGTGCCGTCGGCGAGCAGGTGGAACGACAGCGAGTCCGAGGTGTGCCCTGGCGTCCCCACCACGACGACCTCAAGACCGCCCGCCGTCACGACGTCGCCGTCGGCGAGGCCCTCGTCGCCGAGACGGTGCGCCGGATCGAGGGCGGCGACGGGTGCCCGGACGAGGGCGGCGAGGAGTCGCGCGCCTTCGGAGTGGTCGGGGTGTCCATGGGTGAGCAGGATCCGCGTGACCCTTCCGTCGCCCACCGCCGCGACGATCGCCGCGAGGTGAGCGTCGTCGTCGGGCCCGGGGTCGACGACGATCACGAGGTCGGAGCCTGGCTCGCGGAGCACCCAGGTGTTCGTGCCGTCGAGGGTCATCGGGCCGGGGTTGCCGGCCAGCACGCAGACCGCACGATCGGTCACGACTCCGCCGGTCCACACGCCCCCGTCACCGAGGGGGACCACGGCTCCACTCATCGACCCGCTCCGCTCATCAGCCCGCGCCGCTCGCCGCGTCATCGCCCGAGGGACCAGTCGGCGAGCGGACACCGTCGCTCTCGCTGGCAGCGGGTTCGGCCCCGAGCTCGAGCACCTCGCGGGTGCGGTCGTGGAGGAGGTGCCAGGCGACCTCGCCGTCGGCGCCGAGGTACGGCGCGGGGAGGATCGGGACGACGTCGACCCGTGCTGCCGCGGCCAGCGCCGAGGCGGCGTCGTCGTGCAGGGCCAGGAGCGTGAGGGTCGCGAGGGTCGGGGGCAGCATCGCCATCCGGCCCTCGGCGAACGCCGTGAGTGCTGCACCGGGCTGCCACCAGGCGGCGCGGTCGGCCTCGCCGCCGATGTGGCGCGCGTCCTGGCCCCCGGGGACAGCCGTCATGAAGAAACGGGTGTCATAGCGCCGGTCCTCGACCTCGGGGGTGACCCAGTGGGCGAACGGGACGACGGCGTCGTCGTCGACCACGAGGCCGCGACGGGCGAGCAGGTCGGCGAAGGTGACCTGCTCGACGACGAGTGCCTCACGGTCGGCCTCGAGGTCGTCGTCGAACGTGGCGCCCGAGCCGGCGCGGTCGACGGCGAGCAGGACGCCGCACTCCTCGAACGTCTCCCGTGCCGCTGCGACGAGGAGCGCGTGCGGGTCGTGGGTCCAGGTGCGGGCCGAGACGACCATGAGGTCGGCGTGACCGGCGATCGGGACGTGGGAGTCCGACGCCTCGACGGCGCCGCCGGGGTAGACGTGCATGCCGGCGGCGAAGGCCATCGAGGTCGTGCGCCGCATCATGAACACCTCGAGGCCGTCCGCGGTGTCGCGGAGCAGGCAGACCGTGGCAGCGTCGCGCACCGGGGGCGGCGTCCAGCCAGCGGTTCCGTGCGCGATGGCCTCCGCCCGCTCGCGCATGCGCAAGGGCAGACGGGGCATGTCGACGCCGTGAGGCGTGCCGTCGGTGCTCAGTCGGCGACCTCGACGACGACCTCGACTTCGACCGGGGCGTCGAGCGGGAGCACTGCGACGCCGACGGCCGAGCGGGCGTGCACGCCGGCGTCGCCGAAGGCCGCGCCGAGCAGCTCGCTCGCACCGTTGATGACGCCGGGCTGGCCGGTGAACTCAGGGGCGCTGGCCACGAAGCCCACGACCTTGACGACCCGGACGACCTTGTCGAGATCGCCGATCACCGACTTCACGGCGGCGATCGCGTTGAGGGCGCACGTCGCCGCCATCGCCTTGGCGTCCTCGGGCGTCACCTCGGCCCCGACCTTGCCGACGCCCATGAGCACTCCGGCCACCATCGGCAGCTGGCCGGAGGTGTAGACGTAGGAGCCGGTACGGACCGCGGGCGTGTACACCGCGACGGGCGGGACGACGTCGGGGACGGTCAGCCCGAGCTCGGAGAGCCGGGCCTCCACCGCGGACAGGGGTGCTGCGGTCATCGGTCTCAGCCCTTCGGTCGCTTGAAGTAGGCCACGAGGTTCTCGGCATTGGGACCGGGCACCACCTGCACGAGCTCCCAGCCGTCGTGACCCCAGTTGTTGAGGATCTGCTGGGTGGCGTGGATGAGCAGGGGGGCGGTCGCGTACTCCCAGGTCGTCATGGGGCGACCCTAGGCCCTGATCCTCGGCCGCGTCGCCCGGCTCCGACCGTGCGGGGCTTCCCGGATGAGGTCGGGCACAACCTCTCCCGCCAGGACGCCCCGGACGCCGCAGCCCCGTACGCTCATCCACGTGCCCACGACCCGGACCGGCGACTCGACCGAGCCCGCGGTCCGCACCCCCGACTGGGGCGGGGTACGGCTCCATGTGGTGTCGGGCAAGGGCGGAACCGGCAAGACCACGGTGGCCGCGTCCCTCGCCCTCGCGCTCGCCACCGGCGGACGCCGGGTCCTCGTGGTCGAGGTCGAGGGACGCCAGGGGCTCTCGCAGATCTTCGACGTTGCGCCGCTGCCGTACGCCGAACGACGGGTCGCGGTCGCACCCGGGGGAGGCGAGGTCTTCGCCCTCGCCATCGACCCCGAGGAGGCGCTCATCGAGTACCTCGAGATGTTCTACAACCTGCGCCGGGCCGGCAACGCACTGCGCCGCATGGGCGCCATCGACTTCGCCACCACCGTGGCGCCGGGTGTGCGCGACGTCCTGCTCACCGGCAAGTGCAAGGAGGCCGTGCGCCGCAAGAAGGACGGCGTCCACGTCTACGACGCCGTCATCATGGACGCACCGCCTACCGGGCGAATCGCACGCTTCCTCAACGTCAACACCGAGGTGGCGGGGCTCGCGCGCACCGGCCCCATCCGTTCGCAGGCCGACTCCGTCATGGAGGTCATCGCCTCGCCGCTGACCGCCGTGCACCTCGTCACCCTGCTCGAGGAGATGCCCGTGCAGGAGACCGCCGACGGCGTCGACAATCTCCTCGCCGCCGGGCTCCCGGTCGGCGGGATCGTCGTCAACCAGGTGCGCCGTCCACTCCTGTCCGCGGCGTCACAGTCCAAGGCGCGCAAGGGAAAGCTCGACATGGCCGCCATCGAGGCGGACCTCGCGCGGGTCGACGTGCTCACTCCGTCGGGGGCGCTGGCCGGGAGCCACGGGATGGTCCTCGCCGGCGAGGTCGCCCACGCTCTCGCAGCCGAGGCCGCCGACCACTCCGAGCGGCTGGCCCTCGAGCAGCGCGAGCGCGACAACCTCCAGGAGCTGCACCGTCCGACGTATGAGATCCCGTTGCGGCCCGACGGCGTCGACGTCGGCACGCTCTATGAGCTCGCCGAGCTGCTACGCGGACAGGGCATGGCATGAACCCCAGCGAGATCGTCCCGCTGAGCCGTGAGCTCGACATCGACGCGCTGCTCGATGACCGCTCGATCAAGGTCATCGTGTGCTGCGGGTCCGGTGGCGTCGGCAAGACGACCACGGCCGCGGCCCTCGGGCTCCGTGCCGCCGACCGCGGTCGTGACGTCGTCGTCCTGACGATCGACCCGGCCCGGCGACTGGCGCAGTCCCTGGGTCTCACCGAGCTCGACAACGACCCGCGCCCCGTCGCCGGCGTCACCGGCGAGGGTTCCCTGTCGGCGATGATGCTCGACATGAAGCGGACGTTCGACGAGTTCGTCGAGTCCAACGCCGATCCGGTCCGCGCCGCGACGATCCTCGCGAACCCGTTCTACCTCTCGCTGTCGAGCTCGTTCGCGGGCACGCAGGAGTACATGGCGATGGAGAAGCTCGGGCAGCTGCGAGCCCGCGCCGAGGCGGACGGGTCGTGGGACCTCATCGTCGTCGACACTCCCCCGTCTCGTTCGGCGCTGGACTTCCTCGATGCTCCCCGGCGTCTCGGGTCCTTCCTCGACGGCCGGTTCATCCGGTTGCTCGCGGCCCCCGCGAAGGCAGGTGGGCGGGCGTACTTCCGGGTGCTCTCCGCCGGCTTCGGGATGTTCACCTCGGTGCTGAGCAAGGTGATCGGGGGGCAGGTGCTCCTCGACGTCCAGACGTTCGTCGGCGCGGTCGACACCCTGTTCGGCGGCTTCCGTCAACGCGCCGACGATACCTACGCGATGCTGCAGGCTGCCGACACGGCCTTCGTCGTGGTGGCCGCCCCTGAGCGCGACGCGCTGCGGGAGGCGTCCTACTTCGTCGAACGGCTCGAGGCCGAGGCGATGCCGTTGGCGGGACTGGTCCTCAACCGGGTGCAGACCACGACCCTTCCCGACCTCGACGTCGGCACGGCCAATGCGGCGGCCGCGCGGCTGGAGTCCGGGTCGCGCACCCCGGTGACGGCCGCCCTGCTGCGCATCCACGCCGACCGGGTCGCCACCCTCGAGCGGCAGAAGCGCCTCGCTGAGCGGTTCACCGCGGCCCACCGCGGCGTCCCCGTGGCGACCGTGCCCTCGCTCGCCGGCGACGTCGTCGACCTCGCCGGGCTGCGCGAGGTAGGTCGCTCGATGGCCGTCACGACCTGACCCCGTCGGGATCGGCCTACGGCTGGGGAGGCGTCAACTCGCGACGCGCGGGCCGGTCAGGCTGACGACGTCGGTGAGGTCCACGAGGGTGACGTCGTACTCCTCGCGGGCCGTCTCGAGCAGTCGGCGCCAGGACGTCACCTGGGGGCGCCGGCGCAGGAGCGCCCGGCGCTCGCGCTCGGTCATGCCGCCCCAGACGCCGAACTCGATGCGGTTGTCGAGGGAGTCCGCGAGGCACTCGGTGCGGACGTTGCACGCCAGGCAGATGGCCTTGGCCCTGTTCTGCGCCGCGCCCTGGACGAACAGGGCGTCCGGGTCGCTCGATCGACAGGCCGCCGACGTGGTCCAGTCCGAAGTCCAGGTCATCGCAGGAATCCCCCCCACGCTCGCCGGAGTCATCGTGCCACGGTACGAGCGCGGAATCCCCCCGGGCTCGGGCCTCGACAGATGCTCTGATCGGGACGGAACGACGTTGCTCCGACGTGGCTGACGCTACGCAGATGAAGATCGTTCTGTCAGGTCATTAGTGACCATAAATACTAGTCATTTCGTGCCATAGACATGGGCACGGGCAACCACTTTCGGCGTCCGCTGACAGATGCGACGGCCCCGCACCGAGCCGAAGTAGGTCAGATGCGTGCGTGCGACGTACCGTAGATGGGCCATGCCTGAGCCTTCCACGCCTTCGTCGACCCAGCGCGCCGCGCGCCCGCGGCCGAGCCTGGCCACCTCCTTCGCCCGTCTCGGGCTGTTCGTCCTGATCAGCCTCGTGGCCGGCGTCCTCGTCGCGGGCACCGCGCTCCCGTTCGTCGGAGGGGCCGGCGTCGCCACCCGGTCGGCCATCGAGAGCTATGAGTCCCTGCCCTCGCTCCTCATCACCCCGCCGCTGCCGCAGCGGTCTCGGATCCTGGCCGCGGACGGCTCCGTCCTCGCCGTGATCTATGAGCAGAACCGGGTCGAGGTGCCGCTGGCGGCGATGGCGCCGGTCATGCGCCAGGCGATCGTCGCGGTCGAGGACGGCCGCTTCTACGAGCACCGCGGCGTCGACCCCCGGGGCCTGGTCCGCGCACTCGTCGGCAACGCCGGTGGAGGCGCGACGCAGGGCGGCTCGACTCTCACCCAGCAGTACGTCAAGAACGTGTTCGTCAACAGCGCCTCGACGCCGGAGGAGGCGGCCGCGGCCCGAGCACGCAACCTCACCCGCAAGCTCAAGGAGATGCGCTATGCGCTCGCCATCGAGCGAGAGTTCACCAAGGACCAGATCCTCGAGCGCTACCTCAACATCGCCTACTTCGGCGCCGGCGCCTACGGCGTGGAGGCGGCAGCGCGTCGCTACTTCTCCAAGCCCGCGAGCAAGCTCACCCTCGTCGAGGCGGCCACGCTCGCCGGCATCGTGCAGCAGCCGGTGGCCTACGACCCGACGCGCAACCCCAAATCCTCGCAGAAGCGCCGGATCCAGGTGCTCGGGCGCATGGCCGAGCTCGGCTACATCACCCCAGCCGTCGCGGCGAAGGCCGGCGCCATCCCCACCGCGAAGTTCCTGCGGCCGACCAAGACGCGCAACGGGTGCACGACGTCCTACGCCCCGTTCTTCTGCGACTACGTCAACCGGATCCTGCGCAGCGACCCCGCCTTCGGCAAGACCCTCCCCGACCGCGAGGCGCTGCTGCGCCGCGGCGGCCTGACGATCCGCACCACGCTCGACCCGATGACCCAGAAGGCCGCGCAGGCGGCAACGGACAAGTACATCCCGCGCAAGGACAAGAGCCGGAAGATCGCTGCCATCACGATGATCCAGCCGGCCACCGGTGAGATCCAGGCGATGGCGCAGAACAGGTCCTGGGGCATCTCGGGCATCGGCAACACCACGTACAACTTCAATGTCGGCACCAAGGACGGCGGCAGCGTCGGCGCGCAGGCCGGTTCGACGTTCAAGGCCTTCACGCTCACCGCCGCGCTGCAGCAGGGCCTGTCCCCCTACGAGATGCTCAAGGCACCACAGCGGGCGACGTTCAGCGAGTTCAAGAACTGCAAGACGGGGGCGCCGTTCGCGCCGTACACCGTCAACAACTCCACCGGCGCAGGCACGTTCAACATGCTCACCGGTGCTGCGTTCTCCATCAACACCTACTTCATGGCGCTCGAGGAGAAGACGACGCAGTGCGCCGCAGCCGACGCCGCAAGCACCCTGGGCATGACCCGCGGCAACGGCCAGCCGGTGCAAGCCAACCCGTCGTTCACCCTCGGCACCGACGAGGTCACCCCGATGGCGATGGCATCGGCGTACGGCACGTTCGCCAACCACGGGATCCGCTGCAACCCGCTGGCGATCCTCTCGGTCACCGACCGCAACGGGAAGAGCCTCCCCGTGCCGAAGTCGACCTGCAAGCGGGTGATCGACCGCCAGGTCGCCGACTCAGTGACGAGCATCCTCAGCCAGGTGATCGACGGTCCGCTGCCCGGCCGCACCGGCCGGGTGATGTCGCTGGGCCGCGACGCAGCGGGCAAGACCGGTACGACCAACAGCTCGCAGTCGGTGTGGTTCGTGGGCTTCACCCCGGACCTCTCCGCCGCGGTCGCCACCTGGGACCCGCGCGGTAACGCGCCACGCTTCGCGATGAAGAACCTCACCATCGGCGGGCACTACTTCGGCCAGGTGTTCGGCTCCACCCTGCCCGGCCCGATCTGGCGGACTGCGATGCTGGCGGCGCTCGCGGCCGTGCCGGCCACACCGTTCGACCTCCAGACCCTCGACGGTCTGGGCACCTACGTCCCGCCTGTGCCCGGACCGACCGGCTCACCGTCCCCGTCGGCGAGCGGGTCCCCGGGCCCGAGCGGCTCACCGAGCCCGACGACGAGCGGAAAGCCGAGCCCGGGCCCGACGCCCACCGGGAAGCCGAGCCCCACGGGAAAGCCGAGCCCGAAGCCGACCAAGACCTAGCCGGGCCCGCTGCGGCCCGCTCGCTCAGGTGCCGTCAGGCGCCCAGAGCGGTTCGTACCGCGGCCGCCACCCGACCACCGTCGGCGCGGCCGGCGATGCGCGGGGTGAGCACCTTCATCACGACGCCCATCCCGCGCGGGGAGTCCGCCCCGGTCTCCGCGACGGCGGCCGCCGCGAGCTCGGCGAGCTCGGAGTCGGAGAGCTGGGCCGGCAGGTAGTCGTCGAGGACCACGAGCTCGGCGCGCTCGCGTGCGGCGAGCTCCGGGCGGTTCGCCTCGTCGTACGCCGTGGCCGACTCCCGGCGCTTCTTGGCCTCGCGGCCGAGCACGACGACCACGTCGGCATCGGTGAGCTCGCGTGCTTCCGTCCCGGACACCGCCTCGTTCTTCACGGCCGTCAGGGCCATCCGTAAGGTCGCCGACGTCACCTCGTCACGGGATCGGATGGCAGTGGTGAGGTCGTCGCGCAGGCGTTGCTCCAGAGCACTCATGCCCCGATCCTCCCGCACGCAGCCGGTTGGCGGCTCGCCGGATCTTTGCCCGGCATGGGATCGTGGTGCCGTGTCCCGAACCGCCACGAGCCTGTTCACCGTCGCCGGCCTCGGCGCGGCGGGCCTGGCCTACTCCGTCGCGGAGGCGCACCGCTACAGACTGCGTCGCGTCGAGGCTCCCGTGCTCCCGGCTGGGCAGCCGTCGTTGCGCGTGCTCCACATCTCCGACATGCACCTCACGCCTCGCCACACCGGGCGGATGGCGTGGATCAGCGCCCTCGACGGTCTCGAGCCCGACCTCGTCGTCGTGACCGGCGACTTCCTGGCCCATCAGGAGGCCGTGCCGTCCGTGCTCACCGCGCTCGGGCCGCTCCTGGAGCGTCCCGGCGTGTTCGTCCTGGGCTCCAACGACTATTACGCCCCGCACTTCGTGAAGCCGTGGCGCTACCTCATGGGCCCCTCCGACCTCAAGGTGCAGCGCCCGCGGCTGCCGTGGGGCGACCTGGTCAAGGGCCTGGGCGAGGCCGGGTGGCACGACCTGTCCAACGCCCGCGCCAGCCTCGTCGCCGACGGCCGCGCCATCGACGTCCGCGGGGTGGACGACCCTCACATCCTGCGCGACCGCTACGACGAGGTCGCGGGCCCGTTCGAACCAGACGCCGATCTCGCCCTCGGCGTCACCCACGCGCCGTACCTCCGGATCCTCGACGGCATGGTCGCCGACGGCGCCGGCCTCGTCCTGGCCGGGCACACGCACGGCGGGCAGCTGTGCATCCCCGGCTACGGCGCGATCGTGACCAACTGCGACCTCGACCGCGCCCGGGCGAAGGGCCTGTCACGCTACGGCCGCCCCTGGGAGGCCGGGAGCGGCGAGGACCCGGGCCTCGGCGGCGTCGACGGGCGTGGCGCCGTGCTGCACGTGTCGGCCGGGCTCGGCACCTCGCCCTACGCCCCCGTCCGCTTCGCCTGCCCCCCCGAGGCGACCCTCCTCACCCTCACGCCGGTGCTCTGAGTCCTCCCCCGGATCGGCGCCGCCACCGACCCGTTTTGGCCGGCCACCCTGCCGACCCGTAGACTCGCGAGCGCTCCACCGGGGTGTGGCGCAGCTTGGTAGCGCGCTTCGTTCGGGACGAAGAGGGCGCAGGTTCAAATCCTGTCACCCCGACACAATGAGTGAGGCCCCTGGTCTGCGGAGACGCGACCGGGGGCCTTTCGCATTGTCGGTGGGGCGAGGGCTCGGGGGGTCGAGAATCACCCCGAAATCACCCCCAGCGTCGGGGCGGGCGCCGCGGAGTCGTTGAGCAGCTGCAGCGCTGAGCGGTCGGCGGAGTCGCCGAGGTGGTGCAGGTAGCGCGCGGTGATCTCGACGGAGCTGTGACCGAGCCACGCCTGCACGGTGGTCAGCGGGACGCCGCGCAGAATCCACTCGCAGGCGGCGGTGTGGCGCAGGTCGTGCAGGGTTCGGCCTTGGCCCGCCTCGCTCCAGTGGGTCTGCCGGGCGAACGTCGAGCGGTGGAGCTGGCCGCCACCGGGGCCGGTGAGCAGCAGAGCGCCGGGGCCTTTGCCCGCGGCGAAGCGCCGGAGCACGGGCACGAGCGCGTCGGGAACGGGGACCCGTCGGCCCCGGCCCGACTTCGGGGTCTTGGCCGCAGCCGTCCCCTCGGGCTGGTTCCGGACCACGCGCAGCATGGGCATCGGCACCTCGATGAAGTCGCTGACGAGCATCGCCCTGGCCTCACCCCAGCGGATTCCGGTGCGCCCGAGGACGCTCACGAGGTCGGCGTAGACCTGGCCGGCCTCGCCGACCTTCGCCAGCACCTCCTCGAACTCGAGGGCCGGCAGGGGTCGCAGGTTTTCGCGGACGCGACGGTCCTTGGGCGGTGCGGCGGACTTGACCGGGTTGACGGCGACGTAGCCCTCGGACACGCACCAGGCGAAGAACGAGGACAGCGACTCGCGGTGCCGCTTCACCGAGGTCGGCGCCAGCCCGCGCGCCAGCAGGCCGTCCTGCCACGTGCTGATGGC
>JBBRAQ010000033.1:0-41534 GCA_038206635.1 Candidatus Nanopelagicales bacterium | reverse complement strand
GTTGACGGTGACGCGTCCCCCGGCGTCGCAGCAGGCGACGGTGTCGCCGCCGACACCGATGACCCGCTTGACGAAGTCGCGCTCCCCGGGTGCGCCACCGACGACGCCGAGCACCTTGCGCAGGACGTGCTGGACTCCGTTGGACGGCGGCGGGACGACGCTCTCGGACTGGGTGAACCCGGTGCCGCCGCCGTTGAAGACGACGATCTCACCCCGGTGGACGTCCCGGATGCGGTAGACGACCTTGTTGACCAGTACCCGGTCCTTGATGAGCAGCGTGCGCTCCATCGACCCGGACGGGATGTAGAAGGCCTGGACGACGAAGGCCTTCAGCAGCAGCGCGAGCACGATCGCGACGACGACGAGGACGGGCAGCTCGTGTGAGAGCGGCCGCGACTTCTTCTTGGCGGTCGGTTCGTCCGCCGTCCCCGTATCGCCGTGCCCGTCGGGCGCCTTGGTGAGGTCGACCTTGGCCGGCTCGGTGGCGGATTCGTCAGCAGTCATGGAAAGGACCCGGTGGGGCGCCGCGCGGCGTCACGCGGCGCCGGTCAGCGACCGACCGGCTCGCGCTTCTCCTTGATCTTGGCCTTCTTGCCCCGCAGTTCGCGCAGGTAGTAGAGCTTGGCCCGGCGGACGTCGCCGCGGGTCACGACCTCGATCTTCGAGATGATCGGGGTGTGCACCGGGAACGTGCGCTCGACGCCGACGCCGAAGCTCACCTTGCGGACGGTGAAGGTCTCGCGGACCCCGCCGCCCTGGCGGCGGATGACGACGCCCTGGAAGACCTGGATACGGGATCGGGTGCCCTCGACGACCTTGACGTGGACCTTGACGTTGTCCCCGGGGCGGAAGTTCGGGATGTCGCTCTTGAGCGACTTGGCATCGAGGAAGTCGAGCGTGTTCATGTCATCTCCTCGCGGGCGCCACAGGCCACTCGCGGAATCAGGATCGGTATCGGGTCGTCCGCCACCCCGGAGGGCGGTGCCACCGCGTCCCCCCTGTGGCAGGGAGAGCGGAGCGAACCCCGACATTCTGGCACAGCAGGCTCCGTGGCCCGAAATCCCGGGTCGTCAGGCCAGGAGGTCCGGACGTCGTTCGGCCGTGCGGTCGAGCGCCTGCTCCCGGCGCCAGGCCGCGATCCGGCCGTGGTCGCCCGAGAGCAGGAGATCCGGCACGGGATGGCCGCGCCAGAGCGGGGGCTTGGTGTAGACGGGGCCCTCGAGGAGCGCGGCCATCTCCCCCGGCGCGAACGAGTCATCCACCACGCTCACGGGGTTGCCCAGGACGCCGGGCATCAGCCGCACCGCGGCCTCGACCATCACGAGCACCGCGGCCTCGCCGCCGGCGAGGACGTAGTCGCCGACGCTCACCTCGTCGACGCGCATGTCCTCGGCGTAGTGCTCGGCCACGCGGGAGTCGATGCCCTCGTAGCGGCCGCACGCGAAGACCAGCCAGTCGTCCTCGGCGTACTCCTGGGCGACGTCCTGGGTGAAGCGGCGTCCGCTCGGGGTCGGGACGACCAGGCGCGGACGACGTCCCGGGTCCGAGGCGAGCAGCGCGTCGAGGGCCTCACCCCACGGCTCGGGCTTCATGACCATGCCGGGGCCGCCGCCGTAGGGCGTGTCGTCGACCGTCCGGTGCCGGTCGTGGGTGCTCTCGCGCAGATCGTGCACCCGGAGTTCGACGATGCCGACGTCGACGGCCTTGCCCACGAGGGAGAGCTGCAAGGGCGCGAGGTAGTCGGGGAAGATCGAGACGACGTCGATGCGCAAGCCGCTCACGTCGCGCCGGTGCCGCTGTCGACGTCGGTCGCACCGGCGGCAGCCCGATCGGCCCCAGCCTGATCGGCCCCGGCACCCGCCGGCGAGGGCTCGAGGTCGTCGAGCTCGAGCAGGCCGGGCGGGAGGTCGACGAGCACGCGGCGGGCCACGAGGTCGATCTCGGGGACGATCTCGCGGACGAACGGAACGAGCACCTCACGGCCGTCCTCGCGCGTGACCGAGAGGAGGTCCTGGGCGGGGAGGTGGATCACGTCGCCGACGGTCCCGAGGGTGACCCCGTCCACGGTCACGACGGCCAGTCCGCGCAGCTGGTGGTCGTAGAACTCCTCGGGGTCCTCCGGCACGTCGCCGTCATCGACTTCGGCCGAGAGCACGATGCCGCGCAGCGCCTCGGCGCCCGTCCGGTCGTGCACCCCCTCCACCGACAGCAGCAGCCGCCCACTGTGCCAGTGGGCGGCTGCGACGGTGAGAGGGCCGAGCCGCGCCGGGTCGGCCGCAAGGACCGATCCGGGCGCGAAGCGGTCATCAGGTGAATCCGTGCGTACCTCGACGGTCACCTCACCACGGATCCCGTGGGGGCGGCCGATACGTCCGACCACGACGAGCACGCGGTCAGCGCTCTCCGAGATCGAGGAAGTCGACCCGGACGCCCTTGCCCGGCGCGATCGCCGAGAGGACGGTGCGCAGAGCGGTGGCCGTGCGGCCGGACTTCCCGATGACCCGCCCCATGTCGTCGGGGTGGACCCGGACTTCGAGGGTGTTGCCCGGACCGCGCCGGTTGGCGCGCTCGCGGACCTCGACGTCGTCGGGGTTGTCGACGATGCCCTTGACCAGGTGCTCGAGAGCTTCCTCGAGCATGTCAGGCCTCAGTGCTCGCGGCGGGCTCGGCGCCCTCGACAGGAGCCTCGACAGCGGCCTCGACCGGCGCCTCGACGGCGGGAGCCTCGACGGCCTCGGTCACGGCGTCGGCCACCGGTACGGCGTCGGCGACGACCTCAGCAGCAGCCTTGGCGGCCGGAGCGGCTGCCTCGGCCTTGACGGCCTTCTTCTTCGGCGTCGTCGCGTCCTTGACGGGCTCGTTGGCCGCGTCGAGAGCGGCAGCCTCGAAGATCGACTTCTTCGACGCCTTGGGCTCCGCGACACGCAGCGTGCCCTCGGCGCCCGGGAGGCCCTTGAACTTCTGCCAGTCGCCGGTGATCTTGAGCAGGACGGCGACCGCCTCGGTCGGCTGGGCGCCGACACCGAGCCAGTACTGCGCCCGCTCGGAGTCGACCCGGATGAGGCTCGGCTCCTCCTTGGGCTGGTAGACGCCGATCTCCTCGATCGCGCGACCGTCCCGCTTGGTGCGGGCGTCGGCGATGACGATGCGGTACTGGGCATTGCGCATCTTGCCCATGCGCTTGAGCTTGATCTTGACAGCCACGGGGCCGTTGTCTCCTGTACGTAAGGGGGTGGGGAGCCGGCCCGCGTGGGGTGCGGTACGACGTTCCCCGAATGGACTCCGTCACCCAACCGGTTAGAGGGCCGCTGGGACGGACGGGATCAACCCGCCCATGGTGCCAGACAAGGCACCCCGGCACGAAATCGCCGCCAAGTTCGACGGCACCCGGGTACACCAAGGTCCAGCGCCGAACCCCAAGATCACGATTTCGGGAGCCACAACGCAGTTGAACTGCCGGGATCTTCCCTTAGGGCGGGATTCGGCAGTTCAACTGCGTTGTGGCTCCCGAAGTGCCGCCGGAATGCGGACTGCGGGCGCGGGTGCCGGAATGCGGACTGCGGGCGCTGGTGCCCGAAGGTGGGCGTGTCGTGCCGGTGGTTCAGCGGCCGTCGAGGAGGCCCTTGAACTCCGGGGGGAGCTCGCCGAGCTGGGCCTCGAGCGCGGCCGGCGTGAAGCCGGCCGGGAGTGCCCCCGGCGCGGCGTCGGCGGGCGGGAGCTGGGCACGCTTGGCCGGGTTCCCGCTGCGCTTGGCGCCCTTGCCACTCTTGACCTGGGCCTTCTGCTTGGCCTTGGCCCGCTTGCCGCCACCCATCCCCGGCATGCCCGGCATCCCGGGGATCCCGCCGCCGGCACGCATCTGGCGCATCATCTTCTGGGACTCGATGAACCGCTCGACGAGCTGGTTGACCGCCGAGACCTCGACCCCGGCGCCGCGCGCGATGCGCGAACGGCGCGAGCCGTTGAGCAGGGTGTGGTCGGCCCGCTCCTGCGGCGTCATCGACCGGATGATCGCGGCCACCCGGTCGAGCTCGCGCTCGTCGAGGGAGTCGAGCTGCTCCTTCATCTCCCCCATGCCCGGGAGCATGCCGAGGAGCTTGGTGAGCGAGCCCATCTTCTTGAGGCTCATCATCTGCTCGAGGAAGTCCTCGAGGGTGAAGTCGTCGCCCTTGGCGATCTTGCCGGCCATCCGCTCGGCCTGCTCGGCGTCGAACGCCTTCTCGGCCGTCTCGATGAGGGTGAGGACGTCGCCCATGTCCAGGATGCGCGAGGCCATGCGGTCGGGGTGGAAGGTCTCGAGGTCGGTGACCTTCTCCCCCACCGAGGCGAACAGGATCGGCTTCCCGGTGACCGTGACGACCGACAGGGCCGCACCACCGCGAGCGTCGCCGTCGAGCTTGGACAGCACGACGCCGTCGATGCCGACGGCCTCGTCGAACGCGACCGCGGTCGCGACCGCGTCCTGGCCGATCATGGCGTCGACGACGAGGAGCGTCTCGTCGGGCGATACGGCGTCGCGGACGCGCCGTAGCTGGTCCATGAGCTCGGCGTCGATCGCGAGGCGACCTGCCGTGTCGACGATGACGACGTCGTAGAGCTTCGTCCGCGCGAGCTCGACGCCGGACCGCGCGACCGCCACCGGGTCGCCGACGCCGTTGCCGGGCTCGGGCGCGTGCACCGCGACGCCCGCGCGCTCGGCGACGACGGCGAGCTGGTCGACGGCGTTGGGGCGCTGGAGGTCCGCGGCGACCAGAAGCGGTGTGTGACCGGCGTCCTTGAGGTGGTGCGCGAGCTTGCCGGCGAGAGTGGTCTTGCCGGCGCCCTGGAGGCCGGCGAGGAGGATCACGGTCGGGGGGTTCTTGGCCAGGCGCAGGCGGCGGGTCTCGCCACCGAGGATCGCGACGAGCTCCTCGTGCACGATCTTGACGACCTGCTGGGCCGGGTTCAGCGCCCGGTTGACCTCGTCGCCGAGGGCCCGCTCGCGCACCCGACCGGTGAACTCCCGGACCACCGGCAGGGCGACGTCGGCCTCGAGCAGTGCCGTGCGGATCTCGCGCACGGTGGCATCGACGTCGGCCTCGGACAGGCGTCCCTTGCCGCGCAGGTTCTTGAACGTTGCGGCGAGGCGGTCAGACAGCGAGGTGAACAACGAACGTCCTGTCGGTCGGAGGTGGTGCGGCGAGGCGCGCGTGCGGCGCCGGATCGGTCCGGGGACCGACGCCCAGGGTAACCGGGGACGGCGCGGAGCCCGTGACTCGGCGTCTCGAACCTCCCCATTCTCGCCCGCCCGACTACCGGGCCGGGAGGGGCGAGTGCCGGGTCAGGGCACCGAGGACGGTGACCGACACGGTGGAGGCACGACCGATGCTGAGGGGGGCGCCGTCGCGGTCGACGAGGTAGAAGACGTCGACGACCTCGGACCCCAGCGTGGCCACGCGCGCGGCGGTGATCGTGACGTCTGCGGCAGCGATGGCCCGAGTGATGCGATGCAGGAGCGCCGGGGCGTCGTGCGCGCGGACCTCGAGCACCGTGGCACGTTCGCTCGCCCCGGCCACGATCGAGACGAGGGGCTCGGCCGTGCCCTGGGGCGCGGGATAGGCCTGCTCCCTCGCGTCGAGCCGGGCCGCGACGTCCAGGGTGCCGCCGACCGCACGCGACACGTCCTCGCGCAGGCGTTCGATCGGCGGCGGGTCGCCGAAGGCCGGGGTGACGGTCCAGACCTGCACGGCGCGGCGCGCGCCGTCTGGGGCCGTGACGGTGTCGACCTGCGCGCCACGGACGGCGAGCCGGTGCAGCGACAGCACCCCGGCCACGTTGGCGAGGAGCCCGGTTCGGTCGGGCGCAGCCACGGTGACCGTGGTGACGGCGGTGACAGGGTCCTCGTGGAGCAGGACGGCGACCCCCTGTGCCGATGTTGCGCGCACGGCCTCGGCCAGTCGGTGCTGGGCCTGGGTGGTGCGTGGGTCCTCCGGGCGCGGACGCCCGGCGAGCACGTTGCGGGTGCGCCCGACGAGGTCGTCGATGAGGGCCTTCTTCCAGTCGCTCCAGGCAGCGGGCCCTGTCGCAGCGGCGTCGGCCTCGGTGAGGGCGTGGAGCAGGTCGAGGAACTCCTGGGTCTCGACGGCGGCAGCGACGGCCGCGACCGTGGAGGGGTCGTCGAGGTCGCGGCGGGTGGCGGTGTCCGGGAGCAGCAGGTGGTAGCGCACGAGCGCCACGAGGGTGTCGGTGTCCTCGGGTGAGAAGCCCAACCGCGGCGCGATCACGCTGACGAGGCCGATACCGTGGACGGTATGGTCGCCGGGGCGGCCCTTACCGATGTCGTGCAGGAGCGCACCCACAAGGAGCAGGTCGGGCCGCGCGACCCGGCGGGTGTGTGCCGCGGCCTGGACAGCGGCCTCCACGAGGTGACGGTCGACCGTGAATCGGTGCACCGGGTTGTGCTGGGGCGCGCTGCGGACGACGGTCCACTCCGGCAGCAGGGCACTCCAGACCTCGGCCTGGTCCAGCGCCTCCCAGACCGGGATGGCCGGACGGCCGGCACCGAGCAGCGACACGAGGGCGTCGCGCGCAGGAGCCGGCCACGGGACGGGCATGGGGGCGGAGTCGCGAGCGAGCCGCTCGACGGCGTGCGGGGCCAGCCGGAGCCCGGCCTGTGCCGCCGCCGCGGCCGCGCGCAGGACGAGGACCGGGTCGCGCTCAGGACGCGCATCGGCGGCCAGCACCACCTCGCCGTCCTGCACCACGACTCCTTCGGCGAGGGGCGCCCGCTCGCCGCGCGGTCCGCGCAGCTTGCGGGCCGTCGCCGCCAGGCCGCCGCGGACGCCGGGTCGCCGGGTGAGGCGTTCGACGCGGTGCCACGTCGTGTCAGACGCATAGGCGACGGCCCGGCCGGCACCGGAGACGGCCCGGAGGAGGGCGTCGGCCGGGTCGTCCCCGTCGAGCTCGAGACGCGTCGCGACCGCGTGCTGCTCCTGGTGCAGGAGCCGGTCGGAGGGACGCCCGGTGACGAGGTGGAGGGCGTCACGCACGTCGAGCAGGAGGTCGCGGTGGACGGCGAGCGCTGCGACCGGGGCGTCGGTCACCCACGACGCCGCCACTGCGCGCAGGGCCACGAGGTCGCGAAGGCCGCCGTAGCTCGACTTCAGGTCCGGTTCGAGCAGGTGGGCGAGCTCGCCGGAGCGCTCGCCGCGCTCCTCGATCCCGAAGCGCAGCTCGTCGAGGCGACGGGGCGCCAGTGCCCGCCAGTCGCCGAGAACGGACTCGCGCAGCGACGTGGTGAGGCTGTCGTCGCCGACGATCGTGCGGGCGTCGAGCAGGCCGATGACGACCTTGATGTCCTGCGCCGCGAGCCGGCGTGCCTCCGCCGGGGCCCGCACGGAGTGGTCGAGCTTGAGACCGGCGTCCCACACGGGGTACCACAGCCGGTCGGCCACCTCGACGACGTCGGCGGGTGAGACGTTCGGGGGGTGCAGCAGCAGCAGGTCGAGGTCGCTGCCCGGGGCTAGGTCGCCGCGCCCGTAGCCTCCAACCGCAACGAGCGCCGCGCCGATCTCCCCCGCACCGGAGGCGACATAGAGGGCGTGGAGCCAGTCGTCGGTGAGAGTCGTCAGCTCGCGCCGTCGGACACCGCTGGGAGCCCCCGGACGGTCGAGCAGCTCGGCGCGTGCCTCCACATAGATCGACGTCGCCTCGCCTGCCGTGACCCGCACCGGCTGCCCCTCTCGTGACCGATCCCGTGACTGTGACGTTCCCCCAGCGTGCGCCGCGGCCTTCGCTACAGGGCGCCCGGCCCGCGTTCGCCGGTGCGTACCCGGGCGACCGTCTCGACGGGGACCGACCAGACCTTGCCGTCGCCGATCTTCCCGGTCTGCGCCGCCGTCACGATGGCGTCGATGACCGGCTCCGCGTCGTGGTCCTCCACGAGGACCTCGAGCCGCACCTTCGGCACGAGGTCGACGGTGTATTCCGCCCCGCGGTAGACCTCCGTGTGCCCGCGCTGGCGGCCGAACCCGCTGGCCTCCGAGACCGTCATGCCCTGGACGCCGTAGGCCTCTAGCGCCGACTTCACGTCGTCGAGCTTGAACGGCTTGATGATCGCCGTGACGAGCCTCATGACTGGTCCTCCTCGTGCGTCCTCGTGCGTCCTCATGCGTCCCCGACGCGAGCCTCGTCGGAGACGGGGCTGCGCCCATGCTGGTCGAACGACCCCTGTGCTACCAGCCGTGGCCGGCTGCCAGCCGTGGCCGGCCTGAAGAAACGGTGCGGGCCACCGCATGACGACGTCGTGTCCGTCCGCTGTGACCCGCACCGAGTGGTCCTCCGCTGTCGAGCACGCGCTACAGCGCGTCGGGTCCGCGCTCACCGGTGCGCACGCGCGCCACGGTGTCGACGGGGACCGACCAGACCTTGCCGTCACCGATCCGGCCGGTCTGCGCCGACTTCACGATGACCTCGACCACCGAGTCGGCGTCGTGGTCCTCGACCAGGACCTCGAGGCGCACCTTGGGCACCAGGTCGACGGTGTACTCCGCCCCCCGATAGACCTCGGTGTGGCCACGCTGGCGGCCGTAGCCGCTGGCCTCCGAGACCGTCATGCCCTGGATGCCGTACGCCTCCAGCGCCGACTTCACGTCGTCGAGCTTGAACGGCTTGATGATCGCCGTGACGAGCTTCATGCGGAGACCTCCTCGTCCTTGGTGACGCCGACCCTGGTCTTCGTCGCGATCGAGCCACCGCCGCCGAAGCCGCCGCCGGTCGAGCCCTCGAACTCATACGCCGTCTCTGCGTGCTCGGTGAGGTCGATGCCCTCGAGCTCGGCGTCGCGGCTCACCCGGAATCCGATCGTCTTCTCCAGCAGGGACCCGAGGATCAGGGTGACGATGAAGGAGTAGGCCAGGACCGAGAAGGCACCGAGCGCCTGAGTGCCGAGGAGTCCCCAGCCGCCGCCGTAGAACAGTCCCTTGACGCCCCACGTGTAGGCGGTGTCACCGGCACCGGTGGTGAACGACGTGCCGGCCAAGCCGATGAACAGGCAGCCGACGAGGCCGCCGACCAGGTGGACGCCCACGACGTCGAGAGAGTCGTCATAGTTGAACTTGTACTTCAGTCCGACTGCCAGCGAGCAGATGATGCCAGCGATCAGACCGAGGACGACCGCGGCGAACGGGGCGAGGAAGGCGCACGCCGGGGTGATGGCGACCAGGCCCGCAACGGCGCCGGACGCGGCACCGAGGCTGGTGGCGTGGCCGTCGCGGAACTTCTCCACGAGGAGCCAGCCACCCATGGCAGCGGCGGTCGCGACCTGCGTGTTCATCAGCGCGAGTGCGGCCTGGCCGTTGGCGCCGAGCGCCGAGCCGGCGTTGAAGCCGAACCAGCCGAACCAGAGGAGGCCGGCACCGAGCAGGACCAGCGGGAGGTTGTGCGGACGCGACGGGTTCTTCTTGAAGCCGATGCGGCGACCGAGCACGATCGCGAGGGCGAGACCGGCGGCACCGGCGTTGATGTGGACCGCCGTACCACCGGCGAAGTCCTCGACACCGCGAGCAGCGAGCCAGCCGGCACCGGTGATGGTCCCGTCGTCGGCCTTGTCACCGAAGTCGAAGACCCAGTGGGCGACCGGGAAGTAGACGATCGTGACCCATAGCGCGACGAAGATTCCCCACGTGAGGAACTTCGTGCGGTCGGCGATCGCACCACTGATGAGGGCCGGCGTGATGACCGCGAACATCAGCTGGAAGCCGGCGAAGGCCAGCAGCGGGATGCCGTAGACACCGCCGTTGTTCGTGAGCTCGTTGACCGAGGCGCCGAGACCCGAGAGGTCGAACTTGCCGTAGAAGCCACTGCCGGAGTTGCCGAAGGCGAGCGAGAAGCCGTAGATCACCCACAGGACACTGACGATTCCGATGGTCGCGAACGACATCATCATCATGTTGAGGGTGCTCTTGGCCTGGGTCATCCCGCCGTAGAAGAACGCGAGGCCGGGGGTCATCAGCAGCACGAGGGCCGTGCTCGCCAACACCCAGGCTGTATCGCCAGAATTCATGGGTCGTCTCCCTGAGAGAAGGACCAGCGACGCGAAGAGCGCGTCTGACTGCACACGACGCGTCGCTGCGTCGGACTAGGGAGATCACACCGCCGCCGTGTTGCCGACCGCCGCGTGCGGTGTTTCACCGCGGTGACGTTTACGTGTGTCTCGTTACGGACATGTGTCCTGGCCCCTGGGGATCACCTGTCAGGTCCACGACGAACCTGACATTGCGCCCAGTGGCGCTCAGCTCGACGCGGCGCTCAGTCGAGCAGTGCGTCGACGAAGGCCTCGGCGTCGAAGGGGGCGAGGTCGTCGGGGCCCTCGCCGAGCCCGACGAGCTTCACCGGCACGCCGAGCTCACGCTGGACGGCGACGACGATGCCGCCCTTCGCCGTGCCGTCGAGCTTGGTCAGGACGATGCCGGTCACGTTGACCACCTCGGAGAACACCCGCGCCTGGCGCAGTCCGTTCTGACCCGTGGTGGCATCCAGCACGAGGAGCACCTCGTCGACCGGCGCCTGCTTCTCCACGACACGCTTGACCTTCCCGAGCTCGTCCATCAGGCCGGTCTTGGTGTGCAGACGTCCGGCCGTGTCGATGACGACGACGTCGGCCCGCGTCTGGACCCCCACCTTGACCGCGTCGAACGCCACGGCGGCAGGGTCGGCGCCTTCGGCGCCGGTGACGACGCGGGCTCCGACGCGATCGCCCCAGGTCTGCAGCTGCTGGCTGGCCGCGGCGCGGAAGGTGTCGGCAGCGCCGAGGACGACGCTGCGGCCGTCGGCCACGAGCACACGGGCCAGCTTGCCGGTCGTGGTGGTCTTTCCGGTGCCGTTGACGCCGACGACAAGGAGCACAGCCGGACGGTCGGCGTCGGTGTGGGTGGCCAACGAGCGGTCCATCGTGGGGTCGACGAGGGCGAGCAGCTCCTCGCGCAGGATCGAGCGGGCACTCGAGGCGTCGACCACGCCCTCGACCCGGGTACGCCGCTTGAGGATCTCCACCAGCTCCTGCGTGGGGCCGACCCCGAGGTCGGAGGCCAGGAGGGTCTCCTCGACCTCCTCCCAGGTGGCGTCGTCGAGGCGGTCTCGGGTCAGCAGGGCGAGCAGGCCCTTCCCGACGGCGGTGTTCGACCGGGCCAGGCGCGCCCGCAGCCGCTCGAGCCGACCGGCCGTCGGCTCCGGCGCCTCGACCGCGGGAAGCTCGGGAACCTCCGGCGCCCCAGGCGCCTCGAGCGCCCCAGGCGCCTCGAGCGCCGCGGTCGAGCCCGCACGGATGGCCGGAGGTGTGGGTGTGCCCGGAAGGGTCGGGGTGCCGCGCCGTCCGCGCAGCAGCGCGGCGGTGGCCGCCACCGCTACGAGTACGACGGCGAGCGCGATCAGGACGTACTCGAGCACTGAGTTCACGGGGGCCATCCTCCCATCGACGGCATCGACCTTGGACGAAGCATCCCGAGCGGTGGCCTCACCACCTCGTCACCACCGCGCTGGCAGCACTTCTGTCGGGGCTCAGGCGGGCAGGGCGGCCTGGTCCGTGACGTCGACGTCTCCCGGCTCGTCGCGGTCGTCGCGGGTCAGCCGCTGCCCGATTACCGTCGTGACGCCGTCACCGCGCATCGACACGCCGTAGAGCGCGTCGGCGATCTCCATCGTGCGTTTCTGGTGGGTGATCACGAGGAGCTGGGAGTCCTCGCGGAGCTCCTCCATGATGCCGAGCAGACGCTGCAGGTTCACGTCGTCGAGCGCAGCCTCGACCTCGTCCATGATGTAGAAGGGGCTCGGGCGAGCCTTGAACAGCGCCACGAGGAACGCCACGGCGGTCAGCGAGCGCTCGCCGCCGGAGAGCAGCGAGAGCCGCTTGACCTTCTTGCCCGGAGGGCGCGCCTCGACCTCGATGCCCGTCGTGAGCATGTCCTCGGGATCGGTGAGGATGAGCTTGCCCTCGCCGCCGGGGAAGAGCCGAGCGAAGATGCGGACGAATTCGCGCTCGACGTCGACGTAGGCCTCGGTGAAGACCTGCTGGACGCGGTCGTCGACGTCCTTGATGATCGACATGAGGTCCGCGCGCGACCGCTTGAGGTCGTCGAGCTGCTCGTTGAGGAAGCGGTGTCTCTCCTCGAGCGCCGAGAACTCCTCCAGCGCCAAGGGGTTGACCCGCCCCAGGAGGGTCAGCGAGCGCTCCGCGGAACGGAGCCGCTTCTCCTGCTCGGCCCTGACGTAGGGGTAGGGCTCGGGCTCGGGCGCCTCGGGGTCGATCTCGTCGCCCGGGGCGTAGGGCGACGGCGGGACCTCGATGTCCGGGCCGTACTCCAGGACAAGGGTCTCGGCGTCGACGCCGAAGTCCTCCATCGCCTTGGCCTCGAGGGACTCGATGCGCAGCCGCTGCTCGGCCCGGGCCATCTCGTCACGGTGGACCGAGGACGTCAGCGTCTCGAGCTCGGCCTGCAGCGCGCGGGTGCGCCCCCGCAGCGTGAGCAGCTCGGACTCCCGGACGGTGCGGGCCTGCTCCGCGGCGTCGCGCTCGCTCGACGCGATCGCGAGCGAGACCTCGAGACGGGCGAGCGTGGCTGCAGCGCCGATCTGCACCGCCGCTGCCACCGCGGCGGCGCGTGCCCGTGCCTCGCGCCGCTCCACCGACCGGGCGCGGGCCGCGCGCTCGGACACAGCGGCGTGCTCGAGGGACTCGGCGCGGCCGGACAGGGCGCGGACGCGCTCCTCCCCGGTGCGTACGGCGAGCCGTGCGTCGACCTCGGCCTGCCGGGCCAGGACGGCGACCTCGGCGAGACGCTCGCGCTCGGCGGTGGACGGCTCGCCGTCGTCGGGGGCCTGCTGGGCGGCTGCGAGCCGGGCCGAGAGCTCCTCGAAGGTCGTGCGGTCGGCGTCGCGCGCGGCAGTGGCCGAGGAGATCGCGGCGGTGAACCGCTCCGCCTCACCGGCCGCGGCGCGCGCGGCCGAACCGAGGTGGCCGAGCTGCTCGGAGACGGCAGCCATGCGGGCGTCGGACTCGTGCAGACGGGCGAGGGCGGAGTCGACGCGGTGCTGGGCGGCGGCGGCGGTCTCACTGGCCGTGCCGAGCTCGAAGCGCACACGCTCGCAGCGGTGGGTGGCCTCGGTGAGGCGTGACCGTGCCTCATCGACGGCGGCCTGGACCTCGAGGAGGGAGGGCGAGGTGGCCGAGCCACCGAGCGCGACGCCGTTGCCGACGAGGTCACCCGAACGCGTGACCGCCACGACGTCGTGGGCGGACACCAGCGAGCGGGCGGCGTCGAGGTTCTCGACGACGGCGACCCGGGCCAGGGCGACGCTGATCGAGCCGCGCAGCTCCTCCGGAGTCGTGACGAGGTCGAGCGCCCAGCGGACGCCGGCGGGCAGCTGCGGCCAGGCGGAGCGGTCGGGCACGGCCACACCGCCCACGAGGAGGGCGGCACGACCGGCGTCATCGGTCTTGAGGAGCGTGACGGCGTCGACCGCCTGGGTGACCGAGCCGACGGCAACAGCGTCGGCCAGCGGGCCGAGCGCGGCCGAGACGGCTGCCTCATAGCCCTGCTCGACGTGCACCAGGGCGGCGACCGTGCCCAGGACGCCGGAGAGCCGCTCGCCGGCCGCGAGGAGGGCTGCGCCACCGTCCTTTCGCGCCAGGCCGAGCTCGAGGGCCTCCACCCGGGCCGTGAGGGCGTGGCGCTCGCGCTCGGCCTCCTGCTCCTCGAGGCGGAGGGCCTGGACCTGGTCCTCGCCGGCGGCCAGGGACGATGCGGCGATCTCGTGCTCCTCGTCGAGCCCGACCTCGCCCTCGTCCAGTCCCGCGACCTGCGCCTCGAGGGCGTGAAAGTCAGCGGTGGAGCGGTCGGAGCGGGCCCGGGCCTCGGCGTGCTGGGCCTGGAGGCGGTCGACCTCGGCGGTGCGGGCCTCGAGGCGCGAGGTCGCGCCGTTGACCTGGCCGGTGAGGCGGACGAGGCCCTCCCGACGGTCGGCGGCCGCGCGCACCAGGGCGGTGAGCCGCTGCTCCTCGGCCGCGTGCGCCGCCTCGGCCCGGCTCCGGGACGCGGACGCGGCGGCGAGGGCCTCGCGGTCGGTACCGACCTGGCGGCCGAGCTCGACCTCCTGCTCGCGCGCGGTACGGGCCTCGGTCTCGAGCTCCTCGGGATCGCGGCCGCGGCGCTCGTCCTCCGGCTCGGGCTGGAGGTGGCGGACCCGCTCGGCGGCGAGCGCGGCGGTGCTGCGGACGCGCTCGCGCAGGCTCGAGAGTCGGTACCAGGTCTCCTGGGTGCGGGCCAGGGTCGGCGCCTCGCCAGTGATCTCGGCCTCGAGCACCGCCTCGCGCGACTGCGCGCCGGCCAGCTCGGAGTCGACCTCGGCGCGGCGCTCTCGCAGGGCGGTCTCGTCGGCCACCTCCTGCTCGACCGTGTCGCGCAGGACGACAAGGTCCTCGGCGATCAGGCGGAGCCGGGAGTCGCGCAGGTCGGCCTGGATGACGGCGGCACGGCGCGCAACCTCTGCCTGCTTGCCCAGCGGCTTGAGCTGGCGACGCAGCTCGGTGGTCAGGTCCTGCAGGCGGGTGAGATTCGCCTGCATCGCGTCGAGCTTGCGGAGGGCCTTCTCCTTGCGCTTGCGGTGCTTGAGGACTCCGGCGGCCTCCTCGACGAATCCCCGGCGCTCCTCGGGCGACGCCGAGAGGATCGTGTCGAGCTGGCCCTGGCCGACGATGACGTGCATCTCCCGGCCGATACCGGAGTCCGAGAGCAGCTCCTGGATGTCGAGGAGCCGGCACTGCGTGCCGTTGATGGCGTACTCGGAGCCGCCGTGGCGGAACATCGTCCGCGAGATCGTGACCTCGGCGTACTCGATGGGGAGGACGCCGTCGTGGTTGTCGATCGTGAGCAGCACCTCGGCCCGGCCCAGCGGCGGGCGGCCGGAGGTGCCGGCGAAGATGACGTCCTCCATCTTGCCGCCGCGCAGGCTCTTGGCCCCCTGCTCGCCCATGACCCACGCGATGGCGTCGACGACGTTGGACTTGCCCGACCCGTTGGGGCCGACCACGCAGGTGATGCCCGGCTCGAAGTGCAGCGTCGTCGAGGACGCGAAGGACTTGAAACCGCGCAGGGTGAGGCTCTTGAGGTGCACGCGAGAGGCTCCAGGCGCATCGGCGTCAGGTGGTCCGGGGAAGGACCTTCACCCTACCCTCGCCCGGGTGCCTGCCGGTCGCGACGCGGCGCGGGTCGGACGGATCCGATCAGGTCAGGGCTGCGGCGGCCGTACCGAGCTCGCGCAGGGCGACGTCGAGGTCGCGGTCGCGCAGGGCGACGATCTCCTCCGGCTCGCGCAGACTGACCAGCTCTGCCTCCTGAGCCTCGAGGAGGTCCTCGAGGTCGTGGACGCGCCGGCGGAGCCGGGCGACCTCGCTCAGGAGCAGTGCGTCGGAGCCACCCATGAACCCGTAGATCGCCTTGGACATCCTCGGTCTCCCTTGACGCGAGCCGTGCAGCGCCGATGGTGGCTCAGCGCAGGACCGGGTACGCCGTCACCGGCGTGAGTTCTCATCACCGGTCGCGCACGACCGGTCGCCTCAGGGTGGCAGCGTGGTCGGCGGGCAGTCAACCCGTGCGGGGCCGCCCCGAGCATGGCCTCGGTCACGTCAGGGGCGGCGTGGCCGGTCGCGGTCAGCGCTCGAGGAAGCTGTCGAGGCCGCTCGGCCCCGACCACTGGTCGACGACAAGGTCGACGCGCCCCGGCGCCGACCCGGAGCGGAGCAGCGCCAGCAGTGCCTCGCACGCCTCGCGAGGCCCTTCGGCCACCACCTCGACCCTGCCGTCGCCGAGGTTGGCGGCCCAGCCGCTGAGCCCGAGCTCGAGGCTCCTGGCCCGGGTCCACCAACGGAACCCGACTCCCTGGACGCGGCCGCGCACCCAGGCGGTGAGCCGGACGTCGGAGGGCTCGGGACGCTCGGGTCCCTCGACCTGCCCGGCGCTCATGGGCGCGGCCGACGAGGCGTGCGCTGGCAGTGCGGGCAACGGAAGGACGAGCGGTTCATGAACGCCTCGCGAACGATCAGACGACCACAACGGGGGCACGGCCGGTCGGCCCGGCCATAGGCGGCCAACGAGACGTCGAAGTAGCCCGACTCCCCGTTGACGTTGACATAGAGGGCGTCGAAGGAGGTGCCACCCTGCCCCAGCGCCTCCGACATGACCTCGCGCGCGTGGCCCAGCAGCTCGCGGGCACGGGTCGGCGCGAGCTCGTCGGTCGGCAGGGCCCAGTGCAGCCGCGCCCGCCAGAGCGACTCGTCGGCGTAGATGTTGCCGATCCCTGACGCGAGGGTCTGGTCCAGCAGGGCCCGCTTGAGGCCGGTGCTCCGGGCCCGGAGCCGGCGGACCCAGAGTGCGTCGTCGAAGTCCGGGTCGAGGGGGTCCCGCGCGATGTGGGCGACCGACGCCGGGACCGCCCCCCCGGCGCCGTCGTCGACGAGCGGGTCGAGGGCCAGCCCCCCGAAGGTCCGCTGGTCGACGAACCGCAGCTCGCTCCCGCCGTCGGCGAAGCGCACGCGGGCGCGCAGGTGGGTCTCAGCGGGTGCTGACTCCGGCTGGACGAGCAGCTGGCCGCTCATCCCCAGGTGCGCGACGAGGGCGACGTCACGACCGTCGAGCGGGAGCCAGAGGTACTTCCCACGACGGCTCGCCGCGTTCATCGTGCGCCGGGCCAGCCGGGCCGCGAGATCCGCGGAGCCCGCGACGTGGCGTCGGGCCGCTCGAGGATGGAGGACCTCGGCAACGGAGATGGTGCGTCCGACGACCCAGCTGTCGAGGCCTCGTCGTACGACCTCGACCTCGGGGAGCTCGGGCACTACTGTCCCGCCGCCTCGTCCGGAGCGTCCTGCGGTGCGGTGACGACCGGTGCCGCGCCCTTGCGCAGCTCGGTGTACGCGGTGGACGCCGCCTGCTGCTCGGCCTCCTTCTTGCTCCCGCCACGCCCGTCGCCGTAGAGCTCCCCGGCCACGCGCACCCGGGCCCGGAAGGACTTCTGGTGATCGGGCCCGCTCTCCTCGACGACGTACTCCGGCACGCCGTAGGACGCCGCCGCGCACAGCTCCTGGAGGCTGGTCTTCCAGTCGAGACCGGCCCCTAGGCCGGCCGACTCGGCGATGATCGGATCGAAGAGCCGGTGGATGAGCCCGGTGGCAGCCTCGAGGCCGCAGTCGAGATAGACGGCGCCGATCACCGCTTCGACGGTGTCGGCGACGATCGAGGACTTGTCGCGCCCGCCGGTGGTCTCCTCACCGCGACCGAGGAGCAGGTGCCGGCCCAGGCCGAGCTCGCGCCCGATGACGGCCAGGGCCTTCGCGTTGACCACCGCCGCGCGCAGCTTGGCCAGCTGGCCCTCGGGCAGGTCGGGGTGGGTGCGGTAGAGGGTGTCGGTCACGACGAGCCCGAGCACGGAGTCGCCGAGGAACTCCAGGCGCTCGTTCGTCGGCAGGCCGCCGTTCTCATAGGCGAACGACCGGTGGGTCAGGGCCCGCTGCAGCAGCTCGGGATCCATGTCGACCTCGAGCCGCGTCGCGAGCTCGGACATCGGCGCACGCACGGGGTCGCGGCGGGTCACGGGGCGACCGCCGTCGGGACGGTGACGCGGGCGGACAGGTCGCCCAGGGTCGCCGCTTCGCGCAGCGCGGTGTCGGGGACGACGAGGGCGACGCCCTCGGAGCGGGCGAGCTCCTCGACGACGTCGGCCCATTGGATCCGGGCCACCGAGTCGGCCCCCAGGTCGTCGAGCGGGCTGTCTGCCCGCAGGTCGTCGGCCTCGAGGTCGAGCACGAGGGCCAGGGCCCGGGCGGCGAGGTCGAGAGCCGTATCGGGGTGGCGGTCGGTCATGGCCTCACGCTAACCGAGTCGGCGGGCCCAGTCCCACCGTGCACCCGCGGGCCCTGCGCCGGGCGGCCGTCCTGGGCCGGACGCGACGAGACACCCGACCGCACTCGGCGATCGGGTGTCTCGTGAGCAGGTCGTGGTGACACCGTCCGGGGACGGAGGGCACCGTCGGCGAGAGCCGGGCGTTCGGACCTCGACGGTCAGACGTCGATGACCTGACGGCCGTTGTAGACGCCGTCCTCGTCGACGCGGTGCGGGATCACGTACTCGACGCGACCGTTGCGCACCACCTTGTTGATCTGGGGCAGCTTGGCCTTCCACTGCGAACGGCGGTGGCGGGTGTTGCTGCGCGAGGTCTTCCGCTTCGGGACGGCCATGGCTCAGCCCTCTTCCTTCTCTGCGTTGATGTCGGTCTGATCGGTCGATCCCAGTGCCCCGCCGAGGGCGGCCCACCGAGGGTCGATCACGTCGTGGTCGTGCTCCGGGTCGTCCTCGAGACGGAACCCGCATTGCGGGCACAGTCCCGGGCAGTCGTCCCGGCAGACAGGTGCGAGCGGCAGGTCGAGCACCACCGCGTCGCGCAGCACAGGTTCGAGGTCGAGGTCGTTGCCGACCATCCTGAGCTGTTCGTCGTCCTCGTCGTCGTCGGTCGTGCCGCGCCTGAGGGGGCGACCACGTGCGTCGGTCTCCTCATAGCAGTACAGCTCCTGAAGGTCGACCTCCAGTTCGTCGGAGATCGGGTCCAGGCAGCGGCTGCACTCACCGGTGAGCTGCACGAGTGCAGTCCCCGACACGAGCACGCCCTCGATCACCGACTCGAGCCGGACGTCCAGCTCGACCTCGGATCCCTCGGGGACGCCGATCGACATGATCCCGATGCCCGCCGGAGCTGGCACCGTGATCGACACCTCCTGCATCGACCCCGCGCGGTGTCCCAGCTCTCGGGTGTCGAGCACGAGAGGGGACCGGGGGTCGATCGTGGTCAGGAGACGCCTTCCAGGGCCGGGCACGGTGGATCAACGGCCTCATGCTGGCCGACGAGCCAGGATAACCGAGTGCGGGCGCAGGTCCCAAACCGCCCACCTCGAGGCGGGCCGGACGATGATGGCCAGACGGTCGGGATCTCAGCCAGGGAGCGGGGTGTCATCGAGCGGGCCGAGCTCCTCGAAGTCGTGCCGGCCGCGGATCTTGTCCCGGCCCTTCTGCACCGCAGCGATGGTCTTGTGGAGGGCAACCTCGAAGTTGGCCAGCTTGGCGTCTACGTAGTCGTCGGTCTCGCGGCGCATGCGGGCCGCCTCGGCGTCGGCGTCGGCACGGACGGCATCGGCCTCCGACAGGGCCGCGCGGTAGATCTCGTGCTCGCTGACCAGGTCGAGGGCCTGCTGGTCGGCGCGGGCGATGACCTCCGCGGCCGTGACCTGGGCGGCGGCGACGATGTCCTCGCGGTCGGCGAGGACGTCGTCGGCCTGGGCGAGGGAGTTGGGCAGGAGCGACCGGACCTCGTCGAGGAGGTCGAGGACCTGGGCGCGGTTGACGACGCAGGAGGCCGACATGGGCATCGACCGGGCCGTCTCCACCAGGGAGGAGAGTTCGTCGAGCTTGTCGTGGACGTCCACGTGGATCCTTCGGTCGGGCGGGCGGGGGGCGAGGGGGCTGCGCCGCTAGGCGTCGTTGCCGCGGGCCTGCAGACGGTCGTGCAGACGGCCGAGGATCGACTCGGGCACCAGCCCGCTCACGTCACCACCGTACGTCGCCACTTCCTTGACCAGACTCGAGGAGAGGTAGCTGTAGAGCGGGTTGGTGCTCACGAACAAGGTCTCGACCCCGGCGAGGCGGTGGTTCATCTGCGCCATCTGCAGCTCGTAGTCGAAGTCGCTGACGGCCCGCAGGCCCTTGACGATCGCGGGGATCCCGTTGTCATGGCAGTAGTCGACGAGGAGGCCGTGGAAGGAGTCGACGACGATGTTCGGGTGCGGCGCGACGACCTCACGGAGCATCTCGATCCGCTCGTCGACATCGAACAGGCTGCTCTTGGTCTTGTTGATGAGGACGCCGACGACGACCTGGTCGAACAGCTTGGACGCCCGGACGAAGACGTCGAGGTGTCCGTTGGTCACGGGGTCGAAGGACCCGGGACAGACGGCCTTGCGCACGCTGACCTCCTCGCGGTTCACCGGTGGGATCACGGCTTCAGGCGTCGCGACCGTACCAAAGCGCGGACCGCACCACGGTGTCGCCGTACGTCCGGTCGCGCCCCGGCTCGTATCCGTCGGGCCAGGAAAAGGCGCCGCCACGTCGGGCCCGTTCGACGACGACCAGCGCGCCCTCCCCCAGCCAGCCGTTCGCCGCGAGCCCGGACAGCACCGCCTCGATGACCTCGTGGGCGAGCTCGTAGGGAGGGTCGGCGAACACGACGTCGTACGGCGCGGCCGCTGACGTGGGCGGGACGAGGGAGGTGAGCGAGGTCACGTCGCCGCCGAGCACGACGGCGCCTGGCAGGCCGACGGCGGTGATGTTGGCCCGCACCACCTCGACGGCCCTGCGGTCGCGCTCGACCAGGAGCACGTGCGCGGCGCCGCGGGACAGCGCCTCGAGCCCGACCGCGCCTGACCCGGCGTAGAGGTCGGCCACGTGCAGACCCGAGAGCGGGCCCAACCGCGACTCGATCGAGCCGACGAGGGCTTCGCGCACCCGGTCCGAGGTTGGTCTCGTGCCTGGCGCCGGCGCCGCAAGACGGCGCCCGCGCGCCGTTCCGGCGACGATCCGCATCAGGCGGCCCCGACGTCGAGCAGGTCCGCGACGAGGGCCTCTGCCTGGCCGACGACCACCGAGAGGTGGCCCTCGCCCTCGAGCAGGTGCGACATCGCTCCGGGGACGGCGTCGAGGAGCCACTGCCCGTGGGGGAAGGGCACCATGAGGTCGGTGGACCCCTGCCACACCGAGACCGGCACCGGGATCGAGGCGAGGTCGAAACCCCAGGGTGCTGTGAAGGCGAGGTCGTCATCGACCCAGCCGTCCATCCCCACGCTCATGGCCTCGCGAAAGGACGTCGCGAGCCCGGCGCCGAACGCGTCGGTGCAGAAGGCGCGGTCGACGTCGGGCAGCAACGAGGCGATGGCATCGACGATCTCGTCGGCCGAGATGGAGCGATAGGTCTCGAGCGACGGGAGGAGGAACGCCCGCAGGTCGTGCTCGCCGAGCAGTGCGGCGCCGAACTCCTCGAGGTTGTCCTGGCCCATGCCGGCCAGCCAGTCGAGAGTGCCCCGCGACTCGACGTAGGGCGCCACGCCGGCGAGGGACGCCACGGCTCGGAAGCGTTGCGGGGCAAGCGCGGCGCAGGCCAAGACGTGAGGTCCGCCACCGGACCAGCCGACCGCCACCACGGACTCGAGACCGAGGTGGTCGAGAACCGCCTCGGCGTCGCCGGCGATGTCGGCCACGCGGCGACCAATCCGGCGCGACGAGGTCGAGTAGCCCGGGCGCGACCACGACACGGTGCGCAGCCCGCGAGCAGCCGCAGCCTCGACGATGGCGTCGGGCGCGAGACCACTGGACGGCGTCCCATGGACGTAGACGAGGGCCGGCCCGGAGTCTGGTCCGGCGACACGGAGGTCGAGAACCCTGCCGTCGGCGAGAACGAGGTCAGTCATGATTTCTCCAGGTAGTCGGCGCGGTCCTCGTCGAGGAGAGCGGCCACCGCACGGGCGAGAGCCGGGACGGTGGCGAGGGCGGGGTCGGACTCGACGAGCTCGGTGGCCTCGGTACGGGCCGCGGCGATGACGCCCTCGTCGCGCAGCACCGAGAGCACGCGCAGCGAGGAGCGGACACCGGACTGCGAGGCTCCGAGGACGTCGCCCTCGCGTCGCTGCTCGAGGTCGAGGCGCGAGAGCTCGAAACCGTCCTGGGTGCCGGCGACGGCGTCGAGCCGCTCGCGCGCCGGGGTGCCCGGAGGCATCTCGCTCACGAGCAGGCACAGGCCCGCGTGGGCGCCGCGACCGATGCGGCCCCGAAGCTGGTGCAGCTGGGAGACGCCGAACCGATCGGCGTCCATCACGACCATGACGGTGGCGTTGGGGACGTCGACACCCACCTCGACGACCGTCGTGGCGACGAGGACGTCGATGCCGTCACGCGATGACGGCCCCGCGGCGAAGCGCCGCATGATGTCGTCCTTCTCCTCGGGCACCAGCCGCCCGTGCAGAATGCCCACGCGCACGCCGGACAGGGGTCCGGCGGACAGCTCCGGCGCGAGATCCATCACGGCGATCGTGGGACGGCGCTCGGCGTCCTCGGCGCCGCCGACATCGTCGCTGCCCTTCTCCTCGCCGCCGATGCGAGGGCAGACGACGTAGGCCTGGCGTCCCTTCGTGACCTCGTCGGTGATGCGGGTCCACGCCCGCTCGAGGAAGTTCGGCTTCTCCAGCGAGGGGACGACGAAGGTCTCGATCGGGGATCGACCTTTCGGCAGCTCGGTCAGCGTCGAGACCTCGAGGTCGCCGAAGACCGTCATCGCCACGGTGCGCGGGATCGGCGTGGCGGTCATGACCAGGACGTGCGGACGGTTGTCGTCGCGCGCCTTGGCCGCGAGCGCGGCACGCTGCTCGACGCCGAACCGGTGCTGCTCGTCGACGACGACCAGACCGAGGTCGAAGAACTGGACCCTGTCCTCGATCAGTGCGTGCGTCCCGATGACGATCCCGGCGTCGCCGACGGCGATCTCGAGCATCGTCTCGCGTCGCAGAGCAGCGGGGACGGACCCGGTGAGAAGCGCCACGCGCGTGCCGACATCGGACCCGCCGAGGAGACCACGCTCGGCGAGCGGGCCGAGCATCGCGGTGATCGAGCGGTGGTGCTGCTGGGCGAGGACCTCGGTCGGGGCCAGGAGCACGGCCTGCCCGCCGGAGTCGACGACGGTGAGCATCGCGCGCAGCGCGACGAGGGTCTTGCCGGAGCCGACCTCGCCCTGGAGCAGTCGGTGCATGGGGTGCGTGCGCGCCAGGTCGGCGGCGATGGTGCGCCCGACGTCGATCTGCCCCCTGGTCAGCTCGAAGGGCAGCCGCGCCTCGAACGCCTCGAGGAGCCCGTGGCCGTGGGAGATCCGCGGGACCGCGGGCAACGCCGAGGCGGCGAGCCGTCGCTGCGCCAGCACGGTCTGCAGCACGAAGGCCTCGTCCCAGCGCAGCCGCTGGCTGGCTGTGTCCAACTGCTCGCGCGAGTCCGGACGATGGACGCCGATGAGCGATGCGCGCAGCGGCGGGAGCGCGTGCCGGATCCGGGTGTCGACCGGGAGCGGGTCCTCGAGGTGCTCGGGCAGTTGGTCCAGGACGAGCCCGACCGCGCTCGCGATCTTCCACGACGCCATCTGCGCCGTGGCCGGGTAGACCGGGATGAGCGCGCCGGCGTAGCGCAGGACTGTGTCGTCCTCGCCCGTGGGCGGCCCGCCGACCCCGGGCACGGCAAGGTCGGCGGCGGAGTCCGGCAGGAGGACGTAGTCGGGGTGAGTCAGCTGTCGTCGGCCGTTGAAGATGCCGACCTTGCCACTGAAGAGCCCGAGGCGACCCTCGCGCAGCTCCTTCTGGCGCCAGGACTGCTTGAAGAACGTGAGGGTCAGCTTGTTGCTCGTGCCGTCGGTGACCACGACCTCGAGGCGGTCGGCGCGGCGTCCGGTGCGCCGTTCGACGTAGGACTTGTTGTCGACCTTCTCCACCCGCGCCATCACCGTGACGTGCTCGTCGATCTCGAGTGACGCGAGGTCGCTCAGCTGGCCCCGCTCGGCGTAGCGCCGGGGGTAGTGCCGGAGGAGGTCCTCGAGGGTGCGAAGGCCCAGACCGGTCTCGAGCGCCGTCGCCGTGCGAGCGCCGAGGACGGAGGACAGCTTGTCGGTGAGGCGGAGGTCGGCCACGGTCACTCCACGCCGAGGATCAGCGGCCAGAACGGCTGGCCACCGTCGTAGACCACGATCTCGACGCCGTGGTGCTCCCGGCGCAGCCGCCGCGAGATCGTCGTGGTGACGGCCGGGTCGGCGTCGTCGCCCCGGAGCAGGGTGACGAGCTCGCCGCCCGAGGACAGAAGCCGGGACAGGACCCGCACGGCGACGTCCTCCACCGTGTCTCCGATCTCGACGACGTCGCCCTCCACGATGCCGAGGATGTCGCCGATGTGGCAGGTGCCCGCACTGGTCATGGCCTGGCGCGAGGCCACGGAGACGCCGCCGTACCGGGTGGCTCCGGCGGCGCGGGTCATGGCCACGACGTCGTCGTCGAAGCGCGCGGTGGGCTCGTGCACGGCGACGGCGGCCAGGGTCTGCACGATCGACCGGGTGGGGACGACGGAGATGCGGATGCCTTCGGCCCGGGCCGCCTGCGCGGCAGCCTCGGCGACCGGGCGGATGTCGGACTCGCTGGGCAGCAGGACGATCTCCTCGACGCCGGCCCGGCGCACGCCGTCGAGGATCTCGGCGGTGGAGGGCGCGACGTTGGCCGTGGCACGGACGACGACCGCGCCGGCGGCGTCGAGCAGCGCGGCGGTACCGGGACCGTGCGCGACGGCGACGACGACGCGCCCGCCCGGCCGCTCGAGCGCCCGGCGCTCGGCGGCCTCCTGGCGGAGGTCGGTGACGCGGATTCGGTGCGGGCGCCCCGCCTCGATGCCGGCCTCGATCGCCGCGCCGACGTCATCGACGTGGACGTGGACGTTCCAGAGCCCCGAGCCCCCGACGACGACGACGGAGTCGCCGAGGTCGGTGAGGGCGGACCGCATCGCGTGCACGGCCGCCTCGCCGCCCTCGGGATCGACCTCGAGGAGGTACATCACCTCGTAGGCGCCACCTCCCTCGTCCATCTCGTGGACGTCCCACGGGATGGGGAGCGCGGAGGGACCGGGGTCGCGGCGCGTCCCGGACACGGTCTCCACCAGGGCGTCGAGGATGACCACGAGGCCACGCCCGCCCGCATCGACGACACCGGCCCGGGCCAGGACCTCGAGCTGCTCGGGCGTGTGCGCCAGGGCGTCGGTGGCGGCGTCGGCCGCGGCGGTGACCAGCGCCACGAGGCTGGTGCCTGGCCCGAGCGAGGCGACGGCGTCGGAGGCGGCCCGAGCGACGGTCAGGACCGTGCCCTCCCGGGGCTCAGCGACTGCGGCGTAAGCGGACTCGGCCGCCCGCCGGAACGCTGAGACCAGCAGCTGGTTCTGGGTGACGACCGCCGAGCCGCTCTCGACGGCGCTCAGCGCTTCGGAGAACCCGCGGACGAGCTGGCTCAGGATGATCCCGGAGTTGCCCCGTGCCCCGAGCAGGGCGCCGTGGGCGAAGATGCGGACGGTGGCGCGCATGTCGAGGTCGGCACCCGCCGCATGCAGCGCCTCCGCTGCGGAGGAGAAGGTCAGGAACAGGTTGGTGCCGGTGTCGCCGTCCGGGACGGGGAACACGTTGAGGGCGTCGATCTCCGCACGGTGTCGGCCGAGCGCCTCGAGACCGAGGTCTGCCCACCGGCGGATCCCGGCGGCGTCGAGGCTCTCCAGCACGGTCGTGAGGCTCCTCGGGGCCGGGTGACGGGACGGAGGTCCTCAGCCACGTGAACGTCGGTCTCGGCGAGCGTAGTGTCCGGCGGCACCGATCACCGGTTTGGGACTCCACCACACCGCCCTGTAGCCTGTGCTGGTTGCCCGGTCACCCGGGCGCGCCCGGCGCATGGCCGTGGCGTCGACACCCGCTCCTGATGTGAGGACTACGACTGTGGCTGCCAACTGCGACGTCTGCGGCAAGGGCCCCGGTTTCGGCCACTCCATCTCGCACTCCCACGTCCGGACCAAGCGCCGCTGGAACCCCAACATCCAGACCGTGCGCGCTCTCGTGGGCAAGACCCCCAAGCGCCTTAACGTCTGCACGTCCTGCATCAAGGCTGGCAAGGTCGCCCGCGTCTGAGGACGCCCACCCCCGGCACCCCGCACGTCGCGAGAGGACCGCACCCGGCAGGGGGCGGTCCTCTCGCACGTCCGGTCGGTGAACCGCCGGTGACCACCGCAGGTCCGGTGCCCTTGCTCCGTGGTGCGGCCCCGTGCCCGGATGGGGGACACTGGTGACATGACGGACATCGCGATCGGCCCGAACGGCATCCGACTCGGTCAGTTCCTCAAGTACGTCAACGCCGTGCCCACCGGTGGCGAGGTCAAGGGTCTGCTCGAGTCCGGCGTCGTGTCCGTCAACGGCAAGCCCGAGATCAGACGCGGCACGCAGCTCGACAAGGGCGACGTCATCGCCGTGGGCGACCAGTCCTGGTGCCTCGCCTGATCGGCACCACGACTCTGCAATGCGCTCCTGGCACCCGAACCCGGCAGCGCAGAGGCGGACCGGACGACGTGCGTCGGACCCGTCAGCGCCGGAAGTGGTCGTGGCCCGCCGGCCCCGCGTACGTCGCCGCGTCGACGAGTACCGCGGCGTCGCCCGCACGGACCTCCCCGATCGCTACGAAGCCTTCCGGCAGCGCCGTGCCTGCGGGGAACGTCGCCAGGAGCGCGTGGTCGTCGCCACCGCTCAGCACCCAGCCCAACGGGTCGACGTTGAAGGCCGCGGCCGCGTCGAGGACCGGCTGGTCGACGGTGATCCGGGCGGTCTCGAGCGCGATGAGGACCCCGGACGCCTCGGCCACATGGCCCGCGTCCGCGACGAGCCCGTCGGACACGTCGATCATCGAGCTCGCCCCCCCGAGTGCCGCTGCTCTCCCCGCGGGATAGGGCGGGGCCGGGACCCGGTGGGCGTCGGCGAGCACCCGGGGGGAGCGGAACCCCCGGCCCAGCACCGCCAGCCCGGCGGCAGCCCAGCCCAGTCGTCCGGCGAGGGCCACCACGTCCCCAGGGCTGGCGCCCGAGCGGGTCAACGGCGCGCGGCCCTCGAGGTCGCCGAGCGCGGTCACGGCGAGCACCACGACATCGCTGCGCACGACGTCGCCGCCCGCGACCGTGGCACCCACGAGCGCGCACTCCTCCGCGAGACCGTCCGCCAGCTCCGTGGCCCAGGCCGTCGGGAGGTCTGCAGGCACCCCAAGGCCGAGGAGCAGCACGGTCGGCCGGGCACCCATGGCCACGATGTCGGCCAGGTTCTGCGCGGCGGCCTTGCGGCCGATCTCGCGGGCGGAGGACCAGTCGCGCCGGAAGTGGCGCCCTTCGACGAGCAGGTCGGTCGTCGCGACCACGCGCCCGTCGCGTGCCGCGACCACGGCGGCGTCGTCGCCGGGGCCGAGCAGGACGTCAGCGGTGGGCGGGAACCGGCCGACGACCGCCGCGATCAGGCCGAACTCCCCCAGCTCACCCACCGATCCGGGCTGCTGCCCAGCGTCCGCCTCGCTGCGTGCCGCCATGGTTCCACCTCGTCTCATTGTCGAGCCAGGCCTCCCGGACGCCGGTCCCCCGTCGTAGGGCCGGTGACCTCCCGCGGGAACCGGTGCCGCGGCCGTCCTGCACTGGCAGTAGTGTCCTCGTTGCGGGAGGTGATCCCGTACCAACCGCACCAACGACCGACTCCGAGGGGGAAAGACCGTGGTGGTCCAGGCCTACATCCTCATCCAGACCGAGGTCGGCAAGGCGGCTCACGTCGCCGGCGAGATCGCGCAGATCAAAGGTGTGACGCTCGCGGAGGACGTCACCGGACCCTACGACGTCATCGTCCGCGCTGAGGCGCGCACGGTCGACGAGCTCGGGAAGCTCGTCGTGGCGAAGATCCAGGCAGTCGACGGCATCACACGCACGCTCACCTGTCCCGTCGTCCACCTGTAGCCGGTGCGCGCGTCCCTGATCGCACGCTCGACGGCCACGGCTCTCGTCCTCCTCGGCGCCACCGCCTGCTCGGCCGGGCTGACCGTCCCCCCGCCCGACCCTGCGCCCACCGGCGCCGCGGCCTACGCCTGCGCGGCACTGCACGGCCGGTTGCCCGACTCGGTAGGGGGCGCCACGACGACCGCCACCCACCCCCAGAGCCCCCTCACCAGCGCGTGGGGCGACCCCTCGATCGTGCTGCGCTGCGGCGTCGCGATCCCCGCGGCCCTGACGCCGACGTCCCAGCTGGTCACCGTGGACGGCGTCGACTGGTTGCCCGAGCAGCTCACGAACGGCTACCTGTTCACGACGGTGGGGCGCGCTCTCAGCGTCGAGGTCAGCGTGCCTGACCACTACGCACCTGAAGCCGGGCCGCTCGCCGACCTCTCACCGGTCATCGCCGCGATGGACCCCAAGGTCGAGGCGACATCCGCGACGCCGCAGGCTCCGGGCACGCCCACGCCGTCCGCGACCTGACCCGACTCCTACCCGGCCCGGCCGGGCGTCGGTCCCGTGACTCTCCGGCGCGGCCCGGACGGAGCTGGATCGTCGTCGGACCGCTGGCCGGCCGTTGCCTGGCGCCGGTCCGGGACCGGCGGCAGAGCGTCGCGGGTGGCCACGACACGCGCACCGCCCTGCTCGGGGGACGCTCTGGAGGTTGTGGTCGGAACGCGGTCCAACGGGATCATGACGGTCCCTTCGCCGTGGGTCGTGTGCGCGGTGCCTGCCCGGTCGGGTCGCCAGGACCCGGTGTGCCCTGGGATAGCCCCACCCTGGACCCCCCGTCGGCCCCGACGCCAGTCGTGCACCGCCGCACCAGGGACAACCCGGGACAACGCGGGCGCAGACGACCGCTCAGCGGTCCGCAGGCCCGGACAGCCGCGTCCGGACGCTGCTCAACGCAGGCCCGTGCCGCGGCGCAGAGCGTCGGCGACCAGACGGTCGACCAGAGCCGGGTAGTCGATCCCCGACTCGGCCCAGACCCGCGGGAACATCGAGATCGAGGTGAACCCTGGCATCGTGTTGACCTCGTTGACCAGTACCCTCCCGGCGGCGTCTACGAAGAAGTCGCAACGTGCCAGGCCCTCGCAGCCCAGGGACTCGAACGCGCGGACAGCGAGCTCGCGCACCCGGTCGGCGAGCTCGACGGGGAGGTCGGCCGGGACGACGAGGTCAGCCGCGTCGTCGAGGTACTTCGCCTCGAAGTCGTAGAACTCGTGGTCGCCACGGAGCACGATCTCGGCGCACACGCTGGCCCGCGGATCCCCGTCCTGGTCCACCAGCACGCCGCACTCGATCTCGCGAACACCCTCGACCGACGCCTCGATGACCACGCGCGGGTCGTGCTCTCGAGCAGCCTCGATCGCAGCCTCGAGCAGCGCGGGGTCCGACACCTTCGTGATGCCGAGGCTGGACCCGGCACGGGCCGGCTTCACGAACAGCGGGAGGCCGAGGGAGGCTGCCCGGTCGAGGACCGCGGCGTGGTCGCGCCTCCAGTCGCGGTCGGTCACCACGACGTACGGCGCCTGCTCGAGGCCCGCGTGGGCGAACAGCGCCTTCATCGCGCCCTTGTCCATCGCCGCGGCCGAGGCGAGGACCCCGGAGCCGACGTAGGGGATGCCCGCGAGCTCGAGGAGGCCCTGGATCGTGCCGTCCTCGCCGTAGGGGCCGTGCAGGACGGGAAACACGACGTCGACGCCGGTCAGCGTGGCCGGGACGTCGCCGGGCGGATGGACCTCGAGCTCGCGCCGCGTCGGGTCGCCGGGCAGCACGAGGGAGATCCCGGTGCCGTCGACCTCCGGCAGCGTGCCGTCGGTGATGCGCAGGCGGTCGGGATCGTCGGCCGCGAGCACCCACCGCCCGTCGAGGGTGAGCCCGATCGGGATGACGTCGTAGCGGGAGCGGTCGAGCGCGCGGAGCACCGACCCGGCGGAGACGCAGGAGATGGCGTGCTCGCTGGAGCGCCCGCCGAACACGACGGCCACCCTGATGCGCTGTGTCACGTCGCCACCCTACGGCGCGGCCACGCGTGCCCCGGCGGTCCAGGACCGCTAGCGTCAGCGCGTGAACGCCTCCCACATCGGCACGAACCTCTCCCCCGACACGCTCGTCGTCTCGGTCGGGCGCCCCGCCAAGTCCCCCGACGCACCGCTCAACGTGCCCGTCGTCCTGAGCTCGACCTTCCACGCCGGAGGCCCCGTCGCCTACGCCCGCACGTCGAACCCGACGTGGGAGGCGCTCGAGGACGTCGTCGGCACCCTCGAGGGCGGGCGGGCGCTGTCCTTCGCGAGCGGGATGGGCGCCGTGTCGGCCGTGCTCGACCTGGTGCCGACCGGCGGGGTGGTCGTGATCTCCCACCACTCCTACTCCGGCGTCGCGGCCCGGCTACGCGATCTGGAGGCCGCCGGACGCGTCGTCGTGCGGCTCGCGCCGATCGATGACGTCGACGCGGTCGCCGCGGCGTGCGAGGGTGCGGCGATGCTGTGGATCGAGACCCCGACCAACCCGGCGCTCGAGGTGTGCGACCTCGCCGCCGTCGCGGCGGCTGCGCGCACGCACGGCGTACTCACCGTGTGCGACAACACCTTCGCCGGTCCGCTGGTCCAGCGACCGATCGAGCACGGGGTCGACGTCGTCGTGCACTCGGCCACCAAGTCCCTCGCCGGGCACTCCGACGTGCTGCTCGGCATCGTGGTCACGACCGACGACGGCTTCCACGCCCGCCTGCTGCGCGCACGGACGCTGATCGGCTCGATCCCCGGCCCGTTCGAGGCCTGGCTCGTGCTGCGCGGGATCCGCACTCTCGCCCTGCGCACGCGGCAGTCGCAGGCATCGGCCCTCGACCTGGCCAGGAGGCTCCAGGGCCATGCCGCGGTGACCTCGGTCCGCTACCCCGGTCTGCCGCAGGACCCCGGGCACGCGATCGCCACGAAGCAGATGGACGGGTTCGGGGCGATCATCTCCTTCGAGACGATCGGCTCGGCCGCGGACGCCGAGACGTTCTGCGACCGGGTCGAGGTGATCACCCACGCCACGAGCCTCGGCGGCGTCGAGACCCTTGTCGAGCGCCGGCGCCGGTGGCCCGAGGAGCGCCCGGACATCCCCGAGACGCTCATCCGCCTCTCGGTCGGCATCGAGGACGTCGACGACCTCTGGGACGACCTCGAGCGGGCACTGGACACCCTGCTGGCCTAGGGGTCCTCACGAGGTAGCGCCTCAGGCGGACTCGGCCTCGGCCTTCGTGGCCCGGCTCATGAACGTCGTCAGCATGAGGCGCGGGTCGAGCCCGTGGTGCACGACCTGCACGACCTGCTCGGTGATCGGCAGGTCGACACCGTGCCTCGTGGCGAGGTCCAGGATGGACTGGCAGCTCTTCACGCCCTCGCACGTCTGCGTCGTCACCGCCGTGGCCTCGGAGATCGAGAGCCCCTTCCCGAGGTGCTCGCCGAAGCTCCGGTTGCGCGACAAGGGCGACTGGCAGGTCGCGACGAGGTCGCCGATGCCGGCAAGGCCCAGGAAGGTGAGCGGCGAGGCGCCCAGCGCGATGCCCAACCTCGTCATCTCCGCAAGTCCGCGCGTGATGAGCGCCGACTGCGCGTTCTCTCCGAAGCCCATCCCGACGGCCATGCCGTTGGCCAGGGCGATGACGTTCTTCACCGACCCACCGATCTCGGTGCCGACGACGTCGGTGCTCCAGTAGGGGCGGAAGTAGGCCGTCTGGCAGGCATCTGCCAGCTCCTGGGCCGTGGCGGCATCGGGACAGGCGACCGTGGTCGCGGCCGGCTGGCGCACGACGATCTCCCGGGCCAGGTTCGGGCCGGAGACCACCGCGACGCGCCCTGGGTCGATGCCGGCGACGCTGGCAGCCACCTCGCTCATGCGCATCGACGTGCCCTGCTCGATGCCCTTCATGAGCGAGACCAGCACAGCATCCGCGGGCAGGACGTCGGACCACGAGGCCAGGTTCGCGCGCAACGACTGCGCCGGCACGGCCAGGACGACGACGTCGGCGCCGGCGAGGGCCTCGGCGGGCTCGGACGTGGCGTACAGGTTCGAGGGAAGGACGATCCCCGGATGGTAGACGGCGTTCTCGTGCGTGCGGGTGATTGCCTCCGCCAGACGCGGATCGCGACCCCACAGAACGACCTCGTTGCCCGCGTCGGCGAGTACCATCGCGAAGGCCGTTCCCCAGGATCCGCTTCCCATCACTGCGATGCGCATCAGCTCTCACGTCCTTCGGGATCGGCGTCAGTGGTCGTCGCGAGCTGAGCTGCACGGTGAGCCCTCAGGTCGAACCGCTCGGCGGGAGCAGTCTCCTCCCTGATGCCCTCCAGGAGGACCGTGATGGCCGCGACGAGCCGTTCCGTCGCGATCCGGAGCGTCCCGGCGTCGATGGGGCGTCCGCGGAGGTCCTCGAGGTCGATCGGCGGCCCAGCCGTGACGCGCATGACCTTGCGCGGGAGGATCCGGAACTCCTTGCGGTAGGGCCCGATGACCTCCTGGGCCCCCCACTGCGCGACGGGGACCAGCGGCGCGCCGGTCGCGAGGGCGATGCGCGCGGCACCCGTCTTCCCCGTCATCGGCCACAGGCCGGGATCCCGGCTGATCGTTCCCTCGGGATAGACCACGACGCACTCGCCTCGGGTGACGGCGTCGATCGCGTCGCGGATGGACACGGTCGCGTCCGCGCCCTCGCGGTAGACCGGGATCTGCCCCGCGCCACGGATGATCCGGCCGATGACCGGCACGCGAAAGACGGACTCCTTGCCGAGGAACCTGGGCGGACGGCCGTTGTCGTAGAAGAAGTGGGCGCTCTCCAGCGGGTCGAACCAGGAGATGTGGTTGGGGCACACGACGATGCCCTCCTGCGTCCCGTCGGGGCGCGGCTCGGGCCGAAGGTGCTCAGCCCCGTGCCAGTCCCGTCTCGTCAGCAGCAGGAGCCACGGACGCAGGAGCACGACGGCGAGGAGGTACCAGAAGCCGAGCCGCTTGCCGCTCCGCACCTTGGCCACGCGCTCACCCCCAGGGTCGTCCCGATGTCCGCCGAAGGTCGATCCTCGCCCGCGGGGAGGCGCTGGTCCAGCGCGACACAGCCCATGGGACAGGATGGCCCCCATGAATCGCCCGGGCACGGACCCGATCCGCTGGGTCGTCGTGATCCCGGTCAAGCGCCTGTCGCGGGCGAAGACCCGGCTCTCCTCACGAACGGCGTCGCAACGACGGGCCCTCGCGCTCGCCTTCGCCGAGGACACGGTGCGTGCGGCACTCGGGTGCGAGTGCGTGGTCGCGGTGGTCGTGGTCACCGACGACGACGTCGTGCGCGCCTCCATCGCGGCCCACGGAGCCTCCTGGGTCCCCGACGAGCCAGACTCTGGCCTCAACGCTGCCCTCGCCCATGGAGCGGAGGTCGTCGGGCGCGACCACCCCACGGCCGGACTGGCCGTCATGGCAGCCGATCTTCCCGCTCTGCGCGCCGAGGAGCTGGCGCGTGCGCTGGCCGCCGCAGCCGCCGTGCCCCGGGGCTTCGTGTCCGACGCCGCCGGGACCGGCACGACGCTGCTCACGGCCCGTCCAGGAATCGGCCTCGACCCGCGGTTCGGCCCGCGATCCCGTGCCGCGCACGCCGCATCCGGCGCCGTCGCCCTGGAGCCGGGCCCCGTCCCGGGGCTGCGACGCGACGTCGACACCGAGGTGGATCTCTGGGACGCCGGGCGGCTCGGCCTCGGTTCGGCCACCGCATCCCTCGTCCTCGGCGACGAGACATCGGACTAGACGGCGTGACGATGGCAGGCCCGACCGACCTCGCGGCAACGGTCCGCGAGCATGATGTCGCTACCGGATCTGGTTCTGTGCTGCTCGACGACGGTCGCCGGATCCCCTACGACGACACAGCGTTCCGCGCCGGGGGCCTACGCCTGCTCCGCAGCGGTCAGCGCGTGAGGATCCGCGTCGACGGTGACCTCACATCTGGCGCGGCCACCATCACCGCGATCACCCTCGCGACCTTCGACCTGCCCTGACGCCCGTGCGGGCAGTCCCTGGACCACGGCAGATAACGGCAGGAAGGGCCGGATCCGTTGGGAACCGGCCCTTCCTCAGTGCTCGGTAGTGACGCCACCCGAGGACGACGTCGTCAGGCCGAGAAGATCAACGCTTCTTGGCGGCGACCTTCTTGGCGGGAGCTGCCTTCTTGGCCGGTGCAGCCTTGGTCGCGACGACCTTCTTGGCCGGAACGGCCTTCACCGGTGCAGCCCGCTTCACGGGGGCAGCCTTCTTGGCCGGTGCAGCCTTGGTCGCGACGACCTTCTTGGCCGGAGCGGCCTTCTTCGCGGGAGCGGCCTTCTTCGCGGGAACGGCCTTCTTGACGGCGGCAGCCTTCTTGGCGGGCCTGCGGCCGGCAACAAGGTTCTTGAACTCGGCACCGGCGCGGAACTTCGGCACCGAGGTGGCCTTGATCTTCACGGTCGCGCCGGTCTGCGGGTTGCGGCCGACGCGAGCGGCGCGGTCGACCTTCTCGAAGACGCCGAAGCCGCTGATGGCGACCTTGTCGCCCTTGGCGACGCTCTTGATGATCTCGCTGACGATGGCCTCGAGCGCTTCGCCCGCAGCCTTCTTGGTGATGGGAAGAGCCGTCGAGAGACGGTCGACGAGCTCTGCCTTGTTTACGCTTTCAGTCACGATGATCCTCCGGAAGAACTGCCGGACCCACCGCCCGGCACACACGGAAACCTAACCATCACCCGGGCATGACACGACGACGCCGCGCCGGTGAGATCCGGTGTGTCGCAACGAGTTCGGCGTGCCGTTCGTCACCCGGCACGGTTCACGGCGCCGGAGAGGCCCCTCCCGGACGCCCGGAAGTCACCTGGTGGCAGGCAGAAACGACGGCCGGGAGGCCTCGAAGGCCGTGATCTCGTCGGCGTGCTGGAGCGTGAGACCGATGTCGTCGAGGCCCTCCAGCAGGCGCCAGCGGGTGTAGTCGTCGACCTCGAACGGCGCCACGAGGGCACCGACGCGTACCTCGCGGGCGACCAGGTCGACGGTCACCTCGACGCTCGGATCGGCCTCCACCTCGTCCCAGATCGCCTCGATGAGGCTCTGGTCGACGGCGGCGGTGAGCAGGCCGATCTTGCCGCTGTTGCCCCGGAAGATGTCCGCGAAGCGCGAGGACAGCACGACGCGGAAGCCGAAGTCCTGCAGGGCCCAGGCGGCGTGTTCACGCGAGGATCCGGTGCCGAACTCCTGACCGGCCACCAGGATGCTGACCCCGTTGTACGTAGGGTCGTTGAGGACGAACGCCGGATCCTTGCGCCAGGCGGCGAAGAGCGCGTCCTCGTAGCCGTGGCGGGAGATCCGCTTGAGGTACTCCGCCGGGATGATCTGGTCGGTGTCGACATTGCTTCGGCGCAACGGCAGTGCGCGGCCGGTGTGAACGGTGAACGTGTCCATTGAGGTCTCCTGTACCTGGGCTCCGCGACCGGCTAGGCCGGGAGCACGGGGAGGTCGGCGGGCGAGGCGAGGTGGCCGAGCACGGCGGTGGCCGCGGCGACCTGGGGCGACACGAGGTGCGTGCGCGAGCCCGGACCCTGTCGACCCTCGAAGTTGCGGTTGGACGTCGACGCGCTGCGGTGGCCCGGGGCGACCTTGTCGGCGTTCATCGCGAGGCACATCGAGCATCCGGCGTTGCGCCACTGAGCGCCGGCGGCCTCGAACACCTTGTCGAGGCCTTCGACCTCGGCGGCGAGGCGGACCCGCACCGAACCGGGGACGACGAGCGCGGTGACCGTGTGGGCGACCGTGCGTCCCTGGAGGACGGCGGCGGCCGCACGCAGGTCCTCGATACGGCCGTTGGTGCACGAGCCGATGAAGACCGTGTCGACCGTGATGTCGGTCATCGGCGTTCCGGCCGTGAGCCCCATGTACTCCAGGGCTCGCTCTGCGGCAGCGCGGTCGACCGGGTCGGCGTAGAGGCCGGGCGAGGGCACTGTTGCCGACAGCGGAACGCCCTGTCCGGGGTTGGTTCCCCATGTGACGAACGGCGACAGGGTCGATGCGTCGATCGTGACGACCTTGTCGAAGGTGGCGTCCTCGTCGGTGACGAGCGTGCGCCAGTAGGCGACGGCGGCCTCCCAGTCGGCGCCCTTCGGCGCGTGCTGGCGCCCCTCGAGGTAGTCGAAGGTCGTCTCGTCCGGCGCGATGAGACCGGCGCGGGCTCCAGCCTCGATCGACATGTTGCACACGGTCATGCGTGCTTCCATCGACAACGAGCGCACGGCCTGACCGCGGTACTCCAGGACGTAGCCCTGGCCGCCGCCGGTGCCGATCTCGGCGATGACGGCGAGGATGAGGTCTTTCGCCGTGACACCGTCGGGCAGGTCGCCCTCGACCTCGATCGCCAGCGTCCTGAACGGCTTGAGCGGCAGGGTCTGGGTGGCGAGCACGTGCTCGACCTCGCTGGTGCCGATGCCGAATGCCAGCGCGCCGAATGCACCGTGCGTGGCCGTGTGGGAGTCACCGCAGACGACGGTCATACCGGGCTGCGTGAGCCCGAGCTGCGGGCCCACGACGTGGACGATGCCCTGCTCGATGTTGCCGAGGGAGAAGATCGGGACGCCGAACGCCTCGCAGTTGGTGCGCAGCGCCTGGACCTGGGCGCGGGAGACCGGGTCGGCGATCGGCTTGTCGATGTCGAAGGTCGGGACGTTGTGGTCCTCGGTCGCGAGAGTGAGGTCCGGTCGTCGCACCGGGCGGCCGGCGTCGCGGAGGCCGTCGAAGGCCTGTGCGCTCGTCACCTCGTGGATGAGGTGCAGGTCGATGTAGAGGAGGTCGGGCTCCCCCTCGGCGCGATGGACGACGTGAGCGTCCCAGACCTTCTCGGCCAGCGTCTTTCCCATGGATTCCGCTCCTCGCTTGCCATCTCGCATGGTGAGACGGCAGTATCAAGACATGGACAACACTAGCGGAGTCGGCGTTCTCGACAAAGCCGCGACCGTGCTCGGCGCCCTCGAGGCCGGGCCTCTCACCCTGGCCGGTCTCGTGCAGGCGACGGGCCTCGCCCGGCCGACGGCGCACCGCCTCGCGACGGCGCTGGAGCACCACCGACTCGTGGCCCGGGACCTGCAGGGCCGGTTCGTCCTCGGCCCGCGTCTCGCCGAGCTCGCCACCGCAGCCGGCGAGGACCGCCTCCTCGCCGCCGCCGGCCCCGTGCTCACGACCCTGCGCGATGCCACCGGCGAGTCCTGCCAGCTCTACCGGCGTCAGGGCGAGCAGCGCATCTGCGTCGCCGCCGCCGAGCGCCTCTCCGGGCTGCGCGACACGGTGCCGCTCGGGTCCGTGCTCACGATGCACGCGGGTTCCGCGGCCCAGGTGCTGCTGGCCTGGGAGGAGCCCGAGCGCATGCACCGGGGGCTCATGGGCGCAAAGTTCAGCGCCACCACGCTCGCCGGCGTGCGCCGCCGCGGCTGGGCGCAGAGCGTCAGCGAGCGCGAGGTCGGAGTGGCCTCGGTCTCCGCGCCGGTGCGCGGACCCGGTGGTCGCATCGTCGCCGCGGTCTCGGTGAGCGGTCCCATGGAGCGCCTCGGCCGAGCACCGGGCCGGCTGCACGCCCAGGCGGTCGTGACGGCGGCGTCGCGACTGACCGACGCCTTGCGTCGCAACGGCGGAAGCTGACTCGGACGGCACCTCGAGCACCGGGATAGGTTCGGGGGCGACCCCGAGGAGCTGTCCCATGTCGCTGAACGCGGCCGATCGCGATCCCTCCGTCGATCCCGGCGTGGACTTCTACCGCTTCGCCAACGGCGGGTGGCTCGACTCCAACCCGATACCGCCGGGGTACGGCGCCTGGGGCTCGTTCGAGGAGATCCACGTACGCAACGAGACGTTCCTCCACGACCTGCTCGTGCACGCCGCCGCCGACCCGACGAACGAGCTCGACCGGATGCTCGGTGACTACTTCGCCGCCGGCATGGACGTCGATGGCGTCGAGGCGGCCGGCATCGCGCCGATCGCACCGCTGCTCGAGGGGATCGTCGACGCCACCTCGCACGCCGACGTCCTCGCACTTCTCCCCGGGCTGCACGGCTCGGGAGTGCCGGCCCTGTTCAGCTGGGGCGTCACGGTCGACCACGACGACGCCACGCGCTACCTGCTCTGGCTCGTGCCGTCGGGACTCGGCCTCCCCGACCGCGACTCCTACGACGCCGACAGCGACGCTGCCGCCTCGCTGCGGGAGGCGTACGTCCGCCACGTCGCCGCGCAGCTGGTCAACTCGGGGACGCCCGTAGCCGATGCGCCGCGACTAGCCGCCGCGGTGCTCGCCCTGGAGACCCGGCTGGCCGCGGAGCACTTGCGGGCCGAGGAGCGCCGCGACCCGGGGCGCACGCTGAACAGGTTCGACCTCGACGCTCTCCGCGCGCTGGCACCCGATCTCGACCTTCCCGCCTACCTCGCGGCCGGCGGCGCCGGGGACGTCGCCACCGTCAACGTCCAGAACCCCGGCTACCTCGCCGCTTTGCACGCCATCGTGACGACCACCGACGTCGGCACGCTTCGTGCCTACCTGTCCTTCCACGTCGTCCGCACCGTGGCCGGCGCACTTCACGGGCGGATCGAGGACGAGGCGTTCGACTTCTACGGACGCCTCGTCGGCGGGGCGAAGGAGAAGAAGGCCCGTTACAAGCGTGTTGTGGCAGCACTCGGCGAGGACATGGGTCAGGCCCTCGGCCAGCGCTTCGCCGAGGAGCGCTTCCCTCCCGCCTCGAAGGAACGGGCCAGGGCGATGGTGTCGGAGATCCTCGCCGAGATGCGGCACTCGCTCGAGACACGCGAGTGGATGACCGACAGCACCCGGGTGCAGGGTCTCGTGAAGCTCGATGCCCTCGGAGTGAAGATCGGCTACCCGGACGTGTGGCGCGACTGGTCGGGCCTTCCCGTGAGCCGCACGGCGTACGCCGTGAATCGCCTGGAGGCGACGCGGTTCGAGCTCCGCCGTCAGCTCGCGCTGCTCCCCACGACGGTCGACCGCGCCGAGTGGGAGATGTCCCCCCACGCCGTCAACGCCTACTACCACCCGACGCGCAACGAGATCGTCTTCCCCGCCGGGATCCTGCAGACCCCGATGTTCGACGCCGACGCCGACGACGCCACGAACTTCGGCGGCATCGGCACGGTGATCGCGCACGAGATCACCCACGGCTTCGACGACTCCGGCCGCCGCTTCGACGCCGCCGGCGCCTTTCGCGACTGGTGGACCGAGGACGACCAGCGCCACTTCGCCGGCCTGACCGAGCGGCTCGTCGCGCAGTTCGACGGCTACGTCGCGGTCGGCGAGGTCCACGTCAACGGCCGGCTGACGCTCGGTGAGAACATCGCCGACCTCGGCGGAGTGACACTCGCGCAGCGGGCACACAGCCGAGTGAGCGCCGGGGCTCCCCTGGTCGACGAGCTGACCCCCACCCAGCGGTTCTTCCTCTCCCTGGCGACGATCTGGCGGGGGCACACGAGCGAGGAGCTCGCCCGCACCCTCGCCCAGGTCGACCCGCACAGCCCCCGGGCCGCACGCGTCAACGGACCGCTCTCCAACCTCGACGCCTTCCAGGATGCGTTCGACCTGCCGGACGGCTCCCCGTCGTTGCGACTGCGGGCGGAGCGCATCGAGATCTGGTGAGCGCCGACGAAACCGCTCGCATGGCGGCGGGAGGCCGTCTCGCCGTCAGGAGCCCGTGATGTGCAGGCCGCGCAGCTCGATCGCCCCGTCGAGCGTGCTCCGACCCACGTGCAGGTAGTCGCCCCTGAACCTCGCGTCGTCGGCACTGGTGGTGACGACGGTCGCGCCGTCCTGTCGGCTGAACGTCAGGGACGAGGCCGACACCTCGAGCCGCAGTCGGATCCAGGTGCCGGCCGTGATCGGGCCGCCGAGGACCGACGCGGCGAGCGGGGACTCGACCGGGGACGCCGACGAGTGGGCGAACAGCCCGAGCGACCCGTCGGCAGCCAACAACGCCTGGTAACCCAGGGCCGATCCGAGTCCGGCCTGGTAGTAGCGGTCGTCGGCGTGCCCAACGGCCAGGAACAGACCGCCCCCGGCACTCGCGGTGGGCAGCGCCGTCCAGCGCACGTCGAGCTCCACGCCGAAACGGCGCCCGCCTGACGGCAGAGGTGCGCACTGCCCGAGGGTCAGCACGTGCTGCCGCCCCGCAACGGCGAGTCCGAGCACACCACCGGCCCCCCATGCGGGCGCCCACATCGTCGTCGCCGGTTCGCGCGTCAGCTCCCCGGGGACGACGGCGCCAGACCCCCACGCGTCCGTCCTCGCGGGTGCCACCACCGCCCTGCCGTACCCGATGCTCGAGGCCACCGCTCCCTCGACACCGCGGGAGAAGTACCAGTCGGCCTGGGACCGGCGGTGGACGGCATAGACCCACACCGGGATGCCGGTCGCCACCGCGAGCCGCACGAGCACCTCGGGGATCCGCACGCTGCCGACCGACGTCGGGATACCGAGGTAGTCGCGCGCGGGATCCAGACGCGCTGCGAGGTCGGCGATGGCGGCGGGGTCGACGCGGTCGGAGGTGAGATAGGCGAACACCGGGTAGCCGGCGGACTTCGCGTCCGCAAGGTGGGAGCTGGCGTGGGACAGCTTGACGACGACGGAGTCCCTGAGCCCGTGCTGGTCGACGAGGGCCAGCACCGTGGGGAAGTCCGCGTCGCGTTTGGCCTCCACGCACAGGACGGCCCTGCCGCCGTACCTCGCGAGCACGTCGGTCAGTCGCGGCACCGGGGTGAGGGGCGGGGTCGCCCACCTGGGGCCGAGCGCCGGCTGGAGGACACCGGCGCGCTCGAGGACGGAGGACGGACGGTCGTGGATGGCACCGGTGAGGTTCGTGGTCCGGTCGTAGGTCAGGTCGTGCATGCAGACCAGGACGCCGTCGGAGGTGGAGCTCGCGCTGATCTCCATCGCGGTCGCCCCCCAAGCGAGGGCGCCGTCATAGGCCGGCACCGTGTGCTCGGGCAGGACGTCGCCGGCGCCGCGGTGCGCAACGAGGTACCTCTCTCCGCGCGAGGCTGCCCACGATCCGACCGTGACGGCCGGCGCCGCAGGCCCGCTGCGCTCGATCAGCACCGCTCCGCCCGCGACGGCGAGCGTGCCCAGACCCACGGCGCCGAGGAGGCGCCGCCGGGTCAGGAGGGGCGGGGGTCCATCGCTCACCTCACCATGATGCGCGTCGCGGGTCAGGAAAGTGCAGAAGGCCCGTCACTGGGTGACGGGCCTTCTCCAACCACGTAGCCCCGACGGGATTCGAACCCGCGCTACCGCCTTGAGAGCCCCTTGAGACCCCCTTTTCGCAGGGTCCGAAATCTGCGAAAATAGCCTCTGACCTGCGGTTTTGCTGTTGGTTGATGTTAGGCGCTACTGGCGAGTAACGCCTCGTCTGTGGTCAAAATGTGGTCAAGATCAACTTCTCGGAGGGTCGGATGGCCAGTCTGCGGCACCGCGCCGGCGGGTGGGACCTGCGCTACCGGGAGCGGACCGGGAAGGAGCGCACCGAGCGGTTCCGCGGCGGCACCGCCCGCCGCCCACCCGAGGCGGCGCTGGACCGCAAGGCCGAGGTGGAGATGGAGCTGCGGCGCGGCAAGTACGTGCCCCGGGAACGGCGCGAGGTCGCCTTCGCCGACTACTACGCCCCGTGGGCCGCCGCCCGCCAGATCGCCGTCACCCGCCGCTACACCGACGACCAGCGCGCCGCCAAGCACGTCCTGCCCTACTGGGGCAGCTGGCCGATCTGCGACATCCGCCCGTCCGACATCGACGACTGGATCGCGATCCTGTCCCGCTCGATGGGA
>JBBRAQ010000032.1:0-41591 GCA_038206635.1 Candidatus Nanopelagicales bacterium | reverse complement strand
GAAGGACCCCGCTGGGTGCAGGTGGGAGTCGACGCGCGCCAGATCGAGCGCGGCTGCGACAACATCCGTCAACGGTCTCACACGTTCTTGGCCTGCGTGTTCATTTGGTCAGGGCTGGAACCGGTCGACGTCAGCCGACAGCTCCTTCCATCTGGAGCTCGATGAGCCGGTTGAGCTCGAGGGCGTACTCCATCGGAAGCTCGCGCGCGATGGGCTCGACGAACCCGCGGACGATCATGGCCATCGCCTCGTCCTCGGTCATGCCGCGCGACATCAGGTAGAAGAGCTGGTCCGCACTGATCTTGCTGACCGTGGCTTCGTGGCCCATGGACGCGTCGTCGGTGCGGACGTCGACGTAGGGGTAGGTGTCCGAGCGGCTGATGTCGTCGACGAGGAGCGCGTCGCACTTGACCGTGCTCTTGGAGCCGTGGGCGTCCTCGTTGATCTGGATGAGGCCGCGGTAGGAGGTGCGTCCCCCACCGCGTGCCACCGACTTGGAGATGATCGACGAGGAGGTGTTGGGCGCCGCGTGGACCATCTTGGCGCCGGCGTCCTGGTGCTGGCCCTCGCCGGCGAACGCGATCGACAGCGTCTCGCCCTTGGCGTGCTCGCCGACCATCCAGACGGCGGGGTACTTCATGGTGACCTTGGAGCCGATGTTGCCGTCGACCCACTCCATCGTCGCTCCGGCCTGGGCGACCGCTCGCTTGGTCACGAGGTTGTAGACGTTGTTCGACCAGTTCTGGATGGTCGTGTAACGGCAGCGGGCACCCTTGCGCACGATGATCTCGACGACAGCCGAGTGCAGCGAGTCGCTGGAGTAGATCGGCGCCGTGCAGCCCTCGACGTAGTGAACGTAGGCGTCCTCGTCGACGATGATCAGCGTGCGCTCGAACTGGCCCATGTTCTCGGTGTTGATCCGGAAGTAGGCCTGCAGCGGGATGTCGACGTGGATGCCCTTGGGCACGTAGATGAACGAGCCGCCGGACCACACCGCGGTGTTGAGCGCGGAGAACTTGTTGTCGCCCGAGGGGATGACCGAGCCGAAGAACTCCTTGAATACGTCCTCGTGCTCGCGCAGACCGGTGTCGGTGTCGAGGAAGATGACGCCCTGCTCCTCGAGGTCCTCACGGATCTTGTGGTAGACGACCTCGGACTCGTACTGCGCAGCGACGCCGGACACCAGCCGCTGCTTCTCGGCCTCGGGGATGCCCAGCCGGTCGTAGGTGTTCTTGATGTCATCGGGCAGGTCGTCCCACGTGGCCGCCTGCTTCTCGGTCGAACGCACGAAGTACTTGATGTTGTCGAAGTGGATGCCGCCGAGGTCGGAACCCCAGGCGGGCATGGGCTTCTTCTCGAACAGGCGCAGCGCCTTGAGCCGGGTCTGCAGCATCCAGTCCGGCTCGTTCTTCTTCGCGCTGATGTCGCGGACGACGTCCTCGTTGATGCCGCGGCGCGCGTTGGCACCAGCGTCGACCTTGTCCGACCAGCCGAAGTCATAGCGACCCAGCCCCTCGAGCTCGTCGTGGATCTCGGTCGTCATGACAGGACCTCCATCGTGCTTCGGGTGGCGCTGGATACGGGGACGCCGGTGTGGCGCGGGGAGGTCTCCCCGCTCACGCCCGGGCGGGACACGAGGGTCGTGCAGACGCCGTCGCCGTGGGCGAGGGTGGCAAGGCGCGTGACGTGCGTTCCGAGGAGGCGGCCGAAGGCCTCGGTCTCGGCGTCGCACAGGGCCGGGAACTCCACGGCCACATGGGCGACCGGGCAGTGGTGCTGGCAGATCTGGACCGTGGACGCGGTGGCGCCTTCGGCGAGCGAGGCCGCGTAGCCGTCGATGTTGAGCACCGACACCAGCGCCTCCGCGCGCTGCTCGGCCGGCGCTGAGGCGACCGCATCGGAGTAGCGGCGCTCGAGCTCGCCGACGCGATGGGCGGCGAACGCGGCGACGGCGGCCGGTCCGCCGGTCTGGCCGAGGAACCGCAGAGCACCGACAGCGAGGTCGTCATAGCCGGACTCGAAGGACTCGCGGCCCGAGGACGTGACGCTATAGACGCGGGCCGGCCGGCCGCGGCCGCGCACGACGTCGCGTCCGGCGGCGGGGCCGTAGGGCGCCCGCTCCCCCGCCGCGACGACACCGGTGTGGACGAGAGCGTCGAGGTGGCGTCGGACGGCGGTGGTGGAGAGGCCAAGCCGTTCGGCCAGGGCCGCGGCGGTCTGCGGACCACCTTCGAGGAGCACGCGGGCGACCCGGGCAGGAGCACCCGTCGGCCGTCCGGTCGATTTCACAACGTCATTGTTGCCTAATTGCCCCCGGAGCGCGAACGGGGGCCCCCGACCGGCCGGCTCGAGCGTGCCCCCTGGTCCGGGCGACGCCTCGCGCTGCCTAGACTCCGGGCGTGACCACGGCGGACGGACCCCCCGGCGTCGACGCGGTGGTCCTCGAGGACCTTGCGCTGTCCTATGGGGAGACCCGGGCACTCCAGGGGCTGTCCTTCCGCGTCGCGGCGGGGAGCATCACCGCCCTCCTCGGCCCCAACGGTGCCGGCAAGACGAGCACCGTGGAGATCTGCGAGGGCTACCGGCGTCCGGACTCCGGCGCCGTGCGCATCTGGGGCCTCGACCCGCGTCGCGACGGGGCTGCGCTGCGCACAAGGGTCGGCGTGATGCTGCAGGACGGAGGCATCTACGCCTCGGCGAAGGCCCTCCCGATGCTGGGTCACCTCGCGTCCTTCTACGCCGAGCCCCTCGACGTCGACGATCTGGCCGCGCGGCTGGGGCTCGACGGCGTCCGCGCCTCCTACCGGCGGATGTCCGGCGGGGAGAAGCAGCGGCTCGCGCTGGCCTGCGCCGTGGTCGGACGTCCGGACCTCGTGTTCCTCGACGAGCCGAGCGCCGGCATGGACCCCCAGACCCGGCTCGCTGCCTGGGAGCTCGTCGAGCAGCTGCGCCGCGACGGCGTCACGGTCGTGCTGACCACCCACCTCATGGACGAGGCCGAGCGTCTCGCCGACCACGTCGTGATCATCGACCACGGACGCGTCGTGGCCTCCGGCTCGCCCGCGCAGCTCACCGGCGGCGCCGAGACCCTCACCTTCCTGGCTGGCGAGGGGCTCGCCCTCGACGGGCTGCGATCGCTGCTCCCGCAGGGCTCGACGGTCGCCGAGTCGCGTCCGGGCTTCTACCGCGTCGAAGGCGACGTCGGCCCGCGGATGCTCTCGGCAGTCGGCACGTGGTGCTCCGACCTCGGGGTCCTGCCCCGCGAGCTGTCGACCGGACGCCGCAGCCTCGAGGACGTCTTCCTCGACCTCACCGGACGGGACCTCCGGGCGTGAGCGCGACCAGCAGGGCCGGGGGGCTCTCGCCGCGACCGGGATCGGCACCACGCCGGCGAGTACTCGCTGCGCAGACCGTCGCGGAGATCCGGATGACCCTGCGCAACGGCGAGCAGCTGCTGCTCACCCTCGTCATCCCGCTGCTGCTCCTCGTCGGCCTGTCGCGCCTGCCGGCGGACCTGGTGGGTCACTCCCCCGCCGTCGATGCCGTGACACCGGGGATCCTCGCTCTCGCGGTCGTCTCGACGGCGTTCACCGGCCAGGCGATCGCGACCGGGTTCGAGCGCAGGTACGGCGTCCTCAAGCTGCTGGGGGCGACTCCGCTGGGACGCTCCGGGCTCCTGGTGGCCAAGACCCTCGGTGTGCTGGCGGTCGAGGCGGTGCAGGTCGTCCTCGTGGCCGGGGTCGCCCTCGCCCTGGGCTGGAGTCCGGTCGGGTCGGCGCTGTCGGCCCTTGTGCTGCTCGTCCTGGGCACGGCAGCCTTCTCGGCCCTCGGGCTCCTGCTCGCCGGCACCCTGCGCGCCGAGGCCACGCTCGCGGTCGCCAACGGCATCTACCTGCTCCTGATCGCTGTCGGAGGCGTGATCATCCCGGCCGACCGCCTGCCGGCAGCGCTCGAGCCGATGGTCTCGCTGCTCCCGTCGGCGGCACTGGGACAGGGTCTGCGCGACGTGCTCCTGCACGGGCAGACGCTGCCCGTCGGCGCCGCCCTCGTGCTCCTCGTCTGGGCGGCAGTCGCCGGCGTCATGACCGCGCGTACCTTCCGCTGGTCCTGAGGCTCCCGGTGAACTGATGTCGCTCGAGTGCATCCGGCGGGCCGGGCGCGGCCGATGGGCAGGTGTGAGTCCCGACTGGCAGCCCACCGCGGCACGCGGCAGGATCGCGCCATGACGGCTGAGAACGGCGAACCGGCGGGGCGCGGCCGACGCGATGCCGATCCGCTTCCCCCGACACAACCACCCCTGACGTCGGTGCCTCGCACGCGTGCCGCGGCCGATCCCGAGGTCCACGAGCTCGGCCGTCGGTTCGCCGCAGGCGACCCTGACGCCCTGCCGGACGCCTACCGGCGATGGGCCTCGCTGGTGCACACCCTGGCGCTGCGCTCGACGGGCAGTCCCGAGGACGCCGCCGACATCACCCAGGCGGTCTTCGTCTCCGCCTGGCGCGGGCAGTCGTCGTTCGATCCCGACGGCGGCACCCTGGCGGGATGGCTCGTGACGATCACCAAGCGCCGCATCGCCGATCGCTGGGAGGTCCGGGCCCGCGAGCGACGCGCCGTCGAAGCCGTCGGTGCGGAGTCCGTACGCGAGCCGGTTGCCGCCGGCATCGAGAGCGGCGTCGCCGACCGGGTGGTGCTCGCCGACGAGCTCGCCCGGCTGGGTGATCCGCAGCGGCGCATCATGGAGCTCGCGTTCTTCCACGACCTGACCCATGTCCAGATCGCCAGCCTGCTGAGCCTTCCCCTCGGTACGGTCAAGAGCCACATCCGCCGGTCCCTGGACCGGCTCCGCACCCGGTTGGAGGTCGACGGTGTCCACGCGTGATGATCAGCACCTCGACCCTGAGCTGATGGCCCTGCTCGGCCTCGGCGAGACCCCGGGGAGCCCCGACGACCTGGCCTCGGCACAGCGCCACCTCAGCGCGTGCGGGTGGTGCACGTCCGAGGTGGACGAGTTCGCCGCGGTCACGCGGACGGCACGACTCATCACCCCCGACGACGCGCTCGTCGCCCCACCCGACTCCGTCTGGGCGGAGGTCTCCCGCGAGATCTCGCCGCCGCGCATCGACCTCGCGCGTGCTGGCCGCACAGCGTCCGGTGCGCGGGGGCGGCATCGGTTCTCCTGGGTCACCCTGGCGGCGGCCGCGTGCGTCGGCCTCCTCGTCGGGGGCGGCGCGGTGTTCGCCGGAACCTCGGGGCAACGTCCGACGCCGAGCCAGCCGCCCGCGGTCGTCGCGGCGGCCTCGCTGACACCGCTGGCCGGGTCGGCCGCCCACGGCAGCGTCGAGGTCGTGTCGACGACGTCGGGCCCCCGCGTTCTCGTCGACGTCAGCGGCCTCGCTGCCACCGACGGCTACTACGAGGTGTGGCTGCTGGACCGCAAGGGCGACAAGCTCGTGGCGCTCGGCGCCCTCGACGGCACCTCGCACGGCAGCTTCGCGATGCCGCCCGGTGTCGCGATGAGCGACTACCCCGTGGTCGATGTCTCCCTCGAGCCGTCCGACGGCAACCCCGCGCACTCCCACCAGAGCCTCGTGCGCGGGACCCTGGCCACATGAGTCGTGCCGTTCCCCTGCGGCAGGCGGCGCCCGACGCGCACCGGTGTGACCGGGGTCGCGCTACCTGGCCCGGGCAAGGCGTCTCCCCCTCGCCTACCCTGAGCCCGTGACGACCCACACTCCGGAACCAGGCACCGTGGGCGAGGTCGGCCCCTCGGTCGAGCACGTGGGTGTGGCTACGGTGCCGGGCCGCCCAGGCGTGGACGGACGCGCGTCCCGCCGCGTGCGCGGCATCTACGGCGCCAACCTCGTCGCGCAGATGGGCATCATCGTCACGGGCGCGGTCGTGCGCCTGACGAGCTCCGGTCTCGGCTGCCCCACCTGGCCGCGCTGCACCGACACGTCCGTCGTGCCGGTGGCCGGGCAGGTCGAGGCGTGGCACAAGTACGTCGAGTTCGGCAACCGTCTGCTCACCGTCGTCCTGATGGCCCTGGCCGTCGCCTCGCTCGCTGCCGCACTGTGGGACTCCCGGCGACGGCGCGACGCCGGGCTCACTGCCCGTCCGGCCCTCACCTGGCTGGCCGCGGTTCCGCTGGTGGGCACCGTCGCCCAGATCCCGCTCGGCGGAGTCACCGTGCTCACCGACCTGAACCCCATCGCCGTCGGTTCCCACCTGCTCCTGTCCCTCGTCCTGGTGGGGCTGGTGACCCAGCTCGTCTGGCGTGCAGGTGAGGACGGCGACCAGCCCGTGGCCCTCGTCGTCCGGCGTGAGATCCGCGTGGGCGTCGTCGTCCTCACCTGCCTCCTGGGGGTCGTCCTGGTCGTGGGGATGCTGGTGACGGCCAGCGGTCCCTACGCCGGCGACGAGCGCACGCACCGGCTCGGGCTCGACCCGCAGACGATCAGCTGGCTGCACGCCGACCTCGTGGTGCTGAGCATCGGACTGCTCGTGGGGCTGCTCGTCGCCCTGCGGGCCACCGATGCGCCGCGTCGGCCGCAACGTGCGGCCATGATCGCGGTCGGGGCGTTCCTCGGGCAGGGACTGGTCGGCTACGTGCAGTACTTCACCGGCGAGCCGTGGGTGGTCGTGGCCGTCCACGTCCTGGGCGCGACCGTTGTCTGGTGGGCGACCGTCCGGCTGCTGCTCTCCACGCGCGTCCGGGGGCTCGACACCCGCGCTGAGCTCGGCAGCTGACGCCTTCTTCCGTGAGGCGGCCCAGGCTGAGATCCCCGCCGACAACGCAGGCAGAACGCTCGCGAGCCACGACCGCACCCCATGACAGGGTGTCGCTCATGAGTGGCGCGCCTCCGGCGGAGGTCGACATCGATGAGAGCCTCGTCGCAGACCTCCTCCTCGACCAGGCGCCGCACCTCGCGGACCTGTCCCTGTCTCGTGTCGTCAACGGATGGGACAACGCGATCTGGCGGCTCGGGGACGACCTCGCCGTCCGCATCCCTCGTCGCCTGCTCGGCGCTCCCCTGGTCCAGCATGAGCACCGGCTGCTACCGACCCTGGCGCCGCTCCTGCCGCTGCCCGTGCCTGCGCCGTCCATTCTTGGTCGGCCCGTCGAGGGTGTCTTCCCGTGGGCGTGAGCGTCGTCCCCTGGTAGGACGGTGACCGTGCCGACACCCATCAGCCGGAACCGTCCCAGGCTGTCGTTCTCGGACGGTTCCTGGCTGTGCTGCATGCAATTCCGCCGATCGGCCTGCCCTCGAACCCGTTCCGCGAGGGACCCCTGTCACTGCGGGTGGACCGAGTTGACGCGCGAGTGAGTGCCTTGAAGGACTCCTCGGACGAGCATCTGGTGCGGGTCGCCGCCGACCCCTGGACGGCCGTGCTCGCCGCTCGCGAGGTCGGCTCACCGGTCTGGACCCATGGCGACCTGCACCCGCGCAACGTCCTCACCAGCGGTCGGCGCCTCGCCGCGATCCTGGACTGGGGTGACACCACGGCCGGAGACCCCGCCGTCGACCTCGCCAGTGCGTGGTGGCGCTTCGAGCCCGAGCACCACCCTGCGGTGTGGCAGGCCTACGGCCGCATCACTGAGGATCTCTGGCTGCGCTCGCGGGCGTGGACGGCGTACCTCGGCTTGCTGCGAGCCAGGTCTACCAGGGCAGGAACGCGTCGATCGCCACGGCGAGGAAGAACAGCGCCAGGTAGCTGATCGAGCCGTGGAAGAGCCGCATCGCCTTGACGTCGCGGTCGCCCCGGCGGACTCGTCGCAGGAGGCCGTGGGCCTCGAGCAGGAACGCACCGCCGAGCAGCACCGCCGCGACGGCGTAGAACGGCGACATGTGCGCGGCCGGGATCAGCAGCAGCGAGGTGATCACCATCGCCCAGGAGTAGCCGATGATCTCGCGCGCCACCCTCGACAGGCTCGCTACCACGGGCAGCATGGGGACACCGGCGGCGGCATAGTCGTCCTTGAAGCGCAACGACAGCGGCCAGTAGTGCGGCGGCGTCCAGAAGAACACGACGCCGAAGAGCACCAGGGGCGCCCAGGTGAGCGACCCGGTGACCGCGGACCAGCCGATGAGGATCTGCATGCACCCAGCAGCGCCGCCCCACACGATGTTCTGGGGCGTGCGGCGCTTGAGCAGCAGCGTGTAGCCGACGACGTACATCAGGATCGCCAGCGCGGTGAGGCCCGCGGTGAGGGGGTTGGTCGTGACGGCGAACCAAGCCACCGAGGAGATCGCGAGGATGAGGCCGAAGATCAGGCCGGCGCGGGGACTGACCTCGCCGGTGACGAGCGGGCGATGGCCGGTGCGGGCCATGAGTCCGTCGATGTCGCGGTCGATGTACATGTTCAGGGCGTTGGCGCCACCGGCGGCGAGGAACCCGCCGACCAAGGTGGCCGCCACCAGCCACAGGGACGGCACGCCGTCGGCGGCCAGGATCATGGTCGGCACGGTCGTGACGAGCAGCAGCTCGATGATCCGCGGCTTGGTGAGGGCGAGGAAGGCGGCGAACCGGGAGCGCGAGCGGACGGTCACATCCGGCGAGAGACCCTCGCGGGGGCCGCCGTCCGGCACGTCTCCGGCCACTGCGGGCCTGGGGTCGACGGCGGTCACGCGCACACTCCCAGAGGGGACGACGACGGGGGACGGGACCTGGATCGCGCGGGCCCTGGCCGAGTGTAACCGGGCCGGTCACCTCCGGCACTGTCGCCGGTAGGCTCCGGGATCGTGACACGTGCCCCCGCCTCCCCCGCCCCGTTCGACCCCGCCTCCTGGTCCGCCCTGGACACCCGTGCGGTGGACAGCGCGCGCGTCCTGGCCGCCGATGCCGTCCAGAAGGTGGGAAACGGCCACCCCGGGACAGCGATGAGCCTGGCCCCCGCGGCGTACCTCCTCTTCCAGCGGTTCCTGCGCCACGACCCGGCCGACGCCGGCTGGCTCGGACGTGATCGGTTCGTCCTGTCGTGCGGGCACTCCTCGCTGACGCTCTACGTCCAGCTGTTCCTGTCCGGGTACGGCCTCGAGCTCTCCGACCTCCAGTCCTTCCGTACGTGGGGCTCGCTGACCCCCGGGCACCCCGAGCGCCACCACACTGCCGGCGTCGAGACCACAACCGGTCCGCTCGGCCAGGGCCTGGCCACGGCGGTCGGCATGGCGATGGGGGCGCGCTACGAGCGCGGCCTGCTCGACCCCGACGCCGCGCCGGGCACCAGCCCCTTCGACCACCACGTCTGGGTGATCGCCTCCGACGGCGACCTCGAGGAAGGCCTGACCTCCGAGGCCTCCTCGCTCGCCGGCGTCCAGCGGCTCGGCAACCTCACGGTGATCTGGGACGACAACGAGATCTCGATCGAGGACGACACCGCGGTGGCGTTCCACGAGGACGTCCTGGCGCGCTACTCCGCGTACGGCTGGCACACGCTGAGCGTCGATGTGCTCCCCGACGGCAGCGTCGACGTCGTGGGTCTCGCCGCCGCCCTCGACGCCGCGCGGGCGGAGACCGCCCGCCCGTCCTTCGTCCGGCTCCAGACCGTCATCGGCTGGCCCGCACCCACGCTGCGCAACACCTTCAAGGCCCACGGCTCGGCGCTCGGTGCACCCGAGGTGGCCGCGGTCAAGGAGATCCTCGGGTTCGATCCCGAGCAGAGCTTCCAGGTCGCCGACGACGTGCTCGCCCACACCCGCGAGGTCGCCGCGCGCGGAGCGGCCCTGCACGCCGAGTGGGACGTCGCCTACACCGCCTGGCGCTCGGCGGAGCCGGCACGCGCCACGCTCCTCGACCGGCTCGTCGCCGGCACGCTGCCCGGCGGCCTCGTGCTGCCGGAGTTCCCCGCGGGCAAGGACGTCGCCACCCGCAAGGCCAGCGGTGAGGTCATCCAGGCGATCGCCGCCGCGCTGCCGGAGTTCGTCGGCGGCAGCGCCGACCTCGCCGAGAGCAACAACACGACGATCGAGGGGGCGCCGTCCTTCCTTCCCGAAGGCACCGAGGTGTCGCCCACCTCGCCCTTCGGCCACAGCCAGTCGCCCTACGGCCGCATCCTGCACTTCGGGATCCGTGAGCACGCCATGGGATCGGCCCTCACCGGCATGTCGCTCTCGGAGCTGCTGCGCCCGTTCGGCGGCACCTTCCTGGTCTTCAGCGACTACATGCGCGGCGCCGTTCGCGTCGCCGCGATCATGCAGGCGAACGTGACCTACGTGTGGACGCACGACTCCATCGGGCTCGGCGAGGACGGCCCCACGCACCAGCCGGTCGAGCACCTCTGGGCGCTGCGAGCAATCCCGGGCCTCGCGATCGTGCGACCCGGTGACGCCAACGAGACCTCGGTCGCCTGGGGCGAGATCCTGCGGCGCCGCCGGCCCACCGGCCTGGCGCTCACCCGGCAGAACCTCCCGACCCTCGACCGCACGGTACTGGCCCCGGCCGCCGGTGTGGCGCGCGGAGGCTACGTCCTGGCCGAGGCGTCGACCGGAGCGCCCACCGTGCTCCTGATCGCCACCGGCTCCGAGGTGCAGCTCGCGCTCGCGGCGCGTGAGGTGCTCGAGGCCGACGGCGTCCCCGCCCGGGTCGTATCGATGCCCTGCGTCGAGTGGTTCGAGGAGCAGGACGCCGACTACCGCGAGGCGGTGCTGCCGGCGTCGGTCCGTGCGCGTGTCTCGGTCGAGGCCGGCATCTCCCAGGGCTGGTGGAAGTACCTCGGCACCGAGGGCCGTCCCGTGTCCCTCGAGCACTTCGGCGCCTCGGCCGACCAGGCGACGCTCTACCGCGAGTTCGGGATCACCGCCGGCGCCGTCGTCGCGGCCGCCCGGGAGTCCCTGGCCGCCGTCGCCACCTGAGCTGCACCCGCCTCCCGCGCGGTCGTCGTCATCCCGTGCCGGAGCCCGGGGCGAGCGACCCACGTGGGGCGGTTCCGCGCGGTGACCCTGGCCCGAGCGTGGGACGTGGACGTGAACGTTCACTAGGGTCGTCACCATGACTGCTGATCGCCTTGCTGCCCTGTCCTCGGCCGGAGTCTCCATCTGGCTCGACGACCTCGACCGCGGACGCCTCGCCGGTGGCGGCCTCGCCGCCCTCGTCGACGGGTCGCACGTCGTCGGCGTCACCACCAACCCCTCGATCTTCCAGAAGGCCATCGGCGGCGACGCGGTCGAGTACGCCGAGCAGGTCCACGACCTCGCCATCCGTGGCGTCGACCTCGGCGAGGCGGTCCGGGCGCTGACGACGTACGACGTCCGCTGGGCCTGCGACGTGCTGGCGCCGGTGCACGCCGCGTCCGGCGGCGTCGACGGCCGGGTGAGCATCGAGGTGGATCCGCGGCTGGCCCGCGACACCGAGGCCACGATCGCCGAGGCCAAGGCGCTGCACTGGGCCGTCGACCGGCCCAACGTCCTGATCAAGGTGCCCGCGACGCTCGAGGGCCTGCCGGCCATCACCGCCGTGCTCGCGGCCGGGATCAGCGTCAACGTCACCCTCATCTTCTCCGTCGAGCGCTACCACGCGGTCCTCGACGCCTGGCTCACCGGCCTCGAGCAGGCCGCGGCACAGGGCCACGACCTCGCGACGATCGAGTCGGTCGCGTCCTTCTTCGTCAGCCGCGTCGACTCCGAGGTCGACAAGCGGCTGCCGGCCGGCTCTCCGCTGCGCGGTACGGCCGCCATCGCCAACGCGCGGGTCGCGCACGAGGCGTTCGCCGGTGTCGTCGCGGGCGAACGGTGGAAGGCGTTGGAGGCGGCCGGGGCCCATCCCCAACGGCCGCTGTGGGCCTCGACCGGCGTCAAGGACCCGGCCTACAAGGACACCCGCTACGTCGTCGACCTCGTCACGCGCGACGTCGTGAACACCATGCCCGAGGGCACCCTCGACTCGGTGCGCGACCACGGGGAGATCACGGGCGACACGATCGTCCCGGAGTACGCCGGGGCGCGCGCCGCCCTCGACGCGCTGACGGCTGCCGGCATCGACCTCGAGGACGTCGTCGCGGTGCTCGAGACCGAGGGCGTCGAGAAGTTCGTCGCGTCGTGGGAGTCGCTGCTGACCGGCATCCAGGCCGCGCTCGACGCCGCGCGCGCGACCGCCGGCCGCTGAGGCGCGCGACCATGAGAACCCGTACCGCAGCGCCGGCGACGAACCCGCTGCGAGACCCCCGCGACCGCAGGCTGCCGATGATCGCCGGTCCCTGCAGCCTGGTGATCTTCGGCGTCACCGGCGACCTCGCCCGCAAGAAGCTGATGCCTGCCGTCTACGACCTGGCCAACCGGGGGCTGCTCCCACCGGGCTTCGCCCTCGTCGGCTTCGCCCGCCGCGACTGGGCCGACCAGGACTTCGCGCAGATCGTCCACGACTCCGTGCGCGAGCATGCGCGGACGCCCTTCCGTGAGGACGTCTGGCAGGAGCTGTCCAAAGGGATCCGTTTCGTCGCAGGAGACTTCGCCGACGCCGAGGCGTTCGACCAGCTGTCGCAGGTCGTCCTGGACCTCGACCGGGTCCGGGGCACACGTGGCAACCACGCGTTCTACCTCTCCATCCCGCCGAAGTTCTTCGGAGACGTCGTCCAGCAGCTGAAGCGCTCGGGCCTGTCGGTGTCGACCGAGGGTGCGTGGCGTCGGGTGGTCATCGAGAAGCCGTTCGGCCACGACCTCGAGAGCGCCCGCGACCTCAACGAGACCATCGATGAGGTGTTCCCGTCGGGGTCGGTGTTCCGCATCGACCACTACCTCGGCAAGGAGACGGTCCAGAACCTCTTGGCGCTGCGCTTCGCCAACACGATGTTCGAGCCGATCTGGAACAGCAACTACGTCGACCACGTCCAGATCACGATGGCCGAGGACATCGGAATCGGTGGTCGGGCCGGCTACTACGACGGCATCGGCGCGGCGCGCGACGTCATCCAGAACCACCTGCTCCAGCTGCTGGCTCTGGCCGCGATGGAGGAGCCGCTCTCGTTCTCCGCGCGCGACGTGCGGCTGGAGAAGGAGAAGGTCCTCACCGCGCTCACCCTGCCGGAGGACCTCGACCTGCACACCGCCCGCGGTCAGTACGCCGCCGGCTGGCAGGGCGGAGCGCCGGTGATCGGGTTCCTCGAGGAGGACGGCATCCCTGCGACGTCGCACACCGAGACCTTCGCCGCGGTGCGGCTGGGCATCGACACCCGACGGTGGGCCGGCGTGCCGTTCTACCTGCGCACCGGCAAGCGCCTCGGACGGCGGGTCACCGAGCTTGCCGTCGTGTTCAAGCGCGCGCCGCACCTGCCCTTCAACGAGACCGACACCGAGGAGCTGGGGCAGAACGCCTTCGTCGTGCGCATCCAGCCCGACGAAGGCGTCACGATCCGCTTCGGGTCCAAGGTGCCCGGCACCCAGATGGAGGTCCGCGACGTCAACATGGACTTCGCGTACGGCGACTCCTTCACCGAGTCCAGCCCCGAGGCCTACGAGCGGCTGATCCTCGACGTCCTGCTCGGCGACCCGCCGCTGTTCCCACGGCACGAGGAGGTCGAGCTCGGCTGGAAGATCCTCGACCCGGTCCTGGAGCACTGGGCGCGCAGCGGCCCGCCGGAGCAGTACGAGTCGGGCACCTGGGGTCCGAAGTCCTCGCACGACATGATCGCCCGTGACGGGCGCGTCTGGAGACGACCATGAGCGTCCGGCTCGACGACACGACCGCGAGCGCGGTCAGCACGGCGATCTCCGTGGAGCGGTTCCGCCAGGGTTCCAGCGCCGTCGGGCGGGTACTCACCCTGGTGATCATCGCGGACGAGGCGACGGCGGCCGACGCCGTCCACGCCGCCGCGGCCGCGGCCCGCGAGCACCCCTGCCGCATCCTCACGGCCATCCCGCGCCCGGGCCGCGGGCCCGCGTGCCTCGACGCCGAGATCACCGTCGGTGGCGCGGACGGCCTCGGTGAGCTCGCGGAACTGAGGCTGCGCGGACCGCTGTCGCACCACGTCGCCTCCGTCGTGCTCCCCCTGCTCGTCCCCGACGCTCCCGTCGTGGTGTGGTGGCCCGCGTCGGCGCCGGACGATCCTGCGTCAGACCCGGTCGGCAGACTCGCGCAGCGGCGTATCACCGACTCCGCAGCCTCGGCCCGGCCGCTCAAGGCCCTCGACACCCGCCGGCTGGCCTACCGTGCCGGCGACACCGACCTCGCCTGGACGCGGATCACGCCATGGCGAGCCCTCATCGCCTCCGCGCTCGACCAGGCCTACGGCTCGATCACCGCTGCCAGCGTGCACGTCCAGCGGAGCAACCCCTCCGGTGCCCTGCTCGCGGCGTGGATGCAGAAGGGGCTCGGTATCCCGGTAGACGTCCACAACAGCCGGGGGCCCGGGATCACCGGCGTCGTCATGACGACCCCTGCCGGCGACATCACCATCACCCGCCCTGACGGCCGGGTGGCCCGCATGGCGCGCCCCGGGTTCCCCGACCGCGAGGCCGCCCTCCAGCGCCGCACCACCGAGGGCCTCATCGCCGAGGAGCTCCGGCGCCTCGACCCCGACGAGATCTACGGCGAGACCCTCGAGGCCCTCTGCCAGCTCTCGAGCTTCACGACGGCCCCCGCCCCGAAGCCGACCAGGACGACCGGGACGCCTCAGGTGCAGTCGGGTGCGGGCGGGGACGCCGCGCCGGTCTCGAAGCTGGCCGCCCCGGTGGTGTCGGCGAAGTCAGCACCCCGCAAAGCAGCCCCCCGCACAGCAGCCCCGCGGAAGGCAGCCCCGCGGAAGGCGGCCCCGTGAGCACTCCGGAGGTCCTGGTCCACCGCGACGCCGCTCTGCTGGCCGAGGCGATCGCGGCGCGGCTCGTCACGGCGATCGTGGAGGCCCAAGCCGACGGTGGCCACGCCCACGTGTGCCTCACCGGCGGTTCGACCGGGATCGCGTGCCTCGCGGCCCTGGCCGCGTCGCCGTCGCGTGACTCGGTCGACTGGCCCGGCGTCCACCTGTGGTGGGGCGACGAGCGCTACCTGCCGGCGGGCGACCCCGAACGCAACGAGACTCAGGCCCGGCACGCCCTGCTCGACGCGGTCCCGCTCGACCCGGCCCGGGTCCACGCGATGCCGTCGTCGGACTCCGGGCTCGACGTCGACCAGGCTGCCGCGCGCTACGCCCACGAGCTCCGCGCCGCGTCGCGCCAGGAGGACCACGCGGAGCTGCCGTCCTTCGACGTCTGTCTGCTCGGGATCGGGCCGGACGCTCACGTGGCGAGCGTGTTCCCGCAGTCCCCCGCCGCGCACGAGACCGCGCGCACCGTCGTCGGCGTCCACGGGTCGCCCAAGCCGCCGCCGATGCGCGTCTCGCTGACCTTCCCCGCCCTCCAGGCCTCCCGCGAGGTTTGGATCATCGCCGATGGAGCGAGCAAGGCCGAGGCTGTGCGACTCGCCCTGTCCCACGCCGGCCAGGTGCAGGTGCCCGCTGCGGGCGCACGGGGCCGCGATCGCACGCTGGTCCTGCTCGATGAGGCAGCGGCGTCGGCGCTGCCCTCGGACCTGCGCCGCCTCGCCAGCCCCTGACGGCCGGCTGACGACCGCCGACCCCTGTCCCGGAGCGGGCCGACCCTGGCACCGACAAGACCCGCCGGCCCAGGACGGGCGGCGGGTCGTGTCGGTGCCAGGGTCGGTCGGGCTCTACTTGTCGCGGAGCTTCGCGAGAGCCTCGTTGAGGATGGCCTCGCCGTCGGCGTCGCTGCGCCGCTCCTTCACATACGCCAGGTGGGTCTTGTACGGCTCGATCTTCGGAGCTGCGGGCGGGTGCTCCTTGTCGCGGCCGGAGGGCAGTCCGCAGCGGGGGCAGTCCCATGTCTCGGGCACCGCAGCCTCGGTGGCGAAGCTCGGTCGGGTCTCGTGCGCGTTGGCGCAGTAGAACGCGACGCGATGGCGCGGTGCGGCGTCCCCGCGCTCGGCCTCACCCATCGGTCCCGCGCCGACGCGGCTTCCGCGGATCGCACTTCCACTGGCCACAGGTGGTGCCTCTCTCGCAAGCTGGGCGGACGGGTCAGGACTTGAGGAGCAGACCGAGACCGATGATCAGGGCGGCCCAGGTGAGGCCGAGTGCGACGGTGATCCGGTCGAGGTTGCGCTCGGCCGCGCTCGAACCGCCGAGGGAGGAGGAGATTCCGCCGCCGAACATGTCGGACAGGCCGCCACCCTTGCCCTTGTGCAGCAGCACGAGCACGATCAGCAGGCCGCTGACGATCATCAGCAGGATCTGGAACATCAAGACCACGGTGGTGCTCACTCCCCTCGGGGCGTGCCGGGATGCCGACACGTCGGATCAGGATACGTGACGTCGGCGCCGGACCGACGCCGCACCGCCCCGGAATCCCCGGGACGGTGCGAACGTGCGGGTTCAGCCTTCGTCGGCCGGGTGCAGGCGGAAGCGCGCGATGGCCACGAAGTCGTCCGGGTCCAGGCTCGCGCCCCCGATGAGGGCGCCGTCGACGTCGGCCTTGGCCATGATGGCGGCGACGTTCGACGCCTTCACCGAGCCGCCGTACAGGACGCGGACCCCGTCGGCGAGGTCGCCGGAGTAGAGCTCTGCAAGGCGCGTGCGGATGGCTGCGCAGACCTCTTGGGCGTCCTCCGGGGTCGCAACCTCGCCGGTGCCGATGGCCCAGACAGGCTCGTAGGCGACGACGAGGGTACGAGCCTTGTCGGCGGGCAGCCCGGCGAGGGCGCCGTCGATCTGGGCCAGGGTATGGGCGACGTGCGTGCCCGCCTGACGGATCTCGAGGCCCTCTCCGACACAGAGGATCGGCGTGAGCCCGTGGCGGTAGGCCGCCTGCACCTTCGCGGCGACGATCTCGTCGGTCTCGGCGTGGAACTGCCGGCGCTCGCTGTGGCCGACGACGACGTAGTCGCAGCCGAGCTTAGCCAGCATCGAGCCGCTGATCTCTCCGGTGTAGGCGCCCTTGTCGTGTGCCGAGAGGTCCTGGGCACCGTACTTGAGATCGAGCTTGTCGGCGTCGATCAGGGTCTGCACCGAGCGGATGTCGGTGTACGGCGGGAGCACCGCCACCTCGCACGCCGCGAGGTCGGCCTCGGTCAGTGCGAAGGCCAGCTTCTGCACGACCGCGATGGCCTCGAGGTGGTTGAGGTTCATCTTCCAGTTGCCCGCCATGAGCGGGAGACGGCCTGAGGCCATGATTCAGTCCTCCAGGACTGCGATGCCGGGGAGGACCCGTCCCTCGAGGAACTCCAGCGACGCACCTCCGCCGGTGGAGATGTGGGAGAAGCCGGACTCGTCGATCCCGAGCTGGCGCACGGCGGCGGCGGAGTCGCCACCGCCGACGACGGTGAGACCGTCGACACGCGTGATGGCCTCGGCCACCGCGCGGGTGCCCTCGGCGTAAGGCGCCATCTCGAAGACCCCCATGGGACCGTTCCAGACGACCGTGCGTGCGTCGGCGAGGCGGTCGGCGAACAGCGCGCGGCTGTTGGGGCCGATGTCGAGGCCCATCCAGCCGTCCTCGATGTCCTCGACCGAGACGACCTTGTGCTCGGCATCGGCGGAGAAGGCCGTGGCGACGACGACGTCGATGGGCAGCACGAGCTCGACGCCCTTCTGCTCCGCCTCCGCGATCAGTCCTTTGACCGTCTCGACCTGGTCCGCCTCGAGCAGCGAGGAGCCCACGCCGTGGCCGAGCGCAGCCAGGAACGTGAAGCACATCCCACCGCCGACGAGAAGCCGGTCGACCGAGCTCAGCAGGTTCTTGATGACGCCGAGCTTGTCGCTGACCTTGGAGCCGCCCAGGACGACGGCGTAGGGGCGGTCGGGGTCGGCGAGCACCTTGCGGAACACCTCGACCTCGGCGAGGACGAGACGACCGGCGGCGTGCGGCAGGAGCCGGGCGACGTCGGTGACGCTGGCCTGCTCGCGGTGCACGACGCCGAAACCGTCACTGACGAAGACGTCGGCGAACGACGCAAGCTCGGCGGCGAGGGCGGCCCGCTCGGCGGGGTCCTTGCTCGTCTCACGGACGTCATAGCGGACGTTCTCCAGCAGGGCGACGTCGCCGTCCTGGAGCCCCGCGACCGCCGCGGCGGCCGAGGGACCGACGATGTCGGTCGCGAACGTGACAGGTGCGCCGAGGAGCTCGGACAGGCGCATGGCGATGGGCGCGAGCGACAGCTCAGGCTTGGCCTCGCCCTTGGGACGGCCGAGGTGCGCGACGAGGACGAGACGGGCGCCGCGCGAGCGTAGTGACGTGATCGTCGGCAGTGCTGCGCGGATCCGGCCGTCGTCGGTGATGCGACGGGCACCGTCGCCGGCGTCCTCGAGCGGGACGTTGAAGTCCGCCCGCACGAGGACCCGGCGACCGGCGACGTCGAGATCGTCGATCGTGTGCATGTGGGTGCCCGACTACAGGGACTTGCCGACGTACGTGGTCAGGTCGATGAGGCGGTTGCTGTAGCCCCACTCGTTGTCGTACCAGCCCAGGACCTTGGCGGTGTTGCCGAGGACCTTGGTGATGCCGGCGTCGAAGATGCACGAGGCCGGGTTCGTGACGATGTCGCTGGAGACGATCGGGTCCTCGGTGTACTCGAGGAAGCCCTTGAGATAGCCCTCGGCCGCCGCCTTGATCGCGGCATTGATCTCCTCGGCGGAAGCTTCCTTCGCCAGCGTCACCGTGAGGTCGGTGGCCGAGCCGGTCGGGACCGGGACTCGCATGGCGTAGCCGTCGAGCTTGCCCTTGAGCTCGGGAAGAGCGAGCCCGATGGCCTTCGCAGCGCCGGTGCTCGTCGGGATCATGTTGATCGCGGCGGCGCGTGCGCGACGAAGGTCGGAGTGCGGGTAGTCGAGGATGACCTGGTCATTGGTGTAGGCGTGGATCGTCGTCATCAGGCCGCTCACGATTCCGAACTCGTCGTTGATGACCTTGGCCATCGGGGCGAGGCAGTTCGTGGTGCACGAGGCGTTGCTGATGATGTTGTGCTTCGCCGGGTCATAGATCTCGTGGTTGACGCCCATGACGATCGTGGCGTCCTCGCCCTTGGCTGGCGCGGAGATGATGACCTTCTTCGCACCGCCGGCGATGTGGCCCGCGGCCTTGGTCGCGTCGGTGAAGAAGCCGGTGGACTCGATGACGACGTCGACGCCGAGGTCTCCCCACGGGAGGGCGGCGGGGTCGCGCTCGGCGAGGGCGACGATCTTCTTGCCGCCCACGGTGATCGCGTCGTCGGTGGCCTTCACGTCCTGGCCGAGGCGGCCCAGGATGCTGTCGTACTTGAGCAGGTGCGCGAGCGTCGCGTTGTCCGTCAGGTCGTTGACGGCGACGATCTCGATGTCGGCGCCGGCGGCGACGATGGCGCGGTAGTAGTTGCGGCCGATGCGGCCAAAGCCGTTGATGCCCACACGAACAGTCACTGTCAACAGTCCTCGTCTTGAGTCGAGAAACGACAGCCGGCCCCGTTGCCGGCTCTTGGGTCGCGCGGCACGTCTCGTGCCGGCGTGGCTCTCCAAACCCTATCGGACGAATGGAAGCGTTTGCGGGCCGAGCAGGCTACCGCCGAGTAGGTCACACCGGGCCGACACGCTTGACTCCGAGGACTCCCGCGCCCTCTCGCCGACGCCGACCGTCGGAGGGGTTGGTCGGCGGGGTTCGTCGACAGTGCCGACTCGGTGAGGCGGGGCCGCAGACCGGCGTCAGTCGATGTCGACGAGGTCGGCGGGGATGCCGGCTTCGGTGTCCGGGATACCCAGCTCGACGGCGCGCTTGTCGGCCAGGGCCAGGAGGCGCCGGATCCGACCCGCGATGGCGTCCTTGGTCATCGGTGGATCGGCGAGGGCACCCAGCTCCTCCAGGGAGGCCTGCTGGTGCTCCATCCGGAGCCGACCCGCCTCTGCGAGGTGGTCGGGCACGTCGTCGCCGAGGATCTCGAGGGCGCGCTGGACGCGGGCCCCCGCGGCGACCGCGGCCCGTGCCGAGCGGCGCAGGTTGGCGTCGTCGAAGTTGGCGAGGCGGTTGGCGGTGGCCCGGACCTCGCGCCGCATCCGGCGCTCCTCCCAGGCCAGGACGGACTCGTGGGCACCGAGGCGGGTGAGCAGCGCCGCGATGGCGTCGCCGTCGCGGATCACCACGCGGTCGACGCCGCGCACCTCGCGGGGCTTGGCGACGATGCCGAGGCGGCGGGCCGCGCCCGACAGGGCGAGGGCGGCCTCGGGGCCGGGGCAGGTGACCTCGAGGGCGGAGGACCGGCCGGGCTCGGTGAGCGACCCGTGGGCCAGGAATGCACCGCGCCACGCGGCCTCGGAGTCGCAGAGCGAGCCGTTGACGACGGCGGTCGGGAGGCCGCGGGCCGGTCGGCCGCTCGCGTCGACGAGACCGGTCTGACGGGCGAGCTGCTCGCCGTCGGTGTGGACGCGCACGAGGTAGCGGTTGCCCTTGCGCAGCCCCCCGGGGTGCACGACGGTCATCTCGCTGGCGTGCCCGAAGACCTCGGCGATGTCCTTGCGGAGACGGCGGGCCGCGAACGCGGTGTCGAGGTCGGCCTCGATGACGATCTTGCCGCCCACGAGGTGGAGACCGGAGGCGAACCGCAGGATCGCGGAGACTTCGGCCTTGCGGCAGCACGGCTTCGTGATCTTGAGGCGGGAGAGTTCGTCCTTGACCGCTGCCGTCATCGCCATGCGCCGCATCTTGCCACCTGGGTCAACAACGTCCGACGCCGGAGGTGGGCCTCGGAGCGGCACGACACCGTCGGGTGCGGCGCGGCAGCGCCGCTGACGTGGGGGCCCTCAGGTGGCGAGCACTCCCCCGAGGGCGGAGGCGAGGAGGTCGACGTCATGGCGGGGCGAGCCGTCCCGTGCCGCGACGGGGGCGAGCGCCAGGCGTGCGCCCAGGACGGCCGCGGCGGCGGCGAGGACGTCGACGTCCACGACGGCGGCGGGGTCGGCCAGGACGGTGTCGACCCGCAGGCCGGGGACCTGTGCGGCGAGGACCTCCAGGTGGCGCTGCGGGGAGAACCCGGCCGTCTCACCAGGTTGAGGCACGAGGTTGAGCACGACGATGACGCGGCCTGAGGAGGCGCAGACGGCCTGGCCGATCCCGGGCACCTGCAGCGGCGCGAGGACGCTGGTGAACCACGATCCGGGCCCCAGCACGATCGCCTCGGCCTCCGCGATCGCCTCGACCGCAGCGGGGCATGCCCCGACGCCCTCGGGTTCCATCCGCAGCCCCACGACCTCCCCCGGCGTCGTCGCCACCTCGACCTGGCCGACGACCCGCTCGATGATCGAGCGGTCGTGCGGGTGGAGCCCGGCGACGTCGGCCACGACCTGCAGGGGCACCGTCGCGACGGGGAGCACCCGTCCGTGAGCGCCCAGCAGGGCGCCGACCCAGTCGAGGCCGGTGACGATGTCGCCGGTCTCCTCCCACAGCGCGGTGATGAGCAGGTTGCCGAGCGAGTGACCGGCAAGGTCTCCGGTGCCGGCGAAGCGGTGCTGGACCACCCGGCTCCAGGTGCGACCCCAGGTGTCGTCGCCGCACAGCGCGGCCAGGGCCATGCGCAGGTCGCCGGGGGGCACGACATCGAACTCCTGGCGCAGACGACCACTCGACCCGCCGTCGTCGGACACCGCGACGACCGCGGTGACGTCATCGGTGACCCGGCGCAGCGCGCGCAACGTGGCGGCAAGGCCGTGCCCGCCGCCGACCGCCACGACGCGAGGGCCAGACGAGCGAGGCCCCGAGGGCCGGGAACGGCGTCGCCCGGGGTCGGGCGAGCTCATTCCCGACCCAGGTCGCGGTGGACGACCAGCACCTCGACGCCGTGCTTCACCAGCCGGGCCGAGAGGTTCTCGGTCATGGCGACGCTGCGGTGCTTGCCGCCGGTGCACCCGACCGCCACCGTGACGTAGCGCTTGCCCTCGCGCAGATAGCCATCGGACACGAGGTCGATGATCGAGGCCATCCGGTCGAGGAACTCGCGCGCCTCGGGGATCCCGGTGACGTAGTCGCTGACGGCCGCGTCGAGGCCGGTGAGCTCGCGCAGCTCGGGACTCCAGTACGGGTTGGGCAGGAAGCGGACGTCGTTGACGATGTCGGCGTCCAGCGGCAGGCCGTACTTGAAGCCGAAGGACATGACCGTGGCGCGCAGCTGCACCCGGTCGTTGCCCCCGAAGGCGGCGTCGACCTTGCGACGCAGGTCGTGGACGTTGAGGGCCGAGGTGTCGATCACAAGGTCGGCCCGGGCCCGCAGGTCGCCGAGCAGGGCCCGCTCGCGCACGAGCCCGTCGAGGATCCCGCCCGACTCCTGGAGCGGGTGCGGACGCCGGCTGCTCTCGAACCGGCGGACCAATTCGTTGTCGCCCGCCTCGAGGAACAGCACGCGGAGATCGATCCCGGCGTCGAGGACGTCCTGAAGGCTGGTCGCGAGATCGTCGAAGATCTTGCCGCCCCGGACGTCGACGACGACGGCGAGTCGCTCGGCGTCGACGTCGTTGGCGACCTGCTCGATCGCCTGCATCAGCAGCGCCGGCGGGAGGTTGTCGACGACGAACCAGCCGAGGTCCTCGAGTGCGCGTGCGGCCGTGGACCGCCCCGCCCCGGACATCCCCGTGACCAGCACGAGCTCGAACGATTCCTCGACCACGGGGTGAGTCTCCCTTGTAGGCGTCGGCGGAGCCGGGTGACCGGCAGGTCCCATGCTCTCACCGGCGTCGCTGCCGCACGCTGCGGCCCGCCGCGCGTTCATCCGCGCGTCACGCGGAACTCGCTCAGTCGGAGATCTCGCCGGTCGCGGTGTTGACCGAGGGAGCCGGCGCCGAGGCGGCAAGGGTGTCGACGACCGACCGAGCCACCGCGGGACCGATGCCGGGCACCGTGGCGATCTCCTCCACGCTCGCCGACCGGAGCCGCTTGAGCGAGCCGAACTGGCGCAGCAGCGCCTTGCGCCGGGCGTCGCCGAGACCGGGGACGTCGTCGAGGAGGCTCTCGACCATGCGCTTGCCGCGCTTCTGGCGCTGATAGGTGATGGCGAAGCGGTGCGCCTCGTCGCGGACGCGCTGGAGCAGGTAGAGGCCCTCGCTCGTGCGCGGCAGGATCACCGGGTCGGGGTCACCCGGGAGCCACACCTCCTCGAGCCGCTTGGCCAGACCGACGATGGCGACGTCGGTGATCCCGAGCTCGGACAGGGCTGCCTGAGCCGCCTCGACCTGCGGCTGACCGCCGTCGACGACGAACAGCTGCGGCGGGTAGGCGAACCGGCGGGGCCGACCGGTCATCGGGTCGATGCCCGGAGTGGGGTCGCCGGGATCGACGCGGTCCTCGAGGAGGCGTGTGAACCGGCGCGTGACGACCTCCCCGATCGAGCGGGTGTCGTCGCTGATGCCGTCGGTGCCCCGGATGGAGAAGCGGCGGTACTCCGACTTGCGGGCCAGTCCGTCCTCGAACACGACGAGGCTCGCGACGACGTCGGTGCCCTGGAGGTGGCTGACGTCGACGCACTCGATCCGCAACGGCGCCTCGGCAAGACCGAGGGCCTCCTGCAGCTCCTCGAGCGCCTGGCTGCGGGCGGTGAGGTCGCCGCCACGACGCATCTTGTGCAGCGCCAGGGACTGCGAGGCGTTGCGGGTGACGGTCTCGAGGAGGTCGCGCTTGTCGCCACGCTGGGGGACGCGCAGGTCGACGTGGCTCCCCCGCTTCTCCGAGAGCCACAGGGTGGTCGCCTCGGCCTCGGTGGGGAGCTCGGGGACGAGCAGCTCCCGCGGCACAGCCTCCGAGCCCTGGTCGCCGTACAACTGCTGGATGAGGTGCTCGACGAGGTCGGCCGTGGTGAGGTCCTCGACCTTCTCCACGACGAACCCGCGCTGACCGCGCACCCGGCCGCCGCGGACGTGGAACACCTGCACGGCTGCCTCGAGCTCGTCCTCGCACAGCCCCACGACATCGGCGTCCGTGCCGTCACCGAGGACGATGGCGTTCTTCTCCAGGGCTCGTTCCAAGGCGCGGAGGTCGTCGCGGAGCCGGGCGGCGCGCTCGTAGTCCTGCTGCGCCGCCGCCGCTGTCATCTCCCGCTCGATGCGCTTGGTGTACGCCGTGGTCTGGCCCCCCAGGAAGGCGCAGAAGTCCTCGACTATGCGCCGGTGCTCCTCGGCGTCGACCCGTCCGACGCAGGGGGCCGAGCACTTGCCGATGTAGCCCAGCAGGCAGGGGCGGCCGATCTGCCCGTGCCGCTTGAAGACGCCGCTGCTGCACGTACGGACGGGGAACACGCGCAGCAGCAGGTCGACGGTCTCGCGGATCGCCCAGGCGTGGGCGTAGGGGCCGAAGTACCGCACGCCTTTGCGCTTGGCGCCACGCATCACCGTGATCCGCGGGAACTCCTCGTCGAGGGTGACCGCGAGATAGGGGTAGCTCTTGTCGTCGCGGTAGCGCACGTTGAAGCGAGGGTCGTACTCCTTGATCCAGGAGTACTCCAGCTGCAGCGCCTCGACCTCGGTGTCGACCGTGACCCAGTCGACCGACGACGCCGTCGTGACCATCGCCTGGGTGCGTGGGTGGAGGGCGCTGAGATCCTGGAAGTATGACGCCAGCCTGCTGCGCAGGCTCTTGGCCTTGCCGACGTAGACGACGCGACCGTGAGGGTCACGGAAACGGTAGACCCCTGGTGAGTCAGGGACCTCGCCCTGAGCCGGGCGATACGTCGCGGGATCCGCCATGGGCAGCCGCCGTCAGGAGACGGTGATGGTGGAGCCGGACACGGTGACAGGCACGGACGCGAGCGGCGCCGGAGACGGACCGCTCTGGACCGAGCCGTCGGCCGTGGAGAAGTTCGAGTTGTGGCAGGGGCAGTTGATGGTCCCTGCCGAGGCCGAGGTGACGAGACATCCCTGATGAGGGCACACGGTGCTGAAGGCCTTGAACTGGCCGGCGGTCGGCTGGGTGACGACGACCTGCCGGTCGGTCAGGATCATGCCGCCGCCGACCGGGACGTCGGCGGCAGGGACGCTGACCGGCCCGGTCGACGCCGGCGTCGCCGGTGCGGAGGAGCCGCAGGCCGCCGTCGCGGCGGCTGCTGCGACCACGACGCCGGTGGTGAGCAGGACCTGCCGACGCGTGGGCCCGACGGCCACGAGGAGGCCCGCCGAAACAGAGCCCTCAGTGGGCCCGGTGTCGGCAAGCACGGCGTCGGCAAGCCCGGTGTCGGCAAGCACGGCGTCGGCAAGCACGGCGTCGGCAAGCACGGCGTCGGCAAGCACGGCGTCGGCGGGCACGGTGTCGGTCTCGGTCACGAGGACTCCTGGGTGTCGGGCGGTCGGGCAGGTGGTCATGCCGCCCCACGGCCTCCGCGGCGCGGCGCGTCAGCGGCCTTCCGCGTCGACGTACGAGACCGGGCCGGAGGTTCCCGGGTGAGGCCCAGGATGTCGCGCAGGAAGGTAGCGGTGTGGCTCGCCTCGACCATGGCCACCTCCTCCGGGGTGCCGGTGGCCACGACAGTGCCGCCGCGGTGGCCGCCTTCGGGACCCATGTCGATGACCCAGTCGGCCGTCTTGATGACGTCGAGGTTGTGCTCGATGACCAGGACGGAGTTGCCCTTGTCGACGAGGGACTGCAGCACGCCGAGGAGCTTGCGGATGTCCTCGAAGTGCAGCCCGGTGGTGGGCTCATCGAGGACGTAGACGGTGCGTCCGGCAGAGCGCTTCTGCAGCTCGCTGGCGAGCTTGACCCGCTGGGCCTCGCCACCGGAGAGCGTGGGAGCCGGCTGGCCGAGCCGGACGTAGCCGAGGCCGACGTCGACGAGGGTGCGGAGGTGGCGGGCGATGGGCGGGACGGCCGCGAAGAACTCGAGACCCTCCTCGATCGGCATGTCGAGGACCTCGGCGATCGTCTTGCCCTTGAAGTGCACCTCGAGCGTCTCGCGGTTGTACCGGGCGCCGTGGCAGACCTCGCACGGGACGTAGACGTCCGGGAGGAAGTTCATCTCGATCTTGATGGTGCCGTCGCCGGTGCAGGCCTCGCAGCGCCCGCCCTTGACGTTGAAGGAGAACCGGCCCTGGAGGTAGCCGCGCATCTTCGCCTCGGGCGTCTCCGCGAACAGCTTGCGGACATGGTCGAACACCCCGGTGTAGGTGGCGGCGTTGGACCGCGGCGTGCGACCGATGGCGCTCTGGTCGACGTGGACGACCTTGTCGAGGTGCTCGAGGCCCCGGACGCGCTTGTGCCGGCCGGGCACCGAGCGCGCGCCGTTGAGCTCGCGCGCGAGGGTGGTGTAGAGGATGTCGTTGACCAGGGTGGACTTGCCCGAGCCGCTGACGCCGGTGATCGCCACGAAGCAGCCGAGCGGGAACGAGACGTCGACACCCTTGAGGTTGTGCTCGCGCGCCCCCTCGACGACGAGCTGCCGGTCCGGGTCGATCGGCCGGCGGATCGCCGGGATGGCGATGCTGCGTCGACCGGAGAGGTAGGCCCCTGTCATGGAGTCGGGGCTGTCGAGGAGGTCCTGCACCGTGCCCGACACGACCACCTGGCCGCCGTGCTCGCCCGCACCCGGACCGATGTCGACGACCCAGTCGGCCTGGCGGATAGTGTCCTCGTCGTGCTCGACGACGATGAGAGTGTTGCCGAGGTCGCGCAGCCGAACCAGGGTCTCGATGAGCCGACGGTTGTCGCGCTGGTGCAGCCCGATGCTGGGCTCGTCGAGGACGTAGAGGACGCCGACGAGGCCAGAGCCGATCTGGGTCGCGAGCCGGATGCGTTGGGCCTCGCCTCCGGCGAGGGTGCCGGCCGCGCGGTCGAGGGTGAGGTAGTCCAGGCCGACGTCGACGAGGAACCGTAGCCGCTCGTTGACCTCCTTCAGCACCCGCTCGGCGATCTGCTTCTCCCGCGGGGAGAGGTCGAGCTCGCGGAGGAAGTCGGCGCAGTCTCCGATCGGGAGCGCGGCGACCTCAGCGATCGACTTCTCACCGAGAGTGACCGAGAGGCTGATCGGCTTGAGGCGGGCGCCGTTGCACGTGGGGCACGGCACCTCGCGCATGTAGCCCTCGAATCGCTCCCGGCTGGTGTCGGTGTCGGCCTCGGCGTGGCGGCGCTTGATGTAGGGGATGACGCCCTCGAACGCGGTGTGATAGCTGCGCTCGCGCCCGTAGCGATTCTTGTAGCGCACGTGGACCTGGGTCGAGTGACCGTGGAGGATCGCCTTCTTGGCCTTCGCCGACAGCGACTCCCAGGAGTCCGCGAGGGTGAAGTCGAACTCCTCCCCCAGCGCTCCGAGCAGCCGCTCGAAGTAGTCGCTGATGTGCCCGCTGGACCACGGACCGATGGCACCCTCGGCGAGGGTCATCGACGGGTCGCTCACGATGAGGTCGGGGTCGACCTCCATCCGGGTGCCGAGGCCGGTGCACTCCGGGCACGCGCCGAACGGGGAGTTGAACGAGAACGACCGGGGCTCGAGCTCCTCGAAGGAGAGGTCGTCGTAGAGGCAGGCGAGGTGCTCGGAGAACATCCGCTCGCGGTGGGGGTCGTCGTCGGCGAGGTCGACGAAGTCCAGCGTGACCAGGCCCGCGGACAGCCGCAGCGCGGTCTCGACCGAGTCGGTGAGGCGCCGCTTGGCGTCGGACTTGACGCTGAGGCGGTCGACGACGACCTCGATCGTGTGCTTCTCCTGCTTCTTCAGCGTGGGCGGCTCGGTCAGGGAGTGGACGACGCCGTCGATGCGCGCTCGGGAGAAGCCCTGGGTCTGGAGCTGGCGGAAGAGCTCGGAGTACTCACCCTTGCGCTCGCGGATCACCGGGGCGAGCACCTGGAACCGGGCGCCCTGTTCGAGCTCGAGGATGCGGTCGACGATCTGCTGGGGGGTCTGGCGGGCGATGTCGCGGCCGCAGACGGGGCAGTGCGGCCGACCGGCGCGCGCGTAGAGAAGCCGGAGGTAGTCATAGACCTCGGTGATGGTGCCCACGGTGGAGCGCGGGTTGCGGCTGGTGGACTTTTGGTCGATCGACACCGCCGGGGAGAGACCCTCGATGAAGTCGACGTCCGGCTTGTCCATCTGCCCGAGGAACTGACGGGCGTACGCCGAGAGGCTCTCCACGTAGCGTCGCTGGCCCTCGGCGAAGATCGTGTCGAACGCCAGGGAGGACTTGCCGGACCCGGACAGGCCGGTGAACACGATCATCGCGTCACGCGGAAGATCGAGTGAGACGTCCTTGAGGTTGTGCTCGCGGGCGCCGCGGACGACGAGGCGATCGGCCACACCGTGTCCTGTTCTCGAGTCGGGTCGGTCGGGCAGGTGGTGCGGGGTACCGGCGGGGATGGAGCAGGTTCGAGCCGGGATCGTGCCGGCGCGCGACTCAGCGGTCGCACTGCCACGGTCAAGGTTAACGAGGAGGACCGACAACTACATTCCGGTGTCCGTCGGCGACCGCTCTCCCGTAGCGTCGGCACGTGATCGGCCCCCTGTCCCAGGACCTGGCAGACCTCCGCGACGCGACGCGACGGCTCTCGCTCACGCTCGAGGGCCTCGATGACGTCGTGGTGCGTCGGCCGTCGCTGCTCCCGGGGTGGTCGGTGGGCCACGTGCTGACCCACCTGGCCCGCAACGCCGACGGCCTGCTCCGCCTCGTCGACTGGGCGCTGACCGGCGTCCCCACCCCGATGTATGACTCCCCGGAGGCCCGCGAGCGGGACATCGAGGCTGGCGCCGGGCGGACGGCGTCCGCGCTGGTGTCCGACGTGCACGACAGCGCGGAGGGGCTGTCCGCGGCGTTCGAGCGGCTGAGCGCCGGCGGTCCTTCGGCCCTCGACCGGCTCGTGATCTTCGGTCCTGGGCGCCCGGGCCAGGAGCCTGACTCGCCCGCCCGCACGGTGGTCTTCGGACGGATCCGTGAGGTCGAGATCCACCATGTCGACCTCGGCCTCGACAGTTTCGGGCCTTCGGGATGGCCGGAGACCTTCGTCGAGCGCACCCTGATGTTCATCCATGCCCGCTCCGGCGCCGTCGACGTCGTGGGCGATCCGGCGGATGTCCTCGCCTGGCGTCTCGGCCGTGGGCCGGGCACGGGGCTCCACCGGGTCGACGGATCAGGCCCGGGAGCGCCACCGGCCTGGTGAGGGCGCCACCGGTGGGAGAGGATCATCGCGTGACCTACACCGGGAACGTGACCGTCGGCGGGCGTGCCGATCTTCGTGAGCTGCCGAACCTCGTCATCACCAAGCTGGCGGTAGGGCCGTACAACAACAACGCCTACCTGCTGCGCTGCCACGAGACCGGCTCCCAGGTGCTCCTCGACGCGGCGGCGGAGCCCGACCGCCTGCTCGAGCTCATCGGCGGCGACGGGATCGACGCCGTCGTGACGACGCACGGGCACATCGACCACTGGCAGGCTCTCGCCGCGGTTGTCGCGGCCACGGGGGCGCGCACCCTCGCCCACGCCGCCGATGCCGAGGCGATCGGCGTACCGATCGACGACACGGTTGCCGACGGCGGCACCATCCGGGTCGGCAACCAGACGCTCACCGCGATCCACATCGTCGGCCACACGCCGGGCTCGATCGCCCTGCTCTATGACGACCCGACGGGCGCCCCACACCTGTTCACCGGCGACTGCCTGTTCCCGGGCGGCGTCGGTAATACCGAGAAGGACGCGAAGCGGTTCGCGTCGCTGTACCACGACGTCAAGGCCAAGCTCTTCGACCGGCTGCCCGACGAGACGTGGGTCTACCCGGGGCACGGCGCCGACACCACGCTCGGCGCCGAGCGTCCGCACCTCGCCGAGTGGGCCGAGCGGGGCTGGTAGCCGATCGCCAGCCGAACGCTTGGGACATGTGCCTCGTGTGCGACAGACACCTGGCCCGCCTTCACCGTGTGACGCTGGTGGGCGGGCACGTCGTTCGGCGTCAGTGGGACTCGCGTCTCACAGCGTCCCCGCTTCCGCCGACGAGGAAGTCGAGGTCGGCGCCGCGGTCGGCCTGCATCACGTGGTCGACGTAGAGGCGCTCCCAGCCGCGAGTGGGTGCGGCGTAGGCCGAAGCGGCCGACTCGGACGGCGTGCGCGCAGCCCACACCTCCGCCGCCACGTCGACGTCGAGACGCCGGGCGGCGACGTCGAGGACGATCACGTCGCCGTCGCGCAGCAGCGCCAGCGGCCCACCGGCCGCCGACTCCGGCGCCACGTGGAGGACGACCGTGCCGTACGCCGTGCCACTCATGCGCGCGTCGCTGATGCGGACCATGTCGCGCACCCCGGCCTCGAGCAGCTTCTTGGGGAGAGGGAGGTTCGCCACCTCGGGCATGCCGGGGTAGCCCCTCGGACCGCACCCGCGCAGCACGAGGACGCTGTCGGCATCGACGTCGAGGTTCGGGTCGTCGATGCGCAGCCGGAGGTCCTCCACGCTGTCGAACACCACGGCGCGGCCACGATGAGCCAACAGGTGCTCGGACGCCGCTGCGATCTTGATGACGGCACCGTCAGGTGCGAGCGACCCACGTAGCACCGCGATCCCGGCGTCGGCCAGCAACGGCTTGTCACGCGGACGGATCACGGCCTCATCCCAGATCCGTGCCTCGTCGAGATGGTCGACGAGGGGACGCCCGCTGACGGTGATGGCGCCCGGGTCGAGCAGGTCGCACACCTCGCGCAGGACCGCGAGAAGTCCGCCGGCGCGGTACAGGTCGTCCATCAGGTAGGTGCCCGCGGGCTGGAGATCCACCAGCAGCGGCACACCTGCCCCCCAGCGGTCGATGTCGTCGAGCGCCACGTCGACGCCGAGCCGTCCGGCGATGGCCAGCAGGTGCACGACAGCGTTCGTCGAGCCGCCGATCGCCGCCAGGGTGACCACTGCGTTGCGGAACGACGCGGTCGTCATGACCGAGCTCGGGCGCAGGTCGGACTCGACCAGCTCGACGGCGAGCCGCCCCGTCGCGTGGGACTGCTCGAGCAGCCGGCTGTCCGGTGCCGGGGTACCTGCGATGCCGGGCAGCGTCATCCCGAGCGCCTCCGCCAGGAACGCCATCGTCGACGCCGTGCCCATCGTGTTGCAGTGCCCCCGGCTGCGGATCATCGAGGACTCCGAGCGTAGGAAGTCCTGCTCGGACAGCTCGCCCGCACGCACCTCCTCCGACAGGCGCCAGACGTCGGTGCCACAGCCCAGAGGAGCGCCGCGGAACGTCCCGGTGAGCATCGGACCACCCGGTACGACGACCGCCGGCAGGTCGACCGACGCAGCTGCCATCAGCAGTGCGGGGATCGTCTTGTCGCAACCACCGAGCAGGACGACGCCGTCGATCGGGTTCGCGCGGAGCATCTCCTCGATCGCCATCGCGGCAAGGTTGCGCCAGAGCATCGCCGTGGGGCGCACCTGCGTCTCCCCCAACGACATCACCGGGAGCTCGAGCGGGATGCCGCCGGCGGCCCAGATCCCTTGTGCCACATGTGCGGCGACCTCGGTGAGGTGGGTGTTGCACGGGGTCAGGCCCGACGCGGTGTTCGCGATGGCGATGTGCGGCCGGCCGTCGAACGCCCCCGCGGGCAGTCCGCGACGCATCCACGCCCGGTGGATGTAGGCGTTGCGATCGGTGCCGGCGTACCACTGCTGGCTGCGACGGGTCACGTGGACCCTCCTCCGAGGCTCAGGGTGCTCTTCTACTATCAGGACTATGCCGGATGCTGTCGACCTCGTGCCGTCACCGGAGAGGCGACTGCTCGATCGCCGTGTCGGCACACGACACGGACGGGCAGCCGCATGAGGGAGCCCGACGCCGTCGTGCTCCGCGGAGCGACCTACGAGCTGGCCGAAGGCCCGGTGTGGGACGACGCCACCGACGGGCTGTCCTTCGTCGACATCGCCGCCGGGCTGGTCCTGAGCGGGCGGCTCGAGGACGACGAGGTACTGGTGGACTCCGTGCTCCACTTCCCCATGACCGTCGGTGCGGCGGTCCTGGCCACGGACGGCGGGATGCTGGTCGCGGCGGGCACGGGGATCGTCGCCGTTGCCGCGGACGGCACTCGTTCTGCCTCGCTGCCGATCTTGGATCCCGCTGCTCCGGCGCGGCTCAACGACGGGACCGCGGACCCCGCCGGTCGCCTCGTCGTGGGCAGTCTCGCGACCGACAGGGCCATCGGTCGGGCGAGCCTCTACCGGGTCGATGTCGACGGTGCGACGACCGTCCTTCGCTCGGGCCTCTCCCTCGCCAACGGACTCGGCTGGTCCCCCGACGGTGACCGGATCTACCTCGCGGACAGTGTCCCCGGCACCGTGTGGACGGCCGCCTACGACTACGACTCGGGATCGGTGGGCGACTGGACGACCCTGCTCACCGGATTCGACGGACTTCCCGACGGGCTCTGTGTCGACAGCGAAGGCCGGCTCTGGATCGCCTGCTGGGGCGGGAGCGCCGTGCGCTGCTACTCGCCGTCGGGTGAGCTGCTGTCGACGCTGCGGCTGCCGGTGCCGCACGTGACGAGCTGCGCGTTCGTCGGACCGCACCGCGACAGGTTGCTGGTCACCACAGCTCGCGACGAGCTCGACGAGGCCGCCCGGCTCCGATACCCGTTGTCGGGCAGGCTGTTCCTCGCCGATGTCGGTGCCACGGGACTGCCTACGCGTCGATGGGCGGGCAGCACCGCACCTCCGCCGTGGTCCGGTGCCGCGCCGGACGACTCGACCACCCGCACGTCTAGCTCCTAGGAGAAGCTGTGAAGCTCATGCGCCTCGGCCCGGTAGGGCAGGAGAAGCCGGTCGTCCTCGTCGGCGAGGACACCGTCGTCGACGTCTCCGATGTCGTGCACGACTTCGATGAGGCCTTCTGGGGGTCCTTCGGCTCCGAGCGACTGAGGCTGCTCGTCGACCAGCGCGCCGCCGACGGCCGCACCGAGCCCGTCGGCGTCCGCCGTGTCGGCGCACCGATCGCCCGTCCGCACCAGCTGCTCTGCATCGGCCTGAACTACAGCGACCACGCTGCGGAGACCGGGCAGGCGGTGCCCAGCGAGCCCATCGTGTTCACCAAGGCACCGAACACCCTCGTCGGTCCTCGGGACGACGTGCTCATCCCCCGGGGGTCGGAGAAGACCGACTGGGAGGTCGAGCTCGGCGTCGTGATCGGCACCCGGTGCCGCTACCTTGCCGACGAGGAGGAGGCGCGGGCCGCGATCGCCGGCTACGTCCTGGTGAACGACGTCAGCGAGCGGGCCTTCCAGCTCGAGCGGGGCGGGCAGTGGGTCAAGGGAAAGTCGGCCGAGACGTTCAACCCGTGCGGCCCCTACCTGGTCACGCCCGACGAGATCGACGACGTGCTCGCGCTCCCGATGTGGCTCGACGTCAGCGGTGTCCGGCGCCAGACCGGGTCGACGTCGACGATGCTCTTCTCCCCCACGTTCATCGTTCAGTACCTGAGCCAGTTCATGGTTCTCGAGCCCGGCGACCTCATCAACACCGGCACGCCTCCCGGCGTGGGCATGGGCCAGCGCCCACCGGTGTTCCTCCGGCCCGGCGATGTCATGGAGCTCGGTGTCGGGGGCCTCGGGACCCAGCGACAGCACGTGCGGTCGGCGTCGTGACGAACCTGCGTCCGCCGCGATGAGGGCGTTCGTCGTCACCGGCCCCCGTCAGTGGGAGGTGCGTGACGTCGAGGCTCCCCGAGCGGCCCCGGGCCAGGCGGTGGTCGACGTCGAACGCGTCGGCGTCTGTGGCACCGACGTCGAGTTCTTCACCGGTGAGATGGCCTACCTCCACCAAGGCCACGCCGACTACCCGATCCGGCTCGGCCACGAGTGGGCGGGGATCGTGTCCTCGGTCGGTTCGGCCGCCGACGAGGCGTGGCTCGGTCGGCGCGTGACCGGCGACACGATGCTCGGCTGCGGTCACTGCCGGCTGTGCCTGAGCGACCGGCAGCACGTGTGCGTCGACCGGTTCGAGATCGGCATCCGCGGCGGCTGGCCCGGGGCACTCGCGGAGCAGCTGCTCGTGCCCACCAGTGCGCTACGAGCCCTTCCCGACTCCGTCGACGCCGTGGCCGGCGCCCTCGTCGAGCCAGGAGGAAACGCGCTGCGTGCGGTCCAGGCCACGGGACTCGAGCCGGGCGCCCACGTGCTGGTCTACGGCGCGGGCACGATCGGCATGCTCGCGGCGATGTTCGCTACGTCCGACGGGCTGCGCGTCCACCTCGCCGGACGCTCGGAACGGTCCCTGGAGTTCGCGCGCAGCATCGGCCTGGCGGCCTCGGTCGTGGCCGAGGTGCCGACGCACCCCTACGACGCCGTCATCGACTGCACGAATTCCCCCGGCGTCCCCGCCGACGCGATATCGCACGTCGAGCCCGGTGGTCGCGTCGTCCTCGTCGGGCTGTCGGGTGTGCCGAGCGTGATCGACACCCGGGACCTCGTCCTCCAGGACATCACCGCCGTCGGGATCCTCAGCGCCTCACCGGGACTCGAGGGAACGATCGCCCACTACGCCGACGGCCGCGTCGACCCCACGCCGCTGGTGGCAGCGACGATCGGGCTCGACGACGTGGGCGACGCGCTCTCGGGCATGCGGGTGCCGGGTTCCGGTCCTGGCCCGAAGATCCATATCGAACCGCGCCGGTGAGCCGGCTCACGCGAATCGAGGAGTCATGAACGACTACGAAGGTCTCGTCGCTCTGGTGACCGGCGGCGCCAGCGGGATCGGTGCGGCGACCGCGCGGGTGCTGGCCGCGCGAGGTGCACGCGTCGTCGTACTCGACGTCTCCCTCGGCGATCCCGACGTCGCCGCACTCAGCCTGCCCTGCGACGTCAGCGTCGATTCGGAGGTCGCGGCCGCGGTGCGCGCGGCGGTCGAGGAGCTCGGTCGGCTCGACGTCGTGGTCAACAACGCCGGGATCGGGGCGCAGGGCGATGTCGCTGCGAACGACGATGACGAGTGGCGGCGTGTCCTCGACATCAACGTCCTCGGCGTCGCCCGCGTCTCCCGGGCCGCCCTGCCCCACCTTCGCCGGTCGCCGCACGCGGCCATCGTGAACACGTCCTCAGTGGTCGCAGTCCTCGGGGTGCCGCAGCGCGCGCTCTACGCCGCCACCAAGGGCGCCGTCCTGTCCTTGACCCTCGCGATGGCCGCCGACCATGTGCGCGACGGCATCCGGGTCAACGCCGTCGCACCAGGGACGACCGACACCCCCTGGGTCGGGCGGCTGCTCGGCTCGGCGCCCGATCCCGACCAGGCACTCGATTCGCTCCGCGCTCGACAGCCCATGGGACGGCTGGTGTCTCCGGAGGAGGTGGCGTTCGCGATCGCCTATCTGGGGAGCCCCCTGTCCGGTTCGACGACCGGGACGGTCCTCACGGTTGACGGAGGTATGACCTCCCTGCGCCTGCCGACCTGATCTAGGTCAAGCGGCACCCGGAGCCCGAACGACGGGCGTAGCGTGAGTCGCACGGCAGCAGGGGGTGACCGTGGCCGACCCGACAGAGGTGACCATGTCGTCGCGCGGCGTGCGCCGCACCGGGTACGTCGTCGCTGTGGTGCTGGATGCCGCGATGCTCTACGTCGTCAACGCGCACCCTGGATGGAAGGCCGTCCCGTTCCTGACCGGCTCGTTCGTGAGCGTCCTGACCCTGGTCAACCTGTCCATCGCCGCGAGCCTGGTGGCGAATCTCGCCTACCTCGGGTACGACCCACGCTGGTTCACCGCAGGGTGCCAGGCGGCCCTCTCGGGTATCAGTCTCGCCGTGTCCGCCCGGTTGCTCGTCGTCTTCCCGTTCGACTTCTCGACCTACTCGTTGGACTGGGCGCTGCTCACCCGGATGCTCCTGTGCGTCGCCGTCGTGGGGTCCCTGATCGGGGTGATCGTCGGCGTCGCGCGGATCGACGGCAGGACCGTCTCGAGCGGGAGCCTCTCCCGCTAGTGGTCCACGGCGCTCTCCAGCGCCTCCGCGGCCCGGTCCCCCAGCTCGAGACGGGCGAGCAGGTCGGCCGCGGGGTCCGTGGCGGTGGGACGGTCGGTCATCGGGGTGCGCAGGGCGTCTGAGGTGGTCACGAGGAGTCGAACGTCGCTGTCCCTCGCCGAGTTCCCAGCAGTGACGGGCGTCTGGGGCCGAGCCGCGTCATCGTCAACTCGACATCGCCAGCCTGGTGCACGCCCGCTCAACCCCCGGATGGCTGACACCCACTGCAGTGATGGTGTTCCGTCGAGTCCTGGCTACCGCACCGCGACGAGCTTCGCACCGGCCGCCCAGTACCTGTCGGCCATCACCACGACCTTGTAGGTGCCCGGAGCCAGCGACCGACGGCCGAAGGAGTACGCGCCGCGCGCCGTCAGCGTCGTCGCAGCCACCGTGACCAGGCGCCGGCCCATAACGCGGTAGAGCACCGCGGTGCCGCCCTTGCGCGTGGCGACGCCCGAGACGGTGCGCCGCGTCCCGATCCTCGAGACCCTCACCGTCACGATCGGCACGACCCGGACGAGGCGGACGGTCGGCGTCGAGGCACGGGTGAGGAAGTCGCCTAGGTAGGTCCAGCGCAGCCACGTGTTGCGTGCCAGCACAGGCGTGTAGGCGTTGTACCACTTCGTCCCTACGCGGAAGAGGCGGGCGCCGGTCGTGGTTCCCAGCGTCGTGTAGTGGACGCCGTCGATCGAGCGCTCGAGCCGTCCGCGGTCCACCTCGTCGGCATACGCCGGGTACGCGTAGCCGGGGATCGGCTGGAGGTACCAGGCGAAGCTGGAGTAGGCGACCTTCCGGCCGTAGAGCGCGGTGGAGGCCGAGAGCGTGAAGAACGGGTGAGCCGCGGACGCGTTGCCGGCAGCGGCGCCTGCATCCATGAGCGACGGTGGCGCGACCGTGCTCGGCAGGTACCCGAACGTCGTGTCACCGTTGCTGCGCGGGCCTGGCTGGGCGACCGGGTCGGTGACGCGAGGGTCCGGCGTGGACCATGCGGTAGACGTGGCCGGGGTGGTCGCCCGGGAGTCCTTCCACATCCACCAGGTGCCGTCCTCGGCCTGGCGTACGGCGTACATGTTCTCGAGGGCGGGGACTGTCGCTGCGCTGGTCGAGCCGAGCGTCCGCGTCACCGTGGTGATCGTCGGGTCGGACGGGGGCGCCGGGGTGCCGTTGCTCTGCCCGTGCAGGAGGACGTCGTCTGCGACGAACACGAAGCTGCTGCCGTCGGGCTGCAGCGCCCCGAGGCCGTAGGTCGCGCTGATGCGAACCGCGCCCGTCGCGAGCGTGGCGGCGAGGATGCGCCCGGATTTCCCGGTGGTGCTGTTGCGATACAGCGCGGCGCCGGTGACACCGTCGGGAGACACGGCGAAGGCCCAGACGGTCTCCGTCGACGCCGGCCGGAACGCCGTGGCGCTCATCGTCGTCGTCACTCCCGGTGCCACCCAGTCGGTCTCGACGTGGCGGTAGACCTTGCCGTCGACGAGCCAGTACGCCGTCCTGCCGTCGGCCGACAGCACGGAGTTGGTGTCCCAGTAGGTGCTGAGGACCGTTGCCGTGGTCGTCGCACCCTGGCGGTGGACGAGGACGACTGCATGGGTCTTGTCATACCAGCTGCTCGTGGGTGGTCCGGTGACGACGTTGGCCAGCAACGTGTTGCCGTCGGTGGAGACGGCGAAGTCATAGGTCTGGTAATTGGCGAGCGTGAGGCGCGCCGCACCGCTCCCGTCGATCGCGGCCGTGCCCAGCATGCGTACCCCCGCCGTCGAGCCGCGCTCGATGTAGGTGAAGAACGGCGTGGGCGTCGCGGCTGCCGCGGGCAGCGCCACGGCGGGAAGCAGTGCCACGGCCAAGGCGCCGACCGCACCCAGGATCAGTCCACGGGCCGTGCCACGGCGCCGGTCGAAGAACCTCATGACTCCCCCTCCGGGTCGCCAGACCAACGCACGGTCTCGGCGGCCGTGGTGCCCGTGACCTGACGCCGGTCCAAGCCTACTGCGCGGGAATCCCCTTCTGCGTGTCCTACTGCCCCATCACGACCGGGCTGCCCGGATGTCGAACCGAGGCGCGCGGTGAGGGACGATGAGGTGTGTCCCTCCGACGTGCCGCCCTTCTCCTGGCCGTCGTGTCGTTGGCGGCAACGGCCTGTGCCGGTCCTCCGGTATCCCCCGGTCCCTCCCGTGGCACCGCGCCCGGCACAGCTGGTGAGGCCGATGTCGGCGTGCCCTCGCCCGACGGTGACCAGTGGTCCTACCGCGACTCCCTCGACGTCACGGCGCCCGCCGATCTGCGCCACCCTGTTCTGGCGGCGTGCGCGCTGGTCCGCAGCGTCCCGGACTGGGTGCGCACGGAGAACGCGCTCCACGGTGACGCGACCTGGCGCCCGGCGGACATGCACGCCGCACCTCGTCTTCCGCTCTACCTCGACCGGCCCTCCACGACCTGCGGTGCTCCCGTCGGGGTCCACCTCGCTGGCATCGCGACGACCGGGGTCACCGTCCGCGCGTACCGCATCGGCTGGTACGGCGGGGCCGGTGCCCGGCTGGTGTGGACCTCGGCGCCGATCGATCTGCGTCAGGGCGTCGCCCCCACGCGATCCGGCGACCTCATGGCCAGCCCGGGCTGGCCGCGTACGGTCACGCTGCCGGTCGACTCGTCGTGGACCCCGGGAGAGTACGTCGTCGAGTCCCGGGATGCCGGCGGTGTCGCCGGCGTCGCATCCCTCGTCGTGCGCGACGCGGCCGATGTCGCGCGACTCCTCGTGGTCCACAGCAGCCTGACGTGGGCCGCCTACAGCCAGTACAGCGGCTCGAGCCTGTACAAGGGTCCCGACGGCAGCAGCGACACCCGGGCCCTCGGTGTCGCCCTCGACCGTCCCCTCGTAGACGCGGGGCTGGTCCGTCTCCTCGTGGATGACGTGCCGCTCACTCAGTTCCTCGAGCACCACGGCTACGCCGCCGCGCACATCGACGACACGGATCTCGACGCGTGGCCCTCGCTCGCCCTGACGACGACGGCTCTTCTGCTGCCCGGTCACAGCGAGTACTGGACGCGGCGGATGTATGACGCGGCCGTGGCCGCCCGCAACGCCGGCGTGAACATCGCGGACCTCGGAGCCAACGAGGTCTACTGGCACGCCAGGCTCGAGCGGGACCCCAGCGGGACCCCGACCAGCATGTTCGTCGGCCGCACCGTCGCGCAGGATCCGCTTGCGGCAGCCCAGCCGGACGAGGCCACGGTGCTGTGGCACCAGGCACCGCTCCTGCGCGACCCGACCGCACTGCTCGGCCAGCGTTATTCCGCGGTGAAGGCCCACGGGTCGCTCGTGGTCAACTCCCTGCCGACCTGGCTGGGGGCCGGTACCGGACTGCGCGCCGGCGACGTCGTGACCGGAGTCGTGGCGAACGAGGCCGACGGGATCCGCCCCGGGTCGCCCTCGACACCGCCGAACCTGCAGGCAGTGCTCGTCGGCGTCCTGACCCGGGCGGGCCAGCGCGACGAGCCCGTGTCGACGACGTACTACAGCGCGCCCTCCGGTTCGGCGGTGTTCGCCGCGGGGACGACGTACTGGACCTGCGACCTCACCGACGCCTGCCCTGACAGCGTGGTCCCGGCCGCTACGGCGACGGTGGTGCGGACCATGACGCTCAACGTGCTGCGGGCGTTCTCTTCCCCGCGGTTCGGGCGGCGCTCGCCGTCCGTCCGGGCGATACCGGCCAGCATCGTGGGGCTGCGTGCGTCTCTTCCCCCGGCGGCGATCGGCACGTACGGGTCGTGACGACGACGGGTGCGCGCGTCACCGGCGCCGCTAGGCTCCGGTCATGATCCGTTCCTTCGACGCCACCACGGTCGGCGTGACCCACGAGCCGCTCCCCGCCGACAAGGCCCGCTCCGAGGGTGTCAGCACCGGCCTGGCCGAGGTGTTGTCCGAGGCCGGCCTCGATGCGGGCGTCTGGGAGCACTCGGTCGGGTCCTCCACCGACTCATTCGGCGACGAGGTCTTCGTCGTGCTCGCTGGACGCGGCGTCGTCCGCTGCGGCAGCGGCGGCAGCATCGATCTCGCGCCCGGCGTGGTCGGGGTACTGCACGCGGGCGACGTGACGACCTGGGAGATCACCGAGCCGCTGCGCAAGGTGTGGATCGTGCGCTCGCAGGACTGAACGTCGTCAGGTCGAGGTCGGCGTGTCCTTGCCGCGGACCGCGAACACGCTCGCGAGCGTGGTGATGACCAGGACCACCACGATGACGAGCAGGCTCAGTCCGGTCGACGGGACAGGGACGTTGACCTCCTCGCCGCCGTTGATGAACGGCACGTTGTTGGTGTGCAGTGCCTCGAGCACGAGCTTGATGCCGATGAAGCCGAGGATCACAGCGAGCCCGATGGAGAGGTAGACGAGTCGGTTGAGGAGGTCCCCGAGGAGGAAGTACAGCTGGCGCAGGCCCAGGAGCGCGAACACGTTGGCGGCGAAGACGAGGTAGGCCTCCTGGGTGAGACCGAAGATGGCCGGGATCGAGTCCAGGGCGAAGAGGAGGTCCGTGGTGCCCAGGGACAGGAGCACCACGAGCATCGGGGTCCACAGGCGACGGTCGTCGACGATCGCCCGAAGCCTTGTCCCGTGGAAGTCCGGCGTCGAGGGAAGGATGCGGGCGACGGAGCGCACGAGGGCGTTCTCCCGGTACTCCTCGTCGTCGTCCTCGCCGTGCGTCGCCAGCTTGATCGCGGTCGCGACCAGGAAGATCCCGAAGACGTAGAACACCCAGCTGTAGCGGGCGATGACGGCCGCACCGAGCACGATGAACACCAGGCGCAGCGCGAGGGCGATGACGATGCCGTACATCAGCACCGCCGCCTGGAGCTGGCGGGGCACGTAGAACCTCGCCATGATCAGGAGGAACACGAAGAGGTTGTCGACCGAGAGGCTGTACTCGGTGATCCACCCCGCGAAGAACTGCACCGAGTAGGTCTGGCCCGCCCAGCCCCACAGGGCCAGCCCGAAGGCGATGGCGATCCCGACGTAGAGCCCCAGCCAGCGCAGGCACTCCGCCGTCGTGGGGACGTGCGGTCGACGGCCGACCACAAGGAGGTCGACCGCGAACAGCGCGGTGTACAGGGCCACGGTGGCGACCCAGATCCAGCCGGGGATGATCATGGGTGGCGTCCTCCTTGGCGGGGGGCGTCCAGGATGAGGTCGATGGCCTCATCCTTTCATGGCTCTCAGGCGTGACCGGCGGCCTGCATGGAGCGGAGCTCCTTCTTCAGGTCGGAGATCTCGTCGCGCAGGCGAGCCGCCACCTCGAACTGCAGCTCGGCCGCGGCCGCGTGCATCTGGTCGGTGAGCTGACCGATGAGATCGGCGAGGTCGCGGGCCGGCATCCCCGCGATGTCGAGGGCTCCCCCACCGCCGCCGCTCGAGGACATGCCGGGAACGGGCGCCTTGCCCCGGCTCTGGGTGCGGCCCGAGCCGCCGAGCAGCTCCTCGGTGTCGGCATCCTCGCGGCTGATCAGGTCGCTGATGTCGGCGATGCGCTTGCGCAGAGGCTGCGGGTCGACGCCGTGGGCCACGTTGTACGCGACCTGCTTGGCCCGACGACGGTTGGTCTCGTCGATCGCCTTGGCCATGGAGGCGGTGATCGTGTCGGCGTACATGTGGACCTGGCCGCTGACGTTGCGGGCGGCGCGACCGATCGTCTGGATGAGGGCGGTGCCCGAGCGCAGGAAGCCCTCCTTGTCGGCGTC
>JBBRAQ010000031.1:0-41595 GCA_038206635.1 Candidatus Nanopelagicales bacterium | reverse complement strand
TGCCGTTCTCGCCCGCTACCTGCCCGAAGTGGGAGCGTCCGGCTCAGGAGGCTCGGGGTCAGGTGGGCTGTCCAGCGGACCGCCGCTTGTGTAGCCGCCGACGAGGCGAGGTGTCTGCCCCGGATCGGCTGTTTCGACGAGCCGAGGGCTTCGCCTCCACGGCCAGCGCCAACGCATGAACTCATGGTGACACGCGCCGACTGGGCCGAACCTACGTGCCGCTATCGCCCGCCTCACCCTTCCGGCATGGTGGGTGTGTGATGGGTCCTGGGATGCCCGTGAGGGTTGATGCGTGGTCGGTACGTTGTGGCGATATGAGGGTTGGCGCAGACGAGCAGGGCCGGGCCCTGTGCCTCGCCGGTTCCCAGTGGGACCAGACGCGTGAGCATGACCCGTTCTGGGACTCGTACTGGTCGGTCTGGTCGCCAGATGATGTCGTCAACGCGACGTCCACGGAGAGCGATCACCGGGCCCAGCACCTCATGGGTGCGCTGCAGCCGGACGAGCGGCTGCTGTCGATCGAGGTCCAGATCGCAGGCCGTGACGAGTGGTCCCGCTGCATATTCGCCGTCGCCGGAGGACTCGCCTGGTTGGCACACGCGCCGCGCTGGACGACAAGGGCGCTGATCACGACCAGCGCGCGCACGAAGGATGTCTCCTTCACCTATCGCCGGTATGCCGAATACAACCAGGACATGCCCGAAGGCGTGAACGAGATTCCCGCCTCGTGAGCGCGGAGTGCCTGAGGCAGAGGTGCCGATATCGCCCGGTCAGGGTGCACGCGAAGTGCCGCTATCGCTCGCCTGACCCGGTCGCATCGGCAATCGAGACGCGGTCACGCTCGGCATCGCGCTTGCCGTGGCGCACTGCGTTCCGAACGACCCAGTAGACGGCAGCGAGGATCATCAGGGGTAGCAAGATCAGAACGAGCGCCTCGCCGACGCCAATGTCGAACAGCATGGTTCGAGAGTAGGCCGACTCCGAGCGCCTCGCGGGGTCCTAGCCGAACCTACGTGCCGATCGGGCCCGGATCAACTTCCGACCGTGTGTGTCATGCGGGCGTCCGGCGTCAGTGTCGTCAAGCGGGTGGGCCTTGAATCCCGACGATTGGCGATCCCGACTCCGCGTCACGCCACTGGGTGCCGTCCCACCGGAGCCAACGCCCCGCGTGCAGGGTCATCGGTGATTCCGCGGCCCCCGGCTGCGGAGCATTGCCGCTCGGGCCGTCGGCTTTCGCGCCCGACCGTGTGGATAGAACGACTACGAGAACGACGATCGCTCCGCCGACAAGTAGAAGAAGCAGAAGCAGGAAGGCTGGCTTCTCAAAGAGTGCCATGGCTTGCGTCCCCCTCGGTACTGGACAGCGCTGTCGCCGCTCATGATGAAGCCTGGCAGACGGGAACGCCGAGCGCAGTGTTCTCACGTCTACCTGCGGGCGCTGGTTGAGCGGCTCGAGACTCCTCTGCCTGGTGATCGAGATGTGCCGATAGCGTGCACGCTCAGGGTGCACGCGAACCGTTATCGATCGGGGCCAGGTTGGCTCGACCCGTAGCAGGGCGCTGACGTGGGCCGTGTCAAGGCCCGAGACACCCGAGCGGGACGACGTAGACGCCGTCCTGGCGCCGGTAGGAGTACTGGCCTCCGGTGACGACGAGGAGGGCTTGGGGCGGCTTGGCGACGCGGTCTTCGGCGAGTTTGAGGAGGGATCCTGCGGCGGCGTCGATGCTGTGCCCGCCTCCGAGCTTGACCTCGATGCCGACCCAGTTGCCCTGGCGGTCCTCCGCGATGAGGTCGACCTCGAAGCGGCCGCCAGCTTCGCGGTAGTGGTAGAGCTCGGCGTCGTTGTTCTGGGCGTAGATGCGGATGTCGCGGGTGGCGAGGGATTCGAAGAGGAAGCCGAAGGTCTCTAGGTCCTCGAGTAGGCGCTGGGGTGAGCAGCGCATCAGGGCCGCGGCGAGTGACGGATCGACGAGGTGACGCTTGGGGGTCTCGACGAGCTGGGAGCGGGAGCGAAGCTTCGGGCTCCAGGCGTCGACATCGTCGACGACCATGAGGCGCCGCGCGGCGTCCAGGTAGGGCTCCGCGGCCCAACGGGACAGCCCGCGTTCGTCGGGCGCTTCTGCCGACCGTGAGGCGGGGAGCGGAGTCGGGTCGGCGTCGCCGTTGGCCCGCTCCACGATGGTCGCCACCTTGGCCGGGTGAGCAGTGAGCTGGGCGTAGGCATGAAGGAATCGGCGGATCCGTCGAGGGTCGCGTCGGGTGCCTGAGACGGTGAGGACGTCGACTTCGATGAGGGTGTCCAGGTAGGACTGCAGGTAGGTGTTGGCCTCGTCGGGTCCACGTCCGATGAGAAGCGGCCATCCACCGGTGACGACGTGGTCGGCGTAGCGGGGGACGGAGATCTCGCTGACTGCGCTCGGCACCTCCTCTCCGGCGAGCAACCGTGCGAGGGAGATCTCGCGGGTGGAGTGCCCGAGCTCGGCCAGGGTGAGCGGGCGCATGCGCAGGCGCGCGAACCGGCCGGCCCCGGAGTGGCGTGGAACGTCGTCGGCCGGGGTGGCGGAGCCGGTCAGGATGAACTGTCCCGGGCCCCTTCGGTCATCGACGCCGCGGCGCACCGCGTCCCAGACGGCCGGGACACGCTGCCACTCGTCGATGAGGCGGGGCGTCGGGCCGTCGAGGAGCAGCCCGGGGTTGACCGCCAGCAGCTGATCGCCGTCGGGGACCTGGTCGAGGAGGATCTCGCTGGCGGCCCGCTGGCGGGCGGTCTGGGTCTTCCCGCAGCCTTTGACACCTTCGATCAGTACCGCGCCGAGGGCGTCGAGCGCTAGATCAAGCTGGGCGTCAGCAATCCGCGACAGGTACTCCGCCACCGGGTGCCACACCTCCTCCGAGCAGTCGAACTGAGCCGTCCACGGGCTTTAGCCTACTCAATCTGAGAACTACAGACTACCGTTTCTGCCATTATTAGCCTACCAAAACTGCACGTCCAGGTGGAGTGGCAGTCGTATGCGGGCCCATGGTCGTGGGCATCTCGCGACAGGTGGCTGTCAGCCGGTGACGCTGCGGGCGTAGAGCGCGATGACCTTGCCCCGGGCACAAGCCGGACAGGGCGGCCGCGATCTGCTGGTCGCGACCTTCGACGGCATGCTGGTACCGCAGAGCCATGGCCGGGGTGGAGTGCCCGATCCTGGCCATCAGGTCGGCGAGGGTGGCGCCCGTGGCGGCGGCGAGGGTGGCTCCGGTGTGGCGAAGGCCGTGCAAGTGCAAGTGCAGGTCCGGGCGCCCGGCTGCCTCACGGGCCGGCCAGAAGGCGTTGTGGAGGGTGTAGAGCGGGATGTAGCCGCCGTAGCCGGCGTCGTAGCGGTGAACACCGGTGAGCCGCCGGGGGCCAGCACGTGGTGGTCGAGGTGCCAGCGCAGCTCGTCGAGCAGGTGCGGCGGGATGGCCACGGTGCGCTTGCCGGCAGCGGTTTCCGGGCCCCCTGCGACGAACTCCCCGGGCAGGCGCACCACGGCGCGGCGCACGGACACGGTGCCGGCGTCGAGGTCGGTGCGGGTGAGTCCCGCGAGCTCACCGAAGCGCAGCCCGCACCATGCCGCGAGCAGGACCATCGGGCGCAGCCTCTCGGGCACGCGGTGACGATCGCTTCGAGCTCGGGCAGGGTCGCGATGGTGACCTCCCGCACCGCGCGGGCGTTAGCGCCACCGCCCTCATCGCGATGATCTACCTCTGCTGCGGCGCACTCACCATCCAGCTACCCACAGAAAGGTGAGGAGAACCACAATTCGAGCGTCAGCGACATGACGTCATGTGGTTGCCTCGCTCGTCAGCGCCGCCTGACCGTCCACTCGGAAGACGAACTGCCCAGGAAGAATGATGATGGGAACCACGTCGTCGAGATCGGGATGGACACGTCACCCACAACGAGGCGCCGGGGCGTGGTCGGGCCGAACCACCCGTTCTCGCGACCTTCCTCGTAGGCTGCGGCTGTGACGACGATGTCCCCGGACCGTGAGGCGATCCAGGCGCGGGTCGACGCCCTCGTGCGGGCCGACGAGCCCCTGCTGGTGGAGATGCGGCGCGACCTCCACGCACATCCCGAGCTGAGCCATCGGGAGACGGCCACGACGGCGTGGATCGGGCAGCACCTCATCGATCTGGGCCTGACCCCGGTACGGCTCGACATCGGCACCGGGCTCGTGTGCGACATCCGGCTCGGGAATGCGGCGGTGACCGGTGGCCTGCCGCTGGTGGCGCTCCGGGCCGACATCGATGCGCTGGCGATGCAGGACGAGAAGGACGTCGGCTACCGCTCCCAGGCCGACGGTGCCGCGCACGCGTGCGGGCACGACGTCCACACCACGATCCTCGTGGGCGCGGCCCGGGCGCTCGTCGCTCTGGCGCGCGAGACACCGATCTCGGGCACGGTCCGGCTGGTCTTCGAGCCGGCCGAGGAGTCCGTGCCGGGAGGTGCCGTCGACATCATCGCCGAGGGCTGGCTGGACGAGGTGGGCGCGATCTTCGGCCTGCACTGCGACCCCAAGCTCGATGTCGGCCGGCTCGGCTGCCGTGTCGGTGCGCTCACCTCGGCGGCGGACCTCGTCGAGGTCCGGCTGCGCGGACCGGGCGGGCACACGGCGCGACCGGAGCAGACGCTCGATCTCGTCGACGCCCTGGGCCTTCTCGTCACGCGCCTCCAGCCCGCGATCGACCGCCTCACCGAAGCTCCCGGCGACCTGCGCATCGTCTTCGGCGCCGTGCACGCCGGCGACGCCGCCAACGTGATCCCGTCCCACGGCTCGCTGCGTGGGTCGCTGCGCACCCGCGACCACGACGTCTGGATTCGCACGCCCGACGTCTTCCGCACCGCGCTCGAGTCCGTCCTCGTGGGGTCGACGGCGTCCTGGGACATCGTGCACCGCCGGGGGGTCCCGCCCGTGGTCAACGACGCGGTGATGACCGAGGTGCTCGCCGGTGCCGCGCGTGACGCCCTCGGGCCGGACGGCGTCGTCGCGACGGAGCAGTCCCTCGGCGGCGACTCGTTCGCGTGGTACCTCGAGAAGGTGCCGGGAAGCTACGCGCGGCTCGGGGTGCACGACCCGCGGTCGGCCCGGCCGCGACTCGACCTGCATGCCAGCACGTTCGACGTCGACGAGCGCGCGATCGGCCACGGCGTGCGCGTGCTCGTCTCGGCGGCACTCGACGCCCTCGCCCACCTGCGCACGCACTGACACGACGGCCCACCGCGTTGTCGCACGCGTGCGCGTCGATGCCTCAGACGGCGTCCCACAGGTGTACCGGAACGTTGCTGTGCATGCGCACGACGTACTCCTGAGTCATGCGGCGCAAGGCTTCTCGGCGATCGAGACCCGATGCCTCGAACCGGCGGACCGTGTCCACCTGCCAGGTGGCGCCGTTTCGCCCTGAGGTGCAGCGGCCCTCGATGATGCCGAGCAGCCGTTCCCGGATGTCGTCGTCGACACCCCAGTCCTGGAGGCCCGCGTGGGCGAGGGGGAGGAGGCGGCGCAGCACCAGCTCGGTCACCGGGACCTGACCCGCTCCGGGCCAGAACACCGACGCGTCGATGCCCAGCATCGCCGCCTCGGTGAAGTTCTCCTCTGCGGTTGCGAACGACATCTGGGACCAGACCGGACGGTCCGCCGCCGCCAGCGACCGGAGAGCACCGAAGTAGAGCGCCCCGTTGGCGAGGATGTCGACCACGGTCGGTCCGGCAGGCAGCACACGGTTCTCGATGCGCAGATGCGGAAGCCCGTCGGCGATGTCATAGACCGGCCGGTTCCACCGCCACACCGTGCCGTTGTGCAGGCGCAGCTCGTGCAGGCTCGGCGTACCGCCCTCATCGAGCACGGCGACAGGGTCCTCGTCGTCGAGCACCGGCAGCAGCGCCGGGAAGTAGCTCGCGTTCTCCTCGAACAGGTCGAAGACGCTCGTGATCCAGCGCTCCCCGAACCACACCCGCGGCCGCACGCCCTGGGCCTTGAGCTCGGCCGGGCGCGTGTCGGTGGCCTGGGTGAACAGAGCGATGCGGGTCTCGTTCCAGAGGTGTCGGCCGAGGAAGTACGGCGAGTTGGCGCCGAGGCCGACCTGGACAGACGCGAGACACTGGGCCGCGTTCCAGTGCTGGGCGAACTCGTCGGGGCTCACCTGCAGGTGGAACTGCACGCTGGTGCAGGCGGCCTCGGGGATGATCGACGCCGAGGAGATCTCGAGGTTCTCCGGGCCGCCCCGGATGTCGATCTGCAGGTCCTCCCCGCGTGCGAGCAGGAGCTGCTCGTCGAGCAGTGCGTAGCGCGGGTTGCTGCTCAGCGACTCCGGCGTCATGTGCTCGTCGAACAGGGTCGGCAGGATGCCGATCATCACCATGTGTGCGCCGACCCCGCTGGCGAGGTCCTCGGCCAGGTTGAGCTGCTCGCGCACCTCGGTCTCGTAGCGGGCGACTCCGTCGCCGAGGAGGCTGTGCGGCGGCACGTTGATCTCGAGGTTGAACTGGCCGAGCTCCTGCACGAAGGCGGGGTCGTGGATCCGTTCGAGCACCTCGGTGTTGCGCATCGCGGGCCGGCCGTCGTCCTCGACGAGGTTGAGCTCGACCTCCATGCCGGTCAGCGGGGTGTCGAAGTCGAACCGCGACTCGGCGAGCATTCGGGCGAACACATCGAGGCACCGGTGGACCTTGTCCCGGTAGCGCTGTCTGTCGTCGCGGCTGAAGGTCCGGCCCGTGATGTCCTCTCCCATGGCCCCAGCGTGACGGATGCCGGGGTCGGAGTCAGGAGGATGGCGAGACTGCCCGGCCGACCCCGAGTTCTGTGCGCCACAGCCCAGCCGCATCGTCCTGCCGGTGGCAGGCTGGCTCCCATGAGTGACGTCCCCCACCTGGCACCCGTCCACGTCGAGGTCAGCACGCCGCGCGACGTGCCGCTCGGCGGTCCGCGCGCGATGAGGGTTCGCCGGACGCTCCCGCAGCGCCGGCGCTCGCTGATCGGCGCGTGGTGCTTCCTCGACCACTACGGCCCTGACGATGTCGCGGAGAGCGGCGGGATGGTCGTGCCGACGCATCCGCACACCGGGCTGCAGACCGTCAGCTGGCTCTTCGCCGGTGAGGTTGAGCACCGTGACAGCGGCGGGGCGCACGCGATCGTGCGCCCCGGCGAGGTCAACCTCATGACGGCGGGGCACGGCATCTGCCACTCCGAGGTGTCGACGCCGGACTCGACGACGCTGCACGGCGTGCAGCTCTGGATCGCGCTGCCGGACGGCGCGCGCGAGGCGGAACGCGGGTTCGAGCACCATGTGCCGGCACCGGTCTGGCTCGCCGCGGCGACGATTCGCGTGTTCCTCGGGAGCCTCGTCGGCGTCGCGTCGCCCGTACGCACGTTCACCCCGCTCGTCGGCGCGGAGATCGTCCTCGCGCCCGGTGCGCGCCTCGACCTCGACGTCGACCCGTCCTTCGAGCACGGCGTCCTCGTCGACACCGGGACCGTGGACCTCGCCGGTACTCCGCTCGTGCGCGGCGAGCTCGGTCACGTCGGGACCGGGGTGTCGCGGCTCTCGATCGCCGACCTCGACGGCGTGGGCGCCCGGGTGGTCCTCATTGGCGGCGTCCCGTTCGGCGAGGAGATCGTCATGTGGTGGAACTTCGTCGGGCGCTCGCACGAGGATGTCGCGCAGATGCGAGCGGCCTGGACCGCGGAGTCCGACCGCTTCGGCCACGTCGAGGGCTACGTCGGCGACCCGTCGCGGCTCCCCGCGCCGGAGCTGCCGCTCGTGCGGATGCGGCCACGAGCCAACGCCCCGACCGCGCACGGGCATTGACCACCCCGAAAGGCGGGTTGTGCTACGGCGTAATCGTTCAGCGACGACAAGGAAACGGCCCGGTCGCACCTCGCGGTGCGAACCGGGCCGAGTCTCCTGACGGGCGAGGGGTCTCGACGCGTCAGAGGTAGCGGGTCACGCAGACCTGCGCCCGTACTTCTTGTAGTAGTCCTTCCACACCAGGCGGTGCAGCGGGATCCACTTCGGGATCGAGCGCAGGCCCGGGATGAACGGGGTGAACAGGAACGTGAACAGCAGGAACACCAGGATGGTGGCGATGATCGCGTCGGCGTTGTCCGTCAGGGTGCGCGTGAACCCGTCGGCCTGCTCGTCCGGAGCGTTGAACGCCGGAAGCTGGTACCAGACCGAAGCGAACGCGAGCCACTGCTGGCCGGGCCAGCTGCCTGCCTCGTTCATCATTCCCCAGGTGTTGCCCTGGAGGTTGAGCTCGGTGGCCTTGTCGTCCATGAACGTGCCGTCGCCCATGAGCAGGAGCTGCTTGGTCTGGTCGGTCTGGAAGAACTGACCCTGACCGGTGAGCGCGTTGTCGTAGGCACCCGACACCGCCATGTCCGTCGCGGCCTTGCTGAGCACCGGCACGGGGCCGTACTCGCCAGCGGGGACCTTCGTGGCGTCACCGTTTGCGCCGGCAGGATCGGCGAGCGCGTCGGAGTAGTCCCCGCCCCACTTCTGCTGCTGCTCAGGAGCGGCAGCGGTCCAGGCGTCGAGCGCGGCCTTGAGCTCCGCGGGAGGGTTCGCCTGGCTCGCCAACGGCGTGATGACGAAGTCCTGCGCCGCGTCCACCGGATGGGTGACGCCGCCCCACTTCTGTAGGGCCAGCGGACCAACGCTCACGCCGTCGCCCTCGTTGTACGGCGGGCCGTACGTCGCAGTGGCGCTCGTGCCGGCCAGCTCGGTGACCATGGTGGCGTAGAAGTCGTCGGGAGAGCTCGTGGCCCAGCCCTTGAACGTCAGTGCCGGATCGTCCGGGGAGCTGAAGAGCGCCGAGAGTCCGACGACCAGCACCGTCACGACGAGGAGGGCGATCGCTCCCTCCTTGAGGATGTCGTAGTGCCTGTTGGGTCCGGTCCAGGGCCGGTAGTCCAGGCTGTCGTTGTTCTTGCGGCTCATGACGCCACCTCGGCGGTCCTGGCGGTCGAGTCAGCGACCTGCGGGTCGATGGCGTCGATCGGGGGCACGACCCCGTGCTTGCGCACGAGCAGCACGTGCATGACGACGATGATCGCGAGGACCAGGGGCAGCGCAGCGACGTGGTAGAGCACCATCTGACCGAGGTTTGTCACGTTGAACACCGCGCCGACGCCGATCGCGTTCATGACGTCCTTGGACTCGAACGCGATCCACTGGGCGTTGAAGTTCGTCGTGATCGCGTAGCCGGTGAAGGCGACGCCGACGGAACCAAGGAACGACAGCACGCCGGTGATCCAGGTGAGCGCGCGCTTGCCGCGCCAGGCGGCCATCCAGAACTTGCCCCACAGGTGCACGACCATGAACAGGAAGAACAGCTGCACGCTCCAGTAGTGGAGGCTGTTGGTGAACCGGCCCAGCGACGACTCGTGGAACCACTGCACCCCACCGAGCGTGAGGAGCACGCCCGAGACGAACACGACCAACATCGAGACGATGGTCAGCATCCCGAAGACGTAGATCCAGGACGACACGTACACGGGCTGGTGCTCCGGCAGCATCTTCTCCGGCGGGAGGGTCCTCAGCCACTTCTTTCGGACCGATCCGGTCCACGTCGTGGGGGTGAATTCCTCGACCGTGTCTGTCTCCGGGCTCATGCCTCGTCCCGTCCCTTCGGGAAAGGCAGCACGAGTGCTCCGATGAACAGCAGCAGCATGATCACGATCATGATCAGGTTCGGGATGGAGACCTGGATCCAGTTCCAGATCACCCAGTACTGCGCTGGTCCGTCCAGCGATACGCCTAGCACATTCATGACCCCTCCATGTGGGCACGTCCAGGTGCCCTCAATGCGGACAGTGCTACCTCTGGGTAGTTGAACGCGCGCCCAAAAGGTAAAGGGAATCTCTATTTCCCGGGGCGATTGTGCTCTCGAGGCAGGTTCGTTGCGTGCATTGCCACGCGGGGTGAGAAGCGTCACGGGCCCGGCTAAGGGTGCCCTTCCCCATCTGAGGAGACCCCTTCGGCGCCGTCGGACCCCCTCTGGAGGCGTCCCGGGAGCGCGAACCGACCGCCACCCCAGGCTGCAGGCGGCGACCCGGATGGCCGATGCTCTATCGACGGCGGACGCGACGGGAGGACGGATGCTGGGCGAGGACTTCGCCGAGGCGCTCGCGGGCGCCCTCGCGGGCGACGAGCACGCCTTCGCCATGCTCTATCGCGACCTCCAGCCCCCCCTGCTGCGCTACCTACGCGTCATGGCCGACCAGATCGCCGAGGACGCGGCGTCGGAGACCTGGCTCGAGGTGTCGAGGCGTCTGGACGCGTTCCGGGGCCCCGAGCCGGCCTTCCGGGCGTGGGTCTTCGCGATCGCCCGCAACAAGGTGATCGACCGGATCCGCTACGAGACCAGGCGTCCCAGCGCGACCTGGGACGACCTCGACGCCATCGCCCCGGCCTCCCGCGACGTGGCCGAGGAGGTCGTGGAGGTCGATGAGACCAGGCGTGCCCTCGAGCTCGTCCGGTCCCTCCCGACCGACCAGGCCGAGGCTGTGCTGCTGCGCGTCGTCGGCGGCATGGAGTACGCCGAGGTGGCTGAGGTCATGGGCCGTTCTGCCGGCGCGGTCCGGGTCCTGGTCCACCGGGGTCTGCGCCGCCTTCGCGTGGCCGTCGAGGATCGGCCGCATGAGGGGGTAACACAGTGAGTGCACGCGACGTTCCTCTCGGTGACAGGCCGCGCCCTGACAAGGAGGCGGCGGACATCGGCGTGAGCGAGGCGTACCTCGAGCGCCTGCACCGACCCGAGACGGAGGACGAGATGGCCCTGGCCCACCTGGTGGACGCGCTCCGCGCCCCCGGTACGCCGGAGGAGCTCAGCGGCCTCGGCGCCGCCACAGCGGCCTTCTCGACCGCCCGCGCCGAGACATCGGCGTCCGGATCCGTCGTCGCCCTCTCCTCACGTCGCCGTCGCTCCGTACTCTCCGCCGGGGTGGCGGTCGGCGTCGCCGTGGCCAGCGTCGCGCTTGCCGGCACTGCCGCCGCCGCCCTCACCGGCTCGCTGCCCGGTGCCCTCCAGCAGCTCGCCCACGACGCGTTCAACGCGCCCGCGCCCTCGCCCCACCCCGCACCGGACGCGACGCAGGTGGCCGGCTCGTCCGGGACTACCCAGCGGCCCTCTGGGCCGGCGGCCACGCCTGGCGCACCGGCACTGGCTGGCCTCTGCCACGCCTACGAGGTGCGCTCGTCCACCGCCCCCGCGGCGGCGTTCTCCTCGCTCGAGGCGGCAGCGAAGGCCCACGGCCAGACGGTCGCCGCGTACTGCGCTGTCAGCATCGGTAGACCGGGTACCGCTCCCGCAGTCGGTCCGATGCCTCCCGCCGGACAGTCCGGACAGCCGACCGCGCCGCCGGGGCTGACGCACAAGCCGACGACTCCGCCGGGGCTGACGCACAAGCCGACCGCGCCGCCGGGGCTGACGCACAAGCCGACGACTCCGCCGGGGCTGACGCACAAGCCGACGACTCCGCCCGGTCAGGCGCACAAGCCGACGACTCCGCCTGGTCAGGCGCTCAAGCCGACGACTCCGCCCGGTCAGGCGCACAAACCGACCGCCTCGCCCAAGGCGTAGTCCGCCGCCTCGCCGGGCCCGACGGTCGGGCGTCCGCCACCGGGCGAACGAAGGATCTGGGGCGTAGGTCCGGACCAGGCTCCTTCGGGGTGGACGAGCAGCGAGCTCCGAGCTCAGCGTGGCGAATACTCGGCGGAGAGTGACGCTCTGCATCCACTCCGGCAGACGTCAGAATTCCGTCCGGGTCACGTGTAACGCCGTCGTCCCGGGCGCCGTTCTACCGCTCGAGATGGCATCTACCCAGACCCGCGACGCCGCCGCCCAGGAACCGGTGGCGTCGCGTCTGCGTCCCGAGGCACTCCGCGGTGACGACGGTGCGTCCGCCGTCGAGTTCGCGCTCGTCGTGCCGCTGCTCCTCGTGATCGTGTTCGGGATCATCGATTTCGGCGTCGTGTTCGGCCAGTCCCTGTCCCTCAACAACGCCGCCCGCGACGCGGCGCGCTACTCCGTCGTGCGCCAGATCGATGGGTCGCCGTCGCGGTCGTGCTACGACACCCTGGCCCGCACCCGTGCCGCCTCCGTCGGCATCGGTCTCGTTCCCGACAGGGTCGGCGTGACGGTGTCGGTCAACGGGACGACCGTGTGCTCCATCTCGGCCGGCACCGCGCTCCCCAGCTCGGCCAACACCCCTGCTCTGCAGCGGGCCCCGTGTGCCGGATCCGTGAGCGGCACCACCGACCAGCTGCGGGTCGCCGCTACCTACGCGACCGGGCTCGCGGTCCCGATCGTCGGCGTCTCGACGTTCAACCTCACCGGGAACGGCTACTTCCGCTGCGAGTACTCATGACCACGAGGCGTCTCGGTCGGGCTGGGATCCGCGACGACGACGGGGTCGTCGCGATCATCGTCGCCGTCCTGGTCGTGGTCCTCGCCGGCATGGCGGCCTTCGCCACGGACTTCGGGCTCGCCTATGCCCGGAAGCGCCAGCTGCAGACCGCATCTGACGGCGCCGCACTCGCGGCGGCCAAACAGCTCGCCGACGCCGCCACGCCCGGGCTGAGCTGTGCCACCGTCCTGTCGACGGCAGTTGCCTCGGCCCGCTCGGTGGCCTCCAGCTATGCGACTCTCAACGCCCCGCCGAACAGCTCCCTCGCGACGGGACCGGCGCCTGTCGGATGGTCAGGCGACGCCGGGGTCGCGTTCCGGTGCAACGCGGCCGGCAACGTCGAGGTCCAGGTCGCGACCAGGAACACGAGCCCCGCGATCTTCGGCGGGATCTTCGGGGCGTCGAACTATGGGCTGGCCCGCTCGGCCACAGCCGCGATGGGTCCGGCGACGGCGATCACCGGGCTCCGTCCCTTCGCTGTCTGTCAAGCGGCGGCGAGGGCCCTTCTGGCCAACAACGCCACCAACCCGGGTGCGGCGCAGCTCATCACGTTCGACAAGGTGTTCAACGCCTCGAGCAGCGTGGCGACCCCGTGCGGCTCCTCGGCGGGCAACTGGGGGACGCTCGACTTCAACTCCGGGTCGAACCCTGTCGGCGACACCACGTTGTGGACCGACGTCGGCTACAACCTCCAGATCGACCTCGGCGCCGGGCTCGCGATCACGTTTCCCGGCGACCCCGGGTTCCCCTCGGCGAACGCCGGTCAGTGCACGACGAGTGCAGGGTGCGTGCAGAAGGTGAACCTCGACGGCGCACTCAACGACATCATCAACCGGCCCAGCGTCCTTCCGGTGTTCGACAACGTCACCGGGAACGGCGGCAACGCGACCTACCGCGTGGTCGGGTTCCTCGGCGTCAAGCTGTGCGGCTGGAAGATCGGCAACCAGAGCGGGACGGGAGCCAACGCCTTCTACAACCTTCCGGCATGCTACGACTCCACGACGCCCACGGTCGCGCTGCCCACCGGAAACGGATCGACCGACAACGCGTTCCAGGTACGCGTCGACAGGTTCATCCCGGTCGGCGAGATCTCCTCGTACTGTGGACTTACCGGGAGCACGACGGTCGTCTGCGAGAGCAACCCCCGCGTCATCCAGCTCATCAACTAGTCGTCCTCGGGCCTTGCCCTCGGCTTCGCCTCGGGCTCATCCCTCCTCGGTCACGTCCGCGATCGTCGCCGCCGTCACCTCGAGCAGCCTCGTCGCGTCGACACCGATTGCCACCTCGTGGACGCCGCTTCCCAGCGTGACCTCGCCGCGAGAGGCGAGAAGGAGGTCGGCGACCACCGGCCACGGCCGCACCGACCCGAGCGGGGTGATCGTCCCCCGCACCATGCCTGTCGCGGCAAACGCCTCCTCCGCCGGTGGCATCGACATGCGCGAGATCCCCAGCAGAGCACGGAGCTTCGGCCAGGAGATCTGCCGGCCGCCGGGAACCAGGACAAAGAGGTAGTCGTCCTCGCCGCGACGGACCACGAGCGTCTTGACGACATCGACGACGTCAACCCCGCGGGCGGCTGCGGCCTCGGCCAGGGAGTGGACCGGGGTCGTGTGCTCGATCACCCGATAGGGGAGTCCGGCGGCGTCGAGCGCAGCGACCACCAAGGCAGCAGGAGTACTCATGCGGGCATCCAATCAGAGCCGCCCCGGTCGCCCTCGCGCCGATGACGTGTGGGCTCAGCCCCACCAGAAGGCGGTGGCGATGGCGATGTAGAGCGCGATGAGAGCGCAGCCCTCGAACCACGTCGACTCGCCGTCGTTGACCACGAGCACGGCCACGAGCGCCGACATGATCAGCGCGGCGATCAGCATCGGGGAGAGCACCAGGGTGAACGATGCCGCACCGAGCAGCGGAGCGGCGAGGGTGATGATCGGCGCGATCGTCAACGCCACCTGCACCGGTGACTGCAGCACCACCTGCACCGCGTAGTCGGGCTGGTTCTTGGCCATGAGCTGGATGCCCACGACGTTCTCGACGGCGTTGCCGGCGATAGCCACGATCACGAGACCCGCGAAGGCCTGCGAGATCCCGAGGGTCTCGATCGCGGGCTCGAGGGCCGCCACGAACCACTCCGACACGAACGCCGCCCCGAGCCCGGCGACGGCGAGCATGCCGATCGCGAGCCGCATGGGCCACTCGCCGTGCGACGACGCCATCCGCACCGCCGCGCTCGCCGCCGCATCGCGGGCGATGGGCGACGCCGTCGCCGTCTCGCTGACGTGCCGCTTCGCCAGCGTCGCCGGCAGTGACAGCGCGAACAGCGCCAGCATCACGACCGAGACGATGACCGACACGGTCCGCTCATGACTCTCGGCCGGGGTGTGGAGCGCCGCCGTCAGGGCGGGGACGGCGAGGATCAGGACGGCGAGGGTGAGCATGAGGCTGAGGTTGCGGCCGTGCTCGGCGGAGAACCGCTGCCTGCCGTGCTTGAGGCCGCCGACGACGAAGGACATGCCGAGGATGAGCAGCACGTTGGCGAGGATCGAACCCACGATCGTCGACTTCACGACGTCGTCGAGCCCGGCCTTGAGGCTGAAGGCGATGACGAACAGCTCAGGAAGGTTGCCGAGGGCGCTCTGCAGGATGCCGGTGGCCGCCGGGCCCAGCCGGTCACCGAGCGCGTCGACGCTGCGCCCCACCAGCGAGGCCAGCACGGCCAGTGCCGCGCCGGCGATGACGAAGTTGAGGACCTCGTTCGCCCCGGCGTAGTGCAGTACGCCGGCCGCGGCGGTCGTCGCCACCGTGAGGCCGAGGAGGATCCTGTCCCTGCGGGTGAGCACCGGAGCCGTCGTCGCTGTCGTCACCCGCACACCCTGTCAGCAGTGCGGTGTCGCTCGCCGGTGGTCGCGGCCATCAGGCGTCCGCGATCACGCGGAGCGCGTCGGCCAGCGCCGCAGCGAGCCGGGCGCGCAGCGGGCCGGCGCGCTCGACGAACTCGCGCTGACGGCGCACGTACTCCGCCCGGCCGTCGGGGGTCTCCACGGCCACGGGCTCATAGCCCAGCGGGCGCAGGTCATACGGCGCCGCCTCCATGTCGAGGCGCCGCACGTCGCGGGCGAGGGCGAAGCAGTCGGCGACGAGGTCGCTCCCGACGAGCGCTGCATACTTCGCCGACCACTTGTAGAGGTCCATCGTCGCGTGCAGGCAGCCGGGCTGCTCGTGGTCCGGCTGGGTCTCCCGCGTCGGAGCCAGCTCGTTGAGCGGCACGGCGTCGGAGGTGAAGAAGCGGAAGGCGTCGTAGTGGGTGCACCGCACGCCCTGGTCGTCGACGACGCCGCGGATCTCATGCGGTGTCAGGCGAAGCGGCCACGACTCGTGCCGCACCTGCTCCTGATCGAGCCCGTAGACCATCGCCCACTCGTGGAGACCGAAGCAGCCGAGCCGGGCCGGACGCTCAGCCGTGCGGCGCACCAGGCCCTCGACCCAGGCGATGCCGTCACGGCGTCGCGCAAAGCGTTCCGACACCACGGTGACGGCTCTGCGACCGTCGACATCGACGACCGCGTAGGACGCGTCCTTGACGAGCTCGGTGGCACCGCAGAGGGCAACGCCGACGCCGGGGTGCCATCGACGCAGCTGCCCGGGGCGCGTGGGGTAGTACTCGAAGAGGAAGTCATCGACCGGATGACGGCGACCCTTCGACGTCCGGTCGAGGCGGCCGGCCGTCCAGGCATCGACGCGGGCGGCGTGCGACTCGGCACGCGGACGCCACTCCTGCTCGTCGAGGACGAGCAGCGCGTCGGCACCGGTCATGGTCACGTCCTCATTGTCGGGCACGAAACGCCCAGCCCAGCCCTGCCCTGGGAGCGGCAAGGTATCCAGCCGCGTGAGGCGAGACGGATCAGGTCCGCGTCGTCTGACCTGAGTCGATGACGGAACCGACGTGCAGCAGCGCCTCGGACACGATTGCGAGCATCTCGGTGATGAGGCCCATGTCCGCGACGAGCGGTGGCGAGAGCTGGATCACGGGCTGGTCGCGGTCGTCGAGGCGACAGAGCAGGCCCCGCTTCCCCATCTCGTCGGAGAGGGCGTCGCGCAGGAGCCAGTCCGACTCCGCGGCGTCGAACGGCTCCTTGGTCCCCTTGTCCTTCACCATCTCGATCGCCCAGAAGTGCCCGGCACCACGCACATCGCCGACGATCGGCAGTGACCGCATGGCCTCGAGCTGCGTCCGGATGAGCGGCTCGTTCGTCCTGACGTTCTCCAGGACGCCGTCCCGCTCGATGATGTCGAGGACCTTGAGTGCCACGGCCGACGACAGCGGGTGACCGCCCCAGGTGAGGCCGTGGCTGAACAGGATGCGACCGCTGGTGAACGGCTCGGACACGCGGTCGTGCACGACGACGCCGCCGAGCGGGGCATGCCCGGCGGTGACGCCCTTGGCGAACGTGATCATGTCTGGGACGACGTCGAAGCGCTCGCAGGCGAACCAGTGCCCGACGCGCCCGAAGCCGGTGATGACCTCGTCGGCGACGAGCAGGATGCCGTGGCGGTCGCAGATGTCGCGCAGACCTGCCCAGTAGCCCGCCGGCGGCATGATCGAGCCGCCGGAGTTCTGCACGGGCTCGGCGATGAGCATCGCGACGGTGTCGGGGCCTTCGAACTCCAGCGCCTCCTCGATCTCGGCAAGCAGCGCGGCGCAGAAGGCGGCCTCGTCATTGCCGAGCGGGTGACGGTAGGCGTACGTCGGCGACACGTGGTGCGTCGGCACTCCGAGGGGCTCGAAGGGTGCCCGGGCGGAGGCGTAGCCGGTGAAGCTCAGCGCCCCCAGGGTCGTACCGTGGTAGGCGTAGCGACGGGCGATGGCCTTGCGCCGCTGCGGCTGACCGTTGGCCGTGTGCCACTGGCGAGCCAGCTTCCATGCCGACTCGACGGCCTCGCTGCCGGAGTTGGTGAAGAAGACGTGATCCATGCCCTCGGGCGCCAGCGACGCGATGCGCTCTGCCAGCTCGATGGCCGCGGGGTGGGCCACCGTCCACGTCGGGGTGAAGACCAGCTCGGACATCTGCCGCGCAGCGACCTCGCCCACCTCGGCGCCGTAGGAGTGGCCGAGGTTGGTGCAGAAAAGCCCCGAGAGCCCGTCGATGAACCGGCGTCCGTGGACGTCGATGACATGGCAGCCGTCGCCGCGGACGAAGACGGGTACGTCGGCGTCCGCGTAGCGCGACATGTCGGTGAAGTTGAGGAGCAGGTGGTCGCGGAGGTTCCGCTGGAGCCTGGCGGCGTCGTGCGGAGGCTCCGCAACGGGGGAGGCAGCGCCGTCGGCGTCGTGCGTGGCCGGGAGGGTGACCGGTACGCCCGCTGGCAGGTCCTCGGTGGTGTGCGTGGCCGTCATGTTCGTCCCTCGCATCCGTCGCCGCACCTGAACAGCTGGTCAGGTAATCCTGAACGGCGATTCAGGATATTGGGCAGAGTACGCGCCTCTCCGGCAGGTCTGTCAACCCCCGGAACGACGCGGTCGAGGGGCGCCGTACGCCATTGAAGATCACGAATCCGGGAGTCAGAACGCAGTTGAACTGCCGGATCTCGCCCTAAGGGTGGAGTCGACGAGTTCGGGTCAGGTGGGTGCGGGGCGTTTCGCTGGGGGGCGGCGGCGGGGCTTGGCGAGGAGGTGGGCGGGGAGGCCGAGCTCGGCTGCCGCCGACTCCAGCCACAGGCCGGTCATGCGGCTCTCGGGCACGTCCGGGTCGCGCAGGGCGACCTGGACGGCCAGACCGTCCATGAGCGCCGCGAGCCGCACCGCCGTGGCCTGGGGGTCGGCGCAGGTGAACGACCCTTCGGCGACGCCGGCGTCGATCACCTCCCGCAAGGTGTGGCGCCAGCGGGCATCCAGCGCGCGGCGCAACGCACGCGCCTGACCGTCGCGGAGCGCGCGGACCCACACCTCCATCCAGAGCGCCCAGTTGCCCACTGCCGGCCCGGTGTCGCACCCGAGCTCGCCGATGACGCGTAGGCGTTCGACTGCGGTGGCCTTCGGCGGGAGGGCTCGGGACAGGTCGTCGTAGAAGTCGTCCTCGACCGAGCCCAGTGCCTCGGCGAGCGCACCGTCGAGCGTCGTGAAGTGATAGACGACGAGGGCAGGCGACGTGCCGGCCATCGCGGCGATGTCGGCGATGCGCGCGCCGGCGAAGCCCTTCTCCTTGAGCACCTCGACCGACGCCGCGAGGATCCGTCGGCGTCGCTCCTCGGGAGCCTTCGCGGCGAGCGACGTGCGCGTGGACATCGGGCTCCTCGGACGTTGTTGCTCAGCAGGCGGTCAGGATCGGACCGACCGACCGCCCGGTGCGGCGGCGGTGTGCCGGGCACATCCTCGCGCACGCGGGTTCTGGGCGTTGCCACGGTCGGTGGTTGGTGCCGCACGTGTCAGGGGAGGACGATGCGGTCATGACCGAGCCGAAGCCGACGGTGGTGCCGCTGGACCTTGACGTCGAGCTCGTGCCCGACCAGACCACCGACGACACCGATGCCGGGTGGGGCGGGGAGTCGCGCGCCGAGAAGGATCCGGCCGCCGTCCTGCGCCGCTACCTCGAGGAGACGCCGCCGCACCACGGATCATGACGGCGCGTCGCCGTCGCCGTACCGGCGCTTGGGCCAGCAGAAGCCTTCGCCCACTCTCTCGACGGCATTGCCGAGAGTCCCGACGGCTTGGTCACCGACTGGATGAGGCGCGCACGAGCACGACCTCCGGCCGATCTGTGCGTGATGCGAGCGGTCATGGCGAACACCTCCGGTGCCCGAGCGGAGTACCAGGGGGAGGCACGTCGTGAGGTCCAGGGCGTCCAGCCAATCGCCCGGCCCTCGATCAGGGCTCATCCTGCGCGGCCCCCAGGCCCGGCCGCCGCCTCCTCAGCCCGCGCGCAACGTGAGCGACAACCGTGACCCGACCGAGGCGCGGGCGATGTCGAGCGCCTGCGCCGTCGTCGTGGCCAGCACGAGGACCGACGCCGGGATGGCGGTCGACGCTGGTGATCCCAGCAGCCCGCTGCCGCCGGACGCGCCGCCGGCAGCACCTCCGACGACCAGGACCCGGACACGGGACGCCACCACCTCGGCCGAGGCCTCGCCGGTGGCATCGCCGCCGCGGGCGGCGATGAGATCGACGAGGTCGCCGGTGCGGACTGCGACGGAGGCCGCATCGTCGGACAGGTGCACCGGGGTGGCGACGGTGCCGGGGCCGAGCGCGGTCAGTAGCGAGGGGCCGATGACGTCGCGCTCGCGCAGCGTCTCGCCGGAGCGGACGGGGAACGCGACCACATGGCCGACGACCGGTGCCGCCGAGGTGGCGGCATCAGCAGCCAGGGAGTCCGGTGGCCGCAGGGCGATCTCGACATCGTCGGCCGAGAGCAGCACGCCGGGCCGCAGGTCGTGCCTTGCAACCAGCACCGGCCTCGACGCCGGGGCGGGCGGGTGCAGCGTCGTGCCGAGCGACCAGACGACGACCCCTGAAAGCGCGGCCGCGGCCAGCCGGCGGTGCCGGCGGAATCGGCGCTGCCACGCGGGCGGACGGCCGGGGATCGCGGGTTCGCTGCGGCGTGAAGGCCGGGCGGAGCGGGACGACGGAAGCAGGTGCACCAGGGCACGCTAGGCACCGCGGAGCACTACCCGCCCCGGTCGTCCACAGGAGCCGGCGTGCGCGGGAGCGAGGAGCCCCCGGGACACACTGCCCCGAGGTGGCCGGCCGCGGGCTCAGGCGGCGGAGCCGGACTTGCCCGAGCCGCCGGAACCGGACTTCCCCGAGCTCGAGGATCCCGACCCCGATCCGGAGGAGCCGGACGATCCCGAATCCGAGCTGGACGACCCCGAGCCGGAGGACGGAGTGGCGGCGGGTGTGCTGGGAGCTGAGCCGCCGGAGCCGGAGCCGTTCGAGTCGCCCGAGCCGGCGGAGCCGGTCGAGCCGCCGGAATCGCCGGAGCTGCCCGACGTCGAGGCGGCGACGGTGGAGGACGAGCCGGAGCGGCTGTCGGTGCGGTAGAAGCCCGACCCCTTGAACACGATGCCGACGGCGTTGTAGAGCTTGCGCAGGGTGCCACCGCATGCCGGGCAGATGGTGAGGGAGTCGTCGGTGAAGGACTGGACGACCTCCAGCGGCTCGCCGCAGGCCGTGCACGAGTACTGGTAGGTGGGCACGTCGTACTCCTCTGCGGGTCGGAACCCGCGCTGGCACTCGGGACTCTCGAGTGCCAATGATGCCAAACCCGCGGCGCTGCGGCCAACTGCGAGCACTCCCGAGCGTGCGGGTCAGGACGCCGGGGCCGTCGCCACACGCTCCAGGGCGGCACGCTGGGCCGGGCTGGTGGTTCCCAGCACGAGGCCCAGGGCGCCGATCACGGCGCGGGCCGGGGGGATCGCGAGCTGGGTCCGCGGCCGGGAGATGCCGAGCAGCTCGGCGTCACGGGGGTCGAGGGTCGAGACGGCGGCCGCGGACAGCAGGCGGTATGCCGCCCGGTGCGCCGCGGGCAGCGGCGGGTTGCGCAGGAACTCCACGATCTCGGCCGTCGCGGCGACGCGGTGCAGGTCGGACGCGCGGTACTCCTGGAGCTGGGCGTCCATCTCCGCGCGGCTGTGCGGCAGCCCGGTGGCACCGAGCAGCTCCGCGGAGGCGGCCCACTCGCTCACGTAGGCGTCGGGCCCGCCGGGGATCGGGGCGCCGCCCAGGGCCAGGTGCGCCGTCAGGAACGAGTCGGTGAACGCGAGGTGCACCCAGCGCAGAAGTACCGGGTCGGACGCCGCATAGTGCCCGCCGCCGGGCAGGTCCCCGGCCACCCTGGTGTGCATCCGGGTGACGCGCTCCGCCTCCGCCAGGACCGTCGCGCGGTCGGCGAAGGTGGTGACGGTGAGCCACCGCGTCGTACGCCGCAGCCGTCCGACGGGGTCGTCGCGGAACGCCGAGTGCTGGGATACGGCGGTCACCGCGGCAGGGTGCAGCGCCTGCAGCAGCAGCGCCCGCACCCCGCCGACGAGAGTCGTGAGCGACCCGTGCACGGTCCAGGCCGCGCCCCCGACGGGGACGAGGGAGTCGGCATCGCCGGTGCCGATCGCCCGGACCCAGGCCGGCTGGCCGTCGGCCTCGCCGGAGAGCAGGGTCCGGAACGACGCGGCGACCGCGCCGCGCGCGCTGCTGATCACGAGGACGTCCTGCTTCCGGCCGGGTCGTTCCAGCCGGCCACCGGTCTCCGGGACGTCGTGGAACGTCCCCATCGTTGCCGCGAACCGTCGACGCCGCGACCGCGGGGCGGCGCCCCGCGGTCGGCGGCGAGGGTCAGGGACGGCGCAGGCGGCCGGTCTCGGCGCCCTGGGCGTCGACGAGGACGAGGACGGCGCCGTCGAAGGCGGCCCAGGCCGCGCTGGCGAGCCACTGGTCGACGTTGACGTTGTCGCAGCCGATCAGGGTGCTCATGCCGCTTGTCGCGATCACGCTTCCGTCGTTGCTCGCGTTCCAGCGGCCGGTAGACCCGTTGCAGCCGTCGGTGCCGGAGTAGGTGCCGTCGGCCTTGAGCCGCACGCCGGGGGTCGTGTGGTGGGACAGGCCCGACGAGGGCCGGGGGAGCGCGGACACCCAGCTGCCGACGAGCTCGGTGCGCATGGCGCGGCGCAGGCCCGACGGCAGGGGTGCCGCGGGGGCGAGAGCGGCCCGCAGCTGGTCGGTCACGACGGGCGGGTCGGCCAGCGAGGGAAGCAGGTTGGACCCGGGGGTGGGGTGACCGCCCGGGTGGAGCCTGGCCACGACCGTCCCGTGGGCGTCGAGGAGGGACAGGCCCGCACCGTCGGCGGCGAAGCCGGCGGCCGACTCCAGCCACACCGGCGACGGGATGGTGTTGCCTGTGACGCACGAGGGGTCGCCGCCGAACACCGTGCCGGCGAACAGGCCGTGGTCGTTCGCCCGCCAGCTGCCCGCGAGGTAGCCGCACCTGCCCCACAGCGAGAGGTCGTCACCAAGACGCAGGACGGTTCCCGGTGCCGCGCCCTGAGCGTCGGAGACGATCCAGGAGCCGACGAGGGCGACCGGGTCCGACGTCGCCGATGCCGACGCCTCCGGCGGGCCCGGCGACCTGCTCGGGCCGCTCGCACCGGGGGAGCCGTTCACGACGGGCGCGCTGCCGCAGCCCGCCAGCACCGCGACGACGCCCAGCGTGGCGACCATGCGGGTCAGGCCTGGCGAGGTGCTTCGCACGTGGTGCCTCCGTCCCGCTCGCAGCCGCGCGGAGCGCGACCATCCCAGTGTGGCTGTGACGTGACCAGCCCCACACCGGTTCCGTGTGGTGTTCACCTCACCGAAACGCCGGAAGAACCGAATGGATTTCCAGCCCGCCGACGTTGGTGCAGATGTAACGACTACCTGAGGAGGTGACCGAGATGACCGCACCCACCGAGATGGGTCCCGAGACCGTGGAAGAGCTCCGCGCCCTCTGGGACCGGATGCGCGTCGAGGCGATCAGCGAGTCCGATCGCCAGGAGATCGACGACATCTTCGCCCGCCAGCTGCCGTAGCGGCACCCAGTCCCGTCGGGCTCCGTCCCTCGCGACGGGCGGCGGGCGGATGCGCCGGCCGCCCGCCGTGGGCGTTCCCTGCCCTAGGGTCGGCCTTCACAGTGGAGGTGACGATGACCGTCGAGGCCATCGGGCTCGGAAAGAGCTACGGCAGTACCCGCGCGGTCGACCAGCTGTCCTTCCGGCTCGAGCCGGGAGTGGTCACCGGGTTCCTCGGACCCAACGGCGCGGGCAAGTCGACGACCATGCGCCTGATGCTCGGCCTCGACCGCGGCGACGGCGAGACGCTCTGGGACGGCACGCACCTCACCACCCACACGCACGTCACGCGTACCGTCGGCGCCCATCTGGACGCGAAGTTCTTCCACCCGTCGCGCACGGCGCGCGACCACCTCCGGCTGCTCGCGACGGAGGCCTCGATCCCGCCGAGCCGAGTCGATGAGGTGATCCGGCTCGTCGGGCTCGACGGTGTCGCGCGCAAGCGCCCGTCGGGCTTCTCCCTCGGGATGGGACAGCGGCTGGGGCTCGCCGGCGCGATCCTCGCCCAGCCCCAGGTGCTGCTTCTCGACGAGCCGGCCAACGGTCTCGACCCGCAGTCGATCCAGTGGCTGCGCGACTTCCTGCGCCACTACGCCGCGCAGGGCAACGTCGTCTTCGTCTCGAGTCACCTGCTCTCGGAGATGCAGCTGATGGCAGAGCACCTCGTCATCATCGCGGCTGGCCGCATGGTCGCCGACGAGTCACTCGCCACCTTCGTCGCGCGGAGCACGCGCAACGACGTGCTGGTCCGCTGCAGCGACACGGTGCAGCTCGCCGCATCCCTTCTCCTGGAAGGGCTCAGCGCGGTACCCGAAGGTGTCGACGGACTCGCCGTGGTCACGAACGACACCGATCGTGTCGGCGACATCGCGTTCCGTGCTGGGGTCCGGGTGCGTGAGCTGACCCGGCGGACAGCGAGCCTGGAGGAGGCGTTCCTCGAGCTCACCAGCGGGCAGCAGCAGTTCCGCGTCGGGGAGGCGTCGTGATCGCCACCCTGCGTTACGAGCTGGTCCGTATCTCCACCGTCCGCTCGACGAAGATCTGCCTCGCCCTCACGTTCCTGCTCGCAACCGGGCTCGCGTTCCTCGTCGCAACGCCGCAGGAGCGGATGGACGACAGCGGGATCCTCGTTCCTGCACCCGTCGAATGGCTGGGTGCGTTCGGCTTCCCGCTCACCCTCTCGGCGGTCTTCGTGTCGGTGATCGCGGCTCAGGCGATCGGCCAGGAGTACCGCTTCGGGCTGATCCGGCTGACCCTGACGGCGTTCCCCGACCGGATGCAGGTACTCCTCGCCAAGGTGACGATCGTGGTCGCGGCAAGCATCGTGGTGGCCCTGGCCTCGTTCCTCGGCAGCGAGCTCGGCGTCACCCTGCGCGGTCACCCGGTGCCGCCCGTCGACGCCACGGGACCGGACTCGACGTACTTCCTGCGCGCGGTCGTGTTCGTGGTGCTGTGGGGGCTGTCGGCGTTCGGCCTCGCCGGTGTCACGCGTCAGACGGCGGTCGGCATCGCGGTGCCGCTGGTGTCGGGCTTCATCGTCGAGCAGATCCTCACCGCTGTCCTCCGTGAGCGCGCCGACTGGCTCGTCCGGATCCTGCCCTGGAGCTCCGCGACCCGGTGGTTCGAGAGCTCCGACCCCACGTCGAGCGGCGGGTTGTCCGACCTGAGCCTCACAGTCGGCTGGGCGGCTCTCGGCGTCTTCGCCTGCTGGGTCGCCGCCCTGCTGGTCATCGAGACGGCGATGTTCCTGCGCCGCGACGCGTGATCGCTACCCTCACGGGGTGAGCACCGCCCGGGCCGACGAGATCGTCGCCGTCGCGATCGGCGGAGTCCTCGGGGCGCTCGGGCGCGCTGCCGTCTCGACAGCGATCCCCCACGGCGAGCGCGCGGCCTGGCCGTGGGCCACGTTCCTCACCAACCTGCTCGGCTGCCTTGTGCTCGGGATGGTCCTGGACTGGGTCGACAACCGTCACGAGCTGTGGAAGTCGATCCACCCTCGGCGCTCGCGTCTGCTGCGTCCGCTCCTCGCGAGCGGTGTTCTCGGCGGGTTCACGACCTTCTCGACCTTCTCCGTGGAGACCTACGGACTGATCGACTCCGGCGCCGTCGTCGCTGGCGTGGCCTACGCGGTCGGCAGCGCGCTGCTCGGGGTGGCGATGGTGCTGGCCGGCCGTGGCGTCGGTGCCGCCGTGTTCGGGCCCGCGCCGTTCGACCTCGTCGAGGACGAGGCGCTGTGACCCCCGCCGTCGTGCTCGCCGTCGCTATCGGTGCGGCCGTCGGCGCGCCGCTGCGCTTCGTAGTGGAGCGGCAGCTCGCCTCGACGTGGCCGTGGGGGACGTGGATCGTCAACGTCGTCGGATCGGCGATCCTCGGCGCCCTGCTCGGTGGGGTGGTCGCGCACGGCGGGGTCGACTCGTCGGCGACCCTCGTCGCCCTCGTCGGCACCGGCTTCTGCGGCTCGCTCACGACCTTTGGCGGCTTCGCGGCGCAGGTCGTCGACCTCGCCGTCACCCCGACCGGGGCGGCCACCTCGCGCGGCTCCTGGGCGGCTCTCGGTTACGGCACGATCTCGGTCCTGACCTGCGTCGCCGTCGCCGCGCTCACGTACTGGTCGGCCGTGTCGATCGTGTCCGGCTGACCCAGGCCGGCCCATACCCTGTCGGCGTGCGCAGACTCGGCAAGGTCCTCGGGATCATCGGCATCGTCCTTCTGCTGCTCGTCGTCGTGGCGGGATCCTTCGGGGCGTGGACCACGCGGCGGTCCTTCCCGCAGACGTCAGGGGAGATCTCGCTGAGGGGTCTGACCGGCACTGTGGACGTGCTGCGCGACGACCGCGGCATCCCGCAGCTCTACGCCGACAACCCCGGCGACCTGTTCTTCGCCCAGGGCTTCGTCCACGCCCAGGACCGCTTCTACGAGATGGACTTCCGCCGTCACATCACTGCGGGGCGTCTCTCGGAGATGTTCGGCAGGACCCAGCTCGAGACCGACAAGTTCCTCCGCATCGCCGGCTGGCGTCACGTCGCCGAGCAGGAGTACCCGCTGCTGTCGTCGGATACCCGGCGCAACCTCGACAACTACACGAAGGGCGTCAACGCCTACCTCGCCGACCACTCCGGTGCGACGGTGTCCCTGGAGTACGCCGTCCTCGGGCTGCAGAACCCGTCCTACTCGATCGAGCTGTGGACGCCGGTCGACTCGATCGCCTGGCTCAAGGCCATGGCCTGGGACCTTCGCGGCAACATGCAGGACGAGATCTCCCGATCGATCATCAGCAACGTCGTGGGCCAGGCACGCACCGCAGAGCTCTACCCGCCCTACCCCTACCTGCGGCACCGTCCGATCGTCCAGGAGGGCGGCCTGGCCGACGGCGGCTGGGACCAGTCGGTGTCGCGCCTCGGGCAGGCGTCCGCGTCGGTCGTCCCGTCCATCCCGACGGCGGCGAACGGAGCCCTGCTCAGCACCGGCACCGCCCTGGCCTCGCTCGACGGCGTGCTCGGGGCGACGAGCCCCGGCATCGGCTCGAACTCCTGGGTCGTGAGCGGCCAGAAGACCGCTTCGGGGAAGCCGCTGCTGGCCAACGACCCGCACCTGTCTCCGACGATGCCGGGGATCTGGTACCAGATGGGCCTGCACTGCCGCACGGTCTCCGAGGCGTGCCCGTACGACGTCGCCGGCTACACGTTCTCCGGCCTGCCCGGCGTCGTCATCGGGCACAACCAGACGGTCGGCTGGGGCTTCACCAATCTTGGGCCGGATGTCTCCGACCTTGTCCTGGAGAAGGTCACCGGCGCCACCTACCAGGTGGGCGGCTCATCGAAGCCGATCACCTCGCGCACCGAGACGATCAAGGTGGCCGGCGGTGACGACGTCGTCCTCACCGTCCGGACGACAGAGCACGGCCCGCTCGTGTCGGACGCATCCGACGAGATGACCAGTGTCGGGAAGGACGCCCCGAACGGACTCGTCGCACCGCCTCGCGGCGACGGGTACGCCGTCGCACTGCGATGGACGGCGCTCACACCCGGCACGACGATGGACGCGCTCACCCTGCTCGACGTGGCGCAGACCTGGGACCAGTTCCGCACCGCGGCCTCGAAGTTCGAGGTACCGGCTCAGAACATGGTGTTCGCCTCGACCGACGGCACGATCGGCTATCAGACGCCAGGCAAGATCCCGATCCGCTCGGGCTACGACGGGAAGTACCCAGCACTCGGGTGGGACCCGAAGCAGACGTGGACGGGCTACATCCCGTTCGTCGCGCTGCCCTGGGTTGAGAACCCGACCGACTACTTCGTCGTGACGGCCAACAACGCGGCTGTGTACGCGTCCTACCCGTACTTCCTCACCGACGACTGGTCCTACGGCACGCGGAGCCAGCGCATCACCGACCTGGTGACCCTGGCGACAACCGGCGCCGCCACCATGTCGGCGGACCAGATGCGCGAGATCCAGTTCGACAGCTGGAACGAGAACGCGGCCTACCTCGTGCCACGCATCACGTCGGCGAAGGTCGGCGACAGTGCCGCCGAGGCCGTGAAGCTCTTCGACGGGTGGGACTTCCGGCAGCCGGCCGACTCCGCGCCGGCGGCGTACTTCAACGCCGTCTGGAAGCACCTGCTCCTCGACACCTTCGGCGACGAGCTCCCCGCCGACTACCTGCCCGACGGCGGCGACCGGTGGTTCACGGTCGTGCGCAGCCTCTGGGACAACCCGACCGACGAGTGGTGGGACGACACCAGGACCGGCGACAAGGTGGAGACGCGCGACGACGCGGTCGTGCGCGCCATGAACGAGGCGGCCGACGAGCTCACGGGCGTGCAGGGCTCCGATCCCACGGCGTGGAGGTGGGGTGACCTGCACACCCTCACGGGCACCAACCAGACCCTCGGCAAGTCCGGCATCGGCCCCATCGAGAGGCTGTTCAACCGCGGCCCGATCGCGACGTCCGGCGGTGGGTCGATCGTCAACGCCACGGGCTGGGCGCCCGCCGACGGCTACGGCGTCACCGAGGTGCCCTCCATGCGGATGGTCCTCGACTTCTCCGACCTCGACGCGAGCACCTGGGTGAACCTCACCGGCAACAGCGGGCACGCCTACAACCCGCACTACGTCGACCAGCTCGACGCCTGGCGCGACGGCGCGACGTTCCCGTTCCCCTTCTCCGCCTCGGCGGTCCAGGCCGCCACGACGGACCACCTCGTCCTCAGACCGGCGTAGCAAGCCCGCTCGTCGCCGCCTGGGCTGCGCGATCGCAGGGGCCGACGCGACCGGTGCACCTCTGCCGTTCTTGGAGGGGTCGCCGGACTACTACGGTCGGCCGGGCTTCGCGGCTGCAGAGCCGCTGGGCTTCCGGGCGCCGTCGCTCCGGATCCCGGCTCCCGCCTTCCGGGTCGTCCGACTGACGTCGTACCAGCCGTGGATGACGGGCACCCTCGTCCATGCCGACACCGTCTGGGCCCTGGACTGCGTCGGGCTGCGCATACCGAGGCCGCCCGGATGGTAGGCCGCACGTGCCACTGCCGGATCGCGTGAGCGCCCCGTCCGGGAACGTGCTGCAAGGAGCTGACGAAGACCGACGTGAATGACTGGAACGCCCGCATCATCGCCGAGTTCCGGGCGAACGACGGCAAGGTCGGCGGGCAGTTCGAGGGTGCGCCCGTCGTGCTCCTGCACCATCGTGGGCGCAAGTCCGGCAACGACTTCGTCAATCCCGTGATGTACCTGGCGGCGGACTCCGACGCCGACACGATCTACGTCTTCGCCTCCAAGGCGGGGGCAGCGACGGACCCGGACTGGTACCTCAACCTCGTGGTCGCCAGAGAGACCGTCGTCGAGGTGGGCATCGAGACCTATCCCGTCGCCGTGCGGAGCTGACCGGTGCGGACCGCGACCGGGTGTACGCCGTCCAGGCGAGCCGCTACCCGGGATTCGCCGAGTACGGGGTTCAGACGGCCGGCATCCGCACCATCCCGGTGCTCGCCCTGACACGTCAGACCTAGCCTGCCGCTCCGTCGGGGCGGCAGCTGACCGGCGTCGCGGGTCAAGGACGGGGTCGTTGCGGTCGATCTCCTCGTCATGGGTCTACGCACGGTGCTGGTCGTCGCCCTGGCCGCGTGGGCCGGGTGGCTGCTGTTCCGCGGCGTCGTGCGGCGCAAGGTGCCCTGGGTCGGGCTCGCGTTCATCGTCGTCCCGCTCATCTTCTTCTTCTACACCGAGCGGCAGTGGGTGACCGCCGAGCAGAAGTTCACCGCTGTCGCGCTGTCGATCGAGCCGGTCGCTGCCGGCGTGCACTGCCAGCGCCTCGGCGAGACGTTCGTCTCGGTCGGCTCCGAGCTCGGGCACGTCGCGTTCGAGGACGGCGTCCCCAGCGGCCCGGCGACGATCTCCTACGACACCTGTCAGAACCTCACGGCCTACTGGCGGTCGACGTCGGCGCAGAAGACGAACCCACCGCTCGACGAGGTGATCGCGGTGCACGTGCTCACCCACGAGTCGATGCACCTCACCGGCGTGCTCACCGAGAGCGTCGCGGAGTGCCGCGCCATGCAGCGGGACGCTGTCGTTGCCCAGCGGCTGGGGGCCACGCCCGAGCAGGGGCGCGCTCTGGCCCTCACCTACGCCAGGGACGTATACCCGCGGATGCCGTCGGACTACACCGACCGGGACTGCCGGGAGAACGGGCCGATGGACAAGACCCCGAACGACGGCGTGTGGCCCTGACACATCCCACCCGGGAACCCGGCGGACCGGGCTCAGCGCAGTCGCTGGTACCTCGTCGGGGTGAGGAATGCGTCGACGCGGCGGTCGTGAGGCTGGGTCGGGACGGTGTCGAGGACGTCCTCGTCGTGCACGATCGCGACGACGACCGGGTGCAGGACGACGTCGATGTCGTCGAGCCCGGCGAGAAGCCGGTCGTAGTAGCCGCCGGCCTTGCCGAGCCGGTTGCCCTGCAGGTCGACGGCGAGCGCGGGCGTGAGGACCACGCGGCAGCCGACGTCGACGAGGCCTTGCATGCCGTGGGCGGCCACGGGCCCGGTCGGCTCGGGGATGCCGGGGGAGACCGGCCCCAGCGCCACCGTGCCGGTGTCCCAGGCCCAGTCCAGCCCGCCGTCGGTGCGGATCACCGGCAGGATCACGCGGATGCCCGACAGCTCGAAGAGGTCGCGCAGGCGTCCGGTGCCTGGCTCGGTGCCGTAGGAGGCGTACGCCGCGACGCACCCGCTGCCGGGGTCGGCGGCCAGCGCCGCGATCTCGGGGATCGATCCGACGCGGACGGCGAGCTGGGCGTCGACATCGGCGCGCACCAGGACGGGGACGGCGCGCCGACGCGCCCGGACCTCCTCGCGCAGCGTCGTCTTGGCGTCGAGGTCCTCCTTGGGCGCGGTCACCTGCTCATGATCTCGCGAACCCCGTAGGGTCGGCACGTGCGCAGCGTCGAGGAACACCTGCAGTCAGTGCTGGCCGGTGTCGTGCCGCTGTCGCCGCTCGAGGTCACCCTTGTCGACGCCCGAGGCTGTGTGCTCGCCGAGGACGTCACCGCTCCCTGGCCGCTCCCGCCCTTCGACAACGCCTCGCGCGACGGCTACGCGGTGAAGGCGTCGGACCTCCTCGCCGCGAGCGACGGCAAGCCGGTCGTGCTGCGCGTGGTCGACGACGTCCCTGCCGGGTATCGCGCGAGCGTGGAGCTGCGCGAGGGCGCGGCCATCAGGATCATGACGGGTGCTCCGCTCCCGGAGGGCGCCGAAGCGGTCGTGCCGGTCGAGTGGACCGACGGCGGAATGCCGGAGGTCCGCATCACCCGCAGCATCGCCCGCGGTGCCAACGTGCGGCGCCGGGGCGACGACGTGCCCCTCGGCGAGGTCGTCGCGACGGCCGGCACGGTGCTCGGTCCGCGCGAGATCGCACTGCTCGCCGCCGTGGGCCGCGGGCGTGTCTCGGTCCACCCGCAGCCCCGTGTCGTCGTCATCTCGACCGGCAGCGAGCTCGTCGAGCCGGGTGGGGCACTCGCGCCGGGGCTCATCGCCGACTCCAACGGCGTCACGATCGCCGCGGCCGCCCAGGAGGCGGGGGCGATCGCCTACCGCGTCGGCCCGCTGCCCGACGACGCCGGCACTCTGCTCGCCGCGCTCGAGGATCAGTTGGTGCGCGCCGACCTCATCGTCACCACCGGCGGCGTCAGCGCCGGCGCCTACGACACCGTCAAGGCCGTGCTCTCCCGGCTCGGCACGGTGGAGTTCACGACGGTCGCGATGCAGCCGGGAATGCCCCAGGGTCACGGCACGATTGGCCCGGACCACACTCCGATCTTCACGCTGCCCGGGAACCCGGTGTCGGCGTACGTCTCGTTCGAGGTCTTCGTGCGGCCCGTGATCCGGCGGATGCTCGGGCACGAGCGCATCTACCGCCCCGTCGTCCGAGCGGTCCTCGTCGACGCGCTGCAGTCGCCCGCGGGCAAGCGCCAGTTCGCGCGAGGTCACCTCGCCGTCGAGGAGGGTCGGTATGTCGTCCGGCCCGCCGGCGGCCAGGGGTCGCACATGCTCGGGGCGCTCGCGAAAGCCAACGCGCTCGTCGTCGTTCCCGAGGACGTCACCGAGGTGAAGCCCGGCACCGCCGTCGCCGTCCTCCGACTTGACGAGCTCTGATCCCCGTGTCCGACAAGGGATTCACCCACCTTGACTCCGCCGGCGCCGCTCGCATGGTCGACGTCAGCGGCAAGGACGTCTCGGTCCGCACCGCCACCGCCACCGGTCGCGTCCTCGTCTCACCCGAGGTCGTGGCGCTGCTGCGCGGTCGCGGAGTCCCCAAGGGCGATGCGATCGCGGTGGCGCGCATCGCGGGGATCCAGGCGGCCAAGCGCACGCCCGACCTCGTCCCGCTCTGCCACCCGATCGCCATCCACGGCGTCACCGTGGACCTCGACGTGCGCGACGACGACGTCGCAATCTCCGCGGTCGTGCGCACCGCCGACCGCACCGGCGTGGAGATGGAGGCGCTCACCTGCGTGGCCGTCGCCGGTCTCGCGCTCATCGACATGGTGAAGGCCGTGGACCCTGCAGCGACGATCACCGACATCCGCGTCGAGGAGAAGACCGGCGGCACGAGCGGCCGCTGGCAACGGGGTGGCAGCGCGTGATGCGTGCCCTCGTCGTCATCATCTCGACCCGTGCCGCGGCCGGCGTCTACGAGGACCGCACCGGTCCGCTCCTCGTCGAGGGCCTCACCAGTGCGGGGTTCGCCGTCGACGGCCCCGTCGTCGTGCCCGACGGCCCCGAGATCGAGAGCATCCTGCTCTCGGCGGTGCACGAGAACTACGACGTCGTCGTGACCAGCGGCGGCACCGGGTTCTCGCCGACCGACGTCACCCCGGAACACACGTCCAAGATCATCACGCGCCCGGCCCCGGGCGTCGCGGAGGCGGTGCGCCTCGCGGGCCTCACGAACGGCGTCCCGACCGCCGCCCTCTCGCGAGGCGTGTCGGGCATCGCGGGCAACACCCTCATCGTCAACCTGCCGGGATCGGTGGGGGCGGTGCGCGACGGGCTCGCCGTCCTCGAGCCGCTCCTGCCTCACGCCGTCGAGCAGATGCTCGGCGGTGGAGACCACGGAGCGATGACGTGACCGCTGGCTGGCCCGCGATGCTGGTCGACGATCGCATCGCCCTTCGACCGCTCCGCCAGCGCGACTCCCGTGCGTGGCGTTCAGTGCGCCTGCGCAACGCCGAGTGGCTGCGCCCGTGGGAGGCGACGAGCCCCGAGCCGTCGACCGACGCGCCGCCGACGTACTCCGCGATGGTGCGTCGGCTGCGCAACGAGGCGCGCGAGGGGCGCACGATGCCGTTCGTGGTGACCTACGACCAGAAGTTGGTCGGCCAGCTCACCGTCGGCGGCATCTCGTGGGGCTCGCTCCGCGCGGCGCACATCGGCTACTGGATCGACCAGCGCGTCGCGGGACGCGGCGTCATGCCGACTGCCGTGGCGCTCGCGACCGACCACTGCTTCGCGATCGGCCTGCACCGCGTCGAGATCAACATCCGCCCGGAGAACGTCGCGTCGCGTCGCGTCGTCGAGAAGCTCGTGTTCCGTCCGGAGGGGCTGCGGCCGGCGTACCTCCACATCGACGGCGCCTGGCGCGACCACCTCTCGTTCGCCCTGACAGCAGAAGAGGTTCCGGACGGCGTGCTCGCACGGTGGCACGCCCGACGAGTTACGACGTCGTAGCGGCAGAACCCGAGCCGCCCATCAGCGCCGCCGGCGTCCGATGTGACGTAAGAGCAGTGTGAGGCGCGACACGCCAACGGCGCGTGACGCCGCTGTTGCGCAGCGATACGCCGCGGTGGCTCTAGCCTCGGACCGTGTCCAACGGTTCCGGTCTCCTCTATGCGGGAATCATCGGTATGTGGGCCCTTGTCCTCGTCCCGATGTGGCTCCGCCGTCACGACGAGGCCCAGCAGACGAAGTCAGCTGACCGATTCGCGCGCGCCATGGGTTCCCTGCGCCGGGGCAACGCTGCGTCGCAGGACTCGCCCGGTGGCCGCGAGATCCTGATGCCGGGTCGTCCCGCCTCGGTGCGTGACACCCAGGTCCACGTCACCGGATCGCGGAACGCGCCGTCCGCCGCCGCGGTCGCCGCCGCCCGTCGGCTCCGTGTTCTCGCCGTCCTCGGTGTCCTGCTCGTCGGGTGGACCGTCGTCGCCCTGCTGCACAAGGTGCCGCGATGGTCGATCGCCGTCCCGGCGCTCCTCGTCGTCGGCTTCCTGGTCGTGGCCCGCCGGCAGGTGGCTCTCGCGTCGGACATCAAGCGCCGCCAGGTGCGTCGTGCCACCCTCGCCGAGGCGGCCCGCACCGCCGAGGCCCGCTACGGTGCCACGGAGGGCCGGGCCCGCCGCGGTGGTCGGGCCGTCGACTCCCCGTCGGTGGCCGAACAGCGGCACGTGGCCGCGTTCGCGAGCGCCGTCGAGGTCCCCGTCGCCTCGGCTAGCGCCGACACCTCCGCCTGGCATGCCGTCCCCACCACGCTGCCGATGTACGTCACGGCTCCCCGCGCCACGAAGACCCCGCGTGTCATCGACCTCACCACCCCCGGCTCCTGGTCCGGCGCCGCGATGGTGGAGCAGGCACGCGAGACTCTCGCGCCGGAGCCCGTCGTCGCCGGCGAGATGCGGGTCGAGACCTTCGCGATCACCGTCCCGCGCGACCCGGCCGTGCGTGCGGGAGTGCTCGTCGAGCCCGCGACCTACGCGGACCGGTTCGTGGAGGACGACGTCGACGTCGTCGCCCTCGCCGCGGACGACGACCTTGACACGCTGCTCGGCGACCCGCGCACTGGCGTCGGCGCGCACGGCCCCACGTGGCGCCGCGCCGCCAACGGCTGACGCTCCCGGCACCGTCGACCGCCCGTCCGTCGCGGGATCCCTGCGGCCGCCGTGCCGGTTTGGGGCCACCCGCTCCCGCTTGCTACCCTGTGCCAACCGCAAGGGGCTGTAGCGCAGCTGGTAGCGCACCTCGTTCGCATCGAGGGGGTCAGGGGTTCGAATCCCCTCAGCTCCACCCAGAAAACGTACGTCAGTGCAGGTCAGAGGCTTGCGAAGATCAATTGGGCGAGCGCGCTGAGGGCTCTTGACCCCCGTTTGACCTCCGGAATCGCCAATACGCTTGAACATCCGTTGGGTCGGATCGGCACCGCGCGCCCCGGTTCGGACAGCCTCGAGGGTTCTCGGGGCGCACCAAAGCGTCATTTCGTCCCTGAGGACGGGCTTCCTCGATGGGACGCATCTGTGGGATCAGGCTCCCGACCGGTCGACGAACTCGGCGTGGAGGGCGACCTCCGGCTGCTCGCTGAGCAACGCCAGTAGCGGGGCGCTGGGGATCTTGATCAGCTTCCCGACGTGCAGCACGGGGTGGGCCAGTCGCGGCGGCGGACGAGGTCGTAGGCGAGGGAGCGTCCGATGCCGAGGACTTTGGCGGCGGTGGGGACGTCGAGGACGGGTGGGAGTGCGTCGAGTTCGTCTCGGTTCATGATCGGCCTCCGGGTAGTGGTGTCGCGGGCTGAGGTGTGTATTGCCCTCTACTAGGAGGAGTGCACGGGACCCCCTCGAAACCGGGGGTCGGCCGTCTACGGGTTTCTCCTCCCGTCCTTCGTGACCAGTGGCGGTACCTCTCACCGTGGGGTGTTCCGCCAGTGAGGGGAACAGCTGGTGCCGGCGCCTGATGGGTTCTGCCGCGCGGCTATCGACTGATGCCGTAGTCGTGTCTGTAGCCGCGTCCGTGGCTGCGGTGGGGTGGGTCGTGGTCGACGGTGAACGGTTCCTGCGCCCAGGCCGGCTGCGCGGGTTGCAGGCGGGGGTCGTCCTAGCCGGTGTGCGGGTTGGGGTCGTACATGTCGGTGGTTGAACCGTCCCGGGTCTGATGCCGCTTCCCTGCTTGCGAAGGATGCCTGTCATGCCGAAGAAGTTTTCGCTCGAGCAGCGTGAGCGAGCGATCCGGATGGTCCTTGTTCGACTCGGGGAGTACCCCTCGGTCTGGGCTGCGTCCCAGGCGTTGGGGCAAAGCTCGGGGTTGGGCCCGAGACGTTGCGGAAGTGGGTGACCCAGGCCCAGGTCGACCAGGGCCTGCGGACGGGGCCGAGCAGTGAGGAGCTCGCGGAGATCAAGGCGCTCAAGGCCGAGGTCCGCGATCTCAAGGAGGCCAACGAGATCCTGAAGGCTGCGTCGATTCTCTTCGCGAGGGAACTCGACCCTCGCCACCGTTGATCTGTGAGTTCATCGACGCGATGCGCGCCGAGGGGCACGGGGTCGAGTCGACGTGTCAGGCCCTGCGCGAGCAGGGCATGACGGTCGCCCCGCGCAGTTATCGGGCCTGGGAGCAGCGCCCGCCGTCAGCACGGACCGTCAGCGACGCCGCCGTCCTGGACAAGCTGCGCGACGTGCGGGTCGGCGGCACGCACGGCCGGGCGTTGCCCGAGTCGGTCTACGGGCGCCGCAAGATGACCCCGTCGCTGGACCGCAACGGCTGCCCGGAGGTCTCCAAGCACACCGTGGACCGCCTGATGCGCGACGAGGGCATGAACGGGCTCGTCCGTGGCCGTGGCACCCGCACCACGGTCCCCGCCAGGACCGGCGCGGTCCGTGCCCCCGACCTGCTCAACCGGCGCTCTGGGGCCCCGCGACCCAACCACGCGTGGGTCACCGACTTCACCTATGTCGCGACCTGGTCGGGGTTCGCCTACGTCGCGTTCGTCATCGACGTGTACTCCCGGGCGATCGTGGGCTGGTCGGCCTCGACCTGCAAGGACGTCACCTTCGTCGAGACCTGCCTGGCGATGGCGCTGTGGCGACGCGACCACACCGGGCGCCCAGTGCTCCCAGGAATGATCCACCACTCCGATGCCGGCTCCCAGTACACCTCGGTCCGGTTCACCGAAACCGTTGCCCTGCAAGGACTCACAGCCTCGATCGGTACCGTCGGCGACGCCCTGGACAACGCCGCAGCCGAGACCGTCATGGGGCGCTACAAGAACGAAGCCGTCGCCACCGGATCACCGTTGTGCACCGGACCTCTGCACCACCTCGGCGACGTCGAGACGCTGACGATGAACTACGTCCACTGGTACAACAACGACCGGCTCCACGGCGAGATCGGCTACCTCACCCCCGAGGAGTACGAGCTCGCCTACTACGCTCGACCAACCGGCTCACCACCCGGTGACGCCGCCAACAAGAAGCCGGCATGAAACCCGGGACGCTTCACTCACCGACCCGGCGGCGACAAAGGCAGGATGGCGTGGTGATCGAGTCGCCGGCCTCGGCATCCTCCGACCTAGCGGGTCCGCTGAGAGCGAGGGCTCTGCAACACCTAGGCATGATCGGGCGATTCGTGCGCAGTGCTGGCATGCGGGGCGCATTCTCGGCCGGTGCTGCAGACGGCACTTGCGGCATGGCTCAACTGATCCCGACGACGAGACGTTGTCGAGCAGGAGCGCCCCCACCCACGTGGGTGTCAGGGGGGAGACGAGAGAGTTGCACGTCCGCTGACCCCGGCCCATCTTCAGCTGCTCGGGGGGCTGCGCACTGGGGGCGCCTCGCCTGGTTCAATTCCTGGGTCCTCCACTCTCGGTCAACTCTGTTGTTGACTCTCGTGTGTGCTCTGCCACCACGCCACGACGTAGACGGCGAGCGATCCCACCAGGGCAACGGCAACCCAGAGAACCACGACGGCGTCGACCCACGAGCCGACCGGTGGAGCCCCGGGGAGAAATGCACGCAGGGAGAAGGTCGCGAAGAGCATGGCTGTGATCCAGCCGGTGAAGGCTGGCTCTACCATACGGTTGCCGCGGTACGTCTGCGCCGCGACGAAGACCGACAGCACCGGCATCAGAATGAGGACGCCCATCATCACTACCGCGAACGTCAGAGTTCCGCCAGAGCGGCTGGCCTTGAGGGCGTAGAATTGTGTGCCCACGTCTCCTTCGACAGCGCCCGGCAGAAGTGAGGTCGCAGCGAACTTCCAACCTTGCAGCCGGCCGCCGATCGCTACGGCGGCGGGGATGGCCCGACGGTTCCCGTTATCGATAGAGAAGGCTTCCACGGAAAGGGCCTCGGCCAGATAGCGGTCGAACGGCCAGAGCTCGATGTCTCCGTCCATGATGATCTGTGCTTGGGCTGTTTTCGGGGCCTCGCCCCGGGGGAAGTCGATCTGCTGGTCGCTCGTGATAGGGCTGATCACCAGCTCGACGTCCTCGGCGAGCCCGTCGCTGTTTGGCTCCGAGATCGACGACCCGCCCAAGATCGTGATGTCAGCGTTGAGAATCCGAGCTGCTGCGTCCATCGACTGGACTTCCACGGACACTAGAACGCCGGTGGGGGGAGGGGTCGCCTGCGGGCCGACTTCCTGACTTCGACCGCTGGTTGCATAGAGAGCAAGCACGACCACGTAGAGCAGAACAACCCCGAGCGACGCGAGCCAGACCAGCCGCCGCCGTCGTCGTGGAGGCGACGTGACTCCCGGCTGGGGAGTCGTCGATTGAGTCCTAGTCATAGGGGCTATGGGGTCCGGCACGTGAGTGTGCGCTCCGCTGTCATGGTGCCCATCATCGGTCATGGTGAAGCCCCCCCCCCCGCGACGTCGTGCTCCGCGCGTTCGCCAAGCGGCCGGTGATTGCAGACCGTCTCGGCTCACGATAGGGCAGGGATCACGCTGCGCCTTCTCACGAGGTGCGAATCTGACAGGCTCCCGTCACACGTGCACGACCATCGAACGGAGCGACCCTCATTACGCAGCTGCTTGCCGCCAACAACGCCACCTCGGGAATGTTGCTCTGGGTTATCCCGCTCGTGATCTCGGTCATCATCGCCGCATCGGCGGCGTGTCGCTGACGCTCGAAACGGCGGCGATCCGCTTGAGATGGACCCCGGCTCACGGTTGCGGGCGACCCGGACAACGTCCTCGCGGAACTCCCGCGGATACGGCTTGGGCATGGCGAACTTCCTTCCAGTGGCACCCCTGGGCACCACAGATCAGATGTCACCTGTCCGTGCAGCAGACCCGGTTGTCACCCCGGCGCTCAAGACGGCAACCGATCCAAGAAGGTCTTCGTCATGCGGGAGTTTACTGGACTTCTTTGGTTGCCCGTAAGCCAGCTGCGGCGAGGTTCCACCAGGACGCGCCAGGCAGATACGCCTTGGTCAACGCCAGGCCGATGCGTGGTAGTTCAGATTCATCTCTGAACACGAGGTAGAGCGGGTTGTCTCGCGGCCTGAACTTCTGCTTGAAGGTCTCTAACGACCGGAAGCCATAGAGCGGCTCCATCGCGCTCCCCATCCAGTCCAGCAACGACTCCAGCGCGGTCCCATCCCCTGCCCCGGGCCCATGTGCCAACGGCGCACCCGACAGGGACACCGAATCAGCGCCTTCCTGCTGGAACTCCAAACAGGCACTCGCGATCATGAACTCGGTGGTCGGACGGAAGCCATCAGGAAGTCGCCGCATAACGTCCAAGGTCCACGCTGAAATGCCACCACCCGCGGAGAAGACCGGCAACCAGGACGTGACGCCGTGCACAGTCCGTTCACTGTCAATTGCCAGCCCCACTCGGACCGCCGGATCCAAGGCTTCATCGATGCCGCCGAGGGTGAAGCCCATCTCGGGAAGGCTCTTCCCACCCACCCAGTCCTCGGAGATGGCCCGAACCTGGGACTGGATCCCGCGAGGCATCCCTCCAAGTGGACCTGAGACGAATTGAACGCCCTCCTTGCCGGCCCGGTTCAACGCGGTTCGAATGTCTTGCCATGGCTTGCCCTTGAATTCCAGCGTCGGCAGATCGATGATCGCCTCCTGCGCCACCACCACCGCTTGCCAACCTCGGGCCAGAGCCCAGTCAGCAGTCTGCTGAGTGACGGAGAACAGGCAGGGAACTCGACCAATGCCTTCCCAGTAGTCCACGTAGGAATCCAACACCGCCAGTCTCAGTTCAGGGGTCGCAGCTATCGGATCGGTCAGTCCGACCGCGCAGCCCTGGTGCAGTTGGTAGGCGACGTAACTGCCTGCACCGTCGAAGTCGAGACCGCGATCTCCCTGGTGAGCGGGGCGCGTGCTGGGGAAGTACCACTGGTTGGCATCCCACGTAGTCATCCAGGAAAGCATCGTTCCGCCATTGGCTCGCAACGTCTGAATCGCGAACGTGCGGGCGTCCTGCGACCCCCCACCGGATCGCCGCAGTCTTCGACGGGTGGGGCTGGCGAAAGCACCACGTCCCAACAACAAGATTCCCGCGAGGACAACCCAGATGAACATCTCGACCGCGAGGGAAGGCAAAAAGTCACCGAGGAGGCCGATCGGACTGCTGGAAGCCTCCACAAGGAGGTCGATGAGCGCCCCGATCAGGCCAACGCCGATGACGGCGAGGTAGGCAATCGAGAACCACCATGCAACACGCTTGCCACGGCGTAGTTCGTTAGCCAACACCAGACACACGACGGTGATGATGATGAGGAACGCAGGAGAGTCGTTGTGGACGCTGGCACCAAGAGGCCCATCGAAAGGATCCAGGTAGAGGCCTAGGCGGACAAGCACACTTGCAACCAGAGCCCACGCCGCGATGATGCGCCATTCCCGTCTCGACATACGGGGGAACGCAAGCCTGGGCCGGCGGCCGAACAGGAACGGGCCAAGCAGCAACCCGAAGACGATGGCGATCAAGTGCTCTAGGTCCCAAAGCAGACCGAAGTACAAGAACATGACAATGCCAAAAGCGACCAGGAGGATCCGAAGCCGACCTGCCCACGGACGCCGGATCACTGCGGTCGCGGCGGCGAGGCTGCCGAACATGCCGGCCGAGAACCCCACATCGAGATCCACGACTCGCGACTGAGCCCAGAAGTAGTCCGGCAGAAGGGCGCCGACCAACCAGAGTGCGGCCGCCGCTCCCACGACCCCGACCACCTGACTTGAGATTGCCGCCACCGCGACCCGACCGGTCCCGATCATGGTCTCCGCGAAGCCCACGACGATGAGGAAGCCGCCGGCTACGGGGAGATACTGCACTGGCTCAAGGGCGTACAACGACCCCGAAACAACAGTCCACACGTGCCCGATCTGGAGCGGGATATACCCGTATGCCACATTCTCGAACAACTCCCGATCCTTGAGGGGGTTCCACAGAGTCTGGGTCACCACCCCCAGCAAGAGCATGATCCCCACGACAGACAAGGTGAACGGAATCCGCCGCAGCACTGACCCGAGGCGCGAAGCGGCCGACGGGCCCGCACGGGCAACCGCAACGCTCATTGCGAGGTCCTCCCGAAGAACGACAAACGAACGGTAGAGGTTTCGACTCGGTATTCAATGCACATTGAGATCGTCACGCTGACGGCTGACAGAACCTAGTCGAGGGGTCAAAGATGCTGTGTGCGTCGATGCACCATCTCCGGCGACCGGCGCGAGAGATACCCAATCACTCTCCCGCCATCTTTAGGGTGCCGCCGCATTCGTGCAACTGATGCGAGTCGCGGGGAACCTCAGTGTGCGCGTGGACGCCCTCGCGCTGCAGCCGGGTCACGTACTCGCGAATGTGGGAGGGAAGGATCTCGACCATCGGGTAGTCGCCGAACGCGGGCAGGTTCCTGCGCCGCAGCTGGTAGGTGTAGCTCTGTCTGGTCGTCAGCTCCATCACGTGGTTGGGCAGCCATTCGTCCTCGACGTAGCGACGGAAGCGTTGACGGCTGCGCCGCACGTCGCCGATGCGCCCCTCGGCGACCTTCGACTCCGCGCGTCGCCACGCCCGGTCGGCGTCGCGCTTGGTCGCGAAGGTGCCTGCGGAGCGTCGCCGTCCTGCGACGTCGACGTAGTAGGCGGTGTACCTGGGTCTACCATCGTTGCTGTTCCGCTTGCGCGTCTGGCCCACCGTGCGTGCCTCCCCTCGCGGCGTCCTTGACCCCTGAGGTTCCCCGGAGAAAGTAGACGCGGGGTTATGCGGTCTTCTTGTCGTGCTTGGCCAAGGCTAGCTCGTAGTTGATCGGGCTGGTCTGGCCGGTCTTGGAGTAGCGCCTGGTCGTGTTGTACCAGCGCATGAATACGTC
>JBBRAQ010000030.1:0-44121 GCA_038206635.1 Candidatus Nanopelagicales bacterium | reverse complement strand
TGTCGGTGTCAGAACCGTCGGAGCACAAGTCGTCCGAGCAGAAGCTCGCGGCATTCGGGCCCAACGAGTGGCTGGTCGACGAGATCTACCAGCAGTACCTCACCGATCCGTCGAGCGTGGACGCGGCGTGGTGGGACTTCTTCAACGACTACGTACCCACCGAGCACGCGGGCGCCGACCTGGTGGCCGCGTCGGCCGCAGTGCGCGCTGCGGCCAAGGCCGAGGCCGAGGCTGCCGAGCTCGCCTCCGACGCCGAGATCGCCGCACACGCGGCGCCGCAGGTGCTCGCCCCCGACGTCGTCGTGGCCCCGACAGCGCCCGTCGCTCCGGCTCCCGTGGAGGCGAAGTCGCCTGCCGCCGCGGCACCGACAACGACTGTCGAGCCGACCCCGTTGCGCGGTGCTGCAGCCCGCGTCGTCACCAACATGGAGTCCAGCCTCACGGTCCCCGTCGCGACGAGCGTGCGCGCCGTGCCGGTGAAGCTGATGATCGACAACCGCGTCGTGGTCAACAACCACCTCGCCCGTGGTCGCGGCGGGAAGGTCTCGTTCACCCACCTCATCGGATGGGCGATCGTCCAGGCGATCAAGACCATGCCCGAGATGAACTACGGCTACGTCGAGGTCGACGGCAAGCCCGCGATCATGAAGAACGAGGCGATCAACCTCGGCATCGCGATCGACCTCTCCAAGCCCGACGGCACCCGGCAGCTTCTGGTGCCGAGCATCAAGGGCACCGAGTCGATGGACTTCGCGGCGTTCTGGTCGGCGTACGAAGAGGTCGTGCGCAAGGCACGGGCCGGCAAGCTCGAGGTCGTCGACTTCCAGGGCACCACGGTCAGCCTCACCAACCCCGGCGGCATCGGCACCGTCCACTCGGTCCCGCGGCTCATGCAGGGTCAGGGCGCCATCGTCGGTGTCGGCGCATTCGACTATCCCGCCGAGTGGCAGGGTGCGGCGCAGGAGACCATCGACCGTCACGCGATCAGCAAGATCACCACGCTGACCTCGACGTACGACCACCGGATCATCCAGGGTGCGCAGTCCGGCGAGTTCCTCCGCCTCGTGCACCAGCTCCTCCTCGGCCAGCACGGCTTCTACGACGGCGTCTTCGCCGCCCTGAAGATCCCCTACGAGCCGATCCGCTGGGCCGCGGACATCGCGACCGCCCACGACGACGACCTCGACAAGACCTCCCGGGTCCACGAGCTGATCCACGCCTTCCGGGTACGCGGGCACCTCATGGCCGACACCGACCCGCTCGAGTACAAGCAGCGCGGGCACTCCGACCTCGACGTCTCCAGCCACGGGCTCACCCTGTGGGACCTCGACCGCGAGTTCGCGACCGGAGGGTTCGGCGGGAAGCCGTTCAAGAAGCTGCGCGACATCCTCGGTGTCCTCCGTGACGCGTACTGCCGCACCATCGGCATCGAGTACATGCACATGCAGGACCCCGAGCAGCGGGCCTGGATCCAGTCGCGCGTCGAACGTCGCTACGACAAGCCCGAGCGCACCGAGCAGCTCCGCATCCTGCGCCGGCTCAACGCCGCCGAGGCCTTCGAGACGTTCCTGCAGACGAAGTACGTCGGGCAGAAGCGCTTCTCGCTCGAGGGCGCCGAGTCGGTGATCCCGCTCATGGACGCGGTGCTCACCGCGGCGGCCGAGGCCGGGCTCGACGAGGCCTGCATCGGCATGCCGCACCGCGGGCGCCTCAACGTGCTCGCCAACATCGCTGGCAAGTCCTACGGCCAGATCTTCCGCGAGTTCGAGGGCGACTACGAGGTCGAGGGCTCGGTCCAGGGCTCCGGCGACGTGAAGTACCACCTCGGCACGATTGGCACGTTCACCACCGAGCACGGGACGCAGATCCCGATCTACCTCGCCGCGAACCCTTCCCACCTCGAGGCCGTCAACCCGGTCCTCGAGGGCGTCGTGCGCGCCAAGCAGGACGTCCTGCCGCGCGGCAAGGTGTTCTCCGTCCTGCCGATCCTGCTCCACGGCGACGCCGCCTTCGCCGGGCAGGGCGTCGTCACCGAGACGCTCAACCTCTCCCAGCTGCGCGGCTACCGCACCGGCGGCACTGTGCACATCGTCGTCAACAACCAGGTCGGCTTCACCACCTCGCCGGAGGCGTCGCGCTCGTCGGTCTACTGCACCGACGTCGCCCGGATGGTGCAGGCGCCGATCTTCCACGTGAACGGCGACGACCCCGAGGCTGTCGTCCGCGTGGGCCGGCTGGCCTTCGAGTTCCGCCAGCGCTTCAACAAGGACGTCGTCATCGACCTCGTCTGCTACCGACGCCGCGGCCACAACGAGGCCGACGACCCGTCGCTGACCCAGCCGTTGATGTACAACCTCATCGACGCCAAGCGCTCCACCCGCAAGCTGTACACCGAGGCGCTCATCGGCCGCGGCGACATCAGCGTCGAGGAGGCCGAGTCGGCCCTGCGCGACTACCAGGAGCAGCTCGAGCGGGTCTTCACCGAGACGCGCGACGCCCTCGCCCACCCGCACGAGATGTCGCACCCCGTGCCTGCCCCGTTCCCGGCCGTCGTCACCACGGCGATCACCGAGGAGACCGTCAAGCGGATCGTCGACTCCCAGCTGACGATGCCCGAGGGCTTCACCGTGCACCCGCGCCTTGCACCCCAGCTCCAGCGTCGCGCACAGATGGTCATCGACGGCACCATCGACTGGGCGTTCGGCGAGACCCTCGCCCTCGGCTCGCTGCTGCTCGAGGGCCGGACCATCCGGATGGCCGGCCAGGACACCCGCCGTGGCACCTTCGGCCAGCGGCACGCCGTGATCGTCGACCGCGTGACCGGCAAGGAGTACACCCCCCTGGCGAACCTTGCCGACAAGGACAAGCAGGGCTTCTTCTTCATCTATGACTCCTTGCTCTCGGAGTACGCCGCGATGGGCTTCGAGTACGGCTACTCCGTCGCCCGCCCCGAGGCCCTCGTGCTCTGGGAGGCTCAGTTCGGCGACTTCGCCGACGGCGCGCAGACGATCATCGACGAGTTCATCACCACCGGCGAGCAGAAGTGGGGCCAGAACTCCGGCGTCGTGCTGCTCCTGCCCCACGGCTATGAGGGCCAGGGGCCGGACCACTCCTCGGCCCGCATCGAGCGCTACCTGCAGATGTGCGCGCAGGACAACATGACCGTCGCGATGCCGTCGTCGCCGGCGTCGTACTTCCACCTGCTGCGCTGGCAGGCGCTCGCCCCACACCACAAGCCCCTCGTGGTGTTCACGCCGAAGTCGATGCTGCGGCTCAAGGCCGCCGGGTCCTCGCGCGAGGACTTCACCTCGGGCACGTTCCGCCCGGTGATCAGCGACGACACCGTCGACGCCGCCGCGGTGCGCCGGGTGCTCATCTGCACGGGCAAGGTCACCTACGACCTGCTCGCCGAGCGCGCGCGCAACGAGCGCACCGACGTCGCCATCGTGCGGATCGAGCGGATCGCCCCGCTGCCCGTCGCGGAGGTGACCGCCGCACTAGGCGCGTTCCCCCGGGACGCGGAGCTGGTGTTCGTCCAGGAGGAGCCCGCCAACCAGGGCGCCTGGCCCTACGTCGCCCTCAACCTCCAGGAACACCTCGACGGCCGGGTACTCCGCCGCGTCTCGCGCCCGGCGTCGTCCTCGCCCGCGGTCGGCACCCACAAGGTGCACGAGCGCGAGCAGGCCGGGCTGGTCGCGTCGGCGTTCGAGTAGGGGCCGGCCATGTACTTCACCGACCGCGGGATCGAGGAGCTGGAGCAGCGCCGCGGCGAGGAGGAGGTCTCGATCGCCTGGCTCGCCGAGCAGCTCCGCACCTTCGTCGACCTCAACCCCGAGTTCGAGATCCCGGTCGAGCGCCTCGCCGTCTGGCTAGCCCGCCTCGACGAGGACTGACCGTTGCGATGAAGGCGACCTTCGTTGCTAAGAGCGCAACAATCCCGGCCTTCACCTCGCACTCCGTCCCCGGCGGCTGAGCCCCGCATGACCCCTAGGGTCCTCGGGTGACGCCCCGCCTGATCGATGAGCTACGAGCAGCGGGGGTCGGCAGCGGTACGCCGCTGGCACTCGCTGTCGTCGCGGGCACCGGAATCGCCGTCGCCTGGCCCGGCGGCGGCCGTACGGCGACGACGTCTGACCCGGTCGCCGTCGTCGCTGAGGTCGAGACCCTCTCCCCGCGCTGGGTATGGTGGTCCGCCCGCGAGACCGCAGCCGGGCTCGTCGCCGCAGGTGTCCGACCCCGGGCGTGCTGGGACCTCGGCGCCGTCGGCCGCCTCCTCCACGGACTCTCTCGCGACGACGCGGCAGCCGTCTGGGCGGCCGCGCACGGCCTCGACGAGCCTCCGGTGGCCGAAGGGGGTCTCACGCTCCTCGACCTCGCCGGTGAGGCCGACGACGTCGTGCGCGCCGACGGCCAGCTCAGCCGGGAGTGGCTGCGTGGGGCCTGGGCTGACGATCTCAGGTCGGCGCTGCAGTGGGCCGCACTCCAGGTCGAGGTGCAGCAGCTGCAGGAGGCAGCTGTCCGCGTGCTGCCCGATCGCCGTGCAGCGCATGGGATCTCATCGCTCCCCTATCTCACAGCGTTGTCGGAGTCGATGGCCGCACTCCTCGCCGTCGAGCTCGAGCACGACGGCCTGCCCATCGACCGCCCGACCCTCGAGGCCCTGCTCATCGAGACGATCGGTGAGCGTCCCCGCAACGACGCCGAGGAGGTGATGGCCCGCCACCGGCGTGACGTCGAGGTCTGGGACCAGTTCCCCGGGGATCCCGTCGACCTCCGTAACCCGGCCAACGTGCGCCAGCTGCTCGCACGCGTCGGCGTCGACGTCCCCGACACCCGCTCGTGGCGGCTCGAGCCGTACGCCGGGTCCTCCCCGGCAGTCGCCGCACTCCTGGCGTGGCGCAGGGCCGAACGCATCGCGACGACGTACGGCTGGTCCTGGATCGACCGGGACATGGGTGCGGACGACCGGCTCAGGGGCGTCTGGGGAGCCAGCGAGGGGGCCGGGCGGATGACCGCGTCCGCGGGGCTGCACAACATGCCGGCCGAGCTGCGGACTGCCGTGCGCCCTCGAGCCGGTCGCATCCTGGTCCGCGCCGACCTCGGCCAGATCGAGCCGCGCGTCCTCGCCGCAGTGTCGGGCGATGCCGGGCTGGCGGCGGCAGCTCGCGACGACGACATGTACGCGCCGGTCGCGAAGGCGCTCGGCAGCGACCGTCCGACCGCCAAGGTGGCGGTCCTGGCGGCGATGTACGGGCAGACCAGCGGCCCGGCCGGGGCTGCGCTCAAGGACATGGACCGGACCTACCCGACGGCGATGGCCTTCCTGCGCTCGGCCGAGGACCGCGGGCGCCGGGGCGTCGACCTGCGCACGTACGGCGGACGCCTCCTGCAGCTGTCGGGCCGGCGCAGCGTCCTCGAGCGCGAGGGCGCCGAGTCCACGGTCGCCCACTCCTACGGCCGCTTCGCCCGCAATGCTGTCGTGCAGGGGGCCGCGGCCGAGCTGTTCAAGGCCTGGGCGGCCACGGTGCGCGCCGGAATCTCCGGTCTGGACGCCGCGATAGTGCTCTGCCTGCACGACGAGCTGCTCGTCGAGGCGCGCGTGGAGGACGCCGGACGCGTCGTGGACGTCGTGGAGAACGCGCTGCAGTCCACGGGTTCGTGGTGGTGCGCGGGCAGCGGTGTGCGTCTCGTGGCCGACACCTCCGTCGTCGAGACCTGGGCCGAGGCGAAGTAGCGACGGCCAGCGTCGCGGGCTCGGAGCCGACCCGCCGCGCCGCACCGGCGATCGTCTGGCAGCATGACCGCGGGGATCGAACGGTCTGGAGGCCACATGACCGACACAGCGTCGGTGCTCGAAGTGCGGATCAACGCACGTCTCAGGTCCGTCCAGCGGGGGGACCGCTACGAGGATCCGTTGGCCTTCTGGCTCGAGAACCATTTCCCCGGCAGCCGTGTCACCGGCGGTGGCACCCTGCTCAGCGGAGACGGTGAGCCGTTGTCGTGCGCGGTCACTGCCGACATCACCGGCGACGCCGACGTCGTGCTCGACGCACTCGTGGAGTTCCTGGACGAGATCGGGGCACCGCGCGGGTCGAGTGCCACCCTGACCGGCGGGCGGTCACGCGATTTCGGTTCCGCCGAGGGCCTCGCCCTCTACCTCAACGGCACGGAGCTCGGCCCGGAGGTGTACGCCGACAACGACGTCAACGAGTTCCTCGACGACCTGCACGCGAGCGTGTCCCCCTTCGGCACGCTGCAGGCCTTCTGGGAAGGCCCGAAGGCCACTGCCGTGTACATCTACGGCCCGTCGGCCGACGCGATACGCGAGGCCATGGTGCCACTCCTCGCCTCGCACCCGCTCGCGCAGCACAGCCGCCTGGAGCAGATCGCCTGATCGCGAACACGAACCGCACTCACCCCTGGGTGAGGATGAGCTTGCCCATCACGTCGCCGGATGCCAGCCGTTCGAACGCCGAGCGGGCATCGTCGATGTCGAACGACGCGTCGATGGTGGGCCGCAGCCCGGTGTCGACCAGCAGCGAGATCAGCGACTCGAGCTCGACGCGCGTGCCCATCGTCGAGCCGACGATGTTGAGCTGCAGGAAGAACACTCGCGACAGGTCGGCGGGCGGGTTCGACCCGCTGGTGGCCCCGGAGACCACGACGGTCCCGCCCGGGCGCAGAGCCCTGAGCGAGTGCGACCAGGTCGACTCCCCGACGGTCTCGATCACGGCATCGACCCGCTCGGGGAGCCGCACGCCCGTCTCGAACACCTCGTGCGCGCCGAGGTCCCTCGCTCGGGAGCGCTTCACGGCGTCCCTGCTCGTGGCCCACACCCGGAAGCCCATCACCGCTCCGAGCTGGATCGCGGCCGTCGCGACGCCGCCGCCGGCGCCCTGGACCAGCACCGTGTCTCCCACTCGGAGGCCCGACTTGGTGGCGAGCATCCGGTAGGCCGTCAGCCAGGCCGTGGGCAGGCACGCTGCCTCGGAGAAGGAGAGGTCCGCCGGCTTCTCGACGACGTTGCGCGCGGGAACGGCGACGGTCTCGGCGAACGTGCCAGGGTGCAGCTCAGAGAGGAGAGTGCGGCCGGGGTCGAGGGTCTCGTCGCCGCGCCCCGCATCCGGGTCACCGAGGACGCCGTGCACCACGACGGGAGTGCCGTCATCCAGCACGCCCGCGGCGTCGCAGCCCAGGATCATCGGCAGTCTGTCCTCACGCAGACCGACGCCGCGAAGGCTCCACAGATCGTGGTGGTTGAGGCTGGCGGCGCGCACGTGGACCCGGACCCAACCCTCCGGCACGACGGTGTCGGGCGCGTCACCGAGCGTGAGCCCGGAGAGCGGGTGGGTAGGGTCGAAGGCGCTGGCGGTGACGGCGAACACGTCTCGACCCTAGTGGCGCCCGTCGGTGCGGCACAGCGGCCCGACCGCAGGAGGGCGCGCCGTCCGGGGGTCCGGGGTGCTCCGGCCAGGGCCGGGCGTAGGGTCGATGAATGCCGACGCCGACGTCCACAGCAGCGCGCGTGGAGCACCAGTGAGCGAGGTGACCGAGTCCGGGATGCGGCGTTCCCTCGCTCGTGCGCGCGCCGGCAAGTCTCTCGACGTCGCCGAGGCCGCCGTGCTTCTCGCGGCGCGCGGGGACGATCTCGAAGGCTTGTGCCGCACGGCCGCCCTCGTACGCGACCAGGGGCTCGAGGCTGCCGGACGACCAGGCACCATCACTTACTCCCGCAAGGTATTCATCCCGCTGACGCGCCTCTGCCGCGACCGCTGCCACTACTGCACGTTCGCGACCGTCCCGGGGCGAGTGGAGTCGGCGTACCTCTCCCCCGACCAGGTGCTCGACATCGCCCGTCAGGGCGCGGCCCTCGGCTGCAAGGAGGCGCTCTTCACCCTCGGAGACCGCCCTGAGGACCGCTGGCCGCAGGCCGAGGAGTGGCTCACCGCCCACGGCTACGCCGACACCCTCTCCTATGTCCGCGCCATGGCGATCCTCGTCCTCGAGGAGACCGGGCTGCTCCCCCACCTCAATCCCGGCGTGCTGTCCTGGAGCGAGCTCCAACGCCTCAAGCCGGTCGCACCGTCGATGGGCATGATGCTCGAGACGACCGCGACCCGGCTCTGGTCGGAGCCGGGAGAGGCACACCACGGCTCGCCCGACAAGGAGCCCGCCCTCCGTCTCCGCGTCCTCGAGGACGCGGGTCGGCTCAACGTCCCGTTCACCACAGGCATCCTCGTCGGCATCGGCGAGACCCTCACCGAACGCGCCGAGTCTCTCTTCGCCCTGCGGCGGGTCGCGCGCGAGTACGGCCACGTGCAAGAGGTGATCGTCCAGAACTTCCGAGCCAAGCCCGACACCGCGATGCGTTCGGCCGATGACCTCGGGCTCGAGGAGTACCTCGCCGCCGTCGCTGTCGCGCGGCTGGTCCTGGGGCCGCGGATGCGCATCCAGGCGCCGCCCAACCTCACTGACGCCGACGAGCTCGAGCGGCTCATCGGCGCGGGCATCGACGACTGGGGCGGCGTCTCACCGCTGACCCCTGACCACGTCAACCCGGAACGTCCGTGGCCGCACCTCGACGACCTCCACGAGCGAACGGCAGCCGCTGGCTTCACCCTGCGCGAGCGCCTCACCGCGCACCCGGAGTACGTCCGGCGCCCCGAGCCGTGGATCGACCCGCGCGTGCTGCCCCACGTCCGAGCGCTCTCCGACGGGCACGGGCTCGCGGTCGAGGCGCTGTGTCCCACCGGCCTGCCGTGGCAGGAGCCCGACGCCGCGCTCACCCCCGTCGGTCGTACCGACCTGCACACCACGATCGACACCACGGGCCGGACCACCGACCGCCGTGACGACTTCGACGAGGTCTACGGCGACTGGACGGCACTCGGCGAGCACGTCGAGGAGCTCAACCGCGCAGCTGCAACCGTCTCGGCCGCAGGACGTTCCGCGCCCGAGCGTCTCGACGCCGAGGTCATGGCTGCGCTGCGCAGCGCGGAGCGGGAGCCGTCCGGGCTCACCGAGGCCGAGGCGCTGGCCCTGATGACGTGCGACGGGCCTGCGCTCGAAGCCCTGGGCGCGCTCGCCGACCGCGTGCGCCGTGACCGCGTCGGAGACGAGGTCACCTACGTCGTGAACCGCAACCTCAACTTCACCAACATCTGCTACACCGGCTGCCGGTTCTGCGCCTTCGCGCAGCGCCGTACCGACGCCGACGCCTACAGCCTGTCGATCGAGCAGGTCGGTGACCGGGCCCGCGAGGCGTGGGACATCGGAGCCACCGAGATCTGCATGCAGGGCGGCATCGATCCCCAGCTGCCTGGCACCGCCTACCTCGACCTGGCGCGGGCGGTGAAGGCGGGTGCACCGGGTCTTCACCTGCATGCCTACAGTCCGATGGAGGTCGTCAACGGCGCGTCACGCATGGGAGTGTCGATCGAGGAGTTCCTGGCGGCGGCGAACGAGGCCGGCGTCGACTCCCTGCCCGGCACGGCAGCGGAGATCCTCGACGACGAGGTGCGCTGGGTGCTCACCAAGGGCAAGCTCCCCACCGCGCAGTGGATCGAGGTGGTCCAGACCGCGCACCGTCTCGGGATCCCCACGACGAGCACGATGATGTACGGCCACGTCGACAACGCGTCGCACTGGGTCGCGCACCTGCGGCTCCTCGCCCAGCTGCAGGAGGAGAGCGGCGGGTTCACCGAGTTCGTCCCGCTCCCCTTCGTGCACCACAACGCCCCGCTCTACCTCGCCGGCATCGCGCGCCCCGGGCCGACCGCGCGCGACAACCGCGCCGTGCACGCCATGGCACGCCTGATCCTCGACGGGCGGATCAACAACATCCAGTGCTCGTGGGTCAAGCTCGGCGACGAGGGCTGCCGCATCGTCCTCGACGGCGGGGTCAACGACCTCGGTGGCACGCTCATGGAGGAGACCATCTCGCGCATGGCCGGCTCCGAGCACGGGTCGGCCAAGACGCCGCGCGAGATCGCCGCCGTGGCCGCTGGGATCGGCCGCCCGGTGCGTCAGCGGACGACGACGTACGGCCTTGTCCCGGCCGACCGGATCGCGGCGGCCGACACGGCCCTGACTCACCGCTCGCTCCCGGAGCTCTCGCTCACCGCCGTCCGGGACTCCTGACGCAGCATCACCGCCACGCACGCTGGCACGACGATCTCATCGACCACCTGCACGACATCGCGTCGGTCACCGTGACGAGCACGGGTGCCGGGCCGAAGCCAACCGTGGGGGTCAGGTGCGGATGACACCGTCCGCGACCGCTGCTTCGGCGACGGCAGCGGAGACGGCCGGGGCAAGACGAGGGTCGAACGGGTCGGGCACGATCCGCTCCGGGCCGAGGTCGTCGGCGACGATGCCCGCGATCGCAAGGGCCGCAGCGAGCTTCATACCCTCGGTGATGCGCGTGGCACCACTGTCGAGTGCCCCACGGAAGATCCCGGGGAAGGCGAGCACGTTGTTGATCTGGTTCGGGAAGTCGCTACGCCCCGTGGCGATCACGGCCGCGCCGGCGGCAAGGGCGATGTGGGGGTGCACCTCAGGTGTGGGGTTCGCGAGGGCGAAGACGATCGACCGCGGCGCCATCTCGGAGACGACCTCGACGGGGACGACGCCCGCTGAGACACCGATGAAGACGTCGGCGCCACGCATCGCATCGAACAACGTGCCGGAGAGCCCGGAACGGTTGGTGCGCTGGGCGATGTCGGCTTTGACGTCGCTGAGGTCGTGGCGGTCCCGGGAGATCACGCCGACGCGGTCGCACAGGGCGATGTCACCGATCCCGGCCGCGAGGAGCATGTTGGCGATGGCGATGCCCGCCGCACCCGCGCCGGACATGACCACGCGCAAGTCGCCGAGAGTCCGGCCAGTGACGATGGCGGCGTTGGTCAGCGCAGCGGTGACGACGACGGCCGTCCCGTGCTGGTCGTCGTGGAACACCGGGATGTCGAGCCGCTCCTGGAGCCGGCGCTCGATCTCGAAGCAGCGCGGGGCACTGATGTCCTCGAGGTTGATGCCGCCGTAGGCCGGAGCGATGTGCGCGACGGTGTCGATGATCTCCTCGACGTCGGTCGTGTCCAGGCAGATCGGTACACAGTCGATGTTGCCGAACTCCTTGAACAGCAACGCCTTGCCCTCCATCACCGGCAGGGCGGCGATCGGTCCGATGTCACCGAGGCCGAGCACTGCGGTGCCATCGGTCACGATGAGGACGGAGTTGGCGCGCCAGGTGTAACGCCACGACAGCGACTCGTCCGCGGCGATCGCGGTCGAGACGCGACCGACTCCGGGTGTGTAGGCCAGGGCCAGACCCGCGTTGTCCCGGACTCGCACGGTGGGACGTACCTCGATCTTGCCGAGGCGGTGGAGCGGGAACGCGGGATCGTCGTCGTAGGCCGCAAAGCGGTCGGCGTCGTCCGGGGAAACGGGGGCCGGGAACACGGGCGTCCTTCAAGATCGGCGGGCCGAGGAAGAGCGGTCGAGCCCGGGCGCGAGAGTGCCGCACAGTCCGAGTCAGGCTGCAGTACGGGGGTCACCCGTCATCCGGATCCTGCCATACGGCGCTCCTCGAGGACCTGCCAGCGGACGGACAGTCGGAAGCGTCACACCCGACCCGGGCGGGGCCACCACCGGAGCAGGACCCGACCGACGACGTGGTCGTCGGGGACGGCGCCGAACAGGCGCGAGTCGTCGCTCGCGGTCGCGTTGTCACCCTCGACCCACCAGCCGTCGTGGTCACGGCGGACGGCCCGCTTGACCAGGAGCAGCCCAGGCCGGTCCGGCCGCTCGAGGACGAGGACCTGACCGGGCACGACGTCGGCTGCCAGGACGCGACGGCACAGCAGGCGGTCGCCCGCCGACAGGGCCGGCTCCATCGAGTCGCCCGCCACGATGGCCAGCCGCAGCGGGATGAGGGAGTCGTCGGGCCGTGCCGCCATCTCCCCACCTCTCTGGTGCCGCGAGAGCGGCCTCGGGGTAGTGTCGCGGACAGGTTCCGTCCGATCCACACCACTGACGAGAGGCCCCCTAGATGCGTCGCCGACTGTTCGCCCCCGCCATCACGGTCCACGCCCACTGCGATCTCCCCTGCGGCGTCTATGACCCCGCCCAGGCCAAGATCGAGGCGCAGTCGGTGAAGGCCTGCATCGAGAAGTACAACGCCAGTGACGACGCCGTCTTCAAGGCGCGCGCCGTCGCCATCAAGGAGGAGCGCTCCGACTTGGTGAAGCACCACCTGTGGGTGCTCTGGACGGACTACTTCAAGGCCCCGCATTTCGAGAAGTACCCGAACCTCAACGGCCTGTTCAACGAGGCCACGAAGCTCGCCGGTGCCGGTGGCACCAAGGGCAGCCTCGATGTCGCCGTCGCCGACAACCTGATCGCGAAGATCGACGAGATCGCCGACATCTTCTGGGAGACCAAGAAGGCCTGACGCCTCACGTTGGCACGCCGGATCGCCCCGCACCGCTCTCCGGTGCGGGGCGATCCGCATGTTGCCCCTCTCCCGGGGCGGGGCCCCACGATCCGCGAGGTCGGGGGAACGACGTTCTTGCGGGCGCGGTCTGGGCCAGGATGCAGGCATGCAGGAGACGGAGCCCGCCGCGAGCAGGTCGACCAGCTGTGCCTGAGGGCGACCCGGCGAACCGGGCCTTCCCCGAGGACTCGGTGCTCGTGCGCGAGCTGCGGACTCCGCGCTCGGCGGCCATCGCGGGCATCGTGTTCGCCCTCACCCTCGGGACCGTGATCGTCCTCATGCGATCGTCCGGTCCGGCCGGGCTCGCCGGCGAGGACGGAACGTTGATGAGCGCGGACCGCCGCCGTGCCGTCAGCATCTCCCTCAACCTCATCCCCTTCGCCGGGATCGCGTTCCTGTGGTTCATCGGCGTCGTGCGGAGCCGGCTCGGGGCCCAGGAGGACAAGCTGTTCGCGACGGTATTCCTCGGGTCGGGGCTGTTGTTCGTCGCCATGCTCTTCGCCGGTTCCGGGGTGCTCGGCGGTCTGCTCGTGCTCGAGGGCCAGCCGAAGCCGATCTCCACCGACATGGTGCGCCTCGCGCAGGTGATCGCCGGCACGCTGATCGGCACCTTCGGAGCGCGCATGGCCGGAGTGTTCGTCATGGCGGTGTCGACCGTCGGCCGGCGCTCCGGCGTCGTCCCCCGCTGGCTCTGCCTCAGCGGGTACGCGGTCGCGCTCGTGCTGCTGCTCTCGCCGCCGCTCACCGGCTGGTCACAGCTGCTGTTTCCCGGCTGGGTGCTCGCGCTCAGCGTGCACGCGCTGGTCGTCGGTCCGCGGCCGACGCCGACGCCGGGCACCCTCCCCTCGACCTGACGCGGCGACACAGGCAGCACCGGCGAGTCCGGACTCCGGCACCGAGCGGAGCGCCCACTGCCCGGACCCGACATCGAGGGACGGTGACCCCATGACCGACGACGCCGCAACGACTCACGACGGCGCAAGCGGCGCGGCCGGTACGGACGGCGTGGCCCAAGACGGCAGCCCGTCGCCGGCACCGCCTACGGAACGTGCGTGGGCCGTGCAGGACAGCACCGCTGAGAGATCCGCACAGCTGGACGCCGGCGCGCCTGCCTTGGCAGCGCCAGGCTGGTACCCCGTCACGGCGAACAGCGACCTACGTTTCTGGAACGGGACCGCATGGAGCAACCTGGCGACCGGCGGGGTCCCCGAGCCGGCGACCTTCGGCCAGAAGTACCGGCGCCGCCACCCCATCGTGCTGCTCATGTTGCTGGGCCTGAACACCGTGGCTGGACCCGGGTGCTGGTCGCAGGCCTCGTCGCCGCTCCGGTCCTGGCCCTGGGCCTCACCCACGCCGCCTCCGTCGATGTTGTGACGGTCGCCGACCCGGCGCAGGGCTGCCAGCAGTTCCTCGACACCACGGTCATCGCCGCGCAGCAGAGGCTGTCGATCGCGGCGTCGGTGCCCTCCCTCCAGGCACTCCACGACGCCGCCACCACGACTGACTCCCCTCTCGTCGGTGACCACCAGCCCCTCCTGCAGGCACCGTCGCAGACCACCTTCGGCGCGGCGACGGCGGCCGTACGGTCGCGGTGCCTCACCGATCGCGACCTCACCCGCAGCCAGGTCAACACCTGGGTGACCAAGCTCAAGTCCTTCTGAGCGACGGGTTCTCAGGGTGAGATCGGGCAGCGCGCGAACGGGTGCACCTGCTCATAGGCCCGTGCGGCCCGAAGCACGAGACGGTCCTCGAAGTGCCTGCCGACGAGCTGCATCGACATCGGCAGGCCCTCGGGAGACAGCCCGACCGGCACGGCCGCGGCGGGATGCCGCGTCATGTTGAGCGGGTAGGTGAACGGCGTCCAGTCGACCCAGTGCATCTGGACCGAGGGGTCGGCGACGTCGCGACCGACCGGGAAGGGCAGCACCGGCAGCTGCGGGGACGCCAGCAGGTCGTACGCCGACAGCACCGCGCCGAACGTCTGCGTCAGCGCGGCCCGGGCCGCATCGGCGTCGAGGAACTGCTGCGCGGTCAGGGCCATCCCGCGCTCGGTGGTCACGACGAGACCCGGATCGCTCTGGGCGCGCTGCTCGTCGGACATCGCGCTCAGCGGCCGTGCGAGCGCGGCGTCCCACAGGGTGAGGAACGCGTCTCGCGGGTGCGGGCCGGGGAGCTCGACTTCCTCGACGCGCGCCCCGAGGTCGGCGAGGACTGCTACCGCACGGTCGACGGCATCGGCGATCCGCGGATCGACGTCGGCCCCGAAGTACCTGTGGCTGTACGCGATACGCAAGCCAGCCACCCCGTCCTCGATCGTCTCGAGCCACGGTCGCGGGTCCCGCAGGGACGGGTAGACGTCGCGTGCGTCCGGTTGGGCGATCGCCGCCATCAGGTGCGCGGAGTCGCGCACGGTCCGCGTCATCGGACCGACGTGGCTCAGCAGTCCGGACACCGCCGGTGGATGGACCGGGACGATCGCGTGGGTCGGTTTGAGTCCGAAGACGCCGCAGAACGCGGCCGGCATCCGGATGGACCCACCGCCGTCGGTGCCGATGTTGAGCACGGCCATGCCGGTCGCGGCCGCGACACCGGCTCCGGCCGAGGACCCGCCCGGCGTCAGTGCCGGGTCCCACGGGTTGCGCGTGATGCCGGTCAGGGGGCTGTCGCCGACGCCCTTCCAGCCGTACTCCGGTGTCGTGGTCAGACCGAGGATCACGGCTCCGGCATCGCGCAACTGGGCCACCGACGGCGCATCCTCGTCGGCGCTCGCCGCCGGGTCGGTGTGCCGGGAACCCTTGAGGGTCGGCCGGCCCCGCAGCGGCATGATGTCCTTCACCGTCGCCGGGACGCCGTCGAGCACGCCCCGCTCGGCGCCCTCCCGCCACCGCCGCTCGCTGGCGCGCGCAGCCTCGAGGGCACCTGTCTCCTCGACCGTCACGAAGGCATTGAGCCGCGGGTCGAGGGCGGCCACCCGGTCCAGGCAGGCGCGTGCCACCTCGACGGGCGAGACGTCCCCCGCGGCGTACGCCGTGGCCAGACCGTCGACGGTCCACTCGCTCGGATCACTCGACAGCATCTCGGTCCTCCTCCGGCGCGTACCCCGGCACGACAGCACCGCGGCCGGCCATGGCCGAGGATGCCGTATCCGGGACCGCCCGGTGTGCACTCGGACCGGCCGATGAGGTGGGATGACGGCCATGGACAGCACATCGACCGTCGGCCGGATCCGCCCGGCCACACCCGAGGACGTCCCCGAGATCCTCGCGCTGATCCGCGAGCTCGCGGAGTACGAGCGGGCCGCACACGAGGTCGAGGCCTCGGTGGAGCAGCTCACCGCGATGCTCTTCGGCGGTACGCCGGCTTCTCCCGGCACAGCAGCCACGACGCCGAGCGGAGCCCCCGCGGCGTACGCCCACGTGGTCGAGCACCCCGACCCCGAGACCGGAACGGCGCTCGGCGCCTTCGCCCTGTGGTTCCTCAACACCTCAACCTGGACCGGTACCCACGGCGTCTACCTCGAGGACCTCTACGTCCGCCCGCGGCTACGTGGCACCGGGTATGGCACGGCCCTGCTGCGCACGCTCGCGCAGGTGTGCGTCGACCGCGGCTACCGCCGGCTCGAGTGGTGGGTGCTCGACTGGAACGAGCCCGCGCTCGGCTTCTACCGCACCCTCGGGGCCCTCCCCATGGACGAGTGGACGGTGCACCGCGTCAGCGGCGAGGAGCTCACGGTCCTGGCCTCGGGCACACCGGCGCCCGCGGACCCGGCGTGACAGCGCGGGCGGAGTTCGGCGTGACCGCAGCGTGCCCGCGTTAGCCTCGCCACCGTGAGCACCCCGATCCGTCTCCGCATCCCCGCATCGAGCGCGTGGGTGGTCCTCGTCCGCACCACCGCGGTGGCGTGCTGCGCGCGCCTGGACTACGACGTCGACCGGATCGAGGACGTCCGCCTAGCCGTCGACGAGGTCGCCGGGCTCCTCATCGCCGACGCCGCACCCGACAGCGAGCTCGACTGCCTGTTCACCCCGCTCGAGGGGGGGCGCCTCGACATCGCGCTCACCACCGGCACCGGATCGGGTCGGCTGCCCCAGACCGACACGTTCGCCTGGGCCGTCCTCACCGCGCTCGTCGACGACGTGACCGCGACCGTGGACGCCGCCGAGGTCACCGTGCTGCTCCGGACGTCGCGCGACACGGCCACGACGGTCGGCGCATGAGCGGTCAGGACGATGCCGCCCCGAGCGGCGCCATCGCGGCGCAGCCGGTGGCTGCCGACGCGGTGCCCGGCCAGATGCCCGACCACGTGCCCGACCACGTGCCAGCGCCGCGGGCGAGCTCGCGCTGGGGGGACGTTCAGCGGGCTCGCGAGCGGGAGCTCATCGCCGTCATCGCTGCCACGGCACCGGAGGACCCCGCCCGGCGGCGCGCGCGCGACGAGCTCGTCACTGTGCATCTCCCGCTGGTGCACTACCTCGCCCGCCGGTTCCGCGACCGTGGCGAGCCGCTCGAGGACCTCGTCCAGGTCGGCACGATCGGCCTGATCAAAGCCGTCGACCGGTTCGACCCGGCCCGCGGCGTGGAGTTCTCGACGTACGCGACGCCCACGATCGTCGGGGAGATCAAGCGGCACTTCCGCGACACGGGCTGGGCGATCCGCGTGCCCCGCCGGCTCCAGGAGCTGCGCATCTCCCTCGGACAAGCGACGGCGGAGCTCTCCCAGCGATCCGGGCGCGCGCCGACGATCGGCGAGCTCGCCGCACACCTGGGGATCTCCGAGGACGACGTGATCGAAGGGCTCGAGGGCGCCCAGGCCTACAGCACCTCGAGCCTCGATGCCCCGGTCGGTGGTGGCGAGGACGACGGGGCCCAGGTGCTCTCCGACCGCCTCGGCGGCGAGGACCCCGACCTCGAGGGCGTGGAGTACCGCGAGTCGCTCAAGCCGCTGCTCGCGGCGCTGCCCTCGCGCGAGCGGCGGATCCTGGCGATGCGCTTCTTCCACGGCATGACCCAGAGCCAGATCGCCGCGGAGATGGGGATCTCCCAGATGCACGTGTCGCGGCTGCTCGCGAAGTCTCTCGCGGTGCTGCGCGAAGGCCTCGTCGAGGACGACTGACCCAGCCGCGCGCCGGCGTCCACGACGCCCGCTCAGGTGTCGAGCGACTCCCCGAGCGAGGGACTCATGACCAGCGCGATCCCGACGATCGACACGGCGAGGACGGCGTACCCGATCCGGTGGGTGAGGTCACCGTCGCCCTGGACCAGCGTCCAGCCGACCACGACGCCGAAGAGCTGGACGACGCCGAACGGCGTCCGGGCCGCGTGCCGGCGCAGCCACAGCCCTCGGGCGCACGCCAGGATCCCGGCCGCGAAGAGCAGGTAGATCACAATCTGGACCGGGGCAGCCGAGACTGATCCGGGGTTCTGGAGGGCCGAGATCCCCAGCCCGACGCAGTACGCCACGATCGCCACCGCCTCGACCACGGCCAGCCCGACGGCGGCCCGAACGGTCCGCGGCAGGGTCCGGGTGGGAGGGGCGGCCACGGGGTGCTCGGCGCCGGTGCCACCTGCGGGCTCGGTGGTGGGGTGCTCACTCACGGTCCCACCCTGCCAGACGCCGACCCATGCCCGGCGCGGGGAAGGCCGGCACTGACCGGTTGAGGCGGCTCGCCGTCGTACGCTCGACCCATGCGCGCGCTCCTCGTGGTGAACCCCCGGGCCACGAGCACGAGCGCCCGGATGCGCGAGGTGATCACCCACGCGCTGTCGGCCTCGATCGACCTCGACGTCGTGGACACCACGCACCGCACGCACGCGACCGATCTGGGTCGCCAGGCCCGGCGCGACGGGATGGACGTCGTCCTCGCCCTCGGGGGCGACGGCACGGTCAACGAGGTCGTCAACGGCCTCCTCGCCGACGGCCCCGGGCACGACGTGCCCGTCCTGGGCACCATCCCCGGCGGCAGCGCGAACGTCTTCGCACGCAGTGTCGGGCTCCCGGAGGACCCGATCGAGGCGACCGGCGTCCTCATCGAGGCGATCGAGCACAAGCGCACCCGCACGATCGGTCTGGGCCTGGCCTCCTACGACGGGCGGGCCCGGTGGTTCCAGTGCAATGCCGGGCTCGGGCTCGACGCGGAGATCATCGAGGAGATGGAGAAGCAGCGGGCGGCCGGCCACGAGGCCACCCCGGCGCGCTACTTCCAGACCGCGGTGCGCCAGATCGTGGTGAAGACCGAGCGCCGTGAGCCGGCTCTCGTCGTGCGCCGGCCCGGCGTCCCCGACGTCGAGGGCGTCTTCCTGACGATCATCCAGAACTCCTCCCCCTGGTCGTTCCTCGGACCGCTCCCGATCGACGCCTGCCCGCGCGCCTCCTTCGACACCGGGCTGGACCTCTTCGCGCCGCGGAGCCTGGCGGTGCTCCACACGTTGGGGCACGTCCGCCGGATGTTCCTCGGGCGTCGGACGCCCTACCCCTTCGGCGGGCTCCTGACCTTGCACGACCAGTCCCAGATCGAGGTCGTGGCCTCGCGGCCCACCCCGCTGCAGATCGACGGGGACGCCGCCGGCCCAGTCTCCTCAGTCACGTTCCGTTCCATCCCGAAGGCTCTCAGTGTTCTGGTCTGAGCGTCGGCGGGGTGAGTTCCGCAACTCTGTGTGATCCAGGCGACAGGGTCTTGACCTCACCTGTCAGCGAAACCCCTGGACACTCCCGCCCCCATGTGTGAGGGTCGAGACCAGTCGGCTGGCCCCTCACCGGGAGCCCTGACCTCTCCGCGTGCTCAGTCGTCGACCTCGGTCGACGATCTCGACGCGGAGGCGGGTTCGTGAAGGCGTTCACAAGGCGCCCCGCGAACCCGATCCCGGACCCGCCCGGCATGCGCCGGAACACCAGGAGGCAAGCTCATGGATTGGCGCCACGACGCGGCCTGCCGCGACGAGGACCCCGAGCTGTTCTTCCCGATCGGCAACACCGGCCCCGCGCTGATGCAGATCGAGGAGGCGAAGGCCGTGTGCCGTCGCTGTCCCGTGGTCGACACCTGCTTGGCCTGGGCTCTGGAGAGCGGCCAGGACGCCGGCGTCTGGGGCGGGCTCTCCGAGGACGAGCGCCGCGCCCTCAAGCGCCGCAACGCCCGCGCCCGCGCCGCCCGCGCCGGCCTCTAACACCCTTGGGGTGAAGGTGGCCTTCGGTGCTAAGAGCGCAACAATCTGACCCATCACCGACGCCGCCCCCGTCAGGCGATGCCGGGCGCTGACTCGTCGCCCTTCGGCCAAGGTCAGCCCGGCAGAGGCACGCTGATGCGGGCGCACATCCCACGCCCCTCAGGACCCGGCCCCAGCTCCAGGACGCCGCCGAGCTCCTCGGTGATGAGCGTGCGCACGATCATCAGGCCGAGGCGTCCCGTGCCGAACGGATCGAATCCGTCGGGGATCCCTGGCCCTTCGTCGATGACGTCGACGACCAGCCGTTTGTCCTCGCGTCGCGGCTCGAGTCGCACGTCGGCCCCGGCTCCGTGGTCGACGGCGTTCTGCAGCAGCTCGCCGAGGGCCATGGCCAGCGGCGTCACGATCTCGGCCGGGAGAACCCCGAACGGACCCGTCCTCGTGACCGAGACCGAGCGCGAGGTGAGCGACATGTCGCGCACCAGCGCGATGAGCCGGTCGGCCACCTCATCGACGTCGGCCTTCTCCCCCGGCGTGTGCGCGAGCGTCTCGTGCACGACCGCGATTGCCCCGACCCGGCGTACTGCCTCATCCAGCGCCGCTCGGGCTTCAGGGGCCTCGATTCGACGTGCTTGAAGCCGCAACAGCGCAGCCACCGTCTGAAGGTTGTTCTTGACCCGGTGGTGGATCTCACGGATCGTCGCGTCCTTGCTCAGCAGGGCACGATCGCGACGCCGGATCTCGGTGGCGTCACGCACGAGCACCAGCCCTCCGGTGTGACGCCCCGCACGCATCAGGGGGACGCCGCGCAGCGTCACGACTGCACCGGAGTTCTCCACCTCGGCACCACCGGCGGCGCGACCCGAGGCCACGACCGCGAGCGCCTCGTCGACCGGCCCGGGACGTCGTGCGAGCTTGGCGCTCGTCCGAGCCAGGTCGACTCCGACAAGGTCGATGGCCAGCCCGAGCCGGTGGTACGCCGAGCGCGCGTTGGGGCTCGCGAACATGACCTGCCCCTCGACGTCGAGCCGGACGAGGCCGTCGCCGACGCGTGGCGGCGAACCCGTGCGGGCCAGCGGCTGAGACGGCGGGAACGTGCCGTCGACCACCATGACGGCGAGCTCGTCGGCCGCCTCGAGGTAGGCCTGCTCCAGCGGTCCGAAATCACGGCCGGACATCCCCGAGTGCCGATCGATGACACCGAGCAGGCGGCCGGCGCGGATCACCGGGATCGACTCCACCGGGGCCGGACCGGACGCGCCGCGCTCGGCCACGACCGACCTCGAGGCGACCGCGCGGTCGAGCAGGGGACGACGCCCGCGAGCGGCGTACTGACCGACGATGTCGTCGAACAAGACGGTCGGGCCCGTCGTTGGTCGCACCTGGTCGGCCGCGACGAACCCGCCGCCGTGCCAGGTCGGCAGCCACAGGACGAGGTCGGCGAACGCGAGGTCTGAGAGCAGCGTCCAGTCGGCGACCAGCGCCCGCAGGTGGTCGATGTCGGCCTCGGACAGGTCGGTGCGCTCACGCGCGACATCGTCGAAGCGGGCCATACGTCCACGCTAGCGGCCCTCGTGGGCGCCACCCCAGTTCCGGCCAGCGCGTCGACTCGCGCCGTCCGGGAGAGCACCGGGTGCTGCTCGGAGCCCTGCGACGCGCGGGAAGGTCCACCAGCGCGCGACGTCACCCAATCCGATCGACGCCCGTCCACCGTTGCGGGACGATCGAGCCTTCGAGGGGGGGACATCATGCGAGTGCTGCAGCCGACCGACGCCCGGGAGTTCCTCGCCGCGACGCGCGGGCTACGGGCCGCGGACCCGGTGGGGACCAACATGCTTGGCTCGATCGCTCAGTCGGTCACCGAGGGCCGCAGCTATGACCGAGCGTTCTGGTTCGTCGTGGTTGACGATGACGCAACCGTGATCGGCGCAGCACTGTGGACCCTTCCCCACAAGCTGCTGGTGGGTCCGATGAGCCCGGCTGCTGCGCACGCGATCGGCGTGGCGGCGGCGTCCACCGGCGTCCCGGTCCACGGGATGATCGCGCCGTTGGAGCTCGCCGACGCGGTGGCGTCCGGCGCGGGCTCGAGGGTGACGCCGTACATGGGGGAACGCGTCATGGTGCTCGGCGGGTACGTCGCCCCTCCGGTAGTCGCGGGTGCGGCACGGCGTGCGACTTCGTCCGACCTCGGGCTCACGATCGCGTGGACCCGCCAGTTCGCGGTCGACTGCGGGATCCTCGTGATCGACGCTGGCGCCGCCGCCCTGAGCCGGCTCGAGACCACCTGGATCTGGGAGGTGGCGGGCAACCCGGTCTCGATGGCGGGCCATGCCCCCGTGGTCAGGACACCGGGCGCAGCCGTTGTCCGGATCGGTCCGGTGTACACGCTGTCGGCCCTGCGCGGGCACGGGTACGGCAGCGCCATCACCGCCGCCGTGGTGGAGCACCTGCTCCCTGAGGTCGACACCGTGATGCTGTATACCGACGCGGCGAACCCGACGAGCAACGCCATCTACGAGCGACTCGGGTTCGCCCACGTCGCCGATGTGGTCGACGTCGACCTGTCGCCTCGATGAGCCCGCGCTCCGACGCCGCACCCCCTCATCATGATGGGTCACTTTGTTGAGCTCTTAGCACCGAAGGCCACCTTCATCGCCAACCTCAGACTACTGGCGGGTAGGTTTTGGGTATGACGGAGGACGGTGCGACGCTCAACGGGCACGGCGGGACGCATGCGGTTGTTGCTGCGGCGGCACACGGCGTCGAGACGATGTTCACGCTGTCGGGGGCGCACGTGTTCCCGTTGTACGACGCGGCGGTCGGCGGCAAGGCCGGCCTGGACGCGGGTATGCCGGTGATGCGCCTCCTCGACGTCCGGCACGAGCAGACGGCGGTGTTCGCGGCGGAGGGCACCGCGAAGCTGACCCGGCGTCCCGGGCTCGCGGTCGTCACGGCCGGGCCCGGGGTCACCAACGCCGTCAGCGGCATCACCACGGCACACTTCAACGGCTCGCCGCTCGTCGTGCTGGGCGGGCGGTCACCCGACGGCCGCTGGGGCACGGGTGCCCTGCAGGAGCTCGACCAGCCGCCGCTGCTGACCCCGGTGACCAAGCACGCGGCCACGGTGCACGCCACCGACGACATCGGCGAGGCCGTCTCCGGGGCGTTCACGACCGCGTCGACGCCGCACCGCGGGCCGGTGTTCCTCGACGTCCCGATGGACGTCCTGTTCTCCTACGCCGACGTCGCTCCCGCCGTGGCCGTACGTCCGGCGGCGCAGATGCCGGACCCCGATGACATCGATGAGGTGGTGCGGCTGCTCTCGGAGTCCCAGCACCCGGTACTGGTCCTCGGCGGCGACGTCTGGTCCGGCGGCGCAGAAGATGCGGCGCTCCGCTTCGCCGAGGCCTCGGGGATCCCCGTCATCGCCAACGGCATGGGCCGCGGTGTCGTGCCGGTCGGCCACCCGCTCCTGGTCACCCGGGCCCGTGGTGCCGCGTTCGCCGGGGCGGACCTCGTCATCGTCGTCGGGACCCCACTCGACTTCCGTCTCGGCTACGGCGTGTTCGGCGGCAAGGACGGCTCCACCGCCGCGCGCGTCGTCCACGTCGTCGACTCCCCCGGCCAGCTCGCGCGGCACGCCGACGTCGCCGCGAGCGTCGCGGCCGACCTCGGCCTCGCACTCGACGGCCTGCACGAGGGGCTCGAGCACCTCCTCCGGCGTCCGGGCTTCGACGGCTGGGCTCACGGGCTTCGCGACGTCGCCGCGGCAGCGTCGGCCCGAGACTCCGCCGACCTCGCCAGCGACCGGGACCCGATCCACCCGGCGCGCATCTACGGCGAGCTGATCCCCCGTCTCGCGGAGGACGCCGTCGTCATCGGTGACGGCGGTGACTTCGTGTCCTACGCCGGCAAGTACGTCGAGCCGCGCCGTCCCGGAGGCTGGCTCGACCCAGGGCCCTACGGCTGCCTGGGCACGGGCCTGGGCTACGCCATCGCTGCGCGCATCGCGAGGCCGTCCAGCCAGGTCGTCCTGCTCCTCGGCGACGGCGCGGCGGGCTTCTCCCTCATGGACGTCGACACCCTCGTGCGTCACGACCTTCCGGTCGTGATGATCGTCGGCAACAACGGCATCTGGGGGCTCGAGAAGCACCCGATGCAGTTCCTCTACCAGTACGACGTCGCCGCGGAGCTGCGCCCAGGCACACGATACGACGAGGTCGTGAGGGCCCTCGGCGGCGACGGCGAGACCGTCACCGACCCGCGTCAGATCGGTGCTGCCATCGACCGGGCCTTCGCCTCCGGCGTCCCGTACCTCGTCAACGTCCTCACCGATCCGACGATCGCCTACCCGCGCTCGACCACGGGTGTCTGAGCCGGTGTCCACACCGGGCGGAGCGGCGACGGGCACGACCGCCGACAGCCGCGGCACCGCCCTGGAGATCCGCCCCGTGCGCCCGCAGGAGTACGAGAGCGCCGGCGCGCTCGTGGAGGCGGCGTACACGCAGGGCGGGCTCCTCGACAACGACCGCGGCTACGGCGTCCAGGTCCGCGACGTCGCCGCACGGGCGCCCGACGTCCCGGTGCTCGTCGCCGTGCGCGCCGGCCGGATCGTCGGCTGCGTCACCATCACCCCGCACGGCAGCGGCCACTCCGAGCTCGCGCGGGCGGACGAGGTCGAGTTCCGCTACCTCGGGGTCGCCCCCGATGCGTGGGGTTCCGGCGTCGCCACGCGGCTCGTCGAGGCAGTGCAGGAGTACGCCGTCGACCACGGCCTGTCCTGGCTGGTGCTCTGCGTGATCGCTGACAACGTCGCGGCGGCGACGGCGTACGAGCGGATCGGCTTCACCCGCCAACCCGAGCGCGACTGGGAGCCAGCGCCGGGCATCGACCTCCGCGTGTGGCACCGCGCCGTGATGCCCGGGGTGCGCCAGCGGCCGGGCGCGGTCTAGAGGCGCGCCAGGAACTTCGCGCGGTCGACCACCACACGGGTCACCCGCCCCGTGGCCACGACGACAAGGTCACCGTCGCCGACCTGGTGCTCGGCGGCCACCTCGAAGCGCACAAGGCGGCCGTCGACGTAGGAGACCGACGCGCGGGCGATCAGCCGGGCAGTGACGGGAGACGCCGCGAGGTGCTCGATCTCGATGCGCGTGCCGACGCTGGTCGCGCCCTCCGGCAGCGACGCGGCGAGGCACTCGACCGTGGCAGCCTCCAGCCAGGCCAGCAGACGGGGTGTCGCGAGCACGGGGACGTCGCCGCTCCCGAGCGCCAGGGCCGTGTCGTCGTCGCTCACGTCGAAGGACAGCGCGGCCGAAGCCCCGACCTCAGGTGCGGTCATGCCCCGAGGGTAGGCCCTCGCCGAGGGGCGATCAGGCGACGAGCCCGAGGCGCTGGAGCTCCACCATGAGGTCGTGGGGACTGGTCGAGGCATCCATCGCGGCATCGAGGGTGACGACGCCGTCGCGGAAGAGCGCGACGAGGTGCTGGTCGAAGGTCTGCATGCCGTAGAAGCCGCCCTCGGCGATGAGCTGGTGGATCGAGCTCGTCTTGTCCGGGTCGACGATCGCGTCCTGGACCCGGCCGGTGTTGATGCAGATCTCCATCGCCACACAGCGACCGAGGCCGTCGGCCCGCGGGACGAGGCGCTGGCACAAGATGCCGCGGAGAGAACCTGCGACCGCGAGGCGGATCTGGTTCTGCTCGTGCGGCGGGAAGAAGTCGATGATGCGCGCGATAGTCTCCTGGGCATCGGTCGTGTGCAGCGTCGACATGACGAAGTGACCGGTCTCGGCCGCGGACAGGGCCGCCTTGACAGTCTCCTGGTCGCGCATCTCACCGACCAGGATGACGTCGGGGTCCTGGCGCATCGCGGCACGCAGCGCGGTCGAGAAGTCCTTGGTGTCGACGCGGACCTCGCGCTGGTTGATCATGCCGCGCTTGTCGTGGTGCAGAACCTCGATCGGGTCCTCGATCGTGACGATGTGGACGTCGCGGTGCACGTTGATGTTGTCGACCATGCCGGCGAGCGTCGTGGTCTTGCCCGAGCCCGTGGGACCTGTCACGAGGACGAGGCCGCGCGGTTCGAGCGACAGCGGGGACAGGACCGCCGGAAGCCCGAGGTCCTCGAGCGGGATGGCACCGATCGACACCCGACGGAAGACCAGGCCGGCGCTGCCGCGCTGGCGGAAGACGTTGACGCGGAAGCGGCCGACGCCGTCGATGCCGTAAGCGAAGTCCGCCTCGTTGGACCGGGCGAACTCCTCGATGAGGTCCCCGCGCAGCACCTCGCGCACGAAGTGCTCGGTGTCCTCGGGTCGGAGGTCGGGCACCTGGAGCTTGCGCAGCACGCCGTCGACGCGCACGCGCGGGGCCGAGCCCACCTTGCAGTGCAGGTCGGAGCCGCCGCTCTCGACCAGGGCGCGCAGGAACGGGATCACCGACACCGGTCCCGTCTGGGCCGCGGGGGGCACTGCGGCTGGGATGACCGCCGCATGAGCAGGCGGCGGCGCGAGAGCGGCCGGACCGGAGGCGGGCGGCGGGGCGAGGACTGGATCGACGGTCTGCGTCACCCCCAAGACATCGGCGCGCGCCCTGCCCTGCTTGAGCGCGGGCAGGCGATCCGCGGGTCCGGATCCGGCCCCGCGACGACCTCGCCGGGAGGTGTCAGGTCACGACGACGAGGACATCGCCCTCCTGCACCACGTCACCCTCGGTGACGCGCACCTCGATGACCGTGCCGCCGCCCTCGGCGAGCACCGGGATCTCCATCTTCATCGACTCGAGCACGAGCAGCGTGTCGCCCGCGGCGACCTCGGCGCCCGGCGCCACGACGAGCTGCACGACGTTCGCGACCATCTCGGCACAGACCTCGGTGGCCACGGATCCTCCAGGAGTCGATCGAGCGGGACGGCCCATCCTGGCACGCCGTGGCGCCGCCGGACGCTACCGTCGCCCTTCGTGAGGGAAATGACGATGCGAGTGGCGGAGGCCGCCGATGTGCCGCGGATCGCCTCCCTCTTCCGGGACTCCCGGGCCGCGGCGATGCCGTGGCTCCCCGAGCTGCACAGCCAGGCCGAGGACCTCGAGTTCTTCGGCCGGTCCGTCGCGACCCAGGCGGCGTACGTCGCGGTCCTGGCCGGCTCGGTCGTGGGCTTTGCGGTCGTCGACCGGAGCGAGCGCGAGCTGGTCCACCTCTACCTCGACCCGACGGTGCGGCGTCGGGGCGTCGGCTCGGCGCTGCTCGCCCACGCTCGCGCCGAGAACCCCGGCTCGCTGCAGCTGTGGTGCTTCGCGGAGAACCACCACGCGCGCGCCTTCTATGCCGCGCAGGGGGCGGACGAGCTCTACGGAACGGACGGGACCGAGAACGAGGAGCGGCTGCCGGACGTGCGTCTGGAGCTGCCGCACGTGCCCGACGCGGCTCGCGAGGGCACCGAGCCTCAGTAGGCGTACTCGGTCTGGCGCTCGATGATGCGGGCGAGGGTATCGACGACCGCGGGGTCGTACTCGCGATCGATCCCCATCTGCAGGCGTTCGATGGCGCGCAGCTTGCGGTCGCTCTCCAGCGAGGCGCCCACGAGGTCGTCGTAGGCGTTCACGGCCTTGATGATGCGGCTCTCGAGGGGCAGCGAGGTGTCGAGGCGGCCCCGGTGAGGGCGGTAAGGATCGGACTGGCGCTCGACGATGAGCGCGGCCTTGTCCAGGACGCCGGCCTGACGGATGACCTCGGCCCCCAGCTCGGCGATCTGGCGCTGGTCGAGCGGCGACACCATCGTCGTGGCACCGCCGGGGATCGGGTCGGTGAGGGAGAGCTGCCCGATGTCGTGCATGAGGGCGGCGTACTCGAGGTCTTTGAGGTCGCGCTCGCTCACGCCCATCTCGCGGCCGATCGTGACGGCGAGCCGCTGCACCCGTCGGGAGTGGCCGATCTCGGTGTAGCCCCCGACCTCGGTGACCTTCGACAGCGACCGGATCGTCTGCAGGTAGGTCGCATCGATCGTGGCGTAGCGCCGGAAGGAGAACTGCGTGAGCAGCAGCGGGATGGCGAAGACCGGGAGGGCCCAGTACCCCATCTTCGGTGCGGCGAGCGCGATCAGGACGCCGGTGGCACCGATCGCGGATGCGATCCCGGCGAGGGCTCGGAACTCATCGACGAGAGCTGTGCTGAACGGCGCTCGTGACTGGCTCGAGCGGACGCCGGCCGCGAGCGTGGCGTCGGCGACGGCCGCCAGCAGCGCTGCGAGGGTCATCCCCAGCGCGAGCTTCCAGGCGGTGTCGCCGGCGTCGGGAGCGAGGTCCGGGAGGCGGGGCCGGAGCAGCGCCGCAGCGAACATGGTGGTGAGGACCCGCCGGGCGAGCTCGTCGAGATGCATGCCGCGGCCGACGAGCGCGCGCGGAAAGGCCCCGACCACCGAGCCGATGGTGACGACGGTGACGGCGAGGGGGAACTCATAGTGCAGCGCCTCGCCGCCGAAGGACGGCACGAGGGCGAACGCGATGGCGCCGGCGGAGGCGAGCGGCGCGCTCTGGCGACCACCTGGAAGGGTGATGCGCAGGATCTCGCCCACGGCGATGAAGACCGCGAACGCCACCGAGATGGGCAGGAGCACGCCGACGGTGCCCACTGGCGCGGCGGAGACCTGCTCGGCAGTGACGGCGACGGACGCGACCGCGGCGAGGCCGGCGGCGACGACGAGCGGCCCGGCGGCGCGCAGCTCGCGCTCGCCGCTCACGAGCGCTCCTCCACGACGGTGCCTGCTGCAGGGTCAGACTCGAGCTCGGAGGCGTCGTCGGGTGTGGCGGTGGGCAGCCCCAGACGCCCGGCGGCCGTGGGGTCGTCGTCGTCGCTGGCGAAGGAGGGCAGACCCGCGACGGCGGCGGGGAGATCGGTGGGCAGTGTGTCGGAGGCGTCCCAGCCCTCGGCCTCGATCGCCTCGGTCAGCGCCTGCACCATCACCGGGTCGAACTGCGACCCTTTGCAGCGGATGAGCTCCTCGATGGCGTCCTCGATGCTCCGCGCGCCCCGGTAGGACCGGGTCGTCGTCATCGAGTCGAAGGCGTCCGCCACGGCGATGATCCGGGCGAACTCGGGGATCTCGGCGCCGGTGAGCCCGTCGGGGTAGCCGCGGCCGTCGATGCGCTCGTGGTGGTAGAGGATCCCTTCGATGGCCTCGCCGAGGAACTCGAGGTCCTTGGTGATCTCACGGCCGCGCAGCGGGTGCTTCTGGATGGCCTCGAACTCGTCCTCGGTGAGCCGGCCGGCCTTCTGCAGCACCGAGGTCGGGACGCCGAGCTTGCCGACGTCGTGGAGCATGCCGGCATACCGCAGGGTGACGACGCGGTCCTCACGCAGGCCCGCCCGGCGGCCGATGAGCACCGAGGCCCGCGAGACGCGCTCGGAGTGGCCGCGCGTGTAGAGGTCCTTGGTCTCGACCGACTTGATCAGCGAGCGCATGGTGGCCTCGTAGGCCTCCTGGCGCAGGGAGAACTCGGCGAACACCCAGCGCGCCACCATGAGCGGCGCGAGCACGAGGACCGCCGAGATCGGACCGACGTAGGACCAGACGACTGCCAGCAGCAGACCGAAGATCGAGTAGATGAACATCGGGAACGCCGACTCCGACATCTTCCCGAACCACACCCGCAGCGGAGACACGTTCTGGGTGATCGCGATGACCGTCACCAGGAGCAGTGCGTTGACGGCCTCCATGACCAGTGCCGCGACGAGGACCGGGATGAGCACCGCTCGCGGATCCCGGAAGTCAGTGGTCGAGGTGATCGGCTCACCGCCGAGGGAGACGTAGACGATCGAGGAGACGCAGACCGCGATCGCGACCATGCCGACGTTGAAGAACCGACGGAACCACTGGTTGCCCGGGTCGACGAAGACAGCAGCGGCGACCAGCGGTGCGGTCCAGGGTCCGAGGAGCATCACGGCCGCGATCGAGATCGGCATCACGACACTGATGTTGATCACCCGGACGGTGGCGGTGTTGTTCCGCAGCGGGCTGCGAGTCAGATGGGTCACCGCGAAGAGCCCGACCAGAGTCACCGCGGTCAGGATGTTGCTGCGGTCCAGGTGCAGCACACCACCGGCAAGGATGAGGGTGCCCACGATGACGACGGCGGAGACGTAGGCACGCGCCATGACCGGCAGGTCGCGCATGAGTACCCCCCTTCTCTGGTCGCCACGGACGTCGGCTGAATAGATGTCGGCAGGATCGGGATCGGCAGCAGAGGCCCGAACTTGAACTTCTCATCGATCTTGTTCCCAGAACGCCGGAGTCCGAGGACTACCGGTCGGTCCAGGTCCAGTGAGCCTCGGTCGAGAGAATGCGCTCGACGACGGCCACGATCTTCTTCATCTGGTAGATCAACTCCTCGCGATGCGTGTCACGGGCACCGCTGGTCGCCCGTGCTCACTCCGCTCCGCTCGCGATACGCCCGGTGCACGCAGGCTTGCGCCGTCGTGCGCCGATGGAGCTGAAGTTCCTGCCCGTTGACGGACACGCCGAGGTGCGTCCGCAACGCGCAGTGGTTCACTCCCGGCTGCCGATCCCGTTCCTGCCGCTGTTGAGTTGTCGTGCCGTGCTCGTGCCGTGCTCGTGCCGTGCTCGTGCTCGTGACGTGCGCCCACGTGGCCGGTGCCGGTGCGAGTTCCTCGGTCACCGGGCGACGGGGATGGTACCGCTGCGTGATGTAGAACTCACGTAACGTGTCCGATTGTCGATTCCCCGTGACGAACACCACTGTGACAGCCGTGAACAGTGGTTCGTCAAGTCCTCTGTGTCCGTTTTCTCCCCCACCTCACCCGGGACGTGGTCGCCGTCACTCCGTGGAGCGTCCGTAGACCGGACGGGTGATCACAGGTGGTCACCGGATCGCCCGAACGGCGCAGCACCGCGTGGCACTGCTGACTACAAGTGAACCCCCTCACTAGTCTCACCAGCATCACCGGGTCAGTCGCCGAGCGACGAGGCCCCCGCACCGGAGGGGGTGCGCTCGATGGATGAGTCCGCCCGGGCCGCCGCCTACTCCGACCTGCTCTCCGCCCTGCTCGCCGTGCGTGCCGACCCGGCCACCGCCCGCTTCGACGCCGAGCTCGCCGAGGCCGAGGCGGCCGGGACCATCGACGGCGCTGTGGCCCGCACCCTGCGCTGGTGGCAGCGCGAGTCCGTGCGCGGACTCACCGGGCACGTCATCGCCGTCCTCCCTGACCTGCTCGGCACCCTCGCCGAGTCCGACCGGGCCGCCGCAGACGCCGTGGCGGAGAGCGCGAGCTCCTGGACCACAGCGACGGCCCCCGGCCCCGGACCGGCCCCGGCCGAGTCCACAAACCTGTCCACGACCACGTCAGGCTCACCCGGTCCCGGTAACGACGGGCGGCACCGCCTGCGCCCGGTCGAGGGCCCCGGCGCCCCGACGGAGCCGGGTGCCGCCGCCTCGCCGGTCGGCTCGCCCGGGCTCCTGCGCCCCGGCTTCGCCCCTGCTCCCGAGAAGCAGTCGACGCCGTCCCCGCTCTTCGTGCCGTCCCCGCTCTTCGTGCCGTCGCCGCCGCAGCCGCAGCCTTCCTCGGCCGCCTCCTCTGAGGCGCACGACACGACCGGCCCCGGCGCGTCCCCACGACGATTGCTGGTGGCCGGGCTTACCGTCCTGAATGACGGCGCCGACACCCCCGATACGCCGCCGCACCACCCTTCGACGGATGACTCGACGGACACCCCGAACGACGACCCAGGCGAGGAACCGCGATGATCCCTCACCGCTCGCGCACCACCACGCGATGGGGCACCGCTACCCCTATCGCCCTGTCGGAGGACTCATGACCGCCCTACGCCTGCTGCCCGAGTTCGAGGCGGCCCTGCGGGCCGTGCCCGGGATCCGTGAGGCGAGCGTGCGGACCAGCCCGGACGCCCACCCGATCGAGGTGCACGTCGTTGCCGGGGGCCTCAAGCCAGCCAAGCAGGTCGTGCGCGACGTGCAGTCGGTCGCGATGGCCCAGTTCGACCTCGACATCGACCACCGCATCGTCAGCGTCGTCCAGATCCCCGACGACGTGGCCGACGCCGTCGTCGTCGGGGACATGAGCGAGCCGGAGCCGGAGCCGGCACCGGTCGACGAGTCGCTCCCCCGGCCGGCACTGACCAGCATCACGGTCCGCAACTCCGGTGGCGACACCCACGTCCACGTCACGCTCGCGATCGCCGGCTCGGTGTTCAGCGGCGAGGCCGGCGGGCCGTCCTCGCCGCTGCACCGGCCGCGCATCGTGGCGTCGGCCACCCTCGGCGCCCTCACCGAGCTCCTCGGGATCCCCGCTCAGGTCGAGAGCTCGCAGATCCTCGAGATCGGCAACCGCGAGGTCGCCCTCACCACCTTGTCGATCACGATCCCGCGGCTGGGTGAGCAGGCACTGTGCGGCAGCGCCCTCGTGCGCGGGGACGAGGAGGACGCGGTGGCCCGCTCGGTGCTCGCCGCGGTCAACCGCCGTCTGGCGGAGTGACGCTCGCCGAGCCACCGCCCGGTCCGGCCACCTCGTCCGGTGTGGGAGACTGTTCTCTCGAGACCGCGACCCGTCGCCGGTCCGCAGGTCGTCAGCACCGGCAGACACAGGAGTTCTCATGAGCAAGCGTGCGCGCAAGCGTCGTACCCGCAAGAAGAGCAACGCCAACGGCGGCAACCGTCCCAACGCCTGAGACGTCGCCCCACCAGCACATGAGGAAGGCCCGCCCCCATCGGGGGCGGGCCTTCCTCATGTGCTGGTGGGGCGATCAGGACTCCGCGGACTCCGCGCGCAGGGTCAGGGTGACCTCGCGGATCCGGCTCACGACCCGGGCTCGGACCTCGTCGGGCAGGTGGTCGCTCCCGCAGGAGCGGGCCACCAGGATCTTGACCTCCTGGTAGATGCCGAACTCGCGCAGGCACGGCCCGCACTCCTCGAAGTGCTCGGAGATGCGGTGGTGGTCGTGCGCTGTCATCTCGCCGTCGAGGAACGCCGACACCGTGTCGAGGACCTCGCCGCACGGAGTGTCGTGGTGGTTGCCACAACTCATGAGGACTCCCCTTCCTGCGCGGGCAGTGCCGGGACCAGACCGCGCTCGCGTGCGTAGTCCTCGAGGAGGTCGCGCAACTGCTTGCGACCGCGGTGCAGGCGCGACATCACGGTACCGATGGGCGTTCCCATGATCTCGGCGATCTCCTTGTAGGCGAAGCCTTCGACGTCGGCGAGGTAGACCGCGATGCGGAAGTCCTCGGGGATCGACTGGAGCGCGTCCTTGACGTCGGAGTCGGGGAGGTGGTCGAGCGCCTCGGCCTCGGCCGAGCGCAGGCCGGTCGAGGTGTGCGCCTCGGCCCTGGCCATCTGCCAGTCCTCGACGTCGTCGGCGCTGGACTGCAACGGCTCGCGCTGCTTCTTGCGGTAGCCGTTGATGAAGGTGTTGGTGAGAATCCGGTAGAGCCAGGCCTTGAGGTTGGTGCCGTCGCGGTACTGGTGAAAGGCGGAGAAGGCCCGGACGAAGGTCTCCTGGAGGAGGTCCTCGGCGTCGGCGGGGTTGCGCGTCATCCGCAGGGCGGCGGCGTAGAGCTGGTCGAGGAAGGGCAGGGCATCGCGCTCGAAGCGCTCGGTGCGCTGAGCGTCCGTCTCTGCCACGGGCTCGATGGCCGCGTCGGTGGACTCGTCTGTGATCTCGGGGGGCATCACCCACGAGCGTAGTGGGCCAGAGGCTCCACCGACCTGTTCGGGTAGATCGAGGTAGGTCTCGGAGGGCGTGAGGACGAGCACCCGAACCCCCCTTCCAGTCGCAGCGACGGTGACGCCAGAGGGAACAACGCGACCGGCCTCCGTCATTCCCCGCGAGCCCTCGTGAGCGCCCGGAGAGCACCCTCGAGCAGCCTCGGCGCCGGATCCAGACCGCCGCGACGCACGCGCAGGGCGTGGTCGGCGTCGGGGACGGCGAGCACCTCGACGCCGCGACCGGCGGCGCGGGCCAGCTCCCGCGCCGACCCGAAGACATCCCGGTCGCCTTGGAGCGCGACGACCGGGATCCCCTGCCCACCAAGGAGTCGCAGCTCCTCACGGCGTACGTCGAGCGCCTTGTCCAGCGCCGCCTGGGACCGTCGGGCCGGAGGCGGCACGAGCGGGTAGGCCAGGAGCAGGACGGCGTCGGCCCCGGTGGAGGCGGCCGTGCGGCAGGCCACCCGGGCACCGGCGCTCCGCCCGCCGACGACGAGCGGCGTCCGCGACGTGGCCCCTGCGGCGCCACGCACCGACCCCAGCGCCGCTGCCCAGGCCCGATCGAGCACCGGGGGCGCCACGGCGATCCGGCGGCCCTGGAGCACCCACGGCTGGTCGAGGAGAACGACACCGACGCCGAGCAGCGGCAGCGCCTCCGCCAGCGAGAGCAGGTCCGCGGTGTCGACGCCGCGGCCGGCGCCGTGCCCGAGTACGACGAGGGCGTGCGGTCGCGCCACCGCCCACACGTGCAGGCGGGCCGTGCCGACCGGCGTCGCGACGTCGACGGTGGACGTGCGGACCTTCCGCGTCACCTGCCCACCGCTCAGAACAGCGCGTCGGGAAGGGCGTCGGGCCCGGGTCCTGCGTCGGTGACGTCGGCCGCGGGTTCGGCGTCGAGCGGGATGAGCAGCTCGGGGCCGTTGTTGCGCACGGAGTTGACGGCCGTCGACACCGGGTAGGCGTCGAGCCGGCCCGGCGCCGCCGGCACGAGCAGCCCGGCGAGGTCGCGGGTCGAGCCGTCGAGGTCGGGGTCGAGCCAGTCGTCCCAGCGCTCGCGCTCGACAAGGAGCGGCATGCGGTCATGGATCATGCCGACGGCGTCCTCCGCGGTCGTGGTGAGGACCGTGGCCGACATCAGCCAGGCGCGAGGGTCGCCGTCCTCGCGGGAGGGGTCGCGCCAGAGCTCATACAGCCCGGCCATCGCGAGCACTCCCCCGTCAGCTGGGTGGATGAAGAACGGCTGCTTGAGCGGCTTGCCGTTCTTCCCCTTCGGGCCGTCCTGCGGCGTGTACCACTCGTAGTAGCCGTCGGCGGGAAGCAGGCACCGGCGCCGGGCGAAGGCTCGCCGGAACGCCGGCTTCTCCGCCACGGTCTCCATCCGGGCGTTGATCATGCGACTGCCGATCGAGGGGTCCTTCGCCCAGGAGGGCACCAGCCCCCAGCGCACCACCGCGAGCTCACGCCGCACCTCGCCCTCAGTGCCGACGGCGTCGCCAGAGCCGCCGGTGCCGGAGCCGGTGCCGCCGGAGCCGCTGCCGGACTCCCCCGGCGCGCGCCGGGGGCGACGATCGATGACGGCGTACACCTCGTTGGTGGGCGCGACGTTGTAGTCAGGCCCGAGGACCTTCTCCGGCCGCGCGACGACCTCGAACTCCTCGACGAGGTCATCGGGGTTCCTGCTCGCCGCATACCTCCCGCACATGCCCCGATCCTGCCGCACCGGCAGCCCGCGCAGCAGCGGCCGCACCCAAGCCACACCCTGGCCCGCTCCGCGAGCCCGCATGTCACTGGTGGTGTGGTCGCTTCCCGCCGCCTGAATCGACCACACCACCAGTGACATGCGGCTCTAGAACGGGGATGAGGGGGTGGTCGGCGCTCGACTAGGCTGCGGGCGTGGCATCAGACGACCATCCGTGGCCGGCACCGCTCGCGACCGAGCCCGTCCGGGCCGTCGTCGCAGTGCCGGGATCGAAGTCCCTGACTGTGCGCGCGCTCCTCCTCGCGGCACTGTCGGATGGCCCCTCGAGCATCACCGGCGCCCTGCGGGCGCGAGACACCGCACTGATGGCCGGAGCCCTGCGCACCCTCGGCGTCGGCCTCGAGGGCGTCGCGTCCGGCGGCGTCATCCACGTGACACCGGGACGGTTCAGCGGCCCGGCCCACGTGGACTGCGGCCTGGCCGGCACCGTCATGCGCTTCCTGCCCCCCGCTGCGGCGCTGGCCCGCGGTGACATCCGCTTCGACGGCGATCCCCGGGCCAGGGTCCGGCCGATGGGCGCGGTCATCGGGGCCCTCGAGTCCCTCGGCGTCGAGGTCGACGACGACGGACGGCGCACCCTCCCCTTCACGGTCAAGGGAACCGGCGCTGTGCCGGGCGGCGAGGTGCGTCTCGACGCTTCCGCCTCCAGCCAGTTCGTGAGCGGCCTGCTGCTGTCCGCCGCCCGATTCCACGCCGGCGTGATCGTGCGCCACCGCGGCGACCCCGTTCCCTCGATGCCCCACATCGACATGACCGTCGACTTGCTGCGCCAGCACGGCGTCGACGTCGACGTCGATGCCGACGACCCGAGCGCGGCCACCTGGACCGTGCTGCCCGGCCCGATCCACGCACTCGACCGCGAGGTCGAGCCCGACCTCTCCAACGCTGCGCCGTTCCTGGCCGCCGCCGTCGTCACCGGTGGCTCGGTCACGGTGCCGTCCTGGCCCCTGTCGACCCGGCAGGCCGGCGACGCCCTGCGCGACCTGTTCGCCCAGATGGGCGCACAGGTGCACCTCGACGCGGCCGGGCTGACCGTGACCGGCGGCGACACCCTCCTCGGCCTCGACGCCGACCTGCACGACGTCGGGGAGCTCACGCCCGTGCTGGCCGCGGTGTGCGCCCTCGCCTCGACGCCGTCGCACCTGCGCGGCATCGCCCACCTGCGCGGCCACGAGACCGACCGCCTCGCGGCGCTGGCGCAGGAGATCACCCGCCTCGGCGGCGACGTGCAGGAGACGTCCGACGGCCTGCTCATCCGCCCTCGTACCTTGTCCGGTGGCGTCTTCCAGACCTACGACGACCACCGCATGGCCACGGCCGGAGCGGTCCTCGGCCTGGCCGTGCCCGGCATCGAGGTCGTCGACGTCGCGACCACCGCCAAGACGCTGCCCGACTTCGTCGGCATGTGGGGCACCATGCTCGGGAGCCGGGCGGCGTGACCTCGCGCCGCCGCGACCTCGATGAGGACGACGTCCGGATCCGTCCCGGACGCGGCAAGTCCCGACCGCGCAGCAAGGAGCGCCCGAGCCACGACGGCGCCGGGGCCGGCTTCATCGTCGCCGTCGACCGAGGCCGCTTCACCGTGGTGCTCGGTCAGCCCGAGGATCCGGGCACCGAGCTGTACGCCGTCAAGGCTCGCGAGCTCGGCCGCAAAGGGGTCGTGGTCGGTGACCGCGTCGCCATCGTGGGCGACCTCAGCGGCGCCACCGACACCTTGGGCCGGGTCGTGCGCGTCGAGCCGCGCGTGACCGCCCTGCGGCGCAGCGCCGACGACGACGACCCGATCGAGCGCGTCCTGGTCGCCAACGCCGACCAGCTCGTCCTCGTCACGGCGCTCGCCGACCCCGAGCCGCGTCCCCGCATGATCGATCGCGTTCTCGTGGCGGCGTACGACTCCGGCCTGTCCCCCCTCCTCGTCCTCACCAAGAGCGACCTGCGTCCGGCCGACTCCCTGCTGGAGTCCTACGGCGCCCTCGACGTCCCCTTCGTCGTGACCCGCCAGGACGGCGTCGACCCGATCGAGGTGCAGGAGCTGCTCGGTCGCCTCGCCGGGCACGTCTCCGTCCTCATCGGGCACTCCGGCGTCGGCAAGTCCACGCTCGTCAACGCGCTCGTGCCCGACGCCGACCGCGCGATCGGGCGGGTCAACGACGTCACCGGCCGAGGGCGCCACACCTCGACGTCGGCCATCGCCCTGCGGCTGCCGGGCGGCGGCTGGGTCGTCGACACCCCCGGCGTGCGCTCCTTCGGCCTCGCCCACGTCGACCCGCAGCGGGTCATCCTGGCGTTCCCCGACCTCGGCGCGGGCACCGAGGACTGCCCGCGGTCCTGCTCGCACGACGAGCCCGAGTGCGCCCTCGACACGTGGGTCGTCGACGGCCACGCCGGGTCCGGTGGCCCGGCCCGGCTGGAGTCGCTGCGCCGCCTGTTGCGCAGCCGCGCCGGCGGCGACGAGCCACCGCTGCCCGACGAGGGCCGCTGAGCGGCACCACCTGTCCCCGCGACCTGTCCCCGCGACCTGTCCGGCACCTGTCCCTGCGACCCTGGGCGGACGACGTGACCCCGACCATCTCGCTGCTCACCGACGGTTCCTGCTCCGACGTGTCGGACGCCGACGTGGCCGGCCTGGCGGCGGTGCTCGTCAACTGCGTCGACGGCGGTGCCAGCGTCGGCTTCCTCGCACCGCTCACCCGGCTCGACGCGGAGGCCTGGTGGCACTCCGAGCTCGCGTCCCCCGCCGTCCGCACCTGGGTCGCGCGCGACGAGGACGGGACGGTCGTGGGGTGCGTGCGCCTCACCCCGGCCGGGAAGCAGAACGCGCCGCACCGCGCCGAGGTGTCCAAGCTGCTCGTGAGCAGCGCCGCACGGCGCACCGGCTGCGCGACCGCGCTGATGTCGGCCCTCGAGTCGTGGGCCGCGGCACACGGCCGCACTCTGCTGCTGCTCGACACCCAGACCGGCAGTCCGGCCCAGAACCTTTACTCCCACATGGGATGGCGCGTCTTCGGGGTTGTCGACAGCCACGCCCTGACGCCGTCGGGCGTGCTGGCGGACACCACCTACATGCTCAAGCATCTCGATGCGCGGACGGCCGCCCGGTAGCGTCGCGCACGTGACCACCCACCCGTTCGTCGACGACCTCGCCCTGGCCCTCCTGATCGCCGACCGCGCCGACGCGATCACGATGGACCGCTTCAACGCCCGCGACCTCGTCGTGGAGACGAAGCCGGACCTCACCCCGGTCAGCGACGCCGACAAGGCGGTCGAGCGGATGATCCGCGAGCTCGTCGCAGCGGAGCGCCCGGGCGACGGCGTCCTGGGCGAGGAGTACCCCGAGCTGGTCGGCACCGGTGGCCGGCGCTGGATCGTCGACCCGGTCGACGGCACGAAGAACTTCGTCCGCGGCGTCCCGGTGTGGTCGACCGTGATCGGCCTGCAGGACGACGAAGGGCGCCTGGTGGTCGGCGTGGTGTCGGCACCGGCGCTCGCCCGCCGCTGGTGGGCCACCCTCGGCGGCGGCTCCTGGGTGAACGAGCCCGGCGGACACGAGCCGCGCCGACTGTCGGTCTCGAGAGTCTCCTCGCTCGCCGACGCGTCGCTGTCCTACTCCGACTCCACCTGGGTCCCCGAGGCCGACCAGCCCCGGTGGGACGCCCTCACCCGGGCGGTGTGGCGCAACCGTGCCTACGGCGACTTCTGGAGCCATCTGCTCGTCGCCGAGGGTGCGGTCGACGTCGCCGCGGAGCCCGAGCTCAACCTCTACGACGTGGCCGGCGTCTCGATCATCGTGACGGAGGCCGGCGGACGCTTCACCGGCGTCGACGGTGTCGACGGCCCCGACCGGGGCAGCGGAGTCTCGAGCAACGGGCTGCTCCACGACGCGGTCATCGCCGCCCTGGCACCCTGACCTCCTGAGGCCCTGACGATGCGGACCGCCGGCTGCGCCACCGGTCATAGCCGCGGACCAGGGTCGGGGCCAGGAGGACTGCGTAAAGGTCGAACCAGCCGTAGCCGCCGGCCGCGACGCTCGGCGGGTTGCCCATCGGCACCCAGCCCATGATCGTGTCGACCGGCTGCCACGCCCACACGCCCCAGGCCGTGCCGAGGATCTCCAGGTAGCTGACGGCGACGAACGCTCCGACGTAGAGCAGGGTCGAGCGTCCCCAGCGCAGGAACGCGAGCAGGCAGAGGTACCAGGCGAATCCGAGCACGTCGCGGCGCGGGGAGAGGACGAGCCCCCACAACGCCCAGGCTCCCGCGATGGCCACGGTCGCTCGCACGGCGAGCTGTGCGTTGTCCCGCACGACCGGGAGCCGGCCGAAAGTGAGGGCAGCGAGATAGATGAGTCCATGTCCCGGGAAGACGTAGGCGGGCACGTGCTCGAGCCGGTAGACATAGACGCCGAGCCAGCCGGAGAACACCAGCTCGATGACGGCCGCGATCGCGACGACGACGGCGGTCTGGGCCCGGACGAGCCGCGTCTCGTGCGACAGCCACCACAGCAGCAGCGTCCAGGTCAGGGCCCCCAGCGCGAGCTGGCCGGCGAGCCCGACGGAGCGATCGAGCCAGAGGGTCCCGGGGATCCAGAGAAGCGCGAGCATGAGCGCTCGCACGTCCGTCCAGCCCTGGGTCACCACCCCAGTGTCTCCTGCCGGCCGACATCCGGATTGTGCACTTGTGATTGACCCCGGCGCGCGACGCTGCCAGGGTTCGGGCCAGGATGGCGGCAACTCGAGGGGAGCCAAACATGCAGGTGGACGACACCACACTCGTCGACGTCGCGATGATCCGCGACGTCCTCACGGTCGGCCCCGGACACACCTTGCGCCAGGTGGCGTCGTCGATGGCGTCGCGCAGGGTGGGGGCGGCCGTCGTCAGTGACACCGACGGCGCGGGGATCGGCATCATCACCGAGCGCGACATCCTCGTGTCGGTCGGCGCGGGAGAGGATCCCGACATCGAGCTCACGGCCGATCACCAGACCACCGACGTGGTGTACGCGAACCCTCTCTGGACCCTGTCGCAGGCCGCGGAGGCCATGGCGCGCGGAGGTTTCCGCCACCTCATCGTGCTCGACGGGCACGAGGTCGTCGGCATGCTCTCGGTCCGCGACATCGTGCGCAGCTGGGCGACCCACACCGCCTGAGAGTCACCCCGAAGGAGCCGTGCGCTGCCGCGTCCGGACCCGCATCGGCAGCCCGTGCGCGGGCCGGATCGTGACGAGCGGCACGGCTTGCGGGGCCGGGCCCACCGGCTCGAGATCCACCCGCGCCGCCAGCGAGGCGAGCACGAGCACTCCCTCGAGCAGGGCCATGTCACGCCCGATGCACAGCCGAGGTCCTGCCCCGAACGGGAGGTACGCCGACGACGCGAGTGCCTCTCTGCTGCGCCGGCCCTCGGCGTCGAGGAATCGCGACGGGTCGAACGCCTCAGGGTCGGGCCACGCACGCCCATCACGATGGACCAGCCACGGGCTCATGACGACGAGTGCGCCGGCGGGCACCTCGACGGCCGCGTCGCCGAGGACGTCCGGCGCCAACGCGCGTCGGGTGATGAGCCACGCCGGCGGGTAGAGGCGCAGCACCTCATCGAGCACCGCTGCCGTCCACGGCAGGCGCGCCAGGTCCTCGAAGCCCACGACGCCGTCGGGGCAGGCGGTGTCGACCTCGTCGCGCAGGCGCGCGAGCACCTCGGGATGCGCCGAGAGCAGGTGCCAGGCCCAGGTGAGCGCACTCGCGACCGTCTCGTGGCCAGCCACGATGAAGGTGACGACCTGGTCGCGTACCTGACGCCGCGAGAGGCTCGAGCCGTCGTCGTCGTGGGCAGCGAGCAGGAGGTCGAGCATGTCCCGCGGCGGCTGGTCGGGTCCGACCGGGCATCGGGCTCGCGCCGTCAGCATCGCGTCGACGGCGGAGTCGAGCTTCGCCACCGCCCGGCGCAGCACGAAGTTCGTCGGCGTCAGTACGGACACCGGAACGGGCAGCGGCGTGCGCGCCTTCTTCACCACGATGTCGAGTGCCGAGAGGGTCGCGTCGGCCAGCCGTTCGGCGTCGACGGAGAGGTCAGAGCCGAACAGCGCCGAGCCCACGACCTCGAGGGCGAGATGCATCATCGCGGCGTCGACGTCGACGACCTCGCCGTCCTCGGCCGCCCAGCGCGCGAGCAACCGGTCGACGGCGGTGTGGACGTGTCCTACGACGAGGTCGAGCGACGCACGGTGGAATGCCGGCTGGATCACCTTGCGCTGCGGGCGCCACGCCTCGGTGTCGGCAGTGAGCAGGCCTTCCCCCGTCACGAGCGAGAGCGTCGTGTACTGCAGGGTTCGCTTCCCGTAGGCCCGGGCATTGGTGACCAGGACGCGGCGTACGGCCTCGGGGTCGGTCACGAGGTAGGTCGGCGGGCTGGGGATCGGGAACTGCAGGACGTCGCCGTACCGGTTGCGCATGCGGTCGAGGAAGCCGAGCGGATCACGGTGGATCGCCCGCACGGCCCGCAGCATCTCCCCGCCCGACGGACCGGGCGCGGTCACCGGGGCGGGACGCGGTAGGGGCACGCCCCCGATCCTGGCAGCCCCGCACCGCGCGACTCGCGTCGACGCCCGGCCACAGGCCGCGACCTCAGAGCCGCGCGAGGTCGCGGACGTCCTCGTCGAACATCGCCCGCACCTCGTCGGTGACCGAGGGGCGCGCGTGCGCGAGGGCCGCGAGGTAGTCCTGCGTCGTCGGGCCGTCGCCGTCCACGCCGGAGTACACGGCGCGCTCGAACGAGGCCTGCGACGCGGCACGGGCGACGTGGGCGATCTCCGCAGGGGTGAAGGACTCGCTGCGCCCGACGAGGGCCTCGACGTCGATGCGGTCGTCGTCGGCGTAGCGCGACCAGATCGCGGTGCGGGCCGCGGCGTCCGGCGTGCCGATCGGGATGACGTAGTCGAAGCGGCCGGGGCGGGTGAACGCCGGGTCGAGTGCCCGAAGGTCGTTCGTGGCGCACACGAGGAGCCGCTCGTCGTGCTGACGGAATGCCGGCACGACCTTGAGCAGCTCATTGGTGAGGCCGTGCATCGGGCTCGCCGGGCGATCACCGCGCGTCGCGGCGATCTCCTCGACCTCGTCGATGAACACCAGCACCCGCTCCAGCCGCCGGATGCGGTCGAACGTCGTGCGCAGCGCCGCAGCAGGACCGGCGGGGTCGGCGAGCAGCGCGCTCGGCAGCACCTCGACGAAGGGCCATCCCAGCCTGCTCGCCATGGCGCGCGCGAACGATGTCTTGCCCGTGCCCGGAGGGCCGAACAGCACGATGGCCCGGGGAGGCGTGACGCCGTGCCGGGCCGCGACCTCCGGTCGGTCCAGCGGGGCGACGACGCGTCGCTCGATCAGGTCCTTCTCCCGGTGCATCCCGGCAAGGTCGTCCCACAGCCGGCCGGGCAGCATCTGACCACCCAGCTCGACGAGGACGTCGGCCTGCCCTGACTCCACCGACACGACCTTGTCGAAATACGCGACAGCGGGGCGGCGCGCGAACCCGGCGTTGGCCAGGCCGTCGGCGAGCAGCTCCTCCTCGGGCAGCACGTAGGACAGCACGCGCACGCGCTGGTCGACGAGCGCCCGCTCCAGCCCCAGGAGCAGTGCCGAGGCCATGCCCTGACCGCGCCACTCCTCCGCGATCGCGAGGCGCGCGACCCAGGCGCGGTCCCCGGACACGGTCGAGACGACGACCCCGACCACCTCGTCGTCGCGCTGAGCGACGACGGCAGGCTGGTCGTCACGCAGCGCCGCGATGACCTCCGCGAGCCCGAAGACGCTGCCCTGGTGGGCGCTCGTGGCGTCGAGCAGCCGGACGACGGACTCGAGGTCGTCGTCGTGGTAGTCCCGGATGAACCAGCGCATGCCCTCGAGTGTGGTGGCACAGGCGCGATCGCGCGCGCTCCGTCCGGGATTGTCACCGACCGGGCGACCGTACGTCCGGGCGCTTGCCGTGCTCCACCCGCTCGTCCTGCCCTCGACGCTCGGCCTGGTCCGGGTCTGCGCGTCTCTCCACGAGGCGTTCGGCGCCCGCGTAGACGTTGAGGTGGCCGCCGCGGACGAAGGCGGCGAGGGTCAGGCCGCACTCCTGCGCCACCTGGACCGAGAGCGACGTCGGCGCCGACACGGCGGCCACGACGGGGATCCCGGCCATCGCCGCCTTCTGGACGATCTCGAACCCGGCACGCCCGCTCACGACCAGTACGTCGGCGGTGATGCCGTGCATGACCGCGTGGCCGATCACCTTGTCGACGGCGTTGTGACGTCCGACGTCCTCGCGCACGACCGAGACCACGCCGTCGGCCGACGCGAGCGCCGCGGCGTGCAGCCCCCCGGTTCGCCGGAACACGCGCTGGCGCTCCGCCATCAGGTCCGGCAGCGCGGCCAGGACCTCGACGTCCACCGTGACCGTCCGGGTCACCGCCGGGGCCGACGCGACGATCGCGTCGATCTCGTCGCGACCGCAGAGCCCGCAGGCGCTCGAGGGCGTCGTGACCCGGCCCAGCCGGGACAGGTCGAGGTCGACGCCGTCGCGCAGGACGACAGCGACGTCGTTGGGCTGGGGACCGTCGCCGTCGCGGCAGGGCCGGACCCCGGCGAGGTCCGCAGGTGCTCGCAGCACCCCCTCGCCGACGGCGAGGCCCGCCGCAAGCTCGAGGTCGTGGCCGGGCGTGCGCATCGTGGAGCCCAGCAGATGGAGCACGCCGCGGTGCTCCACGTGCACCTGCAACGGCTCCTCGACGACGACGAGGTCGCTGCGCGCCCCAGCCTCGGCCGAGCCGAGCCGCTGCACGCGCACACGAGCCACGGTCGACCGCGACGCCTCACGCTCCTGCACCCGACGACGGTACCCGGCACGGCCGCGATGTCACTGGTGGTGGGGGGGGTTTCGGGGCCGGGGATAGGACCCCCCCCCCCGGGAAATGGGGGGACCCCGGGGGGGGGGGGGGCCGGTGGGCCG
>JBBRAQ010000029.1:0-44537 GCA_038206635.1 Candidatus Nanopelagicales bacterium | reverse complement strand
GGCGATGACGATCTGATCGTCATCCCACTCAACGATCTCGCCGAAATAGGAAATGATGGCGAGTTGGAATTCGTGGGTCTCCCACGGACGGCCGATGCGCTCTTCGACGCTCGCCTGGTTGATGACGAGGCGACCCGGGCGAGTGAGCCGGATCATCCCTGGCATGTGCCGGATGGTGAGGTCGTCGTTGTCGGCCTCGACGGCCTCGACGACGGCCCGGTTCTCCTCGTTCTCCTGCAGGTCGACGCCGACCATGCGTGGCTCTGCGGACACGGTCACAGCGCACCTCCAGGGACGGTCAGGCCGAGCGCGGTCAGGTCGCCGGAAACCGCGGAGGCCCGCGCCCGCAGCGCGTCCACCGCGCCGGTGTCGACGCGTGCGTCGAGTGCGGCTGCGACGTCCGTGACGGCCTCGACGATCTGGGTCCAGCGCGTCGACAGGACGGAGTCGAAAGCCGCCTTGTTGACCTCGACGTACTGCTCGTCGGCGAACCACGCCTTGACCAGGGCGTCGATCCAGCGGCGCTGGTCGGCGAACCACGTGCCGAAGTGCTGGGCCAGCAGGCTGTAGGCACCTGCACCACCCACGAGGGAGGCCTCGTCGAGGTGCGTGTACATGACCGAGTAGAGCAGCCGGTCGCACAGGTCCAGCGCGACCAGCTCCTTGGCGTAGTCGCCCTCGCACAGCAGCTCTTCGATCAGGCGACGCAGACCCTGCAGGGCTGGGTCCGACAGCCACTTCTCCTTGGCCACGCCGAGTGCGTGGTCGTGGCCATCGGCGAAGACGATGCCGATCCGGGAGATGCTCTGCGCGTTGCCGATCCGGTCGAACGCGGCGTACGTGCAGCACTGGTCGATGGTCGTGCCGTACGCGAAGCGCGAACCTTCGATGGTGATGAGCTCGGCGCCGGCCTCGTAGTGGCGCAGCGGGAGCAGGATCTCTCCCACGATGGAGTCCCAGCCGGCGGGGAGCTTCTGCAGCAGGTCACGCGTGTCGACGTACTCGAGGGACTTGGCGAAGGCGTCGTTCATCGCAGCGCGGGACTGGACGTAGGGCGCGTAGTAGTACTGCCGCGGGTCCAGGAACGAGTACGGGTCCGTCAGCCGGAAGGCCGTGAACTCGGGGTCGTACTGCCAGCGATCCGGCGCCCACAACGGCCGGTAGTGGAAGTTCTCCGTGGCCTGGATGTCGATGGAGCCTTCTTCATACCGAGATGCCGGCCGATCGCCATAGCGCTTCACGAGGTTCGTGAAGGTCTTCCGCCGGGGCTCGATGACCTGCGTACGGAGTTCGAATTGCATGCTCACCTCCTGGGTGCGGTGCGTGCGGGTCCTTCAGTGCGCCGGATGGCGCGGTGTGTCCGACTCCAGAAGGAGGAGAAGGAGCAGGTCCTGGACGGACTCGGGGCCCGCGAGCTCGCGCGGCTCGGAGTTGTCCAGGCCGTCGGCGACGACGCGGCCGTAGGCCTTGTGCTCGCCGAAAACCGTTGATACGACTGCGGCGCGGCCGCGGTAGTACACCGTGTAGAGCATCTCGTTGCCGACGATGTCGTCGACAAGGCTCATGTGGTCGTCCTCGTCGGCCAGGAGCGCGTTGATCTCGCACACCAGCTGCTCGGTGAGCCCGCGGTAGGCGATCTGGAGATCGTTGCCCTTCCCCACCGGGCGCACGACTGCCGGCCTCGTGGCGGGCACGGGTATCTCGAGGTCGTCGGTGTACTCCGCCCCCAGCAGGTCGGCGACCCTCAGCATGAACGGCGTCATGCACCCTCCCAGTAGCCGGTCCCGGCAATTGCCGAATGGGAGAGTTGTAGTGCCGCGCGGCCTCGCACATCAGCACTGTTCCTCGCTGCGGAACAACGTCGGAGAACTGCGCTCACCTGGACGACACATGAGTGCCTGGGGCCACGAGCGGAACCGTCGAGCACAGGGTTGCCTCACCTGACGTCCCGGCGAGAACAGGGGTTCCGGCTTGCGGAACACCCACGTCGGCCCGTGGCGAATCGGTCTAGCGTTCGCGGCCATCGGGTGAGTGGTCCGCATTCGCTCACCCCAGCTTCGAAGGAGGAGGTCCCGTGCCCAGGCTCACTGTCGAGAGCGATGGAGTCTCGATCGACCTCCTCGATGGGGAGACCATCCTCGAAGGTCTCTACCGCAACGGGTACGCGTACCGGATCGGCTGCCGCCGTGGCGGTTGCGCGATCTGCAAGGTCGACCTCCGCAAGGGCGAGGTCATCTACGACCACCCCGTCGCTGACGCCGTGCTGCCGGCCGACGAGCGCGCCGGGGGCGCCTGCCTGTCTTGCCGGGCCGTCGCCGTCACCGACGTCACGATCGCGCTTCGACAGGACAACCTGCGACGCGTCAGCACCCTGATGGCCCTGTACGCCGGCTCGCGCACAGGCTGACCTGCACCACTCCTCACTGGCTCCAGCGAAAGGACCGGACCGCGATGGCTGTCATGCGAATGGGCTACATGCACGTGCGAGTCACCGACTTGGCCGAGGCCAAGGAGCACTACGGCAATACCGTGGGGCTCTATCAGACCCTCGAGCAGAACGGCCGCGTGTACTACAAGGGCTGGGACGAGTGGGATCACCACTCCGTCGTGATCGAGGAAGGCGGCGTCGGCTACGTCAAGTGCGGGTTCAAGTGCGAGAAGCCCGAGGACATCGCCGAGATCGAGCGAAAGACGATCGAGTTCGGCTACCCCGTCGTCCGGATGACCGCCGGTGAGAACCCCGAGGTCGGCGACGGGATCCGCGTCACGCTCCCGAGCGGTCACGAGATCGAGTTCTACAGCAGCATGACGGCGTACGGCCTCGAGGTCGGAACGCACAACCCGGACGCCTTCCCGCGCCACATGGTGGGAATCGGCGCCCCGCGGCTGGACCACGCGCTGCTGTGGGTCAACGACCCCGAGGGCATCGAGAAGTTCTTCATCGACTGTGTCGGGATGTTCCCGACGGAGCGGGTGCGGACCAGCCTCGAGGACGACGCGCACACCATCGCCACGTGGCTCACCCTCGGCGAGTCCAACCACGACATCGCCCTGCTCGAGGCGCCCGAGAACAAGATCCACCACTTCGCCTTCGAGATGCGCAGCTGGGACGACATCCTCAAGGCAGCGGACATCTTCGCGATGGACGACGTCCCGATCGACATCGGCCCGACTCGTCACGGCATCACGCGCGGCACGACGATCTACTTCTTCGACCCGTCCGGCAACCGCAACGAGACGTTCTCCGGGGGCTACCGCTGCTTCCGCGACCGTCCCGTCGTGACGTGGACGCCGGACCAGCTCGGGAAGGCGATCTTCTACCACTCCCGCGAGCTCAACGACCGTTTCCTCACCGTCGCGACCTGAGCACTCGACGGCCTCGCCCGAGGCTGAGCACGACCTCCGATACGGGGACGGTCCGTCGACCTTCCCCGTACCGGCGTGCCCGAAGGGCGGCTGCCCCTTGCCAGGACGGTTAGCCTGCCAATGTGAGCGACGTCGAGGTCGAGGGCGGTCTGAAGTCCGTCGCGTCCGCCCTCGACCTGCTCGACTGCTTCATGACCGACGAGGAGCTCGGCGTCTCCGACGTCGCCCGCCGCCTCGGGGTCGCCAAGAGCACCGCCCACCGTCTCCTGACCACCCTGGCCTCGCGCGGACTCATCGAGCAGAGCCCCGCGACCGGGAAGTACCGCCTCGGCGTCCACCTCTTCGAGCTCGGGCACCTTGCCCTGAGCAGGCTCGACCTGCGCCGGCTCTCGACCACACTCCTGGAGGAGCTCCGCGAGCTGAGCGGGTGGACGGTGCACCTGTCGATCCCGTCGGGCGCCGACACGCTCTTCCTCGAGCGGCTGCCGACCCTGCGGGGGATGCAGGCGATGGGGGAGTACCGGCGCCGGTGGCCGCTGCACGCGACGTCGTCCGGCAAGGTCATCTGCGCCTTCGACCCCGTCTCGGCCCACCTGCGCCTCGAGGCCGGGTTCCCGGTGTTCACCGCGCGGACGATCAGCAACGCGGCGGACTTCGAAGCCCAGCTGGTGAAGATCCGGCGGCAGGGCTACGCCACCGCGAACGAGGAGGTCATGCTCCGGCTGGCCTCGGTGGCCGCCCCTGTCCTGGACCGTCAGGGGTTCGCCGTCGCCGCCATCTCCATCACGGGGTCCTCCGCGGAGATGGGCGAGAACCTCCAGCGCCAGGTCACCCTCGTGATGGCCGGTGCCCAGCGGCTGACGAAGTCTCTCCAGCGCAGGGCCGCCGACCTGTCCGAGTGAGGCGACAGCCCGACGTCGGATGCCCGCGCGACGGGTGCTCCATCACGCGGACGACTCGTCGCGCGGCCGGCCCCGGCGCAGCCAGGTGTGCAGCCGAGCCGTGATCCACGGGACGCCGGCCCACACCATGACGGCACGATGAGCGCCGTCGTGAGGAGGACCCGCAGGAACAGGTTCCACGAGCCCAGGTGCGGGACGAGCAGCCAGTTGATGAGCAGCGACGCGGGGTAGAGCGCCATGGCGATGACCGCGGCCGTCTTCCACCTCGGCGGCGCGGTCGACGCACGCGCGACCGGGGCGAAGATGCCCTCGAACCCGCTGAGACCGTGCGCCGTCTGCGTTCCGACGGTGATCTCGCGAGCCCGATCGATCCAGGAGCGGCGTTCGTCGCTGTTCTCCCAGCCTGACAGGTCCGCGGCGTTCGCGAAGCTGAAGGCGATCACGAGGTCCTCGCAGCCAGGCGGGGCAGGCTCATAGATCTGCGCACCGAGATGTCCCGGAAACTGTGACGCAGCATGGGAGATCCCGCGCGCCCACTGCAGCAGCTCGGTGCTCGCCCCGGGGACGGGACGACGCGACACCACCACCGTCACCGGGAGCGGTAAGGACGCAGGATGCGTTGCTGTCGGGTCCATCTCCCTCCTCCGGTCGTCGTGATCTGCCTCCACCGTAGTCGCGTACAGCGCCGCGGCCGGCACGGCAGTTCCGTGGGGTGGAACGACGGTGGGCAGATCCGGCAGCGCCTCCGGACCGCTGTGTACCGTCCCGCTGCAGCGGCCCGAACCATCCCGGCCGGCGGACCTCGGGCCGTTCCGCAGGGGAGAACGGGCTATCGGCTCGTCCGCACGCCCGGCCTACTCTCGGGCCACCGTCAGAAGGAGAACCACGTGGACGTCAAGTCCCAGACCGAGGCGGCTGCCGCGCTCCTGGACGCCTACAGCAGCCACCAGCCGATCGAGCCGCTGCGCGAGACCTATCCCGACATCACCCTCGCCGACTCCTATGAGATCCAGCTGCTGCAGATCCGCACCCGGCTGGCCGACGGCGCGACGGTGAAGGGCCACAAGGTGGGTCTCACCTCGGCGGTGATGCAGCGCCAGATGGAGGTCGACCAGCCCGACTACGGTCACCTCCTCGACGACATGTTCTTCCTGGAGCACTCGCCGATCCCGGCCGGCACCTACCTGCAGCCGAGGATCGAGCCGGAGATCGCGTTCGTGCTGCGCCATCCGTTGCGCGGCCCCGGAGTCACCGTCGCCGAGGCCGCCGCGGCCGTCGACTTCTGCCTCCCGTCGCTGGAGATCATCGACAGCCGGATCCGCGACTGGCGCATCGGCATCCTCGACACGATCGCAGACAACGCGTCGTCAGGAGGCGTGGTGCTCGGCAGCCGGCCCACCGCCCTCGGCTCGATGGACCTGCGGCTCGCCGGGTGCGTGCTCCACCGCAACGGCGAGGTCGTCGCCACCGGCGCGGGCGGCGCCGTGCTCGGCTCACCGCTCTCCTCCCTGGTCTGGCTGGCCAACACGCTCGGCGCCCGGGGCGTGACCCTCGAGGCAGGGCACGTGATCCTCCCCGGCTCGGTCACCGCCTCGATCCCGGTCTTTCCGGGCGACACGTTCACCGCGACGTTCGCCGGCCTGGGCAGCGTCACCGCGAAATTCACCGAGGAGCCGTCATGAGCAAGGCCACTGCCGCGATCGTCGGGCCCGGCAACATCGGGACGGACCTGCTGGCGAAGCTGCAACGCAGCGAGCACATCGAGGTGCAGTACATGATCGGCGTCGATGCGGCGTCCGACGGACTCGCACGCGCCCGCAGCATGGGCGTCGAGACGTCGCACGAGGGCGTCGACTGGTTGCTCGCCCTCCCGACCGTGCCCGATCTGGTGTTCGAGGCGACGAGTGCATACGCACACAAGGCGAATGCCCCGCGCTACGCCGAGGCAGGCATGCAGGCGGTCGACCTGACACCGGCGGCCATCGGCCCGTTCGTCTGTCCTCCGGTCAACCTCGACTTCCACCTCGACGCACCCAACGTCAACATGATCACCTGCGGCGGACAGGCCACGATCCCGATGGTCGCCGCCGTCTCCTCAGTCGTCGAGGTCGAGTACGCCGAGATCGTCGCATCGATCTCGTCGCGTTCCGCCGGCCCGGGGACGCGCGCCAACATCGACGAGTTCACCGTGACGACGCGACGCGCCATCGAGGACATCGGCGGCGCTCAGCGCGGCAAGGCGATCATCATCCTCAACCCCGTCGATCCGCCGATGATCATGCGGGACACGGTGTTCTGCTCGATCCCCGCCGACTGCGACCGGGACGCCATCGCCGCGTCCATCCACGCGATGGTCACGCGGGTGCAGGAGTACGTGCCGGGCTACACGCTCCGCGCGGACCCCCAGTTCGACGACCCCCGTGAGATCTGGAACGGGCACGCCCGCGTCGCGATCTTCCTCGAGGTCCTCGGCAACGGCGACTACCTGCCGCCGTACGCCGGCAACCTCGACATCATCACCGCCTCCGCCGCACGCGTCGGAGACCTCATGGCCCAGGCGCGCTTCGCCGGGCAGGCCGCCACGACCGCCGCAGGAGGCACCGCATGACCGAGCAACCGGCTGTCGCGACCGAGCAGCCACCCGTCCGCATCACCGACTCCACCCTGCGGGACGGCAGCCACGCGATGGCGCACCGGTTCACCGAGGGCCAGGTCCGCTCGATCGTGCACGCCCTCGACGCCGCCGGCGTCCAGGTCATCGAGGTCACCCACGGCGACGGCCTCGGCGGGTCGAGCTTCAACTACGGCTTCTCCCTCGTCGATGACATCAAGCTCGTCGCCGCAGCCGTGGACGAGGCGACCCAGGCGAAGATCGCCGTTCTCATGCTCCCCGGGCTCGGCATCGTCGACGACCTGCGCCGCGCGCACGCCGCCGGCGCGTCCGTCGCCCGGGTCGCCACGCACTGCACCGAGGCCGACGTGTCTCGTCAGCACTTCGCCGCGGCCCGCGACCTCGGCATGGAGACCGTCGGGTTCCTCATGCTCAGCCACCGGGTCGGGCCCGAGAAGCTCGCGCAGCAGGCGCGCATCATGGCCGACGCCGGCGCCCAGTGCGTCTACGTCGTCGACTCCGCCGGAGCGCTCGTGCTCGGCGACGCGCAGGCCCGCGTCCAGGCCGTGCTCGACGAGATCGGCGCGGAGGCGCAGGTCGGTTTCCACGGCCACCAGAACCTCTCGATGGGCGTCGCCAACTCCGTGCTCGCCTACCAGGCCGGCGCGCGCCAGATCGACGGCGCGCTCCTCGCTCTCGGCGCCGGCGCCGGCAACTCCCCCACCGAGGTGCTCGCCGCCACGTTCGACCGGCTCGGGATCCCGACGGGCATCGACGTGCAGGCAGCCCTCGCCGCGGCCGAGGAGGTCGTGCGGCCGATCGTGCCCCGCATCCCGCAGATGGACCGCTCCTCGATCGTGCAGGGCTACGCCGGTGTCTACTCCTCGTTCCTCCTGCACGCGGAGCGTGCCGGTGAGCGGTACGGCGTTCCTGCGCACGAGATCCTGCAGCGGATCGGCGAGGCCGGGTACGTCGGCGGCCAGGAGGACATGATCATCGACATCGCCCTGCAGCTCGCCGAAGAGCGCGACCTCGGTGACCTCGCAGCCGTCGGCGTCCGCTGATGTCGACGGGCTGGGACCTCGACCGGGCCGCCACCGTGCTGCTCGGTGCCGAGACGGCACGAGCCGACCTCGAGGCCATCACCGACGAGTGGACCGACCTCGACCTCGCGACGGCGTACGCCATCCAGGACGAGGTGCTCCGACGCAAGGTCGCGGCAGGAGAGACCGTCATCGGCGTCAAGCTCGGCCTCACCTCTCGGGCCAAGCAGCAGCGGATGAACGTCAGCTCGCCGCTCACCGGCTGGCTCACCGACGCGATGGTGCTGCCCACCGGCGCCCCCGTGCCCCAGTCCGAGCTCATCCACCCGCGGGCGGAGCCGGAGATCGTGTTCGTCCTCGGTCGGGCGCTGGCCGGCCCGGGCGTCACCGCGGCGACAGCCCTGGAGGCCGTCGACCGCGTCTACTGCGGCCTGGAGATCATCGACAGCCGCTACCGCGACTTCCGCTTCACCCTGCCCGACGTCGTCGCCGACAACGCCTCGTCGGCCCGGTTCGTCCTCGGCTCCGTGGGACTCCCGCCGGACCGTCTCGACCTCGCCCTCGAGGCGGTGCTGCTCGAGGTGGACGGCGCGATCGTCGACTCCGCCACGGGCGCAGCGGTTCAGGGGCACCCGGGCGAGGCGCTGGCGCTGGCGGCGAACGACCTCGGACGGCGCGGTCTGAGGCTCGAGGCCGGCTGGATCGTCCTCACCGGCGGCATGACCGACGCGGTGCACGTGCGGCCCGGAGCGAAGGTGGCAGCGCACTTCACCAACCTCGGCTCCGTCGTCGTAGCAGGGGGCTGAGACATGCCGTTCGTCGACGTGACGCTGACGGAGGGGCGCACCCCGGAACAGCTCCGAGCCCTGCAGCACGAGCTGACGGCGGCGGTCGTGCGGGCGATCGGCGCACCCGTGGAGAGCGTGCGCGTCGTGGTGCGCGAAGTGCCTACGACCCATTGGAGCGCCGGAGACGTGACGATCGCCGAACGGCGGACGAAGGGATGAGCAGCATGGACTTCTACGGCCACATCATCGACGGGGTCGAGGTCGAGTCGGTCGACGGCGCCCGGATGGACACCGTCGACCCGTTCACCCGCGAGCCCTGGGCCCAGGTCGCCCTCGGCGGACGCGCGGACGCCGCCCTGGCCGTGGCGGCCGCCCGTCGCGCCTTCGACGACGGCCCCTGGCCGCGGATGGGCTATGAGAACCGGCAGCAGCTGCTGCACCGCCTCGCGGACCTCATGGAGGAGAACTCCGAGGAGCTCGCCCTCGCCGACACACGCGACATGGGCAAGCCCGTGGCGCAGGCCCGCCACGATGTCGCCCGTTCGGCCTGGAACTTCCGCTTCTTCGCCGACCACGCCCGGATGACGGCCGCCGAGGCCTACCCGATGGACAGCGGGCACCACGCCTACAGCCGGTTCGACCCGGCGGGCGTGGTCTCGGCGATCGCGCCGTGGAACTTCCCGCTCATGCTCGAGACGTGGAAGGTCGCCCCCGCCCTCGCCTGGGGCAACACCGTCGTGCTCAAGCCCGCCGAGGACACCCCCGTCTCGGCCGCGGTACTCGGGCGCCTCGCCATCGAGGCCGGGTTCCCGCCCGGCGTGTTCAACGTCGTCCAGGGCTACGGCCCCGACTCCGCGGGCGCCGAGCTCACCGAGAACGACGACGTCGACCGCATCACCTTCACCGGCGAGTCGGGCACCGGCCGGATCATCGGTGGTATCGCCGCCGCCCGACTGACCCCGGTCAGCCTCGAGCTCGGCGGCAAGGGTGCCAACATCGTCTTCGCCGACGCCGAGCTCGACAACGCCGTCCACTGGGCGGTCCAGGCCATCTTCCGCAACGCCGGCCAGGTCTGCCTCGCCGGCAGCAGGCTCTATGTCCAGCGCGAGGTCTACGACGAGTTCATGGACCGCTTCGTCGCGGCCGCAGAGGCGCTGCGCATCGGCGACCCGAAGGACCCGGCCACCGAGTTCGGCCCGCTGGCGAGCCTGGAGCACCACACCAAGGTCAAGAGCTATGTGGACGGCATCGAGGCCGACGGTGGCAAGGTCCTGACCGGCGGCCTCGGCGAAGGCTGGTTCGTCCACCCGACGGTCGTCGCCGACGCTCCCGTGGATGCCCGCGTCTGCCGTGAGGAGATCTTCGGCCCCGTCGTCGTCGTGCACCCGTTCGACACCGAGGCCGAGGCCGTCGCCCTCGCCAACGACACGCGGTACGGCCTCAACGCCATGGTCTTCACGGAGAACCTCAGCCGTGCCCACCGTATGGCCGTGGCCCTCAAGGCCGGCACCGTGTGGGTGAACTGCTTCTTCATCCGTGACCTGCGCGCGCCCTTCGGCGGTGTGGGGGACTCCGGTGTCGGCCGCGAGGGCGGCTCGTTCAGCCGGGAGTTCTTCACCGAGCCCAAGGCCGTCGTCATGCAGATTGACGCGGAGCCGCGCCCGTAGGACGGACACGCGTCACGACGCCCGCGGTTGCCGGTTTCGACCGGTGCCCCGGGCGGCGTCGCGCCCCCACGCCGCGCGGCTCCTCGGGACGCCGAGGGCAGACTCTTGCTGTTCACCGAGAAGTCGGCCGCGCAGCGCCCTAGCCTGGGATCGGGAACGGACCAGGGGCGGCACAACGCTCGCCCCCGGGTGCGAGCCCGCGTCGAGGGGGCGGTGCGTGAGCATGGCGGAGCTGCGTGTCCTGGTGGTCAGCGACCTCCTGCTCTACCGCGAGGGGGTCCAGCGGCTCCTCGGCGAGCACGCACCCCTGGAGTCACTCCCGGCCACCTCCATCGCCGACGCCCCAGCCCGCATCGCCGTGGACGAGCCCGGCGTCGTCGTGCTGCTGCTGTCCCCGGGGCTCCTCGCCGGCCCCCAGCTCGTGTCGACGGCGCGACTGCTGCGCGAGAGGTCGCCGGGCACCGGGCTGGTCGTCGTGTCGTCCAACGGCGACGGGCTGGTGCGCTCGCTGCTCGAGACCGGACCGCGCGGAGTCGCCTTCCTCCTCGACAGCCACATCCTCGGCGTGGAAGCCCTGGTGCGCGCCGTGCAGGACGTCGCCGACGGGATGGTCTCGATGAACGCCGCCGCCGCCGACTCCCTGATCGGGAGAGGCCATCCGGGGCTCTCCGAGCTCACCGCGCGCGAGCACGACGTCCTCGGCGAGCTTGCGCGCGGGCTGAACAACACCGCGATCGCCGAGGGGCTCCAGCTGACGGTGAAGACCGTCGAGGCCAACGTCTCGAGCATCTTCCGCAAGCTGGGCCTCGACGCGGACATGGGACAGGACCGCCGCCTCACCTCGGCCCTGATCTTCCTCAACGGTCACGCGTGACCGGGGCGGCTCGACGCGGCGGCACCGGCACCCGCTCGCGGTCAGGGCAGCATCGCGGTGCCCGCCGCCCGCGGCTCGTGCACCACCGTCACCTCCGGACCGAGCCCCTCGACGGTCACGCCGTCCACGGTGACCTCGAGCGACATCCGGCTCCCGGCCATGGCGACGCGACTCATCTGCAACGGCAGGTAGGCGGCGGGGACGATCGGGGCGACGCGGAGCTCCCCGCTCGGGATCCACGGGTCGAGCCGGAGCAGCGCGCGCAGCAACATCACCGGGGCGGCAGCCGCCCAGGCCTGCGGCGAGCAGGACGTCGGATAGGGCACGGGCTCCTCGAACTCCGTGCGGTCGAACCCGCAGAACAGCTCCGGGAGCCGGCCGCCGAACCGGTCCGCAGCGCACAGGATCCCCTGCGAGACCATCTGCGCCTCGGTGACGAAGCCGTAGCGCGCCAGGCCCGCGGCGATGATGGCGTTGTCGTGGGGCCACACCGACCCGTTGTGGTAGCTGATCGGGTTGTAGCGCCCCATCGACCGGGCGAGGGTACGCACGCCCCAGCCGGAGAACAGGTCCGGCGAGAGCAGGTGGTTGGCCACGGCGGGAGCCTTGTCCTCATCGACGATGCCGGTCCAGAGGCAGTGCCCCATGTTCGACGCGAGCGCGTCGATCGGGCGCTTGTCGCGGTCCAGCCCGATCGCGAACCACCCGCGGTCGGGCAGCCAGAACCGCTCGTTGAACGCGGCCTTGAGAGCAGCGGCCCGCCGAGCCCACTGCAGCCCGAGCTCGAGCTCGCCCATCTCACGGGCGAAGTGGGCTCGCGCCAGGTAGGCGCTGTAGGCGTACCCCTGCACCTCGCACAGGGCGATCGGCGGTTGGGCCAGCGTCCCGTCGGCGAAGCTGATGCCGTCGGCGGAGTCCTTCCAGCCCTGGTTGCGCATGCCGCGGTCGGTCGCCCGGTGGTACTCCACGAACCCGTCTCCGTCGGGGTCCCCGTCACCGACCAGCCACTCCAGCGCACGGTCGGCCGTCGGAAGGAGGGTGTCGACGTCGGCACGGGCGATGCCCCAGCGACGGAGCTCCCCGAGCAGCATCACGAACAGGGGGGTGGCATCGACGCTCTCGTAGGAGATGTGCGCGCCGCCGCCCGACGGCTCCGACATCCGCCCGAAGCGGACCTCGTGCAGGATCTTGCCGGGCTGCTCCTCGGTGAGCGGGTCGGTGACCACTCCCTGGTGCTCGGCGAGCGAGCGCAGCGTCCCGAGGGCGAGGCTCGTGTCCAAGGGCAGCAGCATCCACGATGTCAGCAGCGAGTCGCGACCGAAGAGCGCCATGAACCACGGCGCACCGGCCGCCACCGCCGTGCGGTCGGGGTGGTCGGGGTCGAAGAGCCGCAGGGCCCCGAGGTCGGTCACGCTCTGGGTCAGCGTGCGAGTCAGGTTGGCGTCGGCCGTGCGGATCACCGGGACGGTCTCGTGCCATTCCCGGGCGCGGCGCGCCGCGACCGCGGATCGTGCGTCGCCGTCGTGCTCGAGCGCCTCGAGGCGACGCCCGTCGATGAACGCCTCGACATCGACGACGCACGACCACTCGCCGCGCGCAGGCACGGCCACCCGCCAGGTGAGGCGACCTGTGTCGCCCTCGAGCACGACGCTGACGTCGCGTTCGGCCGGACGTCCGTGCCCAGCGGGCGAGCCGGTCCTGATGGCGGCCACCCGGATCCCACGGCTGCGTCCGAAGCGGTCCTGGCTGAGCTCGAAGGCACCGTTGCGGACCCGGCCCACCGCCGCCGTCCCGTCGCTGACGCGTCCCGCCTTGACCTCGAAGAGGTCGGCGAAGTCCGCGGCGACGCGCAGCACGAGAGTGAGTCCGGCGGCCTCGGGCGAGAGGTTCCGGATGCGGATCCGCTCCCGCATCCCCTCGCCGATCTCCCTCTCGCGCATGAGGAGCAGCGTGCTCTCCGGCTGCTCGGGCCGCGGCCTGGAGCGGGTCAGGAAGGTCGTGGCGAAGGAGTCGGACGACGTCGCCGTCAGCGGCTCGAGGCGCTCGGAGTCGACCTCCAGGATCCACTCGGACAGGATGCGCGTGTCACGCACGAACAGCCCCATCGGGGCACCGGGGATGATGTTCCCGTTGCCGGCGGAGATGCAGAACGTCGAGCCCTCGATGAGGGTCACGAGGTTGCCGGCGCTCCCGGTGAGCGAGGCACCTCCGAGGGCCGAGCCTGAGGCATCCGTTCCGTCGCTCACGGGAACAGCTCCTCCTCTACCTGGCACCCCCGCCGTGTCCGATCTCGTCCCGTTGCGCGGCCGTGCCGCCGGTCAGCGCATGACGGCGCCGCGCCGCGCGACGTCGGTCAGGACGACGCCCTGCCCCGTGAGGTCGATGTCCCGTGGCTTCGGGAAGCCCATGGCACGACGGTAGAACGTCACGTAGTCGGTCGTCATCCGCATCGAGGAGAATCGACCCTCGACTTCCGCGCGGCAGGCCCGCCGATCGATGACGTCGATCAGGCGCAGGGCGTCGACCGCTTGGGCCACGCCGCCGACCAGGAAGCCCGTGAGGCCCGAGGTCACGATCTCCGGCGCGGCGCCGTAGGGATAGGAGATCACCGGTGTGCCGCTGGCCATCGCCTCGATCATCACCAGCCCGAACGGCTCGCTCCAGGTGATGGGGTTGAGCAGAGCCACCGCCCCGGCCAGCTGCCGGTCACGCTCCTGCGGCGAGATCTCGCCCATGAACTCCACACCGGGGCCGATGTGCGGCTCGATCATGTCGTGGAAGTAGTCGTACTCCTCGGGCGCGCGCATCTTGGCCGCGATGCGCAGCGGGATCCCTGCCCTCCGGGCGATCTCGATGGCGTCGTGCGCGCCCTTCTCGGGGGCGCACCGCCCGATGAAGAACGCGTAGCCGCCAGAACCGTCACCGACGGTGTGGTCATCCGGGTTGATCCCGTGGTGGATCACGGCGGCGACCGGCACCTCCGGTGCGGAGTCGCGTTGGTTCTGGGAGATGGTGTTGAGCATGAGCCACTGACCCACATGGGCGAGGACCGGTCTCGTGGCCTGGTTGAAGGAGGAATGGATCGTGGTGACGACCGGGATCCGCGGCTTGCTGGCGGCCGCCCAGATCGGCCCGATCGTCGTGTGGTCGTGGATGATGTCGCAGTCGGCCAGCCCGTCGTACGCCGCCTGCACGTGCCGGCACTCGACCAGCGAGCAGCCCATCGGTTCGACGGCCTCGTCATAGACCCAGCGCCGTTCGACCGGGCAGGTCGAGTCGGCGGTCGTGAACAGCACCACGTCATGTCCGAGGTCGCGCAGTCCTCGCGCGAGCGAGTCGACCACGCCTTCGGTCCCGCCGTAGCCGACGGGCGGCACCGGTACCCACGGCGGGGCGATCATCCCGACCTTCATGACGTCCGCACCCGCCCGGCGCCGGTTCCCTCGGGCGGAGACCTCGGCGCGCTCTCGGTCACGACCACGACGTCCGGATCGGGGAGCCTCGGCGAGCCCTCCCCGATCCGGTCGTTCAGCACGGAGCGGGCCATCCGCTCCACGACCTCCGAGAGCCCGCTGGCCGGGACCTCGGACTTCGTCGCGATCTCCGTACAGCGCGCGACGCAGCGGATCACCCCACCAGCGGGGACGCCATCGCTGAACTCGGCGACGAGCCGGCCCACGACGTCCTGCAGCTGGTCGCGCACCGTCGACCGGCTCACCGCGCCGGTCGGGCTCGCGGGGTCGTGAATCGCCGTCGGGCCCTGGTCGAGGGTCTCGGACGTGCTGCGCTGGACTGCAGTCATCCCGGCACCCCCAGCCTCGGACTCGCACCGTCGAGCCGATGCGGACCTCCACGTCGTCCCGAGTCCACTTCACCGCCATGCGGGCCGCCGCGCCAGAGAGGCCTCCCTCGAATTGCCCGGGTCGCCCACCTGCGCACCCCCGGGTGTCCTCCGGGTGTCCTCCGGCTCCTGGCGGACCGCCGCGTCGTACGGGTCGGCGTGACCAGGGTGTCGCGGGCGTCGGGGCGTGCGATGAGTCCCGCTGAGGAAGCCCGACGACCGGCGAGGGCTCCCGAGTCACCTCGGGGGCGGCCCCCGTCGAGGTGCGGGTCGACCCGCCGAAGATCGAGGGCGAGCCACCTGGCAGCGAAGGTCGGGGTGCGGGCGGATCGTCGTGCGGAAGCCCTAGCCGCACGGCGTCGTCGTCGTCATGCGAGCAGGGGCACCGTGACGGGGCGTCGCGCGGGCGGGCGCTCGCAACCCGGGCGAGGTCCCTGGCCCGTTCACCACCCCCACCTGAGCCACCCCACTGCCCAGTTCTGCCCCCTGAGGGGCAGAAGGGCAGTCCACCTGCACGTTCCGCTCCTCAGATCGTGATCGACGCTCGTCAGGCTGACCTGACACGGATAGGTTGACAAGACTAACTGAACGTCGTTAACGTATCAGCGTTCAGTCGGCCGGTCGGTCGGCCCGTCCCCCTGGAGATCTGATGTCCGCACCCACCACCGGCGCCCACGCCCCGACGCCGCCCCGCGCGGGTGGCTTCGACCGCCTCGGCGCCGTCACCGTCCGGCGACGCCGGAGGATCCTCGTCCTGGCCGTGCTCTTCGTCGTCGTGTCCGGGATCGTCGGCGGCGGCGTCATCGCCCGGCTCAGCTCCGGCGGGTTCGACGACCCTGGCTCCGCCTCGGCCACGGCCGCCACCGCGCTCGCCGAGCGCTTCGACGCCGCCGCCTCCGACGTCGTGCTCGTCGCGGCCAGCACGTCCGGCGCTCCGGTCGACTCGCCGGCGGTCGCGGCCGCCGGGAAGGGGCTCGCGGCCCGCCTCGCGGCCGAGCCCGGCGTCCGCGACGTCACCAGCTACTGGGACGCGCCCTCGCCGTCGGCGCGCAGCACCGACGGCACGATAGCGCTGGTCACCGCACGTCTCTCCCAGAGCGGGGACGCTGCGCAGAAGCGTGCCGGCGAGCTGGCCAAGGACCTCGCCGGCACCACCGCCGACGGCGTCCTCGACATCCACGTCTCCGGTGCACCGGTCGTCTTCAGCGAGGTCGGCTCGACGATCGAGAAGGACCTCGCCAGGGCCGAGAGCATCGCGATCCCCGTGACGATGTTCCTGCTGCTGCTCGTGTTCGGCACGCTCGTGGCCTCGGGCCTCCCGGCCGTCATCGGCGCCGTCGCCGTCCTCGGCTCGTTCTTCGCGCTCTTCCTCACCACCCAGTTCACGAGCGTCAGCATCTTCGCGATCAACCTCGTCACCGCGCTCGGCATCGGCCTGGGCATCGACTACGCGCTGTTCATCGTCACCCGCTACCGCGAGGAGCTCGGACGTGGGCACGAGCCGCACGAGGCGGTGATCCGCACCGTCCGCACGGCCGGGCGCACCGTCGTATTCTCGGGCCTCACCGTCGGCATCGCACTCTCCGCGCTGCTCGTGTTCCCGCAGTTCTTCCTGCGCTCGTTCGCCTACGCCGGCATCGCGACCGTCGTCCTCGCCGTCCTCGCAGCGGTCGTCGTGCTGCCCGCGCTGCTCGCCGTCCTGGGTACCCGCGTCAACCGCTTCCGTGTGCTGCGCGGCTCGACGGAGATCGGCGACCACGGCTTCTGGTATCGCCTGTCGACCTTCGTCATGGCCCGCCCGTGGCCGATCCTGATCGGCGGCGCCGCTGTGCTCGTCGCGCTCGGCCTGCCGTTCTTCCGCGTCTCCTTCGGCCAGACCGATGACCGCGTGCTCCCCGCCAGCTCGCAGGCCGCGCAGGCAGGTCAGCTCCTGCGCGAGAAGTTCGACTCGCGCGAGTCCGACCCCCTGTCGGTCGTCGCGCCAGCCAGCGCGGCGAGCACCGGCGTGGTAGCGGCGTACGCCGCGGAGCTCTCGCAGGTGAGCGGCGTCACGCGCGTCGACGCCGTCTCCGGCTCCTACGCCGATGGCGCGCAGGTGGCGTCGTCGAATCCTGCCAGCGCCAGGTTCGGCGCTGCGAGCGGAGACGGCACCTGGCTCTCGGTGGTCGTCGACGTCGAGCCGTACTCCAACGCGGGGAAGCAGGTCGTCGCCGACCTGCGTGCGGTGCCCTCACCCCTGGGGAGGACGTACGTCGGAGGCTCGGCGGCCGTGTTCGCGGACTCCCAGGACGCGATGGGGGCACGGCTCCCGTGGGCGATCGCAATCATCGCGATCGCGACGTTCATCCTCCTGTTCCTGTTCACCGGATCGGTCGTCCTGCCGTTGAAGGCTTTGGTGCTCACCACGGTGAGCCTCTCGGCGACGTTCGGCGCGATGGTGTGGATCTTCCAGGAGGGCCACCTCTCGGGCTGGCTGGGCGACTTCACCGTCACTGGTGAGCTCGACACGTCCATGCCGATCCTGATGTTCTGCATCGCCTTCGGCCTCTCGATGGACTACGAGGTCTTCCTCCTCTCCCGAATCAAGGAGGAGTACGACCGCGCCGGGGACAACACCGCCGCCGTGGCCATGGGGCTGCAGCGCACCGGACGCCTGGTCACCTCCGCGGCCGCGCTCATGGCCATCGTGTTCATCGCGTTCGCCAGCAGCGGCGTCACGATCATCAAGATGCTCGGAGTCGGCGTCGCGCTGGCCGTCCTGGTCGACGCGACGATCGTCCGCGGGCTGCTCGTCCCTGCGTTCATGCGCATCGCGGGGGACGCCAACTGGTGGGCGCCCGCACCCCTCAAGCGGCTGCACGCCCGCATCGGCATCAGCGAGTCCGGCGACGACGATCTCGTGCTGCCGGGCGCTGTCCCCGTGGCCGTAGGCTGAGTCCTATGACCACTGCAGCTGCTGGCCCTCGTCGTCGCGCCCGGCGCGGCGAGGGCCAGCACCTGCGCGGGGAGATCCTCGCTGCGGCAAAGGACCTGCTCTCCGAGACCGGCGACGCCGACCTCGTGTCGGTCCGCGCCGTCGCCGACCGGGTAGGCGTGTCCACTCCCTCGCTCTACCTGCACTTCGCCGACAAGGCCGCCCTCCTCGACTCCGTGTGCGCCGCCGTCTTCACCGAGCTCGACACCCTGATGGAGGCCGCTGCGGCCGCCTCCGACGACCCGTTCGAGGGGCTCCGGGCGCGTGGCATGGCCTACGTCCGCTTCGCCCTGGAGAACCCCGAGCACTACCGCCTCGTCATGATGCGGATGCCCGGGCACGCGTCGTACGTCGGGACGCCGTTCAGCGGCGACGACATCGTCGCCGGGGCGACCTACCACCACCTGTGCGACGCCGTTCAGCGCTGCATCGACGCCGGGGTGTTCTCCTCGACCCAGGACCCCGCACTCGTCGCGACCACCCTGTGGGCAGCGGCGCACGGCGCGGTATCGCTGTGCCTGGCCAAGCCCGGGATCGCCGGTGACGACGCCCTGGCCATGTGCGACTACGTGATCAGCGCGTCAGGGCTCGGGGTCGCGCTCATGAGCCACCTGGGCGAGCCCGGTCCTGAGGGCGCCACGGCGTCGCTCCTTGCGTTCTTCCGACCGCCGGTCTGACTCACGCCGTCCGGAGCCGGCGTCCTAGTTCTGGATCGCGTCGCCGGACTCGCGCGGCACGGGCACGTCACCGAGCAGCGAACGGACCTCCGCGGCGCGGTAGCGGCGGTGGCCGCCCAGCGTCCGGATCGACGTGAGCTTGCCGGCCTTGGCCCAGCGCGTCACAGTCTTCGGGTCGACCCGGAACAGCGCCGCCACCTCAGCGGGAGTCAGCAGCTCGTCCGTCTCGGGCAGTCGCCCAGCCATGAGATCCCCCTCCTTGACGACGAAGTCGGAACGGGGAGCCGAACCCGGACGCGTCTGGCGTGTCCGGTTGGTCCCTTTGGTCCGGTCGCGACTATCCCACGCACCCCCGCACAAGGGGCGTTCCGTTCCCCATTCGTGACCCTGGATGTTCGACAGCCGACGCGGCACCACCGGAGGCACCGGTCGGGGGTGCCCGTCCGTCGCGCGCTCACTACGCTTCCCCGGGGTCCCCGGTACGGAGTCCCGTGAGCTCCTTGGGAGGCATGCCCGTGACGGTCCTGGTCGTCGGTGAGGCGCTGGTCGACCTGATCCTCTCGCCCGACGGGTCGATCGAGGCCGTGCCCGGTGGCGGCCCGTTCAACGCCGCCCGCACGATCGGCCGTCTCGGGGTGGACGTGTCCTTCGGCGGCGGCATCTCCGATGACGCCTTCGGCCGCCGGATCGCTGGCCTCCTGGCCCAGGACGGGGTGTCCGCCCCCGTTCCCACCCGGGTCGGCCTCCCGACCACCCTCGCCCTTGCCGAGCTCGACGAGGGTGGTGCCGCGACCTACCGCTTCTACTCCGCCGGGACCTCCGGCGCCGAGCTCCATCCTGGGGACGTCGTGATCGGCGACGACGTCACCGTGCTGTCGGTCGGCACGCTCGGTCTCGTGCTCGAGCCCATCGCGTCGACCATCGAGGGCCTGGTCTCCGGCGTCGGCGAGGAGGTGCTGGTCTTCCTCGACCCCAACGCCCGCCCCGGGAACATCCCCGACGACGCGCTCTACCGCGCCCGCCTCGCGCACGTCCTCACTCGCGCCGACGTCGTCAAGGTGTCCGGCGACGACCTCGACTACCTCGACCCGTCGGCAGCGCCGCTCGACGCCGCCCGCACCCTCCTCGACGCCGGCCCGCAGGTGGTCCTGTTCACCGACGGCGGCGGGTCCGTCGTGGTCCTCGCGTCCGGCGGAGGCGAGCTCACGGTGCCCGTGCCGCCCGTCGTCATCGTCGACACGGTCGGGGCGGGCGACGCCTTCGGCGGTGCCTTCCTCGCGTTCTGGGTGTCGGCGGGGAACACCAGGCACGACCTCTCCGACCTCGACAAGGTGCGCGCGGCCGTCGAGCGGGCGATCGTCGTGGCCGGGATCACCTGCCAGCGCCCCGGCGCGGATCCGCCGCACCTGAGCGAGCTGCCCGCCTGGTAGACGGCCGGCGAGGGCGCTCCGCGCAACGCCGGCACCGCTGGCCCCTCCGGATGAGGATCGGCCTAGCCTCGGCGCGTGACCTCCCCCTCCGCACCACACCCGTCGGCAGCGGCACCGCGTCCGATGTCGATCACCGACTACGAGCAGGTCCTCGTCGGCAACGACCCCTCGTGCGGCCTGCACGCGATCATCGCCGTCCACTCCACGGCCCTCGGGCCGGCGCTGGGAGGCACGCGCTTCGTGCCCTACGCCGACTCCGACGCCGCGCTGGCCGACGTCCTCGCCCTGGCCCGCGCCATGACCTACAAGAACGCGCTCGCCGGTCTCCCCCACGGCGGCGGCAAGGCCGTCGTCATCGGCGACCCGCACCGTGACAAGACCCCGGAGCTGCTGCGCGCCTATGGGCGCCTCGTGGCGTCGATGCACGGCACCTACGTCACCGCCTGCGACGTCGGCACCTACGTCGCAGACATGGACGTGGTCGCCACCGTGAACCCCTGGACCACCGGCCAGTCGCAGGGGAACGGCGGGTGCGGCGACTCCGGCGACCTCACCTCGGTGGGTGTCCACCACTGTCTGCGGGCAGTCGCGGAGCACCTGTGGGGAACACCGTCGCTCGCGGGCCGCCGCGTCGCCATCACCGGCGCGGGCAAGGTGGGCAGCAGGCTGGCCGGGCACGTCCTCGCCGACGGCGGCTCGGTCCTCGTCGCCGACATCGACCCCGAGGCCATCGAGCACCTCCGTGCTCTACATCCCCAGGTCGAGGTGGCAGCGTCGCCTGATGACCTCGTGGAGGCCGACGTCGACATCCTGAGCCCGTGCGCCCTCGGCGGAGCGATCACCGGCGACATCGCGCAGCGGCTCACCGCCCGCGCCGTCTGCGGCGGGGCCAACAACCAGCTCGCCGAGCACGCGCTCGTCGACGTCCTCGCGGCGCGCGGCGTCCTCTACGCCCCCGACTTCCTCGTCAACGCGGGAGGCGTGATCGCCGTCGGCCAGGAGTTCGCCGACCGGGGCCACTACGACGACGCCCGGGCGCGGGCCCGGGCCGCGGCCATCGGAGACACCCTGCTCGACGTCCTGCGCCGGGCCGACGCCGCCGGGACCACACCGCTCGTGGCCGCCGAACGGCTCGCCGAGGAGCGTGTCGCGGCGGTTCCGGCACGCGCGTCGTTCACACCTCGGACCGCCTGAGGCGGGGGCGACACCGCGGCGCGGCGCGTGAACGGGACGCCTCGGCGCACGCAGCGGCCGCCGGCACGACCCGCGGACGGGCCCGGACAGGTGGACTCCGGCGGCTGCCGCGACGCGCCGATCGTCCGCTCCGGGCGAACCCGGCCCGCGGCACCCTTCGGAGACGTTTATGATGGGCCTTCGAGCCACCGACGGGCACTCCCTCGGTGGACTGTCATGTCGGTCGCATCCGGGGCATCTGGTCCCAGAGGGGGTCAAGCCATGGGGCGTGGCCGGGCCAAGGCCAAGCAGACTAAGGTCGCGCGCGAACTGAAGTACGGGTCGGTCAACACCGACCTCGGCGCCCTTCAGGCCGAGCTGACCGGTGGTCATCACGACCTGCCGGCCGCGCCGGCAAAGGTCACGACCGAGGTCGAGGACGACGAGATCTACTCCAAGTACATCGACGACGAGGACGACGACTGACGCCGTCCCCTCGACGATCCCGACTCACGGGCGCTCCCCATCACGGGGGCGCCCGTCGTCATGTCCGCAAACCCCGGCCGTCGCGCATGTCACTGGTGGTGTGGTCGGTTCCCGCGTCGGGAATCGACCACACCACCAGTGACATGCGGGGTGCGGGGAGGGGGCCTCAGTGGGCGTGGGTGCCGGTCAGGGTGACGGCGCCGCCGTTGCCGCCCTTCGCTAGGGCATCACCGGCCTCGCCCTCGACGCGGGCACGCGCCTCGCCCAGCACCCAGGCGTCGACGCCGCGGGCCGCGAGACGCGCGAGCACGGTGGACACCGACTCCGGCGCCACCATCGCGATCATGCCGACGCCCATGTTGAACGTCTTCTCCAGCTCGGGCAGGGCGACCCGGCCCATCTCCCCGACGAGGGAGAACACCGGGTGCGGCGTCCAGGTGGAGCGGTCGATGACGACGTGGACGTCGGTCGGCAGCACGCGCGCGAGGTTGGCGGCGAGGCCGCCCCCGGTGACGTGGCTGAAGGCGTGGACGTCGACGTCGCCGGCACGGGCGAGGTCCAGACAGTCGAGGGAGTAGATCCGGGTCGGCTCGAGCAGCTCCTCGCCGAGCGTGCGGCCGAGGGACTCGACGTGCAGGTCGAGGCGCAGCCCGCCGCTGGTGAGCAGCACGTGCCGGGCGAGGGAGTAGCCGTTGGAGTGCAGGCCGCTCGCGCGCATCGCGATGGCGACGTCGCCCACCCGCACGCGTCGGGGGCCGAGGAGGTCGTCGGCGTCGACGACGCCGGTGCCGGCACCGGCGACGTCGTACTCGTCGGGCGAGAGCAGGCCCGGGTGCTCGGCGGTCTCGCCGCCGACGAGCGCGCAGCCGGCCTGACGACAGCCCTCGGCGATCCCGGCGACGATCGCCGCGATGCGCTCGGGCACGACCTTGCCGGTGGCGATGTAGTCGGTCATGAACAGGGGCTCGGCACCGCACACGACGAGGTCGTCGACGACCATCGCGACGAGGTCGATGCCGATGGTGTCGTGCTTGTCCATCTTCTGGGCCACGACGACCTTGGTGCCGACGCCATCGGTCGACGTCGCGAGCAGCGGGCGGGTGTAGCGCTTGATCACCGAGACGTCGAAGAGCCCGGCGAAGCCGCCGAAGTCGCCGACGACCTCGGGCCGCTGGGCGCGGGCGATCGAGGCCTTCATGAGCGCGACGGCGTGCTCGCCGGCCTCGACGTCGACCCCGGCCGCGGCGTAGGTCGCGGGCGTGGAGGAACGGCGGCGTACGACAGCGTCGTGGCCGGTGAGCGGATCGGTCACGGGAGCTTCAGCGCCTCGGCCGCGCCGCCGCCGCCCATGAGGGTGGGGAGGCCGTCCTGGTCGAGGAGCGCAGGAGTGCCGAGTTCCGCACCGAGCAGGCTGGTCTCGAGGCCCTCGAGCCCTTCGAGCAGGTGCTTGCCGAGCAGCTCGGGCTCGGGCAGCTCAACGGGGTAGACGCCGTCGAAGCACGCCCGGCAGAGCCGGTCCATCGCGACGCCGGTCGAGGTGACGAGACCCTCGAGCGACACATAGCCGAGGGAGTCGGCGCTGATCGAGTTGCGGATCTCGTCCACCGTCAGGCCGTTGGCGACGAGCTCGGCACGGGTGGCGAAGTCGATGCCGTAGAAGCACGGCCATGTGACCGGCGGGCTGGAGATCCGGACATGCACCTCGCGTGCACCGGCCTCGCGCAGCATCCGGACGATCGCGCGCTGGGTGTTGCCGCGGACGATGGAGTCGTCGACGACGACGAGCCTCTTGCCCGCGACGATCTCCTTGAGCGGGTTGAGCTTGAGCCGGATGCCGAGCTGGCGGATGGTCTGCGACGGCTGGATGAACGTGCGCCCCACGTAGGCGTTCTTCACCAGCCCATGGGCGAACGGGATGCCCGACTCCTGCGCGTAGCCCACGGCGGCGGGCGTGCCGCTCTCGGGCACCGGGATGACGATGTCGGCGTCGACGGGGAACTCCCGGGCGAGCTGACGGCCGACCTCGACGCGGACGGCGTGGATGCTGTGGCCGGAGATCGAGGTGTCGGGGCGCGCGAGGTAGACGAACTCGAACAGGCAGCCCTTGGGGTCGGCCTCCGCGAAGTGCTGGGTGCGCAGCCCGTGCTCGTCGATGGCGACGAGCTCACCCGGCTCGACCTCGCGCACGAACGAGGCGCCGACGATGTCGAGGGCGGCTGTCTCGCTGGCCACGACCCACCCGCGCTCGAGCTTGCCCAGGACCAGCGGGCGGATGCCCTGAGGGTCACGAGCGGCGTAGAGGGTGGTGTCGTCCATGAAGACGAGGGAGAACGCGCCCTTCAGGAGCGGGAGCTCCACCATGGCGGCGGCCTCGAGGGAGAGCTCGGGGTGCGAGGCGAGGAGCGAGGCGAGGAGGTCGGTGTCGCTCGTGCTGATCAGTCCGCCGCCGAGCGGGAGCTCGCCGTTGGCCGAGGCGCGCTCGCGCACGCGCGTCGCAAGCTCGTGGGTGTTGGTGAGGTTGCCGTTGTGGCCCAGGGCAAGGTGGCCGGTCGCGGTGGCGCGGAAGGTCGGCTGGGCGTTCTCCCAGACGCTGGAGCCTGTGGTCGAGTAGCGGGCGTGCCCGATCGAGATGTGGCCCTGCAGGCTCTCGAGGGCGGCCTCGTTGAAGACCTGCGACACCAGGCCCATGTCCTTGTAGACCACGGTGTGGAAGCCGTCGCTGACCGCGATCCCGGCGGACTCCTGTCCGCGGTGCTGCAGGGCGTAGAGGCCGAAGTAGCTGAGCTTCGCCACCTCTTCGCCGGGGGCCCAGACGCCGAAGACACCACACGCGTCCTGCGGGCCCTTCTCGCCGGGCAGGAGGTCATGGTTGAGCATTCCGTCGCCGCGATGCACGGAGGCAGTCTACGACGACCCGGCCGCGTCCCTGACCGCGCTCGCCGCCGCGACGACGAGCGCCACCCGGCCTGCATCCTCCCCCCTGCCCGGCGCAGCGGTGTCGATCCGCAGCGCCTCGCCGACCGGCCAGGGGAGGTACTCCCGGCCTTGGACGTCCTCCCAGGCCGGGAGGCGGAGCACGGCCAGGTCGGTGGTGCGTCCCTCCACCCGTGCCCGGTGCTCGACCGGGTCGCCGCACACCACCTCGACGTCGAGGCGGGCGGCACCGGCCCTGCTCGCCACCGCGTGCCAGAACCTGCGCGTGACCTCGATCGGGTTGACGCAGTCGACGATCACGTCCGAGCCGCCCAGGAGCATGTCGACGGCCACCTCCCCGCAGACGTCGTAGCCCACGCTGCTGATCGACTCGCGTTGCAGCAGGCCACCCCGGACCAGGGCCGCCTCGACCGTGTCGATCCGCAGGTGAGCCGCGTGGAGCTCGCCGGCCACCTTGCGGGCGAGCGTCGTCTTCCCCGCCCCGGGAAGCCCGGAGAGCACGACGAGGACGGCTGTCATCGGGTGAGTCCGTCCACCGCGGCGAGGACCTCGGGCCAGGCGGAGGAGAGCGGGTCGATGAGGTCGAAGTGCCCGACTCCCGCGAGCGTCACCAGCGTCGTCGAGCGGTGCCCGGCGGCGTACGCCTGGGACTGGCGCAGCGGCACGATGTCGTCGACGACGCCGTGCACGATCGTCACCGGCGTCGCGGCGGAGGCCTGACGCGTCGGGTCGAGGTCAGGGCGCGATGCCGCGCCACCGCCGAGGAACAGCGAGACCGCGCCGTCACCGAGCCGCTCACGGTCGGCGGAGGCGAGGTCGGCCACCGGCGCCAGGGCGACCGTTCCGATCAGCCCCGACGCGGGCGCGGACGTCGCCGCCCACAAGGCGAGATGTCCACCGGCGGAGTGCCCGACCACCACGACCCGGCCGTCGTAGCGCCCCCGCAGCTCGACCGGCAGCACCCGAAGCGCGACCCGGACGTCCTCGATGGTGGCATCGGGCGAACCCGGGATGCGGCGGTACTCCGGTGCCGCGACCGTGTAGCCGGCGTCGGCGAGTGCCTCCGTCGTCGCACGGACGTGCAGCCGGTCGTACTCCGGCCGCCAGAAGCCGCCGTGCAGCAGCACGATCAGTGGGCGTGAGTCCGAGCCGAGCCGAACGTCGGCGATGTCATCGGGGCCAGGGCCGTAGGAGCCCACGGCGTCCGGATCCGACGCCGCACGCCCCAGGATCGACCGGTCCTCAGCCACCCCACCATCCTGCCCGACCGACCAGCCACGGCAAACGCCGGAGCCAGTGCCCGCGACGGCGTTCAACAGGCAGCGCGCTGCACCCGGTGAGGGATCACGGCTCGGCGCCGACCTGGGTCACCTGGCTGGGGCCGTCCGACATCCGCATCGCGAGGTAGACGGGGAGGATGAATGCGATGAGCAGCGCCGCGGCGACGGCGTTGATGATCGGTCCCTGCGTCGGACGGAACAGGTTGTTGAAGATCCACTGCGGCAGGGTCTCGATGCCCGGACCGGAGGTGAAGGTCGTCACGACGATCTCGTCGAAGGAGAGCGCGAACGCGAGCAGTGCGCCGGCCACGAGCGCGGACCTGACCGCGGGGAACGTGACGTCGCGGAAGGTCTGGAACGGTCCGGCGCCGAGGTCCATCGAGGCCTCCTCCAGGCTCGTGCCGGTACGCCGGAGCCTCGCCAGGACGTTGTTGAACACGACGACGATGCAGAAGGTGGCGTGCCCGAGGATGACGGTGAACAGGCCGAAGCTGATACCCAGCGGCACGAGGACGGTGTTGAACGAGGAGTTGAGCGCGATACCCGTGACGATGCCGGGCAGTGCGATGGGCAGGATCACCAGGAAGCTGACGGGTTCCCGGCCGAAGAAGCGGTAGCGCGCGACGGCGAAGGCAATCATCGAGCCGAGCACGATCGCGATGAGAGCCGCGCCGGTCGCGGCCTTGAGACTCGTGACGAGCGCGGAGCGGACCGACTCATCCGTCGCCGCCCTGGCCCACCACTCAGTGGTGAAGGATGTCGGCGGCCAGGCGAACACCTTGGAGGTGTTGAAGGAGTTCACCAGCACGACGAGCAGCGGGAAGTAGATGAAGGTCAGCACCGCGGCCGAGATGATCCCGAGGATCCAACGGGCACGCCGGGAGAAGGTCATGACGCGCGGCTCACAGGTTCTCGAGCGCGCCGGTGCGACGCACCGCGAGCAGATACAGGACGATCACGGTGACCGGGAACAGTGCGGCGGCGGCGGCCAGCGGCAGGTTGTTCGCGATGCCCACGTTGTCGTAGATGATGTTGGCCCACATCTGCGTGGTGCCACCGACGATCTTCACCATGATGTAGTCGCCGAGCGTCAGGGAGAAGGTGAAGATCGAGCCGGCGACGAGCGACGGCACGAGCAGCGGAAGGACGACGGAGCGGAACGTGTGGCCCGCTGACGCGCCGAGGTCCGAGGACGCCTCGAGCAGCGAGTCGGGAAGGCGCTCGAGCCCGGCATACACCGGCAGCACCATGTAGGGCAGCCAGAGGTAGGCCAGCGAGAGGGTGACTGCCGCCAGGCCGAGCCCCGGGCCCTTGAGGCCGAACGGCGCGAGCATCCAGTCGATGACGCCGTTGTTGATGAACATCGTCTGCATGGCGTAGCCCTTGACCAGGTAGCCGGCCCACAGCGGCATCGTGACGGCGATGACCATGGCGTAGCGCACCTTTCGGCTGCGCACGACCTTCGCTGCCATGAACGCGATCGGCACGGCGAGCACCATGTCGATGACGGTCACTGCGAGGGCGATGCCCACCGTGCGTGCGGCGACGACCCAGTAGACCTCGCCGCGGAACAGCGTCTGGAAGTTCGCGAGCGTCGGCTGCTTGACCAGGGCCCCGGTGTAGGAGTCCGTCGTCCAGAACGCCGCCACGAACATGATCGCGAGCGAGCCGAGGTAGAGCACGACGAGCCAGAGCAGCGGCGCCGCGAGCAGGCCCGCCAGCCGCAGTCGCGGGCGGCGGTAGAGAAAACGCGAGACCGACCGTGACGAGCCCCCCGACGGGGGGCTCGTCACGGTCAGAGTCGACTGCTGGGTCATCAGCCCTTGATCTCGGTCCACGCCTGCACCCAGGCGGCATAGTCGACGCAGATGTTGCCCCGACCGTCGAGGCAGTTCTTCGTCGGGGTGGTCCAGTACGCGATGGAGTCTGCGTAGGCGGCGTCGAGTGCGTGGAAGGTGTCGCAGAAGGACTTGTCCGACGTCTCCTTGCACGCGAGGGTCTGCGCGGGTGCCTCACCGAAGTACTCGGCGACACCGGCGTTGGCCTTCGGCGACACGATGTAGTCGAGCCACTTGTACATGCAGTTCGGGTGCGCGGCCTTGCTCGCGACCATCCACGTGTCCGACCACCCGGTCGCACCCTCGGCGGGCACCAGCGAGGAGACCTTGACCTTCTTGTCGGCGTTCATCGCGTTGACGTTCACCTGCCAGGCGGTCCCGAGCACCGCTGCCTGCGCATCGAAGGCCTTGACCTCGTCGGCGTAGGAGGCCCAGTAGCTGCTGATGAGCGGGCGTTGGGTCTTGAGGAGGTCGACGGCCGCCTTGAACTGCGTGTCGTCGAGGGCGTAGGGGTTGGTGATCTTCAGGTCGGGCTTCGTCTTGGACAGGTAGAGCGCCGCGTCCGCGATGTAGATCGGGGAGTCATAGGCGGTGATCTTGCCCTTGTACGGCGAGGCGGCGTCGAAGACCGCGCCCCACGACGTGGGTGCCGGCTTCACGACGTCGGAGTTGTAGGCCAGGACGTTGGCACCCCAGCCGTGCGGGATGCCGTAGGCCACGCCGTTGACTGAGTTCCACTGCTTGAGCTTGAGGAACTCCGACACCGTCTTGTAGTTGGGGACGAGGTCGGTGTTGACCGGTGCGACGTCGCCGCCGTAGATCAGGCGCAGCGAGGCGTCGCCGGAGGCGGAGACGCCGTCGTACTGCCCGGTCTTCATGAGGGTGACCATCTCATCGGATGAGTTGCCGACCTTCACGTTGACCTTGCACCCGGTCGCCGTCTGGAAGGGACCGACCGTGTTGGGCGTGCCAGCCGTGCCGTCATCGGCGTAGTCGGGCCACGTGATGAGGTTGAGCGTGCCCTCACCGGCGCCGACCGCAGTGGCTGCGGTCCCGGCCGGCGGCGCAGGGCGCTCGGTGCTGTTGGCGCTGGCGCCGGTGGACGTGTCGCTGGAGCTGCCACAGGCAGCGGCCAGCAGGACGACGGCGACACCGGTCACCGTCACCTTGAGCAAGCGCGATGTGAGCACCTGCCACCTCCTGTTCCTGATCACCCCTGGGCGAGCTGCCCGGGGAAAGTGGTGGGGGCCGAGGCCCCACGGGTCACGACTGGACGCGGTACTCATGCTCGCGGCGCCAGACGAGGCGCATCCGGGTGCCGCGCATGGCGGCGACGTCGGAGGAGGACGTGTGCGTGTTCTGCTGCAACGCCACGAGGGAGCCGCCGGCGTCGAGGTCGACGACGAAACGCGTCGCGTCGCCGACGTAGACGACCTCGGCCACGGTGCCGTCGGCGCAGTGCTCGCCATCACCGGCCGGCGTCTCGACGTCGGACACCCGGATCTTCTCGGGCCGCACGCTGAAGACGCCGGCGAGGCCGAGGACCTTGAGCGAGGCCTCGCCACGCAGCAGGTTGGACGTGCCGACGAACCCGGCGACGAACTCGGTCGCGGGGAACTCATACACCTCGGCCGGAGAGCCGATCTGCTCGATGCGCCCGGCGTTGAAGACGGCGATGCGATCGCTCATCGTCAGCGCCTCCTCCTGGTCGTGGGTCACGAAGACGAACGTGATCCCGACCTCGCGCTGGATCGCCTTGAGCTCCACCTGCATCTGCTCGCGCAGCTTGAGGTCGAGGGCACCGAGGGGCTCGTCGAGGAGCAGCACCCTGGGGCGGTTGACAAGGGCGCGCGCGAGGGCGACGCGCTGGCGCTGGCCGCCGGACATCTGGGCGGGCTTGCGTGCGGCGTAGTCCTCGAGGCGGACCGACGCGAGCGCATCGGTGGCACGGCGACGACGCTCATTCTTGCCGACCCCCTTGACCTTGAGGCCGTACTCCACGTTCTGCTGCACAGTGAGGTGCGGGAAGAGCGCATAGTCCTGGAAGACGGTGTTGACGTCGCGCTGGAACGGCGGCAGCGTCGACACGTCGGCGCCGGCGAGCTCGATCGACCCGGACGTCGGCAGCTCGAAGCCGGCGATCATGCGCAGCACGGTCGTCTTGCCCGAGCCGGACGGACCGAGCAGCGTGAGGAACTCGCCGTCGGCGATGTCGAGGTCGACGGAGTCCACCGCCACGACGTCGCCGAAGGTCTTGCGCAGGCCGCGGAGCCGGATCGCCGGCGCGGCGTCGACCGTCGTGGTCGCCACCGCGAGCGCGTCAGGGGTACCTGCTGCGGCACCGGGCGTCTCGGAACTCATCTCGGGCCGATCCTCGGGGCGTCGGGGCTCCGGCGGCTGCCGAGCGGACGGCGGATCGCGGCGCAGCCCCCGGCCACCCCACGTGCGCAGCCGTACCCTACGGGCGATCCGTTGCCAGATCGATACCCTGGCACCGTATCCGTCGCAATCGTGACCAAATTGTGCGAATTCGGTCGAGGATCAGCGCCCGGACGACGCCGCGACAGGGGCGACCCGGGTCACCGGGCGCCTGCCGGCGAGGCATCCGCAGGCGGGGCACCAGGTGGCGGGCGGTCCTCGGACGCCTCGTGCGGGGTGAGCTCTCCGCGGCGGACGCCGACCTCCGCGGGCGCCTCGATCCCGAGGCGGACGAGACCGCCCTTGGCACCGAGGACCGTGACCGTGATCCGGTCGTCGAGCACGACGCTCTGTCCTTGCACACGCGCGAGTACCAACATGGCCGACCTCCGGGCGGAAGCCCCCCACCCCGCCAGTGTCCGCCGAAGCAGGACGGCGTGCCCACCGTGGCCACCCACACGGCGTCGTCACTTCACCCGACCCCAGGTCGGCCGATCGCCGCCGGGCTCAGGCCAGCGGGAGGTACGCCGAGAGGTCGCTGCGCTCGCCGCTGGCCCGGACCCGGCCGTCGCCGACAGCGTCGGCCCAGGCCAGGCGTCCGGCTGCCAGCGCCAGCCAGGTACGGGCATCGCACTCGACGACGGCGGGCGGGGTGCCACGACGATGTCGCGCACCCTCGATGGCCTGGACCGCGGCGTACGGCGGCACGCGCACCTCGACCGAGTGGCCGGGCGCCGTCTCCACCAGTCGGGCGAGCGACGCCTTGACGGCCGCCTTGACCTCGGAACGCTCGGGGGTGCCGCCGGCGTCCCACACGGCGAGGACGTCGGTCACCGGGTGGCGGCCCTGCCCCACGCGGGCAGGCTTCCCGCGAACTCGAGCACCGTGTCGAGAACGCGGTCCCAGCCGGTGTCGAGCATGACGTCGTGGCCGATTCCCGGGAACCACACGGGATCCACGCCGTAGGACTCGGCCGTGCGCTCGACGTCGGCGGGGCGGATGAGTCGGTCGTCGGGCGTGCCGACCACCAGCACCGGGCAGCGCACCGGCCCTACCCTGCGGCGTAGCAGCAGCTCCCACTGGACGAACGGCGACTCGGTGCCGGTGCGGTCGGAGTACGCGCGCGCAGCCTCGGCGTCGAGCCCCTCGAACAGGATGTCAGGCTCCATCGACAGCGTCTGGCCGATCACCGCGCGCCCGAGGTCGGCCGGCCGGTCCTTGGCGATGGCCACGAGGTCGCCCACCGCGGAGTGCATCGGAGCGGGCGTCAACAGCACGAGACCGCGCAACGGGTAGCGCTCGGCGACGAGCTGGGCGACGATCGCACCCATCGAGTGGCCGATGAGCACCGGCGGCGACGGCAGCTCCACGATCGTCTGCATGACGTCGTGGACGTAGTCGCGGGTGAGGGTCCGCCGCAGGTGCCGCGCACCGCCCGAGCCGCCGTGCCCGCGCAGGCTGACGGCGTAGGACGGCCAGCCCTGCTCGGCGGCCGCCGGCACCCAGTTCTCGTTGAAGCACCAGGCGCCGTGGGCGATGCCGTGCACCATGAGCAGCGGCGGACGACCAGTGTCCTCGACGGGCTGCGCGGAGAGCACCTCGCGGTGGCTCAGCGGGGCCGAGGGGAAGGCCCAGTCCCACGGTCGCATCGCCAACGTCTTGCGACGCAGAGGGTTATGGCTGTCCGACGACGCGCTCATGCGCTGACCTCCAGCTCGTGGATCGCGTCCTGGAGCGCCCGCAGGTAGTCCTGGTGTGCCACCTCGTAGTAGTGCCGGGTGGAGTCCTTGTACTCGGCACCGGCAGTGAAGCGGCGATCGGACTCCTCGGCCGCACGGGTGAGGAACTCACGGGCTGCCCGGGGTCGCGTCCGCAGCGCCTCCGCCACCCGGGCGATGAGGATCCCCTGCCAGTGCGCGAGGGTCCATTGGCCGCTGTCGGGCTGGATGAGCCCGGTCACCGCGAGGTTCTCGAACTCCGGGGTGAACACCTGCAGGAACAGGTGCGGGTGGTCGTCCTTCCAGTTGAGCCACGCCTCCTCGAGGAACGGGAACCGGACGAGATAGCCGGTGCAGAACACCACGAGGTCGAGGTCAGCCCTCGAGCCGTCGGTGAACACGACGCCGTCGGCGTCGAAGTGGTCGATGTCGTCGGACGGCGTGATGTCGCCCTGACCGACGTAGTAGACGAGCTGCTGGTTGACGATCGGGTGCGTCTCGAAGAACTTGTGGTCGGGCTTCTTGAGCCCGAACTTCACCAGGTCCCCGACCGCGAAGCGCAACGACGCCTTGAACATCGAGCGGCGTACCGGCAGCGGGATCCGCAGGGCGAGAAGGCCGTCGGCGACCTGGTCGCTCGGACGGCCGGTCATGTACTTCGGGTTGTAGTAATAGCCACGGCGCGTGCTGTGCCAGGTCGTCGTCGCGTTCTGAGCGCTCTCGACGGCGACATCACAACCGGTGTTGCCCGCACCGACGACGAGGACCCGCCTTCCACGCAGCACCTCGGCGCCCTTGTACCCGGCCGAGTGGATGATCTCGCCGCCGAAGGTGTCCTGGCCGGGGTAGGACGGCATCTTCGCCGACCAGTTGTGCCCGTTGCCGACGACGAGACCGGCGTAGCGGTAGGTCGTCTCGGCGGCGCCGGAGCGGTCGCGGACGGTGACGTCCCACGCACGTCCGTCATCAACCGGCACGGCGCGGACGACGTCGTGGGAGAAGCGGATGTGCCCGCGCAGGCCGAAGTGGTCGGCGTACCTGCCGAAGTACTCCTTGACCTGGCGATGGCTCGGGTAGTCCGGGTAGGAGTCGGGCATCGGGAAGTCCGGGTACTGCGTGAACGGCTTGCTCGAGATCGTGTGCGTCGACTCATACACCCGGGAGTTCTCGGCGCCGAAGTTCCAGTTGCCGCCGACGTCGGTCTCGCGCTCGAAGGCGTCGGCGTCGATGCCGTTCTGGATCAGCGCCTTGAGCGCCGACATCCCATGGGCTCCGGCCCCCACGACGGCCCAGGCGTCGCCCCGGTCGACGAACGCCGGCGCCGGCGCGGACGCCGTCTTCCTCGTCGTCCGCCGTCGCGGCCTCGGCTCGTTCTCGGCACCAGGAACAGGGTTGGTCTCAGCCATGTCGCACATTGTGGACGCAACGACTCGATTCCGCTGCTCCTCGGCCGGGCGAGCCGCGTTGAGGGGTCCGAGGGATCATGGGGAGGTGCCCGACGCCGACGATTCCGATGCCGACGTGTCCGCCGATGCGCTGATGACCGGGCTCGCCCGCCTCGTGGACGCCGGCGGCGTCGTCGTCCTCAGCGGTGCGGGCATCTCGACCGAGTCGGGCATCCCGGACTACCGCGGCCCGACCGGCGCGGCGCAGCGCCGCTACACCCCGATGACCTTCCAGGCGTTCCGCGAGGACCCCGTCGCCCGACGGCGCTACTGGGCGCGGAGCCATCTCGGGTGGCGCCACCTGGCGACCGCACGGCCGAACGCCGGGCACGTCGTCATCGCCCGGCTCGAGCAGCGCGGGCTCGTCACGGCGACGATCACGCAGAACGTCGACGGCCTCCACCAGGCCGCGGGGAGCCGAGCGGTCATCGACCTCCACGGCCGCCTCGACCGCGTGGTGTGCCTGGGATGCGCGGCGTCGATGAGCCGGCGCGGGCTCGACGACGAGCTCACCGCCGCCAACCTCGGCTGGCGGGCGAGCACCACCGAGGTCAACCCCGACGGCGACGCCGAGGTGCCGGAGGAGGCGTTCGACTCCTTCACCGTCATCGACTGCAGCCAGTGCGGCGGCGTGCTCAAGCCGGACGTCGTCTACTTCGGCGAGAACGTTCCGGCCGCACGCGTGGAGGCCTGCTACGCGCTGGTGGGAGTGGCGTCACTTCTGCTGGTCCTCGGCAGCTCCTTGACGGTCTTCTCCGGCCGACGCTTCGTGGTGCGCGCGGCGCAGGACGGCATCCCCGTGGCGATCGTCAACGACGGTCCGACCCGCGGCGACGAGCACGCGGCCCTGCGGCTCGGCACGCCCCTGGGAACGACGCTCGAACGCGTGGAGTCCCTGCTCACGACGTGAGCTCGGACGTGGATGAGCAACGCGGTTCAGCTGAGATTGCCCAGCTGCCCCGAACACCAGCGTGCGTCGGGGTTCACGCCTTTGTCAGCTGCTTCACCGCGTCCTGGGTGTCGCCAGCCGCCACGGAAGGAGGAACGTCGCGCTCGACCGTCAGCACCACACCGGTCCCGGACCGAACCCGGTAGCAGACGACCACGGTCGAGCCCTACTGAGTCCCTGACGCGCAGGAAGCTGTTCGGCCGACGGGATCCTCACGGGTGCAGCGGGTTGCACGGGCCGGCGACAGCGAGCGCGAACGCAGGGATGCACGCTGCTCAGGTTTGGTTGACCTTGCCAACGGCCCACACCTGGGAACCCTTGGCACACGCGAGGTTCGAGTAGGACGCGGGGGCGGGTGCTACCCCGCCGCCGCCGAAGTCGGCCGACTTCCCGGACCTGGCCACCACGGCACCCTGCGCATCGAGCACGTCAAACCCATTGGATGCGCGACGAACGCTGTATCCCAACGGCCACGCCGGGGTAACGGTCTTGGATCCCACGTCCACCTGGAGGCAGCCGGAGGCGTCTACCACGAGCTGACCCTTCATCAGCGCCTCCATCCCAGATAGCGCGCTGGAGTTGGTCAGGACGATCACGGGGCTCGGCGACGTGGCGACCGGTGCGGGGGTGGACGACTGACCCGAGCACCCGACCAGTCCCAGCGTCAGCAGACTTGCGCCTGCTACCAGTGCGATACCTGTCCCTGTCACAAGTCTTGGACGCACGGATTCACCCTTCAGTTCCACCGCGCTCCCCCCCGTTGACGGGGATGGTCGCGACCCACACGATAGGTCCCTCATGCCTTCAGCAGCGATGCCTATTGCCGGTTCCTTCTCGGTGTGTCACGGGTTCGTGCGCTGCCGCAACGTGCGCGAGGTCGAGTTCCAGGCGAGAGCGACCAGGCCGTTACCCCGGACCGGCGCCGCAGCGCCTCCAGGACCCTGGAGCTCGAAGCTGGTCACACCGGCACTCGGCAGCTTCGCGACGGGCCGTGCCGAGTCCTGCTTCATCGTGACCCTGAGGGCGACCAGATCCGGAGTGGTGGCCGCCGTGCGCCCTGCGACGGCTGTCGGCGCCATCGCGGTGAGGGTCAGGTCGGGACCGGCCGCCTTCAGCGACGCCTGCGGACCCGCGCGCACGGCGACCACCCCCCGAGCACACCAGACCGGCGAGGGCGATGCCCACGATCATGGCCCGTGGCTTCCGGGTCGTCTCGCGCTGCCGAGGACCGGAGGTGTACGGGAGAGGCGTCGTTCCGTCGTCCGGTCCCGGCCAGGGTGATCGGTACTGAGCCACCGGCGGCGACCCGGGCATCGGCGCCTCGTGCTCCGTGCAGGACGCACCGTCGAAGTAGCGGAGCCGACCCGGTCCGGTTGGATCCCCGTACTACCCGGCAGGCGCTACGACCTCAGTCACGCCAAGGCCCCTGCTCGTCGCGCGGTCAGGGTCGGCCCCCGACACTCACCGCACCGGCGCCTTCGAGACGATTCAGCCCACACCTGAGCGACATCGGCTCCTGGTCCGGGTCGCGCTCCCGGCGGAGCGGGTGAGTCAGCCGAAGAGAGCGGGAAGCGTGGCGTCGGCCTTGTCGCGCAGCTCGGTGAGGGTCCACTCGACCGTCTCGCCGAAGACACCGTCGACCCGCAGCTCCCCGGTGCCGGTGACGAGGCCGATCCGAGCGACCGGGACGCCGTGCGAGGCGGCCAGCGCCTCGACCTCGGCGACCTTCCCCGGCGCCACGGCAAGCACGGCGCGGGCCGTGGACTCCGAGAGCAGGAACACGAATGCGTCGAGCCCCTCCGGCACCTCGAGGTCGGCGCCGATGCCGCGACGCAGCGCCATCTCGACGAGCGTCTGGATGACGCCGCCGTCGCTGACGTCGTGAGCGGCGTTGACGAGCGAGCCGCGAGACACCGCCACGAGAACCTCGGCCAGTGCCCGCTCGACGCCGAGGTCGACGACCGGCGGAAGGCCGCCGAGGTGGCCGTGGAGCACGTGCGCCCACTCCGACCCGGCGACCTCGTCCCGCGTCGTCCCGAGCAGAAGCACGACGTCGTCGACGTCGGAGAACGCCATGGGCGTGCGCCGGGCGACGTCCTGGATCACGCCGAGCACACCGACCACGGGCGTCGGGTGGATCGCGACGGTGCCGGTCTGGTTGTAGAAGCTGACGTTGCCGCCGGTGACCGGGATCCCGAGCTCGAGGCAGCCGTCGGCGAGGCCGGTGACTGCCTGGGAGAACTGCCACATGACGTCGGGGTCCTCGGGCGAGCCGAAGTTCAGGCAGTTGGTCACGGCGAGCGGCGCGGCACCGGACGCGGCGACGTTGCGGTAGGCCTCGGCCAGCGCCAGCCGTGCGCCGTTGTAGGGGTCGAGCTTGGCGAAGCGGCCGTTGCAGTCGGTCGAGATGGCGACGCCGAGGCCCGACTCCTCGTCCACGCGCACGATGCCGGCGTCCTCGGGCTGCGCCAGCACGGTGTTGCCGAGCACGTAGCGGTCGTACTGCTGGGTGATCCAGGTCTTCGACGCGAGGTTGGGCGAGCCGACCAGCGTGAGCACGGTGTCGCGGACCTCGACGGCCGTCCTCGGGCGCGCGAGGCTGTCGGGGACGTCAGCCTGCAGGGCGTCCTGCCACGAAGGGCGGGCGTAGGGACGGTGGTAGACGGGACCGTCGTGGGCGACCGTTCGCGGCGGGACGTCGACGATGACCTCGCCGTGCCACTCGATCACCAGGCGACCGGTGCCGGTGACCTCACCGATGACGTCGGCGGTGACGTCCCACTTGCGGCAGATCTCGAGGAACGCCTCGACCTTCCCGGGCGTGACGACGGCGCACATGCGCTCCTGCGACTCGCTCATGAGGATCTCCTCCGGAGTGAGCGTGGCATCACGCAGCGGGACGGTGTCGAGGCGAACGTGCATGCCGCCCTCGCCGTTGCTCGCGAGCTCGCTGGTGGCACAGGAGATACCAGCGCCGCCGAGGTCCTGGATGCCCTCGACGAGACCGGCGTGCAGCACCTCGAGCGTGCACTCGATGAGCAGCTTCTCCATGAACGGGTCGCCGACCTGCACGGCCGGGCGCTTGGTGGGGCCGCCGTCGGCGAAGGTCTCCGACGCGAGCACCGAGACGCCGCCGATGCCGTCGCCGCCGGTCTTGGCGCCGTAGAGGACCACGAGGTTGCCGACACCCTTGGCGCTCGCAAGGTGGATGTCCTCGTGCCGCATCGTGCCGACGCAGAGCGCGTTGACGAGGGGGTTGCCCTGGTAGGAGGCGTCGAAGACGACCTCGCCACCGATGTTGGGCAGCCCCAGGCAGTTGCCGTAGCCGCCGATGCCGGCGACGATCCCCGGCAGCACCCGACGGGTGTCGGGGTGGTCGGCCGCACCGAAGCGCAGCGGGTCCATCACCGCGACGGGACGGGCGCCCATCGAGAGGATGTCGCGGACGATACCGCCGATGCCGGTGGCCGCACCCTGGTAGGGCTCGACGTAGGACGGGTGGTTGTGCGACTCGACCTTGAACGTGACGGCCCAGCCCTGGCCGATGTCGACGACGCCGGCGTTCTCACCGATCCCCACGAGCAGGACGTCGGTCTCGGGCTTCTTCTCACCGAACTGGCTCAGGTGCACCTTGCTCGACTTGTAGGAGCAGTGCTCGCTCCACATGACGCTGTACATCGCGAGCTCGGCGCTGGTGGGCCGGCGGCCGAGGATCTCCCGGATGCTGGCGTACTCGTCGGGCTTGAGGCCGAGCGCGGCATAGGGCTGCTCGGTGTCGGGGGTCGCGGCGGCGTCGGTGACGGTGTCCGTGTGGCGCGTCATGCGTCGACAAGACCCTTCAGGATCGAGGTGAAGAAGCCCAGACCGTCGGTCGTCGGGCCGGTGAGCGCCTCGACGGCATGCTCGGGGTGCGGCATGAGGCCGACGACGTTGCCCCGGGCGTTGGAGATGCCGGCGATGTCGCGACGGCTGCCGTTGGGGTTGACCTCGAGGTAACGGGCGACCACGCGGCCGTCACCCTCGAGCAGGTCCAGCGTGGCCTCGTCGGCGACGTAGCCGCCCTCGCCGTTCTTCAGCGGGACGACGATCTCCTGTCCCACCTCGTACTCCGAGGTCCACACCGTGCTCGCGCTCTCGATGCGCAGCCGCTGGTCACGGCAGATGAAGTGCAGTGAGTCGTTGCGCACCAGCGCACCCGGGAGCAGGTGCGACTCGCACAGCACCTGGAAGCCGTTGCAGATCCCCAGCACGGGGAGGCCGCCGTTGGCAGCGTCGATGAGCGGGCCCATGACCGGCGCGAAGCGCGCGATCGCCCCGCAGCGCAGGTAGTCGCCGTAGGAGAAGCCGCCGGGCAGGACCACGGCGTCGACGGCGTGCAGGTCGGCGTCGCCGTGCCAGAGCTCAACGGCCTGGCAGCCGGCGATGCGGACGGCACGGGCCGCGTCGCGATCATCGAGCGACCCCGGGAAGGTGACGATGCCGACGCGCATCTCCACGCTCACGCCGTGACCTCGCGGATCACGTAGTCCTCGATCACCGGGTTGGACAGCAGGGAGCCGGCCAGCTCGTGGATCTGGGCGAGGCGGGCGTCGTCGACCTCGCCGTCGACCTCGAGGGTGAAGGTCTTGCCCTGGCGGACGGAGGTGACCCCGGCGAGGCCGAGGCGGGTGAGTGCACCCTCGACGGCCTTGCCCTGGGGGTCGAGGATCTCGGGCTTGAGCAGGACGTCGATGACGACGCGGGCCACGGAGCACTCCAGGGGGAGAGGTCGGGCGGGACGCCTCATCCTATCCGCGCCCCGAGCCACCCCCGACCGCCACCTCAGGACCGATGTCACTGGTGGTGTGGTCGATTCCCGGCCCCGGAATCGACCACACCACCAGTGACGTGGCGCCTCCGGGCTGGGCTGGCGCCAGCTGGCTCAGCCGAGGTGGGCGGTACCGGCGAGCTGGGCGGCGGTCCAGGTCTGCCAGGCCGACCCGACCATCGCGGCGAGGTCCTCGTGCGCGGTCCAGCCGAGGTCGGCGTGGGCCCGGTCGGCCGAGGTGACGATGCGATCGGGGTCGCCCGGGCGGCGCGGCCCGATGTCGTAGGGCACCGGGTGGCCGACCGCCGCCTCGACGGCGGAGACGATCTCCTTGACCGACACGCCCTCACCACGGCCGAGGTTGTACGCCGCGGCGATCGAACGGCCCTCGGCGAGCAGCTTCGCGGCCACGACGTGGGCGGTGGCGACGTCGGTGACGTGGATGTAGTCGCGGACGCACGAGCCGTCCGGCGTCGCGTAGTCGTCGCCGAACACCGTGGGACGGCGTCCCTCGGTCACCGCGGCGAGCAGGATCGGGAACAGGTTGTGCGGGCTGACGTCATAGACGCCTGGCAGCCCGGATCCGACGACGTTGAAGTACCGCAGCGAGGTGTGGCGGAACTCCGGGCCGTCGCGCAGGACCTCGGCCCGGGCGACGTCGCGGAGCTGCCACTCGCCGATGAGCTTGGACTCGCCGTAGGGCGACTCGGGGTTCTTCGCCGTCTCCTCGGTGACGAGCTCCACGTCAGGGGTGCCGAAGACCGCGGCCGAGGAGGAGAATACGACGTTACGCACACCGGCCGCGAGGCACTCCTCGAGCAGGATCCGGGTGCCCTCGACGTTGACCCGGTAGAAGGCGAGCGGCTCGCGCACCGAGACCCCGGCGTACTTCAGGGCGGCGACGTGGACGACGCCGGTGACGCCGTGCTCCATCAGGGTCCGGGCCAGGAGCGGCCCGTCGGTGATCGACCCCACGACGAGCGGGACGCCGTCGGGCACGAACTCGGCGCGGCCGCTCGAGAGGTCGTCGAGCACGACCGTGTCGATGCCGTCCTGGTGGAACGCGTGGACGACGTGCGACCCGATGTACCCGGCTCCGCCGGTGACCAGCCATGTCATGCCTCCACCCTAGACGGGTCGGGGCACGCGGACCGGCGGCTCACAGGACCTTGCCCGCACCTCCCCCGGCGCGGGCCTGGCGGCCGGGACCACGGGTCAGGCGAATCGCTTGCCGGTGAGGCGCTCGTAGGCCTCGATGTACTTCGCGCGGGTCTTCTCCACGACGTCCTCGGGCAGCGGCGGCGGTGCCTCGCCGGAGTGGCGGTCCCATCCACTGGCCGGCGAGGTCAGCCAGTCGCGGACGTACTGCTTGTCGTAGGACGGCTGCGAGTGGCCCGGCTCCCACTCCTCCGCCGGCCAGAAGCGGCTCGAGTCGGGCGTGAGGACCTCGTCGGCGAGGACGACCACGCCGTCGGGGCGCTGGCCGAACTCGAACTTCGTGTCGGCGAGGATGAGGCCGCGGTCACCGGCGATCAAGGCGGCGCGCTCGTAGACGGAGATCGACAGGCGGCGGAGCGTCGTCGCCTCCTCCTGGCCGATGTAGGCCACGACCTCGTCGAAGGTGACGTTCTCGTCGTGCTCGCCGAGCTTGGCCTTCGTGGCCGGGGTGAAGATCGTCTTGGGGAGCCTCGAGCCGTCCTTGAGCCCCGGCGGCAGGTTGACCCCGCAGACCGAGTTCGAGGAGGTGTACTCCGCGAGCCCCGAGCCGGCGAGGTAGCCGCGGGCGACGCACTCGACGGGGAACATGTCCAACGGCGTGCACAGGATCGCCCGACGGGCGACGGAGTCAGGGACGCGCGTGGAGATGACGTGGTTGGGCACGATGTCGGTGAGCCGGTCGAACCACCACAGCGACATCGCCGTGAGGATGCGGCCCTTGTCCGGGATCGGCGTCGGCAGGACCCAGTCATAGGCGGAGATCCGGTCGCTCGCGACGAACAGCAGCCGCCCCTCGGGCGTCTCGTAGAGGTCGCGCACCTTGCCGGAGTAGACGTGCGTGTACCCCTCGGGCAGGTCGTAGTCCGGTGCCGGGATCGCCACGTTCTCTGAGCCACTCACGCGCGGGAGCCTATCGCCCGCCCACGGTCGGACCGAACGGGTGCGAGCTCAGAGGATGGGCTCCGGTGCGTCTACGGCGGCGTCCGCTGGGCCCCCGACGCTGCCCGAGATCACAGGATCGGCTCGGGGACGTATACGGCGGCGTCCGGGCGTTCGGCGACGAGGTGCTCGATCTCGTCGACGACGTAGGACACCTGGGACCGCGCGGCACCGGTGAACTCGATCGGCTCCGCGACGAGGGACTCCAGCTGCGCCTCGGTGAGACCGAGGCGCGGGTCGGCGGCGAGGCGGGCGAAGAGGTCGTTGCCCTCCGTGCCCCGCTCGCGCATCTGCAGGGCCACGGCGACCGCGTGCTCCTTGATGGCCTCGTGCGCGACCTCGCGGCCGACCCCGTTGCGCACCGCCGCGATGAGCACCTTCGTCGTGGCGAGGAACGGGAGGTAGCGACGCAGCTCGCGCTCGGCGACGGCGGGGAACGCTCCGAACTCGTCCAGCACGGTGAGGAGGGTCTCCAGCAGGCCGTCGATGGTGAAGAAGGCGTCCGGGAGTGCGACCCGGCGTACGACGGAGCAGAAGACGTCTCCCTCGTTCCACTGCGCGCCGGCGAGCTCACCGACCATCGAGGCGTAGCCGCGCAGGATCACGGCGAACCCGTTGATGCGTTCGCACGAGCGGGCGTTCATCTTGTGCGGCATGGCGCTCGAGCCGACCTGGCCCGGCTTGAAGCCCTCGGTGACCAGCTCGTTGCCGGCCATGAGACGCACCGTCGTGGCGAACGACGACGGGCCAGCGGCGAGCTGGACGAGAGCCGAGACGACGTCGTAGTCCAGCGATCGCGGGTAGACCTGGCCGACGCTGGTGAAGACGTGGCTGAAGCCGAGGTGCGCGGCGACCCGGTCCTCGAGCTCGACGAGCTTGTCGCTGTCGTCGTCGAGGAGGTCGAGCATGTCCTGCGCGGTGCCGACCGGGCCCTTGATGCCGCGGAGCGGGTAGCGCGCGATGAGCTCCTCGAGGCGTCGGTGCGCGACGAGGATCTCGTCGGCGGCGCTGGCGAATCGCTTGCCGAGGGTGGTCATCTGCGCAGCGACGTTGTGCGAGCGCCCGGCGATCGCGAGGTCGTCGTACTCGATCGCGTGCGCGGCGAGCCGCGCGAGGACGGCGACGACCTTGTCGCGCGTGACGTGCAGCGAACTGAGGATCTGCAGCTGCTCGACGTTCTCGGTGAGGTCGCGGCTCGTCATGCCCTTGTGCACGTGCTCGTACCCGGCGAGCGCGGAGAACTCCTCGATGCGTGCCTTGACGTCGTGCCGCGTGACCTTCTCCCGGTCGCGGATCGAGTCGAGGTCGACGTCGTCGATCACGGCCTCGTAGGCCTCGACGACGCCGTCGGGGACGTCGATGCCGAGGTCGCTCTGGGCCTTGAGCACCGCGACCCAGAGCCGGCGCTCGAGCACGATCTTGTGCTCGGGAGACCAGATCGTGGCCATCGCGGTGGAGGCGTAGCGCGAGGCGAGGACGTCGGGGATCGCGGGCGTGCTGGGCATACGTGAACCTTCACGGTCGTCCTACGGCGGGTGCCCCTATCCTCTCAGGTCGCCGGCGCCGTCAGGAGGTGCCGGGGTAGTAGCCCCAGATGTCGAGCTGGTTGCCGGGGTCGGTCGAGCCACCCGAGCACAGGGCCTGCGTGATCGGGAGCGACACCGGCGTGCCGCCGTTGACGGTGACGCGCAGGGTCGAGGCGGTGCCCACCTGGGAGTTGTCGCAGCGGTACTTGGTGACCAGTCCGTGGGCGTCGGCGCCCGGAGCGAGCAGGACGGCCGCGGCCCCGCGCTCGGGCAGTGGGCCTCCGCCGCCTCCCGTAGTGGTGTGGCTGACGAGCGGAAGAGCGCCGTGCGAGCCGGCCAGGGCGACGGCCGGGAACCCGACGAGCCCGCAGGCCTGTGCCGAACGGTTGTGGAAGAGCAGGCCATACAGCATCGTGCCCGTCGCGCCGTCCTGCCACGGCTGCGTGACCGTGAGGTCCGCTGTCGCGCAGGGGTGCGCCTGCGCCTGCGCGATCTGGGCCGCGGACTGCGGGGTCGAGGACGGCGCACCCGTGGGACCCGGGCTGGCGGATTGCAGCGGGGTCCAGACATAGCTCTCGTAGCTCGACGGCAGAGGAGCGGCCGCGGCGAAGGCCTCCAGCTGCGGGAGGCTGAGTCCGGGTGCGCTGGAGGACTGGTAGTAGCCACTGGCGTCGACGTCGCGGCTGTCGGAGGTGATGGTGAGTGTGGTCTGGCCACGGAGGACGAGCAGGTTCCGGAGGGTGTACGGCCCGGAGTACGGCGAACCCGCGGCCGATGTCGGGCCGGAGACCTCCCACGCCGCGACGAACGCGGACACTCCCCCGACGGTGCTCTTCTTCCAGGGCATGAGCACCGTGCAGGAGGGGCCGGTCGACGTGCATGGATCGCCGGCGAGCGGCGACACCGAACCGGGGGTCGGGCGGTCGAGACCGACCGTGAGAGACGTGCCCACACCGTCACGTACGAGCCGAAGGCTCACCTGCTTGCCGCTCCCGTCCGGCGCGTCGCCCGGGCCGGCGAGGAGGGTGCCCGTCGCCGGCAGCGCCGCGAGCACGGCGCCGGGCCAGTCGCCGTCGGACACGTAGCGGACGCCACCGGCGAGCGAGCTCGAGGCCGACACCGACGGCTGCGGGGTGACAGAGGAGCCGCCGTAGGGGTCACCGACGAGGTCGAGCACCGCTCGGGTCTGCTCGAGGGTGAGGACGGGCTTACCAGCGACGGACGACGAGGAGCGGCCCTGCGTGGTCGTCGTCCAGGCCGGGGTGACCACGACCTCCACGAGCGTTCCGGTGCCGTAGGAGCGATCCAGGATCAGGGACCCGGCCGACAGCACACCGCTCGTCGACGCGACGTGGGTGCCGTCCTCGCGATAGCCCGACGTCGACGTCACACCGTCGGCGATGGCCTGGATGCGCTCGGCCGTGCAGATGGTCGGCGTGCACTCGGCGAGGTACGGGCCGACCGCGACGGACCGGCTGACGTAGAGGAACAGGTTTGCCGACGTCGAGACCGAGAAGTTGCTCGGCGCCAGCAGGTAGCCGATCGCCGAGGGGGGCGAGACGGTGACCCGGCCGTCGACGACGCTCCAGCCCGTGCCCGTCAGTGCGGGCGCGATGTCGGGTGCGGTGAAGGC
>JBBRAQ010000028.1:0-52053 GCA_038206635.1 Candidatus Nanopelagicales bacterium | reverse complement strand
ACGGCGTCCTCGATGCGGTGCTTGCGCTCCTTGAGCTCGACCTCGGTGGCCGCGCCCGCCTTGATGACGGCCACGCCGCCGGCGAGCTTGGCGAGGCGCTCCTGGAGCTTCTCGCGGTCGTAGTCGGAGTCCGACTTCTCGATCTCCGCCCGGATCTGGCTGACGCGGCCGGCGATCTGCTCGGCGTCACCCGCCCCCTCGACGACCGTGGTCTCGTCCTTGGTGACGACGATCTTGCGCGCGCGGCCGAGGAGCTCGAGGCCCACGGTCTCGAGCTTGAGGCCGACCTCCTCGGAGATGACCTGGCCGCCCGTGAGGATCGCGATGTCCTGGAGCATGGCCTTGCGGCGGTCTCCGAAGCCCGGCGCCTTGACGGCGACCGAGCGGAAGGTGCCACGGATCTTGTTCACGACGAGGGTCGAAAGAGCCTCGCCCTCGATGTCCTCGGCGATGATCACGAGCGGCTTGCCCGAGGACATGACCTTCTCGAGGATCGGGAGGAGGTCCTTGACGGCCGAGATCTTGGAGTTCGCGATGAGGACGTAAGCGTCCTCGAGCACGGCCTCCATGCGCTCGGTGTCGGTCACGAAGTACCCGGAGACGTAGCCCTTGTCGAAGCGCATGCCCTCGGTGAGCTCGAGCTCGAGACCGAAGGTGTTGCTCTCCTCGACGGTGATGACGCCTTCCTTGCCGACCTTGTCCATCGCCTCCGCGATGAGCTCGCCGATCTGGGTGTCGGCCGCGGAGATCGACGCGGTGGCGGCGATCTGCTCCTTGGTCTCGACATCCTGGGCCATCTCCGACAACTGAGCGCTGACCGCGTCGACTGCCTTCTCGATGCCGCGCTTGAGCGCCATCGGGTTGGCGCCGGCCGCGACGTTGCGCAGGCCCTCGCGAACCATGGCCTGGGCCAGGACGGTCGCCGTCGTCGTGCCGTCACCGGCGACGTCGTCGGTCTTCTTCGCGACCTCCTTGACGAGCTCGGCCCCGATCTTCTCGAACGGGTCCACGAGCTCGATCTCCTTAGCGATGGAGACACCGTCGTTGGTGATGGTGGGGGCGCCCCACTTCTTCTCCAGCACGACGTTGCGGCCCTTCGGGCCGAGGGTCACCTTGACCGCGTCGGCGAGGGTGTTCATTCCCCGCTCGAGCGCGCGACGGGCGTTCTCGTCGAACGCAATGATCTTCGCCATGTGGCTGCCGATCCCTTTCGCAAGTGTGTGATGGACCTCGTCGGTGCCCGCGACGGACGATCGGACCCCGGTGCTCACGTCGCATCGGACCCCGACCTCACCAGCGGAGGTCGCGCGTGCCACCCGCTCCGGTCGCGGCAGCCGGATGGCTGTCACTCTCCCGGGTCGAGTGCTAACGCCCATTGTTGGCACTCTCGGGGTCCGAGTGCAAGCCGCTCGGCCCGTCGACCCCTCCGGACCGGTGCCACGGCACGCTCGCGGAGCGCTGTTCGGGACACGCGGGTGACTTGCCCGGGACCACCGTGCATGGGGAACGCGTACGGCGCAGAATGGGGCCATGACCAGGGACGAGCGCGACGAGGCAACGGGAGTCATCACCGAGGCCTACGGGAAGCCGGCGTACCACGGGCGTGGCCAGGCGGGCGACGAGATCGCCGACGCGCTCACGGCCGACCTCACCGAGGAGTACGGCTCGGACGACCCTGCAGCCAAGTTCGCACCCAAGCGCGAAGGGTTCCGCGACGTCATCGTCGGGCGCCTCGTGGAGGACGACGACGCGCTCGACAGCGAGCACGACGACGTCACCGCCCACGACTCGGGCGAGGACGACGACCTCACCGCCGAGGAGGCCGCGATCCACTACGTCGACCCCGAGAACGACCCCATCCCCGAATGACTCGTGCGGGGGCACACCCGCACCGCAGACGACGCCGGACGATCCCCCAGATCGCCCGGCGTCCGCGCCGAAAGCCCAACTGCGCCGTTCTTCCTTTAGGGCGGAAATGCGCAGTTCAACTACGTTCTGGCTCCCGGAATCGTGATCTTCCGTCCGTTCCGATGCTCCCGGACTGGCGTTCCCGGCCCTCCAAGATCGCGAATCGGGGAGCCAGAACGTAGTTGAACTGCCGTCTTCTTCCCTAGGGGTGGAATACGGCAGTTCACGACGTGCCGCGTGCCGCGTACTCCGGGTGGGGTGTTGCGTTCGGGGTTTGGTGGGTGGGTCAGCCGCCTGCTACTGCGGGGATGATCGAGATCTTGGAGTCCTTCGTCGTCGGGGTGGCGAGGCCGTCGGTGTAGCGGACGTCCTCGTCATCGACGTAGATGTTGACGAAGCGGCGCAGGGCGCCGGCGTCGTCGAGCACCCGGGTGCTGATGCCGGGCGCGGCCGCCTCGAGGGACACCAGGACCCCGGCGAGCGTGTGCTCGTCGGGCTCGAGGGTGACCTCGGACGCGCCGTCGGTGTAGGTGCGCAGGATCGTGGGGATCCGGACGGACACGCTCATGTCGCTGTCTCTTCTCTGTCGTCCATCGCTGGGGTCGAGGTGCTGGCGGAGCTGTTCGGGAACCGGCCGATTTCCCGAACACCCGCGCCAGGGTCGTGAGTCGGGTCGTGAGTCGGGTCGTGAGTCGGGGTGCGGCGAGCGTCAGCGGTCAGGCCTCGGCGTGAGCGACCAGGACGGCGGTGACCTCATCGACGTCCGCCGCGATGGTCGCGGTGGGGCCGACGACGCCGGCGATGGCGTCGAGGGTCTTGAGGCCGTCGCCGGTGTTGAGGATGACGGTCTCGGCCGCGGGGTCGAGAGCGCCGCTCGCCAGCAGCGTGCGCAGGGTCGCGACGACGACGCCGCCCGCGGTCTCGGCGAAGATGCCCTCGGTCTCGGCGAGGAGCCGGATGCCCTCGACGATCTCGGTGTCGCTGACGTCCGCGATCGCGCCGCCGCTGCGGCGGACGGCGTCGAGCGCGTACGGGCCGTCGGCCGGGTTCCCGATCGCGAGGGACTTCGCGATCGTGTCGGGACGCACGGGGCGGACGACGTCGTGGCCGTCGCGGAACGCCGCCGACACCGGCGAGCAGCCGGTGGCCTGGGCCCCGAAGACCTTGTACGCCGAGTCCTCGACGAGGCCGAGCGAGACGAACTCGCGGAAGGCCTTGTCGACCTTGGTGAGCAGCGATCCCGACGCGATCGGCGCGACAACCTGCGCGGGCAGGCGCCAGCCGAGCTGCTCGGCGATCTCGTAGCCGACGGTCTTCGAGCCCTCGGCGTAGTACGGGCGGAGGTTGACGTTGACGAAGCCCCAGTCGGCGGTGAGCGGCTCGCCGACGAGCTCCGAGCAGAGCCGGTTGACGTCGTCGTAGTTGCCCCGGACTGCGAGCAACGTGCCGCCGTACGCCGCGGTCGTGAGGACCTTGCCGTCCTCGAGGTCGCTCGGGATGACCACGACCGACTTCTGGCCGGCGCGGGCGGCCGCGGCGGCGACGGCGTTGGCGAGGTTGCCGGTGGAGGCACAGGCGATGGTCGAGAGGCCGAGGCGGCGCGCGGCGCTCTGGGCGACGGCGACGACCCGATCCTTGAAGGAGTGAGTCGGGTTGCCACTGTCGTCCTTGACCCACAGCGTGCCGGTCATCCCGAGCGCTGCAGCGAGGTTGTCCGCCCGGACGAGACGGGTGAGGCCGGGGTTGAGGTTGCGCTCCTCGCCGGCGTAGGACGCGACCGGGAGAAGGCAGGAGTAGCGCCACATGTTCTGCGGGCCGGCCTCGATGCGCTCGCGGGTGACGTCGAGGAAGTCGTAGCCGACCTCGAGTGGTCCGAAGCAGTCGGCGCAGGCGTAGGCCGCACCGAGGGAGTAGGAGGCGCCGCACTCTCGACAGGTGAGGCGCGCGGCCGGACCGAAGTCGGGGGTGGCGTGGGCGGAGCCGGGATGGGTTCCGATAGGGCCGGTGGAGCTGGGGACGACGGTTGACGTCGGCATAGCGAGGCCTTTCTCCTCATCTTTCCGAGTTGCCGGGTGGCCCTCGGACGGAGTTGGCACCTTCTCGCGGACAGCCTCGCGCGACGCTTTCTCGTGTCGCTCGAGAGGTTCCGGATGGTTGCCGGGGCTTCGCAGGGCCGTATCCCTCTGCCCCTCTGGATGAGCTAGCTGTGCAGTTGTGCCGGGCCACGAGGGCCTCGACCGCGGTAGGCCGCACACCCCTCGTCGAGGAGCAGCAGCATTTCCGGTGAGGGAGACTGTACGGGAGTCCCGAACCTCGGGACGACGTAGGTCCGGATCCTGAGACACGCGTGAGGAGAGGTGGAGCGACCGATGCGCGAGGACGCCGCTGCCTGGTTCGTCGCCAGGACGAGCACCGCCGAGGACTGGCCGCGCGACCTCCTGCTGGCGGTCAAGGGCTCGACCAGGGTCAGCGTCGTGCTCCCGGCGCTCGACGAGGAGAGCACCGTCGGGCGGATCGTCGAGGCGGTCCACTACTCCCTCGGCGCCGGCGCACCCGCCGACCGGCGGCTCGTCGACGAGCTCGTCGTCATCGACTCCGGCTCGACCGACCGCACCGCCGAGGTCGCCGCCAAGGCCGGCGCCCGCGTCGTCCACCGTGACGACATCCTCCCCAGGATCCCCACCGTCACGGGCAAGGGCGAGGCGATGTGGCGCTCCCTGGCCGCCACCGACGGCGACGTCATCGTCTTCGTCGACGCCGACCTGCAGTCGTTCACGCCGGCCTACCTCACCGGGCTGCTCGGCCCGCTGCTCACCGACGACGGCGTCCAGCTCGTCAAGGCCGTCTACGAGCGTCCGCTGGTGCAGGGGTCGACCGTCGTCACCGCCGGCGGCGGTCGCGTCACCGAGCTCGTCGCTCGGCCGCTCCTGAACCTGCTCTGGCCCGAGCTCGCGGGCATGGTGCAGCCACTGGCGGGTGAGTACGCCGCCCGCCGGTCGCTCCTCGAACGGCTGCCGTTCCCGTGCGGGTACGGCGTCGAGCTGGCGCTGCTCGTCGACAGCCTCGGCCTCGTAGGGCTCGACGCCATCGCGCAGGTCGACCTCGGCGTACGCGTGCATCGGCACCACGACGAACGGCGTCTGGGGCGCATGTCCGCGGAGATCCTGCGCACGGCGCTCGACCGGCTCGCTCGCCGCGGTGACCTCGCCGATCTCGGTGCTCTCGGCGCTCTCGGCACCTCCCTCACCCAGTTCGACCGTGGCGCCAACGGCTTCTCCTCCAGCACCCACGACGTCGGTGGACTCGAACGCCCCCCGATGATCGATGTCGCCGAGTACGCCGACCGCGCGTCGCGCTGAACGCGGAGACACCTGTGCGCCCGGCGTACCGCGCGCGCCAGATCGTCAACGCGCTCAACCTGTCCACGGCGTTGGGGCTTGCCGTCGCCACTGCCTCCCACGCCCGGCTGTCGCGGGGTCGGGGCGGGCTGCTCCTCGCGACCGGCGCACGCGGCACGCTCCCCCGCGCCGACGCGTTCACCGTCGGAAACGTCGTGATCGCAAGGGTTCCGGATCTCGAGGAGGCGCTGCTGCGACACGAGTCGGCGCACGCGACCCAGTGGGCGTGCTGCGTCGTGCTGTTCCCGCCGATGTACGCGCTCGCAGCTGCGTGGTCGCACGGCCGCACCGGGGATCCGTGGAGCCGCAACACATTCGAGCGCCGTGCGGGGCTGTTGGACGGCGGCTACGTCGAAGCGCCGCTGCGCGCGGCGTGGCATCGGCGGCGGCGCGGCACGCTGACCCCGGTCGTCGACGGGCGCATCGGCCGGACGCACACCGGTGCGGCTGACGCCCAGCCGGGCGCCCAAGCTCAGCGTGGGTAGTCCGGGCCGATCACGAGGATCAGGCGCAGCTTGGGCATCCCCGCCAAAGGGAGCGTGACGACGTCGGCGGTCGAGACGTCACGCTGCATCGTCGCGGCCGCGCGCACGTGCCCGTTGAGGAACACGGTGGTCTGGGTGACGCCGCCCCTGGTCCAGTTGCCGACCGTGACCACGTTCCATCCCTGCGCCCGCAGCTTGGCCGCGACCTTGCTCGCGAGGCCGGGGCGCCCGGTGGCGTTCAGGACGACGACGGGCACCGAGCGGTCGGGATCCGTCGGCGCGACCGCCGAGGACGGGGGTGCGGACGGCGAGGCGGTGCTCGACGCCGCCGGGCCCGACGTGCCCGCGGACGGCGACGTCGAGGTGGCAGGGGTCGAGGTCGGGGACGACGCGGCGCCGGTGGGAGCCGCCGGGACGCTGGCGCCGCCGGTGGGGGCTGCGGGCGCGCTCAGGGTCGGAACCGGCGGGAGCGAGGAGATCGTCGAGGCCCCGACCGAGACGGTCTCGGGGTCGTGCTGACCGAGGTGGGTCCAAGCAGCGACGAGCGCGACGACCGACACGATAGCCAGGGCGACCGGGACGAGGAAGCGCCCGGCAGGGGACGGCGTGCTGGGCCCCCCACCGGCGCCGCTGCCACCACCCGCCGCACCGTCGCGCATCCGGCGTCCCCCCACGGGGCCGACCGGCAGAACCGTGTTGTTGTCGTCGGAGTAGCCGGGCATCTCACCCCAGGGCGACATGTAGGACCCGCCGGCGGCGGCTGCGGCCACCAGGCCCGGGTCCAGGGCGAAGGTGTCGAGCGGCACTCCGTCGAGGGGCACTCCGTCGAGCGGCACTCTGTCGAGCGGCACTCCGTCGAGGGGTCCACCCTCGAGGGGTCCACCGTCGAGGGGTTCACCCTCGACGGGTGCGGGGTTGATCGGGGGCTCACCGGAGATCCGCGGCAGAGCGACGGTGTCGTGCGAGGCGGAGTCGATAGGAGGCTGGTCGCCCTCGTCGGAACCGGTCGGCATCACTCACCCCCCACAGGTGCGAACGGGCGAGCTGGCGTCAGAGCTCGATGCCGAGGCGACGGGCGGAGCGTGCCCGCTGGCGGGATGCGCGCATGCGGCGCAGTCGCTTGACGAGCATCGGGTCGGCCTCGAGTGCGGCCGGGTTGTCGAGAAGGGTGTTGAGCACCTGGTAGTAGCGGGTGGCGCTCATGTCGAAGAGGTCACGGATCGCCTGCTCCTTGGCACCCGCGTACTTCCACCACTGACGCTCGAACTCGAGGATCGCGCGATCGCGATCGGAGAGCGAGTCGCCGGACGGCATCGGATCGACTGCGCGTGCGGCGTCCATCGAGGCGGTCCCCTCTCAGATCGGTGTGCGGGCGACGCCAGGAGCGGCACGCGCACACGCCCTCACGGCGAGGGCGCGGGGCCACTCTACGGGGGGAATCCCACCGCTGTCATTCACCCGTCCCGACTCAGTTCCACGGACGAGGACGACCGGGGACGGCGACACCATCACCGCAGTTCAGAGGCCTGACGATGCTGCCCGAAGCGGTCAGGGTCGGACGATGTAGATCTTGCGGAGCGTCTCGTGCACGGTCCAGGTGGTGCGGGCACCGGCCGGCAGGAGGCCGACGTCGCCGGGACCGACCTCGAGGGTTGGGCCGTCGGCGACCTCGACCGTCGCCCGGCCCGAGAGGACGACGAAGATCTCGTGGGCCTCGACATCGGTGCTCACGCCGGCGGAGTGCTGCCAGACGCCGATGGCGAGATCATCGTTGTCGTGGAGGGCGAGGACGCGCACCTCCGGGTCGCCGGAGACGACCTTGCCCGGGTCGAGCGGGTCGACCTCGAGGTCGATGTCGGGGAGCGCTGCGGCGCGGACCACGCGCGGGACGTCGGTGAACACGCGCTGAGACTAGGCCGAGCCGTCGGGTGCGGCGGCGGCGGAGCCGTCGTCCGGCGCAGGCACCTCGGCGGACCTGCGCGGAGCCCACACCGCGAGGGCTGCCAACGCCGTCTCGATGCGCTCGAGCCGGTCGTCGAGGTCGTCGAGGGAGACCGGCTGCTCGCCGCTGTCGGGGTCGGAGACGAACCGTGACGCGATCACCGCGGTGACGACCGAGATGAGCACGACGCCGTTGACCAGCATCAGCGTCGCGACAGCACGACCCGTGGGACTGACTGGGACGTAGTCGCCGTAGCCGACGGTCGTGACGGTGACGCAGGCCCACCAGAATGCCTCGCCGTAGTTCTTGATGTTCGAACCGGGGTAGCTACGTTCTGCGGCGAGCACGAGCGCGGCGCCGAACACGATCACAAGGGTCGTGAGGTAAGCCGCGTAGACCTGCACGCGGGACCGCAGCCGCTGGCGTCCGACCGCGAGACGGACGAACACGTAGGCGATGAACAACAGCCGTAGCACGGGGATCAGTACGGCCACGACGGCGAACCAGTGGCGCTTGGGGAAGGTGCGCGGATCCTCATCGATGACCCAGCGCCAGATCAGGTCCAGGACGAACCCGATCCAGCCGACGGCCATCAGCTGCTGGCCGTCGCCGGTGGAGCCACCGCTCGAGACGACCTCGACGAACCCGACGATGAAGATCATCCCGAGCACGAATACCGGGAACGCCGAGATGCGCTCATACCGCTCTCGGCGACGGGTCCTCTCGACGATGTCCATGGGTCCATCCTCGCGGCCCGACCGGCGCCTTCCCTCGCATGACACGGCCGATCCGGGCGGACGGCCCGCAATGTGCCGCTGTCCGGGCGTGACACGGGGGCCGGGGCGCCACACCGGCCCGCCGACAGAATCGAGCCAGGAGACCACACGAAGAGACCTGCATCACAGCCCAGCGTCGTTGGGCCGCAAGGCATTAGGCCATTCGTGCGACTTGGCTCGGTTCGTCGCCTCCAACCCGCCGACAACTGGCCTGACGACAACGCCGGGGGGCATCATGAGGACGTCGGACCGCAATCTGCTCCGCACGCTGGTACCGCCGCTGCTCGCCCTCTGCGTCGTCGCCGTCATCACCCGCCCGATCGCGACGGACGTCACCTGTGTCGTCCCGGCTCCCTCGTCAGCGACGGTCGCCGTCGCCCCCGCCCCGCTCGCCACAACGCCGCACTGACGGCGCACGTCGTCGCGGGTCGGTGCCTGCGACGACGGGCGGACGTGACCGAACCTCACAATCGCCCCACCGGACTCAAGACTCGCCTCCAGCGCTACGGCCGGCGGCGGTGCGACGCCGAAGGACCCGACAGGTCCGAGGCGAGGAGCGCCACATGTTCGGCAATCGCAACCTGGCCCGTGCCTTCGCTCCCCCGGTGCTGGCCCTCGGGCTCGCACTGACCCTCGTGCGCCCCCTCGGCGCCGACCCGGTCGCCGCACCGTCGCTGCCGCTGACGGGTGCCGCGGCCGGTACGGCGGCCGGTAGTGCGAGCCGGGGCACGCCGGGTGGCCCGGTCACGACGTCAGTCCCCGGTGTCGCTTTCACCGAGCTGATCCGCGTCGTCGACGGCCGGATCCACACACCGGTGCTCGTCAACGCGGCCGAGCCCGGTGGCACGGCATCGATCGTGGGTGCCGAGGACGGCTGCCTGGTGACGGCGGAGCCGGGCGTGGTCACCTGGCTGGACTGCGCGCTGCCGGCGCGCCACACGACGGTGACGGTTGCCGTGAGCCTTCGCGACGGACGCAGGTTCACCCACACCGCCGCGCCGACGATCGGCTGAGACCTAGACGGCGTGACGACCCGGGTTCGAGAGCCGCTCGTGGCGACCCATGAACACGGGGGCACCGAGGCGCAGGAAGGCGAATCCGAGGAGCAGCAGCCCGGCGGCCGCGACCGAGATGCCCAGTGACGGCGTTCCCGTGTGCGCCAGGGTCTTCGGGACGTGGGTAGTCGTCGAGGACGTGTGCGTGGTGGTGCGGTGCGTCGTGTGCTTCGGCGGGGTGGCGGCGGGCGCGGTGACCGCCGGCTTGCGGGTGGCCGGGTTGTAGACGGTGACGACGAACGTCGCGACCGCGGTGTCGCTCGTGGCCGTCAGGACGTAGGCGTCCGAGCGGAGCGTCCTCACGGTGAACGGCGCAGTGGCGCTTCCGGCATCGTCGGCCGTTACCTCGCCCGGTACGGCGGCGTCGCCGAACTGGAAGAGCACCGTGGAGTTCGGCGCGAAGCCGCTCACGTGGATGATCACGTGCTGGCGCACGGTGAGCTGGCTGTTCTCCGCGACGGTCGCACCCGAGGAGGTCGTGAGCCACACCCGGGCAGAGTCGGCCGACGCCGATGCCGCGAAGATGCCGACGCCCAGCACCGACACGGCCAGGCCGATGACGACCAGGAACGTGGAACGGACGGCGGCGGCTCGTGAACGCTGCGACACGGTGCATCCCCTGAGATCTCGGACTGACGGCATGGAAACGCCTCACGATCCCGAAAGCAGGTGTACGGCGCGGCCGTGCACGGTGTCCGCACGTCGCACGGAAGGTGAACGACACGTGACATCGACGCAGCGCAGAGGTGCCGTCACTCACAGGCACGGCGCTGCGCCGTCCGGGTGGTCCATTGACAGGGCGTGGGCGTCGTCGCTGCACGAGCTGGTGTCGTGCGGTCGGCGGCACCGGGCCTCCGCTCGATCCGCGTTCGTCCGGGGTACGCCGTTCGTTCATGTTCATCCGCGACGGTTCCCCGGTCACCCGCAGACCACTCTGGAGATCCCCGTGCACCGGACGACGACCTGGATCGCCATTGCCGCTGCCGCGACGCTGGCGCTGACGGGCTGCTCGAGCACCAGCGGGTCCACGACGGCCCCGGCGAGCTCGGCGGACAACTCCATCAGCGACGCCTCCCCGCAGGACATCCTCACCCAGGCCACGACGAACGCGAAGGCCCAGACGACCGTGCACGTGCACGGCAACGGGGCGTGCCCGACCACCGCCTTCTACGCCGACATGCAGCTGCGCAGCGACGAGCAGGGCACCGGGACCGTCCGCCTCGGTACCGACACCGTGCACCTGGTAACCACGCGCGACGCGATCTATGTGAAGGCGCCGAAGCCCTTCTGGTCGCTGCAGTCCTCCCCGGCGGCGGCCACCACGGTCGGGCAGAAGTGGGTCCGGCTCGCCAAGGCGTCCAACCCGTGTCTCGCTGCTCTCGGCAGCTTCTCGGCGTTCCTCACCAACTATCTCGGCTACCCAGGCACCCCGACCAAGACCGTCGGTGGCTCCGTCTTCGGAGTGCCGGCCGTGGCGCTGGCGATCGCGCCGAGCATCTCGATCTGGGTCGCGAGCCGCGGCACGCCGTTGCCGGTGCGCGTGGACGACCAGGCGACGGGCACCAGGATCTCTCTGGGCGAGTGGGGAACAGCGGTGTCGGTGACGGTGCCGGCGAAGGCCGACGTCGTGGACGCAGCGGCCCTGAAGCAGGCGTGACCGCCGAGGCCACACCCTCGCGCGACGCGACCAGCCGTCAGGGGGGCGGCGGTGCCGTCACGATGACGACGGGGTGGTCTGCCGGCAGGTGCGCCGCGGTGCTCTTCAGGCCGAAGTAGACGCAGACGACGATCAGCAGGAGCAGTGGGTAGAACCACCAGGCCTTGAGCAGGCTCACGAGCGGGTTCGGCCTCCGGTCGGCGATCTCCTTGCGTGAACGCAGCTCGGCGCGGCTCAGCGGGCCGGGAGCCGGCGACACGGCCGCCGGTGCGCCCCCGGCGGCAGCGCCGGTGGAGACCCGAGGGGCTGGGGCTGCGGCCGCGGCCGCGGCCTCCTCGGCGGCGCGAGCCGCGCGAAGCTGGGCTCGGGTGAGCGGAGGCGCGTCCGGCGATGACGCCACAGCCGGGACCGACTCCACCGAGCCCTGCGGGGAGGTAGCGTCCGCGGCCTCCCGCAGCCTGCGGAGCTCGGCGCGCGTCGGGCGAGGCGCCTCGGGCACGTCCACGGCTGTCACGGCGCACTGCCTCCTTGGTCTCGCCTGGCCCGCCCACTCTGCGGATCGCCGGTGAACGGCACCGGCTATGCGGGTGACCGCAAGGTGCGCGGCCGGTGAACAGGCGGCAGCGTCAGGCCGCGCGGTGCCGACCTGTCGACACCGCGTGACGACCCGCGAGCCCTGCCACGAGCGGCTGCGCGCGCATCAGCAGACCGCCCACCAGCAGGAGCATCAGCCCGAGCGGGAGCATCGAGACGGCGTCGGTCCCGGTGTGCGCCAGCGAGGGCGTGCGACCGGTCGAGGGGATACCGCCGTGCTGCACCGTCGCGCTGACCGGTGCGACCGCCGGGCTGCCCGGCGGAGGCGTTGTGGGTGGCGTCGTCGGCACGAGGAAGGGGTTGTAGATGTAGAACACGAACGACGTCGTGAGCGACCCCGACTTCGCCGTCATGACATACACCCGCGAGCCGAGTGACGCCGGGATCGCGAACCGCGCCGAGCCGGTCCCGTCCGAGCCGGTGCGGATCGCCGTGCCGACGGACGTGCCTCCGAGCTCGACGGACACGACGCTGTCGGCCGCGAAGCCGTCGACGTCGACCTGCACCGTGCTCGGTACGCGCACCTGCCCGCCGGCCGGGACGGCACTGCCCGACGAGGTCAGCAACCAGGCACGGGGTTGGGTCACCACGACGAGTGGCTGCTGGGCCGAGCGGCTCGGCGCGAACACCCGGGCGTCACTGGGCACGTACTCGGCGACGATCGTCAGGTCGCCGACCGGGAGCATCGTCGTGGTGAGGGCCACGTCGCCCCCGGTCACCTCGCCGCTCGCGATGGCCACGCCGTTGGCCAGGAACCGGATCGACCCCGGCGCCGTCCTCGGGGTGACGACGGCGTGGAAGCTCACCAGGGTGAACGGGTCGACGGGCCCGGTCGGGGAGAAGGCCAGCGCCACCGAGGTGGAGGCCGGGGCTGCTGACGCCGACGGCGCCAGGGCGATCGACCCGACGACGGCGAGGAGCGCGACCAGGACGACCGCGAGGCCGGCGCGCAGCCGGGGTACGTGCCGCCCGATCACCACGACACAACCCTTCGCGAACCCCGACGACAACGCGTTCAAGATCGCGAACCGAGGTGTACGCACCCTCGCCCGCAGGTGACGGAACACCCTGTGCCAGATGAACGGATGGCGACCTTTCACCGAATGCTCACGTATCGCGAGCGGCGCTCAGCGGCGAGTCACGACGCGGAGCCGAACGGATGACCCGAAACCCCGACACGGGCCGATGCGCGGACGGCAGAGGGGCCACCCCGTCGCCGGCGTGGCCCCTCCTGGCGTGCCGTCCGTCAGGGTCAGCTCGCGCGGACCGCGAGGCTGGCCGAGACCCCGGTGAGGTACCCGGTGTGGACGGCGTAGACGTAGAGCACGATCGCCTTGCCCTTGTCCCTCGCGGTCACCTTGTACGCCGCCGCGCGGGACACGATCGCCCCGCCGCTCTTCCAGACGTAGAGGTACCTCGTGGGGGCCGGCTTCCAGATCCCCTTGTAGGCGACCAGGGTGCGGCCGACCTTCGCGGTGCCGAGGATCTTCGCGCGGACAGTGGCCTTCGAGGCCGCGCCCGCACCGACAGTCACCTGTACCGACGTCGCCGTCGAGGACCCGCCCGGGTTGGACGCGGTCACCTTGCAGGACACCTTGTGCCCGACGTAGGACGCCGGGAGCAGGCCCGAGCCCGCAGCGCTGGAGAACGGGATCGCCGAGCCGTCGAGGTACCACTGGTAGGTGTAGACGCCGGCGTAGGTCCAGACGCCCGGGTTGCAGGTGCTGACGACACCGACGCGGGCAGTTCCCACGGCCGGCCGGAACGCGTTGGCCGGGAGGGCCAGCGTGATCGTGTACGCCGTCGGGCCGGAGGTGCTCGAGGCGGTGAAGCTGCCCGTAGGCACGTAGGTCGCAGTGAAGGAGTGCGCACCGATACTGAGCGTCGAAGCGCCGATGGTGACGACCGCGTTGCCCGAGCCGTCGACCGTCACCGTGGCGACGGTATTGCCGTCGGACCTGATGGCGACCGAGCCGGTGGGGATCGAGGCAGGCGTCGTGGTGTCCGCGACGTGGGCCGTGATGACGACCGGGGTGCTCGTGTCGGCGGTGCTGGCCGGCGAGACCGTGGCGATCGTCGTCGTGGTGCTGTCGGCAGGTGCGGCGGTGACGGTGAAGGCGAGCGCCGAGGAGGTCGCGCCGTTGTAGGTCGTCGTGTCGGTCGGGACGAACACGGCCGTGTAGGAGTGCGAGGCGGCCGCGGGCGTGAACGACGGCGTGGTCGCGAGACCAGCAGCGTCGACGGCGATGGCGCTGCCGAGGTTGGTCGCGCCGTCCTTGAACTGCAGGGTGCCGGCCGGGTGGGCGGCGCCCGCAGCGGCCGTGGCCGACAGCGTGATCGACGTTCCGCCGACGATCGGGCTGGCCACCGAGGGCGCGGGCGTGGTGACCGTCGTGCTGGTCTTCACGATCGCGTCGACGGTGAAGGCCAGCGCAGAGGAGGTCGAGCCGTTGTAGGTCGTCGTGTCGGTCGGGGTGAACACCGCGGTGAAGGAGTGCGCACCGTCAGCCGGGGTGAACGACGGCGTGGTCGCGAGACCGGCACCGTCGACGGCGATCGCGCTGCCGACGTTGGTCACGCCGTCCTTGAACTGCAGCGTGCCGGCCGGGTGGGCCACACCCGCGGCGGCCGCAGCCGACAGCGTGATGGCGGTGGCGTGGGCCACGGGGCTGCTTGCCGAGGGCGACGGGATCGTGACAGTCGTGGCGGTCTTGACGACGGCGTTCACGGTGTAGGCGAGCGCCGACGACGTCGAGCCGTTGTACGTCGCGGTGTCGGTCGGGGTGAACACCGCGGTGAAGGAGTGTGCACCGTCAGCCGGGGTGAACGACGGCGTGGTCGCGAGACCGGCACCGTCGACGGCGATCGCGCTGCCGACGTTGGTCACGCCGTCCTTGAACTGCAGCGTGCCGGCCGGGTGGGCCACACCCGCGGCGGCCGTGGCCGACAGCGTGATGGCGGTCGCGTGACCGGCGGGGCTCGCGACCGAGGGGACCGGCGTCGTGGTGGTGGTCGCGGTCTTGGAGGAGGCGGCCGGGTAGATCACGCGCCACTCCTGCGGCGCGAGGCCGTCGTAGGCCGGGCCGGACAGAGCCGGATTGAACTCGATGTCCGCGCGCCAGTACTTCTGTAGCGGGTCGAGGGCCACGCCGACACCGGAGTCCTGCACGCGCAGCTCGACGACGTTCTTGTACGCGGCGGTCGAGGAATCGAGGGTGACGGCAGTGGAGGCAGTCAGGATGTCAGCGCCCGTGGCGTTGAGCTTGAGGAACGGGTTGCCGTTCGCACTCACCGTGCCTGGCGTGCCGGCGGGCGTCGGGGAGAAGGTCGTGGAGTTCTGCACCGACTGCAGGGTCCAGGTCGAGACCAGCGAGTTCGCCGACGACGGCGCCGCGAGCGACAGCGCAGCCTTCGTGGCGTTGGCACGGCCCGCGGAGTCGACGCCGACGTACGTCGCGATCGAGGTGATGTCGGTGCCACCGGTGATCACCGCGCCGGCGGCGTCGTAGAAGATGACACCGCCCTTGACGTGGGCGAGGTCGTCGGCGACACCGACCCAGGGCGGCGTACCGGTGTACGCCGAGGCGACACCGCTGACGGCAACGACCGTCGTCGCGGCAAAGGCCAGGGCGACGGCGCCCGCGGCGACCGACGTGAGTTTCAGCTTCATGTGATCCTCTTCAGGAGTCCTGCTGGATGGGACGACGTACCGGGTCGTGCGGTCGTGGGGTCGTGGGGTCAGACGTTGTCGGTCGGACGGCGGGCCGCCCAGAGGGCGAAGCCACCGGCGCCGAGGACTGTGACGCCCAGCATCCCGAGGGCGATGGGCCAGATCGAGGCCGACGACGTCGACGACGTGGAGGAGGCAGCCGTGCCGTCGGCGTTGAGGACCGAGCCGTCGGACGCCGCGGCCCCCGGGGTCGCGGAGCTGGTCGCGCCCGGGGCGGCCGAGGACGACGGGGTCACCGACGGCTTGGCGTTGGCCGCCCAGCTCGGGGCCGACGAGGGCAGCATCGAGGCCGGGAGACGCACCGTGCTGATGGACGTGGCCCTGCCGGCGGTACAGGCCGGGTTCCGGTCGCCGGCGACCATCGACCAGGTCTGCCCGGTGACGCGGATGACCGCAGCGGGGTAGGGCTGCAGGTGCGCCTGCTGGTTCGGAGCGGAGTAGTACATGCGCAGCTGCACGAGACCCTCGAGGGTCGCGGGGAACCCGGTGGTCTGGTACTCCAGCGGAGCGTCGCGGTAGGTGGCAGCGGTCATCGGGTGGGCGGGGTTGGTGTAGAGACTCGACGCCGTCATCTGGTACGGGCTCCACTCCCCCGGGTTGACGTCCTTGACCGGGGAGAAGGCGTAGAGCGCGGCCTTGCCGAGCGGCGGCGCCCAAGCCTTGGGAACGGCCGTGTCCGAGACCGCTTTGAACACGAAGGGGACGTCGCGGATGTTGCCCGACGTCACCGGCTTGTTGGCCTTGTCGCAGAATCCGATCGAGCCGACGACGTTGGCGTCCTTGAACGGCAGCGTGGTGTCGGCCCGCGCCGGCGCTGCGGCTACCAGGGGCGACAGTGCAGCGGCGACAGCGGCCACAGCTAGGGCTAACGAGACTCCACGACGGGTCATGACTGGCGCTCCTGAGGTGATGCGGACGATCCGGCAGTGACGAGGGGCCGACCGGTGGAGGAGTCGCCGCCGCCGCGCTCACGGCGGCCACCCTCGGCCTGGGGGATCTGGCGGCGGTGGCGCAGGAACCAGGCGAGCAGGAGACCGAGGAGGAGGAGCAGTGCGAGCACCGTCCAGGGCACGGCCCAGAATTGGGTCGAGGCCGTGGCGATGTCGGAGACGGGGTCCGCGTCACCGAGCGGCGGGAGCGCGGTGACGTTGACGTCCGCGCTCATGTACAGCAACGGCAGGATGCCGGGGACCTCGACGGCCACCTGTGCGGAGCCACCGGGCAGCAGGAGCGGGATGTCGCCGATGTCGCTCGCGGTAGCCCGCGGGCCGATGATCCCGTGGATCCCGACCTCCTGGCGCCCACCGAGGCGGATGTTCCCGGTGTTGCGCACCGTGTAGGTGACGAGAACCGATCCCTTGCCGGCCGGGTTGAGCGTGCCGACGTACTGCGCGGTGAGGTTCTCGATCGTCAGCTCCGGGAGGAGCGGGCCGGCGACACGCACCGCGAGCCGTGCGGCGATCCGCTGCTCGAACTTCACGTTGGCGGTGCGATCACCCGGGGTCTGGCCCTGGGAGACGACCGAGGCGACGATGCCGGCGAGGTGGTCGCCGACCTCGGCCTTGGCCGGGATCCGCACCGTGAACGGCACGACGACGGTGGAGCGCGAAGGGACGACCACGTAGAACTTGCCGGTCGGGGTCTTCATCGTGACCCAGGCGGCGGCACCGACCGGCTTGGTCGTGCGCGGCTCGATGCCCAGCGTGCCGTCGGCGCCGTTGATCGCGTCGGCCGGATAGAGGTTGAGAGTGAGCGGCTTGAAGGTGAGGTTGACCAGCGCCACCTCGTCGCTGACGCTGCCGCCGCGCGGCTGCAGGTAGTTGAAGCCCGAGCGCCGGTCCACCTTGCCTTTGGTGGCCGGACCGACGCCGAAGGTGATGTTGTTGGCTCCCGGGTCAGCCGCCGGCGTCGTGCCTGAGGCGGAGGGGGACGGCGAGGGAGACGGCGAGGCGGCGGAAGCACCGGCGAGAGGTGCGGAGACGAGCCCCAGGACGAGGGCGGCGGCAGCGGCCAGGGCTCCTGTGCGGCGGTTGACTAACACGCCTGAAGCACACCGGGAGGACGTGGCCCGTGAGGGAAGTAAGGATGAACGCAGCATGACGAAAGCGGGGCGAACCCGAAGGTTCGCCCCGCTCCCGTGTCGTCCCGGCTAGTGCCGGTCGGACCTGTCAGTCGTGATCAGGAACCGATCACCGTGAAGGTGACGGTGCCGTTGTAGGTGCCGTCGATCGTGTTGGTCGGGGCGTTGATGGTGAGGAGCCCGTGGATGACCGTGCTGCCCAAGCCGGAGTTGGCGTGGAGGACGGAGTGCGGGGACGCACCGCCGAGCCCGAGCGAGCCGGGCGCAGCGGCAAGAACACCGGACGCGGCGACGTTGTCGTAGCCCGTCAGGTTCTGCGTGCCGGGGGTGCTGTTGTCAGCGAACGTCGACGGTGTGGCGTTGGCGGTGGTCAGCGCGAGGGTGTTGAGGCCCACGTTCTGGGCGTTGATCGTCTCGTTGGCGTTGGGAAGAAGAACGCCGACCTTGGTGAGGTTGCTCGAGAGCGCCGACAGCGTGTAGGGCAGGTTACCCGGACGCGTGTCGGTGACCTGGATGCCCAGGAACGGTGCGGAGGTCGAGTAGAGCGACGCCGACGAGTTCAGGCTCATGGCGGGCAGAACCAGGGGGGCCGCCACGGTGTAGGGGGTCGAGATGACCAGCGTACCGGGGGCGATCGAGGTCGAGATGTACTGCGCGTCAGCCGCGTACTGGGCGACCGTCACGTTGAACGTGCCGGCAGCGGAGGTCGACGAGCCGAAGGAGGCGCCGTCGGTGTAGACCGCGACGACCGAGTGGTTGCCGACCGTCAGGCCCGAGGTGCTGAGCGAGAAGGTGTACGGCGCGGTGCTCGAGGTGGAGAAGGCCGTGGCCCCGCCGTCGAGGAAGAACGACACCGAACCGGTCGACGGGGCGACGAGCGTGTCGGTCGTCGTGGTGACGGCCGAACCGGTCGCCGCGGCCGGCTGCGCCACGGTGGCAGAGCCGATCGAGAGAGCGGTCGACGTCGGGTGAGTGAGCTGGTTGACGACGTAAGGCGCCAGCGTGCCGGTGCTGGCTGCGTAGCCCGCCTGGTTGACGGGGGCAGCGGCCGGGGTGAAGACGGCGGTGATGGAGTGGCTACCGGCGCCGACGAGGCCGGTGTCCGACGTGGCCACGGTGCCCGAGGCCGACGCAGCGACGGTCTTGGTGGCGCCGAAGGCAACGCCGTCGACCTTGAACTGCACCGTGCCGCCGCCGTTGGCGGAGGTGTTGGCGGTGAAGAAGATGTTCTGCTCGTTGTTGACCGCACCGGAGACCGGCGTGGCCGTCACCGTCGTGGTCGTGGCCGTGCCGACGGCGGCGGGGTACACGACGCGCCACGCCTGCGGCGCCAGACCGTCGTAGCTCGCTCCACCGATTGCAGCGGGGTTGAACTCGATGTCCGTGCGCCAGTACTTGCCGACCGCGTCAGCGGGAACGCCGACGCCGGAGTCCTGAACTCGCAGCTCGACGACGTTGGCGTAGGCAGGCGTCGAGGAGTCGAGGATGACAGCGGTGGTGGCGGTGAGGATGTCAGCGCCCGTGGCGTTGAGGGCCAGGAACGGGTTGCCGTTCGCCGAGACCGTCGCCGGCGTGCCTACGGGGGTCGGGGAGAAGGTCGTCGAGCCCTGCACGGACTGGAGGGTCCAGGTGGAGGGAAGAGCGTTCGACGAGCTCGGCGCTGCCAGGGAGAGGGCTGCCTTGGACGCGTTGAGGCGACCGGCAGTGGTGACACCCACGTAGGAGCCGATGGCGGAGATGTTGGTGCCACCGGTGAGCACGTTGCCCGCGGCGTCGTAGAAGATCAGCGCACCCTTGACGTGGGTGACGTCGTCGGCGACGCCGACCCACGGGGGCGTGCCGGAGTATGCGGAGGCCGGGGACGCGGTGAGCGCGAGCCCGGTGCCGGCGAGCGCGAGGGCAGCTGCCCCGGCGACGACCGACTTGAGACGAAGCTTCATGAGATCCTCTTCTTTGAGTCCAGTGAGCGTTGGATTCAGGTGTGGGGGCGGTCATCGACCGCCCCCACACCCATGTCGTGCGAGGAGTGGTTCAGCCGTGCACTAGCAGGAGCGGCCGGTCAGGATCACGGGCCGGCAAGGGTGAAGGCGTAACCGGTGGGGTCGATACCGGCCGAGGAGACCAGGGCCGGGTTGTTGACGATGTAGGGCGCTCCACCGGGGCCGTAGGTGCCGCCGCTGGTGCAGTTGGTGCCGTTGACGATCGGGGTGCCGTTGAGGTCCGAGCCGCTGCAGGGGTTGTAGAACAGCGTGCGGACCCAGTTGCGGGTGCTGCCGGGCTGGAAGGCAGCGGCGGTGCTGACGTCCGCGTGGCGGAAGTAGACGTACATGTTGCGGACCGACGACCACGCGGGGGCGGTCGTGTACAGCTGCACGTTCGGCGTGAGCAGGTTGCCGGCCGTGGTGGCGGGCGCCTTGCAGGCGGCGGCGGCGTAGCCGTACTGGCAGGACGGGTCGGTGAAGTAGCCACCGAGGCCCTGGGAGACGCCGGCGCCGTCCTTGCCGAGGTACATGTTCAGGCGACCGGACGACATCGGCTCGATGGCGTTGACGGCCGAACCCGAACCGTCGATGGCCTCAGCGTCGTTCTCCTCGACGTTGATCGCGCAAGCGCCGATCGTGGACTCGGTGAGGCCGATGGCGCCGAGGAACGAGCTGCGCGTGCCCGAGCCGACCTGCGGCACAAGTGCCCTGATGGTGCTGCCGACCGGGGCGGCGGGGTTCAGCGTGTTCCAGTCGGTCGTGGTGCAGTTGTAGACCGAGGTGAGCTGAGCGGCCGTGAGGGGGATCGAGTTCGTGGTGCTGCTGGCGAGCATCGCAAGGGTGTCCTTGCCGATGATGACCGAGTCGTACAGCGCGTTCGCACCGCGGGGCGATGACGCACGCGCGAAGTCGATGTTGTGCGAGCCGGCGACGTCGTCGGCCTTGAGCGCGTTGTAGCCGGCGCCCGAGCCGTTGGGCCGCTGCACGGGCTTGAGGCCCGCGCGGAGCACGACGGTGGGGTTCAGCGTGCAGGGCTTGTCGCCCGTGTGCGGGGCGTTCTGGTTGCCCGTTCCCTGGAGGCCACCGGTGCCGGGGGCGCAGAAGTTCGTGGCAGACGTGGCGCCAGGGCCGGTGAGGGCGGTGGCCGAGGCCGAGCCGACGCCGTAGGCGCCGTATGCGAGACGCGCGTTGGCATCGGGGGTCGCGTCGAAGTTCACGACCCGGTTCTTCTGACCGACGTTGTACCCCGACACACCGGTGTAGTCACCGTCAGCGAGGAAGTCGATGGCGAACTGGACGGTGTCGGAGCCGACACCGACGACGTCGCCGGAACCCGGCGCGTAGTCGGCAGAAGCGGGTGAGGCGGTCACGAGCGAGAGCGCGAGGGCTCCCGCTGCTGCCGCGGTCACCGCGAGCTTCTTGATCTGCATTGCTGTCCCCTTCCGGACAGAGGTGGATCGAACACCCGGAGCATCGCGGGGTCACCTCCACCGCGCAGGGTTCGTCAGATGAACCGCGGGTGAACCCGTGCGGACCATGTCGCGCCTGCTTCTGAGATCACCACATGGAGCAGTCGACTCCTCACTCTTGGTGAGGGGCCGGAGTTGTCGTGCGGGGGATTGGCTCTCAGAGCAGGTTGGGCAGCAGCTGCACGGCTGCCTGACTCACTGCCCATAGGGCACCGAGCACGATCGGCATCCCGACCAGCCAGGACTGCCAGCCGCCCCACCGCGTGCGCGCCCAGGCGACGAAGAGGATCGCCGCGATGAGCAGCGGCAACGCCAGCGCGACGCCGAGCAGTGCGCTCGGGTCGCCCTGCATCGCCTGCTCCGCCTTGGGAACTGCGGCGGGCCGTCCACCCGGGGATGGCTGACCAACACCGGTGAGCCTGGCGTCCACGAAGACCGCTCCGGTGGGGCTCAGGGCCCCAGCACGACCGTCTCCGACGGCACTCACCAGGGTGAGACGACCGCCACCGGCCGCGACCGCCGCCGGGAACGGGTCCCCGGCCTGGCGGCGACCCTCGACCATGTACTGGAACACACCCTGCCCCGTCGTGACGGTGATCGCGTCACCGACGTGAGCGGTCGAGAGTGCGCCGAAAGGGCCGCCGAACAGCGACGCGCGCCCGTAGAGCACCGAGATGCCGGCCTGCCCCGGGAGCACGGTGTCGCGCCGGTGACCTGGACCGGACATCAGGTCGCCGGAAGCGGTGCCCTCCACCACGACGACGTCGGCGATCCCCAGCGCGGGCGCGGAGATCAGCGCGACAGGCACGCCCGGGGCGATGGTGTTGCCGAGCGGCGCCACCTGAAGGGCGAGCTGCTCGCGCATGGTGTTGTAGAGCACGGCCTGGGAGTGCGACTCCTGGAACGGCGTCAGCACCACCGCATACAGCACGAACCAGAGAGTCAGCAGGCTGACCGTGGTCAGCACCCAGACCGTGGCGCCGCGGGCCGTCGACATCGGCCGGCGGGGCTTGCGTTCCTGCGGCTCCTTGCCCCGCTTGGACTGCGTCGTCACGGCCTGCTCGTCAGGTGCCGGCGGCTGGGGCGCGACCTGCCCCTGCTCAGCGAGCCGGCGGGCCCGGCGCCCCGTGGTCGGCACCTCGAACGGGTCGCCGACCGTCACGACGGGGTCTCGCTGGTTCTGCTGGTCGGTGATGCTCATGACCGGCCCCAGAGGCTGGTGACGATGGCTGCGGCGCCGGCGAGCAGAGCGAGCCCGAGCAGAGCGGGCAGCACCTGGCCCAACGCTCCGACGGACACGCCGGTCGTGAGACCGGTGGCGACGATGGCGACCGGCGTCGAGGACGACGAAGGCGACGGGCTTGCCGACAGCGAGGCCGATGCCGCCGGCGTGGAGGTCGTCCCGCCGCCCGTGCTCTGCGACGGGCCGCCCGTGCTCGGCAGCGGCGACGGTGTCGGAGTGGGCGTCGGAGTGGGCGTGGGGGACGGGGGCCTTGACGAGCCGTCGACGGCAGGCACGTAGCCCTGCTGGGCCGCGATCGCATCGGCGGCGTTCTGGGCGTACGTCACGAGCGCACCGAGCCCGTTGCCCGCGGTGAGCGGGAGATAGCCGGCCGGGAGCTGGCCGTTGCCCACACCCGGCTGCTGACCCGTCGTCACCGCGAAGCGCACGAACTCGGCGTACCGCTTGGCGTCCGTCGCCACGAGCCCCTGAGTCGGGACGTCGAGCGACATGAGCATCGTGCCGGGGTAGGCATCTGCGGCGCTGCGCAGCGCGGCGTTGGGGATCGGCCAGGTGCCCGACGCCTTGACGGGCGCGAGCACTGCGGCGGCGGCCTTGAGCCCGGCTTCGGTCGGCGGGGTGAAGGCGCGACCGGCGGTGTCGGTGAACTTGTCCGCCGCGCCTGAGTCGGTGTGCGACAGCAGCGACGCGGTCGGCAAGGCGTAGCGCTCGGCATCGGCCAGGGACACGACGCCGAAGAGGGCCCGTCGGCCGGGGACCTGCCGACCCATGCCGGTGAGCTTCTGGTTGGGCTGGCCCTGGTCCTTGCACACGATCTGGGAGTTGGCGATGCCGTACTGCATGTTGAGGGTGATCGCGGCGGGGTTGGAGACCGGCCCTGCCACCAACGGCAGGAACGGCACCGGGTTGAAGGCCAGGCAGGGGTTGGTGCTCTCGGCCAGCTTGGAGACGAAGTTGTCCAGGACCGGCCAGGCGTTGGTGGGCAGCGCGATCTTCTTGTAGTTGGGGTTGACGACCATGCCCCAGGGATCGGCCTTGCCGTCGAGCCAGGCCCGGGCGTCGGGATCGGCGTTGATGTAGGCGGTGACCGCCGCGACGACGTCAGAGTCGGCCGAGATCGAGTAGAGGGTCGCCGCCGGGGTGATGTTGTACCCGTCGAGATAGGTCATCATCCCGGGGTTCAGGGCCCGGAACTCCGGGTCGCCGACCATGTCGAGCGGGTTGGCGCTGAGCGCCGTGTACTCCGTGCGCAGCCCCACCGATCCGGGGTAGCTCATCGTCAGGAGCTTGGCCAACAACCGCGGTGTGAGGTTGAGTGTCTTCGCCTCCTCGCCCGAGGAGGTGTCGACGCGGTAGGCGATCGCGAAGCCGGTCAGCGCGATCGGCGCCTGAACGACCGGCTTGGTAAAGGCCTGGGCCGGCGGGCCTCCGACCAGGGCGGCCTCGATCGATCCGGTGTCGAGCAGGTTGCGCGAGCCGGGCTCGCTGAACTGCACGTGCTGGAACTTGAACAGCTTGGGGTCCAGGCAGAACGCCGGAGCCCACTGCAGCGTCGCCTGGACCATCGCCTGCGCGCCGTACATGAACGTCGGCTTGGCGTTGCTCACGAGGTCGCACACGTTCGACGGCGGGGCGAAGGACAGCGGAACGGTGACGCGGTTCTGCCAGTTCGATGCGCTCCACCACAGCTCCCCGCTGACGGCGAGGTCCTCGGTCTCGACCCCGCCGTCGTTGTCCTGCCCGGGGAGGTAGTGGCCCTGCTTGGTGCACTCGCTCTCGGACTGAGCCTTGAAGACGCTCGGCGTCCGGTCGATCGGGGGCAGCGACTTCGCCGCGACGTCGCAGCTGATGCCCATGATCGGCACGATCACGAGCGAGCAAGCCGTCGTGTCGTTGCAGCCGAGGGAGGCGTTGGACTCCACCGTGTTGATCACGAAGGGACTGGAGCCCGTGCCGTCGACCCCGGTGACTCCGTACGTCGTGTTGCTCGGGGCCGTGTCGGTGCCGCCGCCGGCTTCCGGGGCCATCCCGGCGCAGCCCTGGATCGGCCCTCCGCCGTAGACGGTGCCGTCGGCGCCGACGAATGGAACCCAGTGCTGGGCGCCCGCGTCGCCGCCGGCGCAGGCGGCCGGCAAGGGCGAGGGGACGCCGACCGTCTGCTGACGATCGGCCGGGGCCGCGTAACGGTCCATGCGGAACGGGGGGAACAGGAACGTGCTGTTGCCCTTGAACCGCTCGTTCGGGTCCGACGTCCAGCACGTCTTGGGGCTGAGCTGCTGGGCGGCAGCAACCGTCGTGGAGTCGACGCCACGGCACTGCATGATGACGACGGGAAACTCTTCCTGCGCCGCCAGTGCGGAGTTGCGGTCGGACACCTTGCCACCGGTCGGGTGGGCACCGGTCCAGCTCACGGTGACGGCCTGCCGGTTGCGCAGCTGAGTGGTCTGGTCGACGGTGACCTGCACGGTCCGGGTGTCGACCGTGACGTCGGTCTGGGTCGCGAGGTCGAGGTGCACGCGCGAGCCGGTGACCGTCTTGGTCACCGAGCTCGAGGCCACGGCCGTGGCGGTGACGCCGGCGGAGGCGTCGCCGGAGTCGGCGAACGGGCTCAGAGTCGCGACGACGACGAGGAGCCCGAGCGACACCGAGCCGAGCCGCGCCGCGCGTACTCGACGCGCCCGTTCACGGTCCGCGCGGTGGGATGCGCCGGGCGGTGCTGCCCTGCGGTGACGGCCGGTGGTCATACGCTGACCTTGCGGCGTCGGATCCACAGGAAGTACACGGCTGGCGGCAGCGCCAGCAACAAGACGATCTCGAGGGCGACCACGGGGGCGAGTGCGCTCTTCAGGTCGGTCGTGCGGTAGGCCGCAACCTCGGTGACCGTGCCGGTCACGTCGGCTCCGGTGGCGCCGTTGTCGCCTGTGGTCTGGCCGGTGTCGGGGTTCACCGTTCCGCCGGTGGTCCCACCCGTCGTCCCGCCCGTCGGGCCCCCGGTCGTGCCCCCGGTCGTGCCGCCCGTCGTCCCGCCGGTCGTCCCACCCGTCGTGCCGCCTGTCGTTCCCCCGGTGCCGCCCTTGCCGGTGCCGCCGGTCGTGCCGCCGGAGCCATTGCCGTTGCCCTTGCCGGTGCCGTTGTTGCCCGAGCCGTCACACGGGCCGGCTCCGGCCTTGTCGCACGCGGCCGGGTGCGGCGCGATCTGGGCGAGGTGGTTGGCCTTGGGGTTGCCCGCGACGAATGTCGGGTTGTTGCAGGTCGTGACGTTGCGCTTGGTGAGGTCGACGTTGGAGTCCGCCACCTTCAGCTTCGCGGTCTGGTCGAAGCTGGCCTGGACGAGGTTGATCGGGAGCGGGGAGTACCCGATCGGGCCCATCTCGGCCTGGCCCTGGCAGATCGAGTAGTAGAGGTAGTCGGCGAGCGTCTGACGCTTCGCCGTCGTCATGCGTGAGTCGTTCGACGCCGTCGGGATGACCATGTAGGAGTAGGAGGACATGGCGTAGGTGCGGTCGTCGCCGAAGGTGTAGACCTTGTCGAGGTTCTGCAGCAGGTAGTCCGGCGAGGACTTGTTCTGGTTGATCTGGGCCTGGGTCAGGGCCACCGCGACGTTGTACTGCGTCGGCAGGGTGAAGAAGCCCGCGGAGTTCTGGATCTTCGCCACCGGGAAGTTCTTCGCCAGTGCGTAGGAGTACTCGTCGTAGCCGATGGAGCCGTTGGCGGCCGCGGAGGTCAGGAAGTTGATGACACCGTCGGAGCCGTTCTGGGCGATCATCTGGCCCTTGCGCGGGAAGTACTCGGTGGAGCCGTTCTGGCCGAGGAAGGGCTGCCAGATCGAGGGGTACTGCTTGTTGAGGTAGCGGGTGAACTGCGCGGTCGAGCCGGAGCCCTCGGAGTGCACGACGACGATGATCGGGATCGACGGCAGCTTGCGGCCGTTGTTGTCCGAGGTGATCGCGGGGTCGTTCCAGTTGGTGATCCGGTTGGTGAAGATCTTCGCGAGCGTCTGACCCGAGAGCCGCAGGTTGCGCACGAGCTTTCCCGCGACCTTGATCTGGTAGGGGAACGCCGTTCCACCGGCCACGATCGGCAGGTAGGCGAACGCGCGACACGTGGCCGGGTCCTTGGGGTTCTGGCAGTTCGAGTCGGCGTCACCGGTCAGCTGGTCGACGCCCTGGTAGCCGATGTCGGTGACGGCGAAGTCGGTGGTCTTGTTGGTGAAGTCCTTGCGGCCCTGGGCAGAACCGGTCGAGGTGAAGACGACCTGAAGGCCGCTCGAGGTGACGTCGGCGACCCACTGGTTGACGGCGTTGGCGCTCCAGCTCGACCCCGAGCCGGTGATCTGCGCGTGGCTCGCTGCGGCGTCGGCCGCCGACGCCGACGTCGCGACGAGGCCGAGGCCGACGATGGCCAGCGCGGCGAGTCGACCGGCGTGGTGACGCATGAGGGGTCCTCGGGGACGTGCGCCGGGGCGCAGGGGCAGGGCGGTTGTCTGACGCGAGCTGCGGATCGAGGGTGTCATCGGCTTCCGACCTTCGTACGAGCAAGGAACCGCGTGATGATGAACAGCACGAGAACGAGGATCAACAAGACGCTCGCGGCTCCGAAGCCGCGGGTGATGAACATCGGCTCCCCACTGCGAACCGCGGAGAACACGAACAACGGCAGTGAGTTCATCGGCTCGTTGAACGGGTTGTAGTTGGTGAAGCTCGAAGCACCCGAGGTGAGCAGCACCGGCGAGGTCTCCCCGACGCCGCGCGCGATACCGAGGATGAGGGCGGTCGCGAGGCCGGGGCGTACGGTCGGGATGACGACCTGGCGGACGGTCTGCCACTTGGAGGCACCGAGCGCGAGGCTCGCCTCGCGCAGGCCGCCGGGCATGACGCGTAGGACGACGTCGGCCGAGCGGGCGATGATCGGCAGCATCATCACCGAGATGGCCATGGCCGCCGCGAAACCGGTGCGGGCGAACCCGAGGGTCACGATGAGCACGGTGTAGACGAACAGGCCGGCGACGATCGACGGCAGCGCCGTCATGGCCTCGACGATCGTCCGCACGAGGCGGGCGAACCTGCCGCTGAACTCGTTCATGTACACGGCCGCGCCGATGCCGAGCGGGAGCGTGACCGCGACGGCGATTCCGACCTCGATGATCGATCCGATGATGGCGTGGTAGATGCCGCCCTTGTCCAGGGAGTCGGTGGGTCGAACGCCAGCCATGTCGGAGAAGTAGAAGTTCGGGTGCACCAGTGCCGGCCAGCCGCGCACGAAGGTGAAGAAGATCGCCGTGGCCAGGGTGAGGAACACGACGTAGGCGCCCGCGCGCACCATCGCTGCCACCACCCGGTCGACGACCACCAGCGACGGGTTGCCCATCGCCGTGACGCCGGCGTACATCGCGAGGAAGACGACGAACCAGCAGATGACGAAGCCGACCCGGCCGGAGAACGGCAGGATCTGGTAGTACAGCACCCAGGTGAGCGCACCGGAGCCGAGCAGCGCGCCCCAGAAGGACAGGACGTCGTCCTGGGTGCGCGAGGCGATCGCCCGCGGGACGTCCAGGCGCTGCGCAGCGCGGCTCACCGGTCTCGCTGCGGCCGGTGTCGCTGTGGGGGTGCGCTGGTCGGAGCGCGGCCCGACCACGATGCGCGGTGGCACGACGGTGCCTGCGGTGGTCGGCGGCACCACGCCGTTGCTCGGCACCGGCGTCACGATCGGTACCTCGGCGGTGTCGGCGAAGTCGGCGTGGCTCGGCCGCGTCGGCGTCGCGACGGTGACCACGTCCGGGGATGCGAGCGGGACGTAGTCGGCCGGGTCGTCGCCGTGACGGTCGATGGTCGTGGTCATGTCCGTCCTCCCGTCAGTCTGTGTCGGCGCCGCTGCGGCTGCGGCTGACGATGATCGCGGCGAGGGTGTTGATCACCAGGGTGATGAGGAACAGCACGAAGCCGGCGGTGAGCAGGGCGGAGAGCTGGGCGGACGTCGCTTCGCCGAAGCGGCCCGCGATGAGCGCCGACACCGTCTCGGTGCCGACCTCGAGCGGGCGGAACTTGATGTCGAACGACGGGGAGATGATCAGGACGACGGCGATGGTCTCCCCGAGCGCACGGCCCATGCTGAGCATGGTGCCGCCGATGATGCCGCCGCGTCCGAAGGGCAGCACGACGGTGCGGACCATGCCCCACTTCGTGGAGCCCAGGGCCAGGGCAGCCTCGCGCTCGCCCATCGGCGCCTGGGAGAACACCTGGCGCATCACCGCAGCAGCCATCGGCAGGACCATCATCGCAACCGCGATACCCGCGATGAACGCCGAAGCGGCGTAGCGCGACTGGGCCCACGAGGCGGCGTTCGGGTCGGTGTCGACCTGGAAGAACGGGATGAACCCGAGGTGGGTGTGGATCCAGTGGGCGATGTGGATCCCCTTGGGCTGGATGAGGAAGAAGCCCCACAGCCCCCACACGATGGACGGGATCGCCGCCATCAGGTCGATGAGAGAGACGAGGAACGACTTGACCTTCGGTGCGGCGTACTCGCTGATGTAGACCGCGGTCGCGAACGCGAGGGGGAAGGCGATGGCGAGTGCGACGATGGCGACGGTGAACGTACCCAGGAGCACCGAGGAGATCCCGAGGGTGTCGTTCTCGGGCTGCCACTGGCTCTCCCTGAAGAAGCCGAGGCCGTAGCGCTGGAGCGTCGGGAGCGACTGATAGCCGAGGAAGGCGCCGATCGAGCCCATGATGACGAGGACCGCGATGCCGATCACCAGCGCGACCCCGTGGAAGGCCTTGTCGGTGGCGGGGAGGGCCGGGTCGACCTCGCGCGGGCGGTCCCGGACCTGGGGCTCGGCCGGAGCCGGTTCCTTCTCGAGCAGGACCGTCATCGTCGTCCTCCCTCCGGTGAGGCCCCGGACCGGTCGGTCCTCGGGGTCTGGCGGCGCCCGGCGGTGTCGTCGGGCAGGTCGTTCGTCTTGGGCGTGCGGATCGGTCAGCCGAATCGGCCGTTGACGTAGTCCTCGGTGCGGGGGTCGACGGGGGAACCGAAGATCTGGTCGGTGTCGCCGGCCTCGACGATGACGCCCGGCGTGCCCTGCTCGGCGAGGAAGAAGGCGCACTGCTGGGAGACGCGGGCAGCCTGTTGCATGTTGTGCGTCACGATGACGATCGTCACCTGGTCCTTGATCTCGTGGATCGTCTCCTCCACGCGCCGCGTCGACGTGGGATCGAGAGCCGAGCACGGCTCGTCCATCAGCAGCACCTCGGGCTCGACGGCCAGCGAGCGAGCGATGCACAGGCGCTGCTGCTGCCCGCCGGAGAGTGCCGCGCCCGGCTCCTTGAGCCGGTCGCGCACCTCGGTCCAGAGGCCGGCACGGGTCAGGCTGCGCTCGATGATGTGCTCGCGCTCGGACCGTGACGGCATCGTGCCGGTGAGCTTGAGACCCGCCGTCACGTTGTCGGCGATGGACATCGCCGGGAACGGGTTGGGCTTCTGGAACACCATACCGATGCGCTTGCGCGTCTCGGTGATGCGGTGGCCGGAGGCATAGATGTCGTCGCCGTCGAGGAGGACCTCACCGTTGAGCTGCGCCGAGGCGACCAGCTCGTGCATCCGGTTCAGGATGCGCAGGAACGTCGACTTGCCGCAGCCCGAAGGCCCGATGAGGGCGGTGACGGTGTTGGCCGGCATCGACAGCGACACGCGCTCGAGCACCTTGTTGCTGCCGAACCACGCCGAGATCTCGCGCGCCTCGAGCGACCCGCCGTGGGACAGGCCCACCGGGGCGGACAGGGGATGGTCGATGAGCGCGGTCATGAGCTGGCCTCCGGTTGGATCGAGACGAGCACGGTGCGCTGCCAGGGGAACTCCGCCGGGACCTCGGCGTCCGAAGCCGGAGCGGTGGGTGCGGCTGCGCGGAACTGGTCGAGGTTGTAGCGGCACTCGCGCTCATGGCGGAAGCCTCGACCGGAGTTGGCGACGAGGACACCGTCGTCGTCGAGGTGCCAGGCCCACAGCCCGCTCGCGGGGTCGTGGACGATGTGCGCCTGTCCGCCGGCGGCGAGGACTCGCACCCGCTCGACCGCCTCGAGGGCGGACTCGGCGTCGACGTAGGACAGCGCCGCGCGCCCGAGCTCTCGGTTGTTGGGGCCCAGAAGCCGCCAGCCCACGCCACCGGCGCCGGGGCCGGCGGCGAGACGCGCGCCCGGAACGAGCTGGAAGCGGGGATGCGCCACGCCGAGCACCTCCAGCGGCCAGAGCGTCCGGCCGGTCCGGACACGCGATGCCCCGACCCTGACTGCCGCGCGCTGACGCAGCCCTGCCTCCAGGTGAACGACAGGCGTTGGATACGTGAACGGTGGCGACCGGGGCCGCATCCCTCAGCGAGCGCCTCCGGCCTCGAGCAGCCCGAGCTCCACGACGAGAGCGCGGACGTGCGTCTCGAGCTCGTCCCGGATCCTGCGGACGTCGTCGATCGAGGACATCGCGGGGTCGGGCAGCACCCAGTCCTCGTAGCGCTTCCCGGGAAAGATCGGGCAGGCGTCTCCGCAGCCGAGGGTGACGACGACGTCGGCCGCCCGGACGGTCTCGTCGGTCCACGGCTTGGGGAACTCCCCCGAGATGTCGATGCCGCGTTCGCGCATCACGGCGATGGCGGCGGGCTCGATGTCGTAGCCCGGCTCGGAGCCGCCCGACCAGACCGTGGCTCGGTCGCCGGCCAGCTCGCGGAAGAACCCCAGCGCCATCTGCGAGCGACCGGCGTTGTGCACACAGAGGAACAGCACGATCGTGCGTCCGTCGTCGTGGAGGCCCTCGACCTTCGCCAGCGCCTTGAGCCGGTCGCGGGCGAAGCGCTCGGCGATGAGCGGCAGGAAGCGCGACACCGTCGCCCGCTGCTCGAACTCCTCGAAGGACGAGTGCAGGAACCGCTCGATCGTCTCCAGACCGAAGACGCCCTCGAAGTCCTCCTCCAGGCGCATCGCTGCGCCGTACATCGCGGAGATCATGTCGACGTTGAAGCGGTCGGCGAAGGGCTTGTCGGACAAGTGATCTCCTCGGCGTGACGACGACCGTCGGACTCTATCGGCGGGTCAGGTCCGGGTCAGGCGACCGCGCCGCCGGAGGCGTCGGGGACAGGCGTACGGGACGGCGGTCGGAGCGGATCAGCAGAGCACGGCGCCGAGCTCGGCGAGCCGCTCCGGGACCAGGGAGAACCATGCCCAGGTCCCCCGCTGCTCGCGAGTGATCAGACCTGCCTCGGTGAGCACCTTGAGATGGTGCGACACCGTGGGCTGTGACAGGCCGAGCAGATCCGCGAGGTCGCACGCGCACGCCTCGCCCGAGTCACCGGCGCGGATGAACGCGAGCAGCTGCAGCCGCGCAGGGTCCGCAACGGCCTTGAGCAGCCGCGCGAGGTTCTCCGCGCTCTCGCGGTCCATGGGCACGGACAGCCCCGTGGGGCAGCACTCCGGGCCTGGCGCCGCCCGGGTCGCGCGCCGTGCCGTCACCGCGTTCACCATCTGTTCACCCTCCGACCACGAGAAGGGAGCCACATCCATTGACAGACGTCGATGGATGTCCCGTACGCTGCTTCGACACCCGTCAAACTAGGCGAGAGCAGCGCACCGTGTCCACGGCCCCGACCGCGTCGAACGCCTCCGACGTCGGATCCGTGACGCCAGGCTCCGCATCTGCCGGCCCGGCATCGGGCCATCCCGTGCCGCGACGCCTCGCCGCGGAGTTCCTCGGCACCGGCCTCCTCGTCGCGATCGTCGTCGGCTCCGGGATCATGGGGACGCAATTGACCACGGATGCGGCCGTGGTGCTGCTGATCAACGCCCTGGCGACCGTCGCCGGGCTCGGCATCCTGATCTGGACCCTGGGACCGGTCTCCGGCGCCCACTTCAACCCGGTCGTGACCCTTGTGGCGGTGAGCCGGCGGGAGATCCGACCGGCCGAGGCCAGCGGCTACGTCGTCGTCCAGGTCGCCGGCGCCGTGGTCGGTGTCGCCCTCGCCAACGTCATGTTCTCGCTGCCCGCCTGGACGCCGTCCACGCACGTGCGGTCCGGCACCGGGGTGTGGATCGGGGAGGTCGTCGCGACAGCGGGCCTGCTCTGGGTCATCGGCGCCCTCACCCGTACCGGCCGCGGCAACCTCGGCCCCATCCTGGTCGCCGCCTGGATCGGGTCTGCCTACTTCTTCACCTCCTCGACGTCGTTCGCCAACCCTGCCGTCACGATCGGCCGGTCACTGACCGACACGTTCGCGGGGATCGCCCCGGCCTCGGTGCCCGCCTTCGTCGTCTTCCAGGTGGTCGGCGCCGTGGTCGGCGCCGGGCTCACCGAGCTCTTCCACCCGCGTCACGGAGTCGTTCCCGAGCCCCTCGACCTCCCGGAGGCCGTCCATGACCGCACCCCGTGAACCCCCAGCCGACCCGACCGACCCGCACGACCCGACCGATGGGAACCGGAGACCGATCCCCCTGAGCGACAAGCCTTCGGTCCTGTTCGTGTGCGTGCACAACGCGGGACGGTCCCAGATGGCTGCGGCCTACCTCGCCCACCTCTCCGGTGGCCGCGTCGAGGTCCTGTCCGCCGGCTCCGCACCTGCCGGCTCGGTGAACCCTGCCGTGGTCGAGGCCATGCTCGAAGAGGGCATCGACATATCCGCCGAGACCCCCAAGGTCCTCACGACCGAGGCCGTCGAGGCCTCCGACGTCGTCATCACCATGGGTTGCGGTGACGTGTGCCCGTTCTTCCCGGGCAAGCGCTACGAGGACTGGGTGCTCGAGGACCCGACCGGCCAGGGAGTCGAGTCCGTGCGCCCGATCCGCGACGCGATCCGCCGCCGCATCGAGCAGCTCATCGCCGAGATCGCGCCCGCTGCGTGAAGCACCTGCGTCGCAGCCCCAGCGACAGATGGACGAGGGCCACGAGCGCCGGCACCTCGATGAGGGGTCCGATCACGCCGGCGAGGGCCTGCCCGGACGTGACGCCCCAGACCCCGATGCGCACCGCGATGGCGAGCTCGAAGTTGTTGCCGCCCGCGGTGAAGGCGAGGGTCGCGGTCTACGGGCAGCCGAGGTGCGACCGCGCACCAGCGACGAACGCCACGCCCCACATGATCGCGAAGTGGACCAGCATCGGTATCGCGATGCTGACCACGGCGAGCGGGTCGGACGTGATCGCGTCGCCCTGGAGGACGAACATCACGACGATCGTGAACAGCAGCCCGTAGAGCGTGAAGGACGAGATCCGCGGGATGAACCTCGTCTCGTACCACTCGCGGCCCTTGGCCTTCAGACCGATACGGCGGGTGAGGTATCCGGCGAGCAAAGGGATGCCGAGGAAGATCAGGACGGCCTTGGTGATGTCCCGGGTCGAGAACTGCACGTCCTGGGTGTCCAGACCCAGCCAGCTCGGAAGGATCCTGAGGTAGAACGTGCCGAGCAGTGCACGGGCGAGGATCTGGAACACGGAGTTGAGGGTCACGAGCGGCGCGGCCGCCTCGCGGTCACCGCACGCGAGGTCGTTCCAGATCAGCACCATCGCGACGCGGCGCGCCAGCCCGATCACGATGAGACCGGTACGGAACTCCGGCTGGTCGGGCAGGAAGACCCAGGCGAGGGCGAACATGAGCGCCGGGCCGACGACCCAGCTGAGCAGCAGCGAGAGCCAGAGCGGGCGCCGGTCGCCCGTCACGTGGCCCATCTCCTCGTAGCGGACCTTGGCAAGGTCGGGATACATCATGAGCAGCGGGCCGAGCGCGATCGGCAACGAGGTCTGACCGACCCTGACGGCGTCGAGCGCCGCCTGCACCGACTGGGACGAGCCGGCCGAGCAGGAGGCCGCCGGCCATCGCAAGCGGGATCCACACCGGGAGGAACCGGTCGAGCACCGACAGCCTGGCGAGGACTGCGTCCTCCTAGGCAGTGCGCGACGGGCTGGCTGCCGAGGAAACCATGGATCTCCTGGACCGACGTGCTCGGACGTGCGGGACCGTCACAACCGCTCCGGTGTGACGGTCCTGCGCCAGACACTCTCGGCGCACCCAGGACCGTTCGCCCTCCCGCCGTTGCTGCCCGACCCACGCGTCGATCACGGAGTGCGTCAGGCGGATGCGGTCACGGAGAGTCGTCGCCCCATTGGCGCAGTCAGGCAGCCGCGCGAGCGGGCGATGTAGCCCCTACGAGCGGCCGGAGGACGTACCGGCCGCGCACGTGGGTGGGGTTGTCCATGAGTCTTGAGAGCGCAGTGCTGTCGCGGCGTCGCGTGCTGGCCGGGAGTGCGGCCGTGGCCGCCACCGCCGCCGTGGGCGTCGGAATGGGGACGGCGTCCCCCGCCGGAGCGGTGACGGCTCTCGTCCGGACGGTCGCGCAGTACCGCGCCGTCACCTGGCGCTACAACGCGACGACCCGCGTCACCACCGTCACGAAGGCGACCAGGGTCACCGTGGTGGCCCGGTTCCTCGGCTCGAAGGTCTACCTGAAGAACGCGAAAGCCGCCTGGGTGCAGGTCCCCTACGTGTGGTCCTCCGCCAAGAAGGGCCTCGTCTTCTCCCGCTACCTCCAGCTCCAGCTGGTCGCGGCGGCCGCCGCGGCCAAGGCCGCGCTCAACCCGACGTCGGGCATCAAGGTCATCACGCCGCCGACGTTCACCTCGTCGTCGGTGTACCACTCCAACGACTGGGCGCGGCACCTCCTGCGCCGCGCCGGGTTCGGACCGAACCCGGCTGATCTCGCCTCGGTGAAGGCCCTGGGGTACGCCGCGTGGCTCGAGCACCAGCTGGCCCCGAGCACGATCGACGACTCCGCGTGCGACGCGATCCTCGCACGGCTCCCTGCGCAGTCGACGCCCATCTGGCGCGTCCGGTACAACATCAGCTCCAACAAGATCTCGGGCTGGGAGATGTACCAGACGGTCCTCCGCGACTACACGAGTCGCGCGTTGTGGAGCAAGCGCCAGCTCCTCACCGTGATGGAGGACTTCTGGGGCAACCACTTCAACGTCACGATCTTCCACGACGGCACCGCCGAGTCGCGTGCCCACTACGCGTGGACGATCCGTACTCATGCGTTCGGCAAGTTCTCCGACCTGCTCCTCGCGATCACCAAGCACCCCGCGATGCTCACCTACCTCAACAACCGCGAGTCGACGGCTGCGCACCCGAATGAGAACCAGGGCCGCGAGCTGCTCGAGCTGCACACCGTCGGCGTCGACGCCGGGTACGGAGAGGCCGGCGTTCTGGACAGCGCCCGGATCCTCACCGGGCTCGGCGTCGACTCCGACTCCGGCGAGTACGCGTACCAGCCGTGGAACCGCGGGACGGGCGCCGTCAAGGTGCTCGGCTTCCGACACACGAACGCCACCGACACCGCGGGTGAGTCCGTCGTCAACGCCTATGTCTCCTACCTGGCGCACCACCCGGCGACGGCGCGACGGGTCGCGGAGAAGCTCGCCGTGCGGTTCGTCTCCGACACGCCGTCGTCCGCGCTCGTCACCATGTTGGCTGGCGTATACCTCAAGAACGACACGGCGATCGCTCCGGTGCTCCGCGCTCTGTTCTCCTCCACTGAGTTCGCGCACTCCATCGGCGCGAAGGTCGCCCGACCGTTCGAGCACCTCGTCGCGACCGCGCGGCTGATGCAGATCCGACCGGCCGTGGACAACCTCGAGGCGCCGCTCCAGCTCGTGTACATGGCGGACCACGCGGGCCACAACCCCTTCGGCCAGCCCTTCCCGACCGGTCAGCCCGACACCGCCGACCAGTGGGAGTCGACGGCGGCGACGCTGGTGCGCTGGAACAACGCACTCTCGATGGTGGCCGGTGGGTGGCCCACCGACGTCGTGCGTCCGGCGCTGCTCAACGTCGTCGTCGGTGTGACCCCGCCCGCCACGCACGGGGAGCTCGTCGACGTCGTGGCGACCAACCTGTTCGGACGCCCGCTCAGCGCGGAGCACAAGGCGGCGACCCTGGCCTTCCTCGGAGTGACTGCCGACAAGACGGTGAACTCCAACTCGGCCGCCGTGACCTACGCCCTGTCCTCGTTCGTGGCGGTCCTGATGGACTCGCCGTACCAGACTCTTCGGTGAGGCCGCGATGACCCAGACCACGACCGGATCCGACCGCGCCTGCTGCGCCGAGGGAGAGCGCGCGAGCGCGGTCTCGCGTCGCAGCCTGCTCAAGGCCCTCGGTGTCGGCGCCGTCGCCATCTCCGCCGGACCGATGGTGGGCATGCGTGCCGCATTCGCCGCCGACCCTGGCTGGGCCGGCGACGTCGTCGTCGTCCTGTCGTTGCGCGGCGGCTTCGACGGCCTCTCCGCCATCGCACCGATCGGTGACCCCGCCTACGCCACGAACCGACCGTCCATCGCCGTCCCGTCGGGCTCGGCGTTCCAGCTCGACAGCATGTTCGGCCTGCACCCGGCGCTCTCCGCCCTGCAGCCGTTGTGGAACACGAACAAGCTCGCCTTCGTCCACGCGGCCGGCATGAGCCAGCCCAACCGCTCGCACTTCTCCGCGATGGAGGAGATGGAGCGCGCCGCGCCCGGGTCGAACGCGCGCACCGGCTGGCTGGACCGCACCATCGGACTGCACGCCGCCGGCGGTCCGTTCGAGTCGGTGCAGATGGGCTCGTCGTCGATCCCCGAGTCACTCGTCGGCCCCTTCCCCGTGCTGGGCATGGACTCGATCGGCAACTTCAAGCTCTCCGGCACGAGCAACGCGACCCAGCGCACCACCTGGACGACGGCGCTCAACTCCTTGCACTCCCACGCCCCAGCGGGCCTCACAGACTCCGCGTCGGGCACGCTGGCCGCGCTCGGTACCGCCGCAACGCTCGCGGCCGCGGGCTACACCGCCGCGAACGGTGCGGCGTACCCGAGCACCTCGGTCGGCAAGGCGCTCAAGAACGGCGCACAGCTGATCAAGGCGAACATCGGGCTCCGCGTGCTCACCATCGACCTGGGCGACTGGGACATGCACGCGGGCCTCGGCACCGTCGGCAACGGCTGGATGCGCGACAAGCTCACCGACCTCGGCGGTGCGCTCGCCGCATTCGCGACCGACCTCGGCACGGGCCTGAACGCCGTCACCCTGGTCACGATCAGCGAGTTCGGCCGACGCGTGCAGGAGAACGAGTCCGGTGGCGTCGACCACGGCTGGGGCAACGTCATGATGGTGCTGGGCGGCCACGTCGTGTCCACCGTCCACGGCACGTGGCCCGGTCTCGGCAAGGACCAGCTCACCAACGGCGATCTGACGGCCACGACGGACTACCGAGCCGTGCTGGCCGACATCCTGGTGAACCGCACGGGAGCCTCCGCCGCCGAGGTGACGCAGGTCTTTCCCGGGTACGACGGCACGACGCTGGGCATCACGACGCCGTGACGGGTGCCCGGCCGAACACCCAGTGCCGCATGACGACGAAGTTGAGCGGTACCAGCGCCGCGGTGCACGTCGCACGAGCGATCCGGTAGTCGAGCCCGAGGCCGGTGAGCGACAGCACACCCACCTCGACGAGTGCGAGGTTGAGCAGCACCAGCAAGGCATACCGCCCGAGCGCCATCACGCCGGCGTCGCGGCGACGAAAGGTCCAGGCGCGGTTGACGAAGAAGTTGACGAAGAAGGCGCAGCCGAAGGCGAGGGCCGTCGCCAGGGGCAGGGCGAGGCCGACGACGCCGTGCAGCAGCCACAACGTGCCGACGTCGAGGGTGACGGACACGACGCCGACCGCGACGAAGCGCAGCAGCCCCTCAGGCAGGCTCACTTGGGCGTCGCCAAGATGTCGAGGACCAGGGACTGCGTGATCAGGAAGAAGCCGCACAGGAAGGGCGTGACTGCGAGCAGCACGGTGCCGCTGGTGGGGCTGTCCCCGTGGAACGCCGACAGGGCGGCGTACACGCCCGGGATGATCGAGAGCAGGATCAAGAACATCCCGGTAAACAGCAGCAGGGCCACCGGGGAGAACGACCACAGCACGTACTTGAGGAACATGCGTCGCCAGAATCCGGCAAAGAGGGTCCAGAGCAGTCGTGGCACGACGCGGTGCATCTGGATCGTCGAGGCCTCCTCGCCGTACACAGCCGGGATGGGGACGTCGCGGGCACGGACGTCGGCGATGTTGAGCCACACCAGCAGGTCGTTCTCGAAGTCGTAGCGCTCCGAGAGCCGGTTGAGGGGCACACGGGACAGGGACTCCCGTGTGATTGCGGTGTAGCCGTTCTGCGGGTCGACGAGGTTCCAGTAGCCCGACGCCGACTTCGTCAGGAACGTCAACAGGATGTTGCCCAGGATCCGCGTCCGGGGCATTCCCTCATAGCTCGTCGCGGAGAAGAAGCGGTTTGCCTTGGTGAAGCCGTAGCCCTCGTCGACGATCGGGTCGAGGAGCTTGGGCAGGTACTCCGGGTCCATCTGGGCGTCCCCGGCCATGACCACCATCACATCCGCCCCGAGCTCGAGCGCCGCTCGGTGCCCCGTCACGACGGCGCCACCGACGCCTCTGTTGACCTGGTGGCGGATCAACGTGACGCGGGGTCCAGGGCGGCGGCCGAGGCAGCGGCCTCCGCCGTACCGTCCGGGCTGCAGTCGTCGACGACGACAATGTGATCGACGAACTCCGGCATCGTGGCGATGACCCGGCCGATCAGCTTCTCCTCCTTGTATGCCGGAACCACGGCAGCGACATTCAGACCGCGGTACACAGCACGGCACCTCTCCTCGACGGCGAATTCGGTCAGTGCGCCCAACGTGACGACGCTTTGGGCGCGGGGTACCCGAGCCTGCTCGGACCCTGGAGACGGTATCGCGCCGTCACGCCGGAGTGCCGGGCGCCACACGGCGCCACACGGCGCCACACGAGTCACTGCAGGAGCGAGTGATCAGGCCCCGGCGCAGGCGACGCAGCGGGGTGCCCACGGGTGCACCTCGAGGCGACCGTCGGGGATCGCACCGGCGCACACGTCGCACCGGCCGTAGCTCCCTTCGTCGAGCTTCGCCAGAGCACGCTCGACGTCCGCGAGCTGGCTGAGCATCTGCTCGTGCGCCGCCACCTGGGTGAGCCGCTCGACCGCGATGCTCGTGCCGTCACCCACCCGCTTGCCGAAGGAGATCCCGCCGGAGTCCGTCGGTGCGGCGCTGATCCCGGCCATGCGCATCAGGAGGTCGGACCGCTTGTCCAGCAGGACCGAGCGGACGTCGGTCTGAGGATGGGTCATCACGCACCTCCCGTTGCCGTGGCCTTGGGCGAGCCTAGGACGGCGGGAAGGCCATCGCTGTTCCTGCAGGGGATCCGCACCGGTCAGCGGTCAGAGCTCACGGGGTCGCGCGACCGTCGACGAGGTGCAGCGTGGCGTCGCACAGCGCGGCGACGTCAGGGTCGTGCGTCGCGAGGACGACCGCAGCTCCGGCATCCGCCTCGGCCCGGAGCGCACGCAGGACGATCGCCGCGGTGTCGATGTCGAGCTCGGCCGTGGGCTCGTCAGCGACGAGCAGACCGGGTTCGACCACGAGGGCCCGCGCGACCGCGACGCGCTGGCGCTGACCGCCCGAGAGCTCCTCGGCCAGACGGTCGGGGATGTCGGGGAGCCCGGCGCGAGCCAGGGCCTTCTCCGCTCGTGCGCGGACCGCGGAACGGTCGGTGGCGCGCAGCTGCAGTGGCAGCTCCACGTTCTCCGCCGTGGTGAGCACAGGGAGGAGCCCGTACCCCTGGAACACGATGCCGGTCCGGGCGCTGCGATCCGTCGGCGTGATCTCTCCTGCCTCGGGGACGACGAGCCCGGCGAGCACCGCCAGCAACGTCGACTTGCCCGAGCCGGACGGGCCGGTGACGGCCAGGATGCGTCCGGCCAGGACATCGACGTCGACGTCGTCGACGACGCGACGTCCGCTCCGGACGACGACGATGCCACGGGCCCGTACCTCGATCCCTTCGCGCCGGACAGCCGTGAGGTCAGTTGCCTGAGGAACTACCGCGCTCATGACGGCCTCCGTCGGATCCGGACGGACTCGCCCTCACGTTCGACGACCACGTGAGTCCCGGGTGGCCATTCCGCGACGACCTCGTCGGGGAGGTGCACGCTGCCGTCCTTGCCGACGACGGCGAACTGCTCACCGCGACGACCCTCCTGTCCCACCCGGCCGTAGCGCATGGTCACCGTGCGGCCGAGCCGGGCACCCACGTCCGGATCGTGCGTCACGACGACGACGGTCGTGCCGAACCGCTCGTTGACGACGTCGAGCAGATCGAGGACCGCATCCCGCGACGGGTGGTCCAGCTGCGAGGTCGGCTCGTCGGCGAGCAGCAGTCCAGGTCCGTTCGCGACGGCGACAGCGAGTGCGACGCGCTGCTGCTCGCCACCGGAGAGCAGCGGCACCGGTCGGTCGGCCACCTCGCTGAGCCCCAGTGCTTCCAGCAGCGCGAACGGCTGCATGACGTCTCCGCGTCGGGAGCGGGCGAGCGAGCGGTTCGCGAAGCGGATGTTGTCGGCCGGCGTCGCGTAGGGCAGCAGGTTGCGAGCCGCACCCTGCAGCACGATGCCCACTCGCTGGGCGCGCAGGCGGAGCAGCGCGCGCTCGGGCATGCCCCCGATCTCCTCCTCACCCACCCAGACCCGACCGGCCGACGGCGGGATGAGCCCGCCGAGCATGGCGAGGAGCGTCGACTTGCCGGAGCCGGACGGACCCAGCAGCGCCACTCGCTCCCCCCGCTCGACGACGAGGTCGACCCCGCGGACGGCGACGATGTCGGAGTCACCGGTGCGGTAGATGTGCACCAGCTCCTCGCAGCGCACGTCGAGGCCTCCGAGAGAGGTCGTCGCCGACATAGTCGAGTGGCTCATTCCTGCACCTGCCTCAGGAGATCGGGGAGTGCCAGGCGCACGGTGCGACGCGCGCCCAGGTCGGCGACAACGACGAGCAGGACCAGGACGACGGCGAGGAGTGCGATGACCGGTACCCAGGCCGGACCGAACCACGGCGGCGGTCCCAGGCGGCCGGCCGACGCCAGCAGGGACGGCAGGGCGACGGCGGCCGCACCGAGCCCGGCAGCGGCACCGAGCACCACGCCGGTCAGGGCGAGCACGACCTGCTCGCGCCGCGCACCTCGCACGAGCACCGACCGCCGGGCCCCCAGCGCCCGCAGGGCCGCCAGCTCGTAGGCCCGACGGCGGATGACCACATACGCGTTCGCGAGCAGCGTGCCGGCTCCGAGCACCAGGGCGACCAGCGCGGCGAGCAGGAAGAGCCTGAGTGCGAGGGCGTTGCCACCGCGCGCGAGCTCGCCCTCGCGATCGTCGAGCGACTCGGTGTCGATGACGTCCAGCCCCGACTTCTGCAGCGACGCCAGTACCGAGGGCGGAGCAGACGCGGAGAGCCACACCTGGTAGTCGAGCGGACTCGGGACGGCACCCATGTCAGCAAGGGCGTACGGGAGGTCGACAAGCGATCCGTTGCGTAGCAGCCGCGGCAGCACGCCCGTTCCGGCGACGTCGATCGGTACATAGCGACCGTCGATCCCGGAGAGGACGGGGAACTCCGTCGACACCCCGTTCGATGCGGAGTAGTCACTGCCCTGCAGCACCGGCAGGGTCAGCGGGTGGTCGGCGACCTCGATGGCGGCGTCCGCGAGGTTCCCGACCTCGATCAGCACGGCGAGCTGCCCGCCCGTCATCGTGGTCACCTCGGCGCCGGACTCGATCGGGTTGGCGATCGCCGCCGCACCGCTGCGCCAGCCGCTCTGCCCCACCGAGGTGAGGTCGACCGCGCCGGACGCGTCGGCGACGTCGCGGAAGGTCACCTCGCCCATCACCGGCAGCGTCGGTATGTCGATCGGAGGCGAGAAGGTGAAGGCCGTGAGCGTGCACGGGGAGTCGACGCAGCTCGGCAGCTCGACGGAATACGTCGCCGTGCCCGGACGCAGGACGCCGAGGACGAGCTCGGACGGGACGCCGCTCGACGCACGGACCGCCACCGTCAGCCGTACCGGGGTGCTGCCGAGCTTGCGAACGTAGTCGGCAGTGAGCGTCAGCTTCCCGTGCACCAGAAGGGGATCGGTCTGCGCCTGGGGATGCAGCAACGGTCCTACTGCCGCCGCCGCCGCCGTCCCGGCCCAGGACGGGTCCCAGCTGCTCACGGCCGCAAGGCGGCGAGCATCGACGGCCAGCAGGCCGCCCGCCCCGTTGTCCGACCCCACGGCCGCCATCGCCTCCGTACCTGCCGGGTCGGCGGCTGCGACCGCGGCCAGGAGCGCACCCGGCGAGGACGCGTGCACGCGGAGCACCTCGGCGGAGCCGATCTCCGCGCGCGCCAGGTCGCTCCGGTTCGCGGCGGCAACGACCCAGCCGTCGACGGCGAAGACGGCCAGCCCCACGGCGAGCGAGAGCAGGACCACGATGCGTAGCCCGCTCGGCCGTCTCGCGATGTTGCGCGACGACAGGAAAGACGCGACGTTCGGCGAGCTGCGGGTGCGCGCTACCTCGATGCGTGCGAGCCACGGCAGCACGCGTACGGCAAGCAGCCCCACCGCCAGGGCGATCAGCCCGGGTGCCAGCAGTGCCAGTGAGTCCGAGCGGCCGCGGTTGAGCTCGTAGATGCCTGCGACGGCGAGCGCGACGGCCGTAGCGTCGACTGCGGACGACCGCGCCAGCCGCGCCCGCCGCCCGCCGGTGCGGCGCAGCTGCTCGAGCACGGGCGCGGTGAGGATCCCCCGAGCGGCAAGTGCCGCAGCGGCGGCGCCACCCAAGAAGCAGAGGAGGAGCGCGGCCAGGACCGCGGGCGACAGCGTGACCGTCGTACCCGGAACGAGGTAGCGACTCGTCAGGAGGACGTCGACGAGATACGCGAGCATGAGCCCCAGCGGCAACGCGAACACCAGCAGCAGCACGGGCTGCGCGAGCCCGAAGGCGAGCGTGGACCGGGGTGTCATGCCGCGCAGCTTGGCCAGCGCGATCTCGCCCGATCGCTCCTCACCGGTGGCAGACACGATGAGGAACAGCACGAACCACGACAGCAGAACGAGCTGCGCAGCCACGGCGAACGACGCAGCAGCGACGGCATCGAGCTGCGGCTGGAGCGAGTCGAGGTAGTCCGGGAGACTGCTGATGGAGAGGGTGCGCGGTGTCGAGGGGGCGGACTCCGGCACTGCCGTCGCCGTCTCCACGGCGGCTCTGAGCTCGTCGAGGTCCCCGAGGAAGACCGACGTGGCCTCGAGCGTCCGCAGGCTGACGGCGGCAAGGTCCCCGTTGCTCCGGAGCATGGTCGCCTCGTCGACGACGATCTCGTCGAGCCGGTCAGGGCCGCCCTCGACGCGGGCGGTCTCGGCCTGGCCTGGATGTCCCAGCCCCCACACCGCAGGGTCATATGTCGTGGGGTCATAGGTCCCGACGACGGTGACCCGGTCCGCGGCCGGCTCTGAGGTGATCCCGAGCTGGATGACGGTGCCGATCGGGGTCTGGGCCGACTCAGCCGAGCGCCCCGACAGCATGGCCTCGCCAGGTGCACTCGGGCAGCGCCCGCTGACGAGGGTGACGGCCCCGCACTCGCCCCGGTACCAACTCACCTGCGCCCGCCCGAGGCTGCGACCACCCGCAAGCGGGGCGGTGTCGAGCACGGTCAGAGAGAGAGTGGGGGCGCTGTACCAGAGGTCGAGCGCGGGGTCGTCGGCACGCTTCTCGACGGCGGCCGCGAGCTCCGCCGGCTTGTATTCGGTCTGGCCGGCGATGTTGCCGCGCGTCTGGATCCCGGTCGTGACCGGCGCGGACTGGGCAAGGCCGTCGCGCACGAGCGACTCCTCGGCGCTGCGCGCATAGAGCGGGCCGAGGGCGGCACCGGCCATCGCGATCATGGCGACGACGAGAACCGCGATCGAGGGACCCGACCGCCAGCGCAACCCGCGAAGGGCGAGCCTCAGCGCCTCCACGGCGAACGAGCCCCCCTCAGCAGTTGACGATCCGGAACCCGATCCTGTCGCGAGGCTAGATCACGCCGACGGCCGGGGACGGGCAGGTCACCTCAGACGGTCGACGGCGTCGCGCGCGAGGGGCGTGAGACCCGCTCCGCCCGCGTCGACGTAGGTGATCAGCGTCGAGCGCATCGACGGTGCCCAGAAGTCGACGAGGTGGGCGGCGACCGTCTCCACTGCCACGTCATGCGGCTTGTGCTCGGCGTGGCTCGCGATCTGGTTGGCCATGCGTACGAGGCTCTGCGGCGTGGCGTCGGCGCCCGCGTCGCTCACGTGCGCCCGCTGACGGGCTGGTGCTCCGCGTGCATCTCCGCGTCGGTCACCGGGAGCCTCGACGTCGGAGCCAGCTCGACTGCGGTCACCTTGTACTCCGGGCAGTTCGTCGCCCAGTCCGAATAGTCGGTGGTGACGACGTTCGCCCCGCTGCCTGGGTAGTGAAACGTCGTGTAGACGACGCCTTGCGGCATCCGGTCGCTGATCTTCGCGCGCAGCACGGTCTCGCCGACGCGGCTCGTGATCGTGACGGCGGTGCCATCGGCGATGCCGCGCGTCTCCGCGTCGTGCTCGTGGATCTCGATGACGTCCTCGCCGTGCCAACGCACGTTCTCCGTGCGCCGGGTCTGCGCCCCGACGTTGTACTGGGACAGGATCCGGCCGGTCGTGAGGATGAGCGGGAACTTCCGGCTCGTCCGCTCGTCCGTGGGGACGAAGGGCGTGTCCACGAAGTGACCCTTGCCGCGCACGAACCCGTCGGCGTGCATGATCCTGGTGCCGCCGGGAGCCGCGTCGTTGCACGGCCACTGGATGCTGCCGAGCTCGTCGAGCCGGTCGAAGGAGACACCCGCGAAAGTCGGTGTCGTGGCGGCGATCTCGTCCATGATCTCCGCACCGTTCGCGTAGTCCATCGGGTAGCCCATGGCGGTCGCAAGCTCGCACGCCACCTGCCACTCCTGCTTGCCGGTCTTGGGCGCCATGACCGGACGGACGCGGTTGATCCGGCGCTCCGCATTGGTGAAGGTGCCGTCCTTCTCCAGGAACGAGGTGCCCGGGAGGAACACGTGGGCGAACTTCGCCGTCTCGTTGAGGAACAGGTCCTGGACAACGAGGAGCTCGAGGGACCCGAGAGCCGCCTTGACGTGCGCCACGTTAGGGTCGGACTGCGCGATGTCCTCGCCCTGGATGAACATCCCGAGGTAGCGCCCGGCGATGGCCGCGTCGAACATGTTCGGGATGCGGAGGCCCGGAGTGGCATCCAGCGACTTCCCCCAGATGTCCTCGAAGACGGCCCGGACCGTGTCGTCGCTGACGTGGCGGTAGCCCGGCAGCTCGTGCGGGAACGATCCCATGTCGCACGAGCCCTGCACGTTGTTCTGGCCGCGCAACGGGTTGATGCCGACACCGTCGCGTCCGATGTTGCCGGTGGCCATGGCGAGGTTGGCCATGCCCATGACCATGGTCGAGCCCTGGCTGTGCTCGGTGACCCCGAGCCCGTAGTAGATCGCAGCGTTGCGCGCCGTGGCGTACGTCCGAGCCGCCGCACGGATGTCCTCGGCCGGCACGCCGGTGATCCCCGCGACGGCCTCGGGGCTGTTCTCCGGGCGCGCGATGAACTTCTCCCAGTCGGCGAAGCTGTCGTCCTCGCACCGCTGGGCCACGAAGTCGCGATCGACCAGCCCCTCCGTGACGACCACGTGCCCGAGCGCGTTCACGATCGCGACGTTGGTACCGGGCAGCAGCTGCAGGTGCGCGGACGCCTGGATGTGCGGCGAGCGCACGAGGTCGATGCGACGGGGGTCGATCACTATCAGCTCGGCACCCTCGCGCAGCCGCCGCTTCATCCGGGAGGCGAAGACGGGGTGACCGTCGGTCGGGTTGGCGCCGATGACCACCATCACGTCGGCCGCCGCGACGGACGCAAAGTCCTGCGTGCCTGCCGACGTCCCGAACGTCTGCTTGAGGCCGTATCCCGTGGGCGAGTGACAGACGCGCGCACACGTGTCGACGTTGTTGTTGCCGAACGCCGCCCGGATCAGCTTCTGGACGGCGTAGACCTCCTCGTTCGTGCAGCGCGAGGACGTGATACCACCGATTGCGCCGACTCCGTGCTCGGCCTGGATCGCGAGGAACCGTTGGGCGGCGTGGTCGATCGCCGCGGCCCAGGACACCGTGCGCCACGGGTCGGTGATCGACTCGCGCACCATCGGCTCGAGCTGCCGGTCGCGGTGCGTGGCGTATCCCCACGCGAAGCGGCCCTTGACGCAGCTGTGGCCCTCGTTGGCTCCGCCGTTCTTGTCCGGCACCATGCGCACGACCTGGTCGCCGCGGAGCTCGGCGTTGAACGAGCAGCCCACGCCGCAGTAGGCACACGTCGTCTTCACCGTGCGAGTGGGGACACCGAGCTCGATGACGGTCTTCTCCTGCAGCGTCGACGTCGGGCAGGCCTGCACGCAGGCGCCGCACGACACGCACTCGGAGGACATGAACGTCTCGCCGGCACCTGCCGTGACCTTGGAGTCGAACCCGCGACCGGCGATCGTGAGGGCGAACGTCCCCTGCACCTCGTCGCACGCGCGGACGCACCTCGAGCAGGTGATGCACTTGCTGCCGTCGAAGCTGAAGTAGGGGTTGCTGTCGTCGGTCGGCTCGTCGAGGTGGTTCTCGCCCTCGTAGCCGTAGCGGACATCGCGCAGGCCCACGACCCCGGCCATGTCCTGCAGCTCGCAGTCCCCGTTCGCGGGGCAGGTCAGGCAGTCCAAGGGATGGTCGGAGATGTAGAGCTCCATGACGCCTCGGCGCAGCTTCTCCAGGCGTGGGGTCTGGGTCGACACCGTCATCCCCGGCGCGCAGGGAGTCGTGCAGGACGCCGGGGTTCCGGCGCGTCCGTCGACCTCCACGAGACAGAGTCGGCACGAGCCGAAGGCGTCGAGGGAGTCGGTGGCGCAGAGCCTTGGCACGTCGACGCCGGCAAGCGCTGCGGCACGCATGATCGACGTCCCCGGCGGTACGACGACGGGCAGCCCGTCCACGACCACCTGGACGCTCGCGATCCCGGGAACCGCAGGGGTTCCCAGGTCGACCGTCGTCGTGCGGCTCATGGTGCGCTCCGTCCTGTGCTCACAGCAGGTCGGTCGAGGTCCTCGGCGAAGTGGCGCAGCACGCTTCGCACGGGCATCGGAGTCAGCCCGCCCATCGCGCACAGCGACCCGTCGGCCATGAGGTCGCACAGGTCGTCGAGCAGAACGAGGTCAGCGGTGCGCGTCTCGTCGTCCGGTCCGGTGAGGATGCGGTCGATCACCTCGACCCCGCGTACGGCTCCGACGCGGCACGGCGTGCACTTGCCACACGACTCGACGGCGCAGAACTCCATCGCGAAGCGCGCCTGCTGACCCATGTCGACCGTGTCGTCGAAGACGACGACTCCGCCGTGCCCGACCATGGCGCCGGCCGAGGCGAACTCCTCGTAGTCCATCCGCAGGTCGAAGCTGTCCGGCGGGAGATAGGCACCGAGCGGGCCGCCGACCTGGACGGCACGCACCGGTCGGCCCGTGGCCGTGCCGCCGCCGAAGTCCGTCACGAGTTCGCCGAGCGTCAGGCCGAATGCCGTCTCCACGATGCCGCCGTGTGCGACGTTGCCCGAGAGCTGGAAGACCTGCGTGCCGCGTGAGCGCCCGACGCCGAGATCGCGGTACGCCGCGGAGCCGAGCGCCAGGACCGCGGGAACGCTGGCCAGGGAGAGCACGTTGTTGACGACGGTGGGGTGGCCGAACAGCCCCTCGAGTGCAGGCAGCGGCGGCTTGGCCCGCACCATGCCCCGCTTGCCCTCGAGACTGTCGAGCATCGCGGTCTCCTCGCCGCAGATGTAGGCCCCCGCGCCGACCCGCACCTGAAGGTCGAACGGGAGTCCGCTGCCGAGGACGTCGGGGCCGATCCATCCCTGCTCGCAGGCGATCTCGATCGCGCGGCGCATCGTGGCGACGGCATCGGGGTACTCCGAACGGATGTAGACGAAGCCCTCGGTCGCGCCGACGGCAACCGCGCTGACGGCCATACCCTCGATGAGGCTGAACGGGTCGCCCTCCATGAGCATGCGGTCGGCGAAGGTGCCGCTGTCGCCCTCGTCGGCGTTGCAGCACACGAACTTCTGGGTCGAGGTCGCGTCAGCGACGGTCTTCCACTTGATGCCGGTGGGGAAGCCGGCTCCGCCACGCCCGCGAAGCCCGGAGTCGGTCACCGCGGTGATGATCTCCGACGACGACATCGCCAGGGCCGAACGGAGGCCGACGAGGCCGCCGTGCGCCCGGTAGTCACCCGGCGACAGCGGGTCGACGACGCCGACACGGGCGAACGTGAGCCGGTTCTGCCGGGCGAGCCAATGGATGTCGTCGGTGCGGCCGAGGAGGAGCGGGTGCGTGGAGCCGTCGAGCAGGCCAGCGTCGAGCAGGTCCGCGACGTCGTCGGGGCGCACCGGGCCGTAGGCGATGCGGCCCTCGTCAGTGACGACCTCGACGAGCGGTTCGAGCCAGTAGAGCCCCCGCGAGCCGTTGCGGACGAGGTCGACGTCGAGGCCCCTGAGCCGGGCTTCGGCGAGCAGCGCCACCGCGACCTCGTCGGCACCGACCGAGCGTGACGCCGAGTCGCACGGGACGTACACGGTGACCCTCATCCGTGCACCAGGGAGGCACGGTCACCGACGAGGCGGTCGAACGTGTCGGCGTCAACCCGTCCGACCACTCGACCGTCAACGACGACCGCCGGCGACAGTGCGCAGTTCCCGACGCAGAACACCTGGTCGAGGGTCGCCGAACCGTCCCCGGCCGTCTCACCGAAGCCGATCCCGAGAGCCGCCTGCGCATGGGCAGCCAGCTCGTGCGACCCCATCGACTGGCAGGCCTCACCGCGGCACACGGCGACCGTCATCGCCCCCGGAGGCGTCATGCGGAAGTCGGTGTAGAAGGTGATGACTCCGTGGACGTCGGCCCGCGACAGGTTGAGAGCACGGGCGACGATGCGCACGGCCTCGGGATGGACATAGCCGAACTCCTCCTGCAGCGCGTGCAGGACGGGGAGCAGCGGGCCTCGGACCGCGGAGTGCGCCCCGACGATCTCCGCGGCCACCTCGACCGACCACTCGCGCGAAGTCATCCGTCAGTCCCATGCTCGTCGCGTCACCGGGCGGTGCCGACAGGCCATGATCCGTCCCGCGAGCCCAGCGATCAAGCATGACCGCGCTGGTGACCCACATCGTGGGACACCGGTGCCACGGATCGCGCCCGCCGACCGCGATGCGCTCAGGAGAGGGGGTGGGCCGCGGAGGCGCCGAGCCGGGTGAACGTCAGCCTCGGGCCGAAGCCGTCGCCCGGGACGGTCCAGCCGAGGCCGTCGTCGGTCACACAGCTCAGGACGATGCTCCGGCTCGCGGACAGCGACGCCACGCCGGTGAAGCTCGGCGAGGCGTACCAGCCCTTGCCGATGTCCACCCACGACGCCTCGGCCAGGTCGGTGTTGCCGTCGAAGAGGTAGCAGACCAGCTCGTTCGGGCTGGCCGGCGAGGCCGCACCCGTGAGCTGGACGTTGCTGCTGAGCGTGACCAGGTAGTTGCCCGTCGGGACGCTGATGGCGGCGTAGTCGATGTTGCCCGGGCGGTCGGCCGTGTCGGTGTAGACGATCGAGCCGGGCGCGGACTGCGCGATGAGGGCCGAAGCGGTGAGGGTGCCGAGCTTGTCCGCGCTCGCGGCGCGGGCGGCGTAGAGGTTTCCGACGAGTCCCCTGCCGTTGGTGACGAGCGGCGGGTAGGCCGAGGTCGAGGTATGGAGGTTCAGCACGGCGCCGGCACCGGTGTTGGAGATCGCCGTCACCTTGGTCGCCACGTTGGCCCGTCCGAGCAGCAGGCTCGAACCCGTCGCGGCGTAGGTGACGGCGTCGAAACCGACCACCAGGATGGCCGCGGCCCCGACGACCGCCAGGCCACGCGTGAGCTGTGCCTTCATCACGTCTCCTCGTCACGGGAGGGCACACCGGCCCACCTCGACCTCGAGCATGTCCTGACCTCGGTCCCCACGCACGCAGCAACGCCGGTGCGGGCGGCCGAGGAGTCGTTGCGTCCGGAAGCCGTTCCCTCGATGGACCCCTCGGTCCTGGTCGGCACATACTCCCCGGATGCGAGGATCTGGCGACCGGATGCTGCCCCACCGGACCCGACGCGCCACGGCGCTGGGGTCTGCCTTGCTCGTCGCCGGCGGCGTCGCCATCGTCGCGCCGACGACCGCGCCCGCCGTCGCCGGCGCTCCCACGGCCGCCATGTCACCCTCACCGCGAGCCGTAGGCAGTACCAACGTCGGGCCGGCTGCCATCCCAGCCGGCTTCCACCTTGTCGCGGTGGGCGACGTCGCCCGGGCCGGCGGAGCGCAGGCGCGGACCGCGGCCCTCGTCCGCGCCCACGAGCCGCAGGCGCTGCTCCTGCTCGGTGACCTGGCCTACGACCACGGCTCCTCGAGCGACTACGCGACCTACTACGCCCCGCCCTACGGGGCGTTCCGCGCGATCTCCTGGCCCGTCCCCGGCAACCACGAGTACGGCACCACCAACGCAGCGGGCTACCGCAGGTACTTCGGCGTCACCGGTGCCACCTGGTGGGCCCGCCGGGCTGGCACCTGGCTGGTGATCGGGCTCGACAGCGAGCAGCCGGCGAGCAGGACGCAGCGCGCCTGGCTCATCAGGACCCTCACCGCGAACCACGGACACCCGACGGTCGTGCTGTGGCACCGGCCCCGGGTCTCCTCCGGCCAGCACGGCAACGCAGCAGACCTGCAGGGGCTCTACGCCGTCGTCGCGAAGGACCGTGACGTGAAGCTGCTGCTGTGGGGACACGACCACGACTACCAGCGGATGTCGCTCGCAGTGAGAGGTCGCGCACCGATCACCGCCATGGTCGTCGGCACCGGCGGTGCTGAGCTTCGCCCCGTGACGAGGCCGTCGTCACCGAGGTGGAACAAGCGCGTCATCGCCGGGAAGTACGGCGTGCTCGACCTCGTCCTCGGGACGTCGAGCTTCACCTGGTGGTTCACTTCGACCGACGGCGCCGTCGGTGACAGGGGTACGCAGAGCATCGCCTGACCGCCGTCCGACCGCTGCGACGAGGAGTGCCGATGCCGCCCGAGCCGACCTGGCGCGACGACGGGGTGCACGTCGTCCGCGCCGGGGACCTCGACCCGGACACGGCTCAGACCCCAGGCATGAACCGCGCTGCCGCAATCACCGCCGCGCGGGTAGGGGCTGAGGGCCTGTGGGCCGGCACCGTCGTCATCCATCCCCGTGCGGTGACCGGGGCCCACCACCACGGCCCGGTGGAGAGCGTCATCTACGTCGTGAGCGGGCGGGCGCGCATGCGCTGGGGCGAGCGCCTCGAGTACGTCGCCGACGCCGGGCCCGGCGACTTCATCCATGTGCCGCCGTACGTGCCGCACCAGGAGATCAACGCCAGCGACGAGGAGCCGCTGTCGTGCGTCCTGGTCCGCACCGGCCAGGACCCCGTCGTGGTGAACCTCGACGGACTCATCCCGGTCCAGACGCCGGAGCAGGTGCGGTGGGTCGACGACCTCCACCGCGAGCCCCCGGGCTGACGAGCCAGAGCCAGAGCTAGCGCTAGAGCTAGAGCTAGCCTGCGTCTTTCATGGGTGTGGTGTGTGACACGGGGTTGAATGCACGGAAGTGCCTGTCCTGCAACGGATACTGGGCTTGTTGAAGGTCTCAGTAGTCGTCACGGGAAGGCACTCCGTAGGTGAAGAGTATCCGAA
>JBBRAQ010000027.1:0-52485 GCA_038206635.1 Candidatus Nanopelagicales bacterium | reverse complement strand
AGGCCCCCGGAGCCGTAGCGCGCTCCGGGGGCCCCGCCGTGCGGTGTGCTCAGGTCCGCGGAAGGACCGGGCGCACGCGGTGGGGGTTGTGACCGGTCGCGGCGAAGAACGCGTCACGCGCGGTCGTGATCACTCTCACGTAGGTGACGCGCGCGGCGCTCACGGCGTCGTGCTTGGCCGTGCGGGCTGCCCCGACGGCCGGGTCGCTCCCGAACGTCGTGCGGGCGAGCTCGATGGCCGTCGTGAACGCGAGCTTGTCGGCCGAGGCCCTGGGGCTGGCGAGGAAGGCCGCCGTGGCCGCGTTGATCGAGGCACGCAGGGTCGCATGCGCCGACGCGGTCGAGGTGCGGTACGCCGCGTGGGCGCTCGTGATCGAGGCGCGGAGGGTGATCTCCGCCGTACGGACCGCGCTGCGCAGGGCGGCGCGGGCGGCCGCCTCGACCGGCGTGGTGGTGGCCGTGTCGTAGGCCGTGTAGGCGGTGTCGACGGACATGATCCACGCCGTGGACGCGGCGTCGACCGCGGCGGCACGGGCGGCCGTCGGGGCGGCGATCGTGCCCTGGAACGCGGTGTTGGCCGCGAGGATCAGCGTGGCATCAGGACTGGTGCCGACCACGGCCTTGTAGGTGGCGAGCGCGGCGACCACCGTCGGGTCGGTACGGAAGGTCACCCTGGCGGCCTTGACCGCGGTGCGGTACTGCGCGTTCGCAGCCTTGATGGCCTTCATCAACGTCGCCTTGGCGGCGCGCTCGGCGGGGTTGGTCGGGGAGTGCCAGCCGTGGCGGCCGGTCTCGGCACTGCCGTTGTGGTGACGCGAGTGCGACGTGCCCTGCTGCTGCGCGTTGCTGGCGCCGGCGGGGGCGATGGCCGGGACGGCCAGGACGAGCGACAAGCCTGCTGCGGCGCCGGCGACGGCAGTGCGGCGGATCGTGGTTCGGTTCAAGGTTCCTCCGAGAGTCAGCGTCCTCACGTTGCGGCGGGGACGATCTGTTCACCCACCATCGGCGTACCTCGGTGCCCGATCAAGCCAGAACACCTGGTCGCGGCCGACTACGACACCTCTCGGCCGTCCCTGCGACAGACCTTGGACAAACCTCGACAAAGCCACCCCGCCGCCCGCCTCGCGGAGGGCCGTCCCCGAGCCGATCCGCGGGCAGGTCGGGCCGGCCGTCCGGCGGCGGCTCCGCGTCAGGTCAGGCCCCCGCGCCCATCAACCGGGACAGGAGCGCCCCGTCGACCTCACGGACCGGGTCGGTCGCCGGGGTGACGCCGGTCGTCCCCACGACGGCGACGAGGGTGAGGCTCAGCGTTCCGGTGACCTTCGGTGACGCCGATCGGGCAAGCAGCGCGCCGAGGGGGATCTCGACCTTGCTCAGGGCCCCGTCGCGGACCCACAGGTCGACGTCGACCAGCGTGCCGGCCATCGAGGTCAGGTCGGAGGAGCTGATCGAGGACGCGGCCGGGACGAGTGCGGCCAGGGGCGGCGCCATGTCAGCGGCGACCTTCGCGACGTCGACGACGGCGTGGAAGTGGTCGCCGAACTCGTCGCTCCCGGCCGCGGTGACGACCGTGTGGACCTGCAGGCTCGTCTGAAGTGCGTCAGCGAGCGCCGAGATCTGCTCGGGGGTGAAGCTCTCCGCCTTCGCGACCGAGCCGGTGCCGCTGGTCGCCTTGTCGGCGAGCTTGCGGAAGGGCGAGCCGGGGCCGATGTCGAGCCCGACCGGGTGCCCGTCGGCGAGGTCGCGCAACGGCTGACCGTCGGCTCCGAGCCCGGCGGCGATCGAGGTGAGCTGGGCAGCCGCGGCCTGCAGCGCCGGCTGGCCCGAGCCGGCGAGGTCGGTCTGGAGGGTGAGGTGGGTGTTGGTCGTGATCAGGTCGAGGATCTGGGCGCCGCTGTAGGTGAGGACCGTCTGCTGCGTGCCCGTCCCCCAGGCGTAGCGCACCGAGGAGGTCCCGAGCGCGTTCGCGACGTCGTGGGCGGTGCCGGGGTCGGCGCCGAGCGCGGTGAGCGTCGCCGCATCGGTCCGCACGGTGACCCTCAGGTCCCCGTCGGACGCGGTCGTGGTCGAGTGGAGGGCTCGCGCGAGCTGGACGTCGGGACGGTGCAGGAAGACGACCCCGTACGCCGCCCCGGCGCCGAGAAGGACGAGCAGGACGGCCAGTGTCGCTGCGACGAGGGGACGACCGACGCGACGTCGCGCCGGGGAGCCGGGCAGCACGTCAGAGTCCGCTGGGAGGTCCAGCACGGGTGGGTGGTGACCGCCCCCGATGACCTCGTAGGACCTGACCTGCGGCAGGTCGTCACCGCGGCCGGGCGCGCTGCTGCCGCCGGCGGGGGCGAACGGGTCGATGTCGGTCATCGGAGCTCCTCGAGCGTGAGTCACACGGCAGGGCAGGGCAGGGCATGACATGACATGGCGCCCATGGGAAGGCAGCGCCTGGGTGTGCGGACGGCGGGCGTGCACTGGGCCGGGTCGCACCGGCAGCGTGCCCCGGCGCGGGCCCAGACCTCCGGTATCGGCAGGCGCGGCGACCGGGTGAACCCTGCACGGGGTGCCGCGTCGTCCTCCTGTCCGTCTCCGCCGCTGTGCGCAGGCTGCCAGGATCACCCGCATGGAACTCCTGACGCCTGGCGACGGGCAGCTCGAGGCCTATGCCGAGGCCCTACGCCGGGGCTGGTCCCCGCACACCGACCGGGACGCCTCGGCCGAGCAGCTCGAGGAGATCGGGCGCGACCCGGAGGCATTCCTGGCGAGGGTGCAGGGCCGCAATGTCGCGGGCGCGACCGTCACCCTCCCGGACGGCTCGCTCGTGCCGCGTCTGCCGGGGTTCACCCGCTGGATGTGGGACGGCGAGATCTGCGGCAGCATCAACCTGCGCTGGAGCCCCGGGACGACCGAGCTGCCCCCGACCTGCCTCGGCCATATCGGCTACTCCGTCGTGCCGTGGAAGCAGCGTCTGGGCTACGCCACGGAGGCGCTGCGGCAGATGATCCCGCTGGCGCGCGAGACCGGGTTGCCGTTCGTCGAGATCACGACCGAGCCGGACAACCTCGCGTCCCAGCGCGTGGTCGAGGCCAACGGCGGTGTCCTCGTCGAGCGGTTCGAGAAGCCGCCGACGTCGGGCGGCGGCCCGGGGCTGCGCTATCGCGTGGCGCTGGACTGACCCGACCGCGTCGGCACGGGGGGCGCCGCGGCGGGGGACGGGTCAGGCTCGTGCGGATCGAGCGCTCGACCTGCCACCACGCGTCTCTCGAGGTGGTCTGGACCCGGTGCGCAGCGCGTCGACCTCGGCCCTCGCCACCAGCTCCTCGGACGTGTGGTCGAGAAGGTCGGTGACGATGCGGGAGATGTGGTCGTCGCACGCGCGGTAGTAGGCGTACGTGCCCTCGCGCCGCACCTCCACCATCCCCGCGGCCCGCAGCCGGCTCAGGTGCTGGCTCACGGCCGGTGCCTTCGCCCCGACGAGGGCGGCGAGGGCGTTCACGTGCTGCTCGCCGTGCATGAGGGTCCAGAGGATCTTCAGCCGGGTGTCGTCGGCCAGCAGGGCCAGCGACTCGGCGGCCGCGTGCGCCGTGCCGTCGGACAGGACGACGAGGTCGCTGTCTGCGGGCATGCGCAGATAGTGACGCATGCGGTGCGAGGAGGTCAACGAGGCGCCGCGCGGGCGCCGGTCAGGGAGTTCGATGCATTGACACGGGCGGCAACGTGAGAGGATTATCTGCGTGTATACGCAGATAAGCAGCAGAGGTCGGACGGCCTCTCCCGGGAACGACGACGCGGAGGTACGCCATGTGGAACAAGCTGCGGGAGACGCTGTCGGGGATCGCCGAGCAGCAGGGCATCGAGGTGCCGGGCCTCGCGCCCGTCACCGACGCGGTGACGAACGCCGGTGACGCCGTCACCGGGGCCGCCGAGTCGGCGACCGGGCTGACCGAGGGCGCCGGCGCCCAGGTCGGTGACCTCATCGCCGGTTCGGGTGACGCCGTGACGGGCGCGGGGGAGTCGGTCAGTGGTGCCATCGAGTCTGTCGCGGGCGACGCCGGCGGCGTCGCCGATGCCGCGACCGGACTCGTCGAGGACGCGACCGCGTCCGCCGGGGGTGCGCTCGACGCCGTCAAGGGCTTCTTCTCCGCCTGAGAAGCGCTGTGCAACTGCCCATCAGTGCTCCCGCAACCGAGGACGGACCGACATGACCTGGCTCCGAGACCACCGCGAGTCGCTGTCGTTCGGGACGACGCTCGTCCTCCTCCTCGCTGGCATCGGTGCGATGCTGTTCGGCCTCGACGCCGCCGCCGACGGGTTGTGGATCGCCGCAACGATCCTGGGTCTCGTCCTGTCCGGAGCCGCGACGTTGTCGGCCGTGCGCCGCCGACAGCCGAGTGTCGACGTCATCGCGCTGCTGGCGCTCGGCGGTGCCCTGGCCGTGGGCGAGCCCTTCGCCGGCGCCGTCATCAGCGTCATGCTCACCACGGGCGTGCTGCTCGAGGCAGGCGCCGCGGCGCGCGCCCGACGCGAGCTCAGCCTCCTCGTCGGTCGCACGCCGCGCACCGCTCGGCGTCTCGAGGGCGACGACCTCGTCGAGGTCGAGGTCGGGCTCGTCGTGCGCGGCGACCGCCTCCTGGTCGGCACCGGTGAGGTCGTCCCAGTCGACGGGCGTCTCCTGGGGGCCGGGGTGTTCGACGAGTCAGCGCTCACTGGCGAGCCGCTCCCGGTCGAGCGTCCGGCGGGCGACGACGTGCGCAGCGGGGTCGTCAACTCCGCGGCACCGGTCGAGCTCATCGCGACCGCGACGGCGGGCGACTCGACGTTCGCCGGGGTGCTACGGCTAGTCGAGCAGGCTCAGGCGTCCTCGGCGCCGTTCGTCCGGGTCGCCGACCGGATCGCCCTGTACTTCGTGCCCTTCACCCTCATCCTGGCCGGCGGCGCCTGGCTGGTCAGCGGCGACGCCGTCCGCGCCGTGGCCGTGCTGGTCGTCGCGACGCCGTGCCCGCTCCTGCTGGCCGCCCCGATCGCGATCATGTCCGGGCTCTCGCGAGCGGCTCGGATCGGCGTCATCATCAAGGGCGGCAGCGCCCTCGAGCGGCTCGCCCGCGGCAAGGTGCTCCTGTTCGACAAGACCGGCACCCTCACCCAGGGAAAGCCCGTCCTCTCCGACGTGATCGCACCTGCCGGAGTCAGTGCGGATGAGCTGCTGGCGCTCGCGGCGTCCCTCGACCAGGTGTCGCCGCACGTCCTTGCCACCGCGATCGTCACCGCCGCACGCCAGCGCGGCCTCGACCTGAGACTCCCCGAGTCGGTCGTCGAGCACCACGGCTACGGGCTCGAGGGCCGGGTCGGCGACCGGGAGGTCCGCCTCGGCAAGTCCGACTGGATCGTCTCGGGCGCAGCGCCTACCTGGGTCCGTCACGCCCGACGTCGTGCGAGCCTCGACGGTTCGCTCACGGTCTTCGTCGCGGTCGACGGCGTCCCTGCCGGTGTCTTCCTGCTCGAGGACCCCATCCGGCCGGACGCGCCGCGCATGCTGCGAGCCCTGCGCGCGGCGGGGATCACGCGCACGGTCCTCGTCACCGGAGACCGTGCGGAAGTCGCGGAGTCTGTCGGGCGCATCGTCGGGGTCGATGCGGTGCAGGCCGACCGCGACCCCGCGGACAAGGTGGCGGTCGTCGCAGACGAGGCTCGCAACGGCCCCACGATCATGGTCGGGGACGGCGTCAACGACGCACCCGCGCTGGCCACAGCCGGTGTCGGCGTCGCGCTCGCCGCCCGCGGTGCCACGGCGTCATCGGAGACCGCCGACGTCGTCCTCACCGTCGACCGCATCGGCGTCCTCGCCGACGCGATCCTCGTGGCCCGGCGCTCGCGAAACATCGCGATGCAGAGCGCCGCCGTCGGCATGGGTCTCTCTCTCATCGCCATGGTGGCCGCGGCGTTCGGCCTCCTCGCGCCTGCTGCCGGTGCCCTCCTGCAGGAAGTCATCGACGTCCTCGCGATCGGCATCGCCCTGCGCGCCGTGCTGCCGCCGCGCACCCACATGGTCGTCATGCCCCCGGCCGATGTCGCGGTCGCCCGCCGGCTGCAGGCCGAGCACATGGCGGTGCGGCCGGTCGTCGAGCAGGTGCGCAGCGTGGCCGACGCGATGTCCGACGACGAGCGGGGGCTCGAGCCCGCCAGGGCGTTGCTGGCGCTGCTGCAGAACGAGACGATCCCGCACGAGCGTGCCGAGGAGGATCTGCTCTACCCCGCCGTCGGACGGGCCCTCGGGGGTGCGGACCCGACGGGAGCGCTCAGCCGCAGCCACGCCGAGATCGAGCACCAGATCGGCCGCTTCGCCCGGCTGCTCGAGGAGCTCGAGGGGACCGAACCCGACCTGGAGGACGCCGTCGAGCTGCGCGGCCTCCTGTACGGCCTCTACGCCGTGCTGCGCCTGCACAACGCCCAGGAGGAGGAGGGCGCGTTCAGCCTCCTGCACGACCAGCCGGCAGCCGAGGTCGCACAGGTCTGACCGGCGGCCCCCGGCCCGGGGAGTGAGGCGAAGCGCACGCCGCGTGCCGATCGTCGGGGGACGTTTCGGCGCTACGGTGGAACGGAGGACCCGAGGAGCCGCCAGAGGGGCGAGCGCGGGTCTCACGGAAGGGCACCCGTCATGGATGTGCACGTCCTGCTCGAGAACGCTCGTACCCAGGTGCTCGACGAGGCCTTCGCGGCGCTCGAGAGCTCACACCACGCCCACTACCAGGCAGCAGGTGAGCCGCTCACGCGGCAGCGACTGACCGACCTGTTCGACCTGGTGATCACTGCGATCCGCGACCGCGACCTCGCCCCGATCGTGTCCTACTCCCACGGGGTCGCGGAGGAGCGGTTCAACGCCGGGTTCGACATCTCCGAGGTGCAGACGGCGTTCAACTCCCTCGAGGAGGCGATGTGGCGCTGTCTCGTCGCCGACGAGCCGCGGTCCGAGCTCGCGGAGGCCATCGGGCTGCTGAGCACGGTGCTCGGCGCGGGCAAGGACGCCCTTGCGCGCTCCTACGTCTCCCTCGCGGGACAGCGGCACGTGCCCTCGCTCGACCTCTCGGCGCTCTTCCGCGGCACGGACGCCTGATCCCGCTCGGTCTCGGGCTCGGCTCCCTCGCCGGCGCTCGGGCGCTCCGGCTCTGAGGCGATGGCGCCGGGCGGCGTCCATGGTGGACTCGCGCGTCGGTTAGGTTCGAGTCGTGAGCAGGACCGGTGCGCGTCGTGGGTGACGCCACCGGACCACCTCGCGGCCGCGCGGTGCGCCGAGCGAGGGAGCGTCCTCGCCGTCGCGGTCAGGTCGTCGTCGGCGCGTTGACCGTGCTCGTCGTGGCCGGTGCTGCCGTGACGGGTGTCGTCCTGGTGTCCCGCGAGCTCGGCACGTCGTCGTCGACCCCGTCGCCGTCGGAACCCCTGCTGCCGGGCGCCCCCACCGTCACCGCGCCGCCCGAGGCGCCGCCGGTGCGGATCGCCGGCGTCGGCTATGACATCTCCTATCCACAGTGCCGCAGCGCGCTGCCGTCCGGTGCGGCGTTCGGGATCGTCGGCGTCAACGGCGGTGCGCCGCTCACGAGCAACAAGTGCTTCGCGACGCAGTTCGCGTGGGCTGCGAGGACCCGAGGGCACGCGGTCTACGTCAACACGTCCTACTCCGGCAAGGGCGACCCGATCGCCTATGGCCGCAACCTGATCGAGGATGCCATCGCGCGCGAGCATGCCGCGGGGGTGAGCCACACCGCCGTCTGGTGGCTCGACGTCGAGGTCGGCAACACGTGGGCGGGAACCCAGCAGGAGAACGCGACTGTCCTCGCGACGATGGCCTCGACCTTGCAGCGGGCCGGTGTGCGCGTGGGGATCTACTCCTCCCCGCAGCAGTGGGCCGAGATCGCCGGTGAGTGGGCCCCCGGCCTGCCGGTGTGGAACGCCACCGGGCCGGGCACGCAGAAGTCGGCGCTCCCGGCGTGCTCGGAGTCCTTCGCCGGCTCGACGTCGGCGATCGTGCAGTGGGTGCAGAAGTCCGGCAACCGCCTCCTCGACCACAACGTCATCTGCCCCGCCTGGCAACGCCGGGCCGGCGAGCTGCTCGACGTCGCCACCCGGTAGGCCGGCCGGCCCGACCGCGCCGGCGGACGACAGGTCGACAGGGCACCGTGGTCGACATATGTTTGAGGACTGAACGAAAGTACTCTCGTCACCTGGAGCCCCTATGCACAACGCCCGTGATCTGACCGGCACCGTCGTCGCCATCACCGGGGCCACCGCCGGGATCGGGCGGGCCACCGCCCGCCAGCTCGTCGCGGCGGGTGCCAAGGTCGCGCTCGGCGGACGTCGATCCGAGCGGCTCGCCGAGCTCGTCGCCGAGCTCGGGAGCGAGAACGCGGTCGGCGTCGTCATGGACGTGCGCGTCCCCGCCGACAACGCGCGGCTCGTCGCTGCGGCGGTCGACACCTGGGGGCGGCTCGACTCGGTCGTGCCCAACGCCGGAATCGGCCAGTACGGCGGCATCCTCGACCAGACCGACGAGGACCTCGCGACCATGATGGACACCAACTACGCGGGAACGGTCTGGACTGTGCGCGCAGCCCTGCCGGCGATGCTCGCGACGGGCGACGGCGGCGACATCGTCATCGTCTCCAGCGTCGCGGGGTTCCGTGGCGGCGACGACGAGGCCGTCTACGCCGGCACGAAGCACGCCCAGGTCGGTCTCGCCGGCTCGCTTGACCGTGAGCTGCGGGAGAAGGGCGTCCGCGTCACGCTCATCTGTCCCGCCGGCACCGGCACCGAGTTCGCCGTGGGAGCCGGTCGCGTCGAGAACGACCCGCGCTTCACGCAGTGGCTCACCCCCGAGGACGTCGCTGCGGCGATCGTGACGACGCTCCAGCAGCCGCGCTCGATCCGTACCGCCATCTGGACCCTGTGGAGCATGGGCCAAGGCAGCTGAGAACGCCGCTACGCCGTCGGCGTACTGCCCTGGCCGCTAGCGCTCGTCGCCACTAGCGTCCGCCCGGTGAGTGACGCCGCGGACACCAGTGAGTCGCCGGTCGCGCGACGGGTGACGGCCCTTGAGCTGTTCTTCGACCTCGTCTTCGTGTTCGCGCTGACGCAGGTCACGACCCTCATGGCCGAGGACCCGACCTGGCTCGGGCTGCTGCGCGGCATGGCGGTGCTCACCGTGCTGTGGTGGGCATGGGTGGCCTACGTCTGGATCGGGACCACGACCGACGCCGAGGACGGCATCGCGCGCTTCGTCGTGCTGGTGGCGATGGCCGCGATGTTCGTGACCGCGCTCGCCGCATCCGACGCCTTCGGGAGGTACGGCGTCCTGTTCGGGATCTCCTACTTCGCCGTGCGGCTCCTGCACGTGGCGATGTTCCGCGTCGTCGGGCGCTCACTGCCCGAGGTCGGTTCAGCCGTCGCGCGGTTGGCGCCCGGACTCCTCGCCGGCTCAGCGCTGATCGTCGTCGCCGGGTTCCTCGAGCCAGGGTGGCCACGCGGCCTGCTGTGGGGCCTCGCCGTGCTGATCGACGTCGGCTCGCCGCTGGTCGTGGGCACCGAGGGCTGGCACCTGAGCCCCGGGCACTTCGCGGAGCGCCACGCACTGGTCATCATCATCGCCCTCGGGGAGTCGCTGGTGGCGCTCGGAGTCGGCGTCGCGAGCGAGGAGCTCACGCCGCGCATCGTGCTCGCCGTTCTCGTGGGCTTCGTGTCGGTCGCGTGCCTGTGGTGGCTCTACTTCGACGTCGTCGCCATCGCTGCGGAGCAGCGCTTCGCCAACGCCCCGGTGGCCGAGCGCAACAACATCGCCCGCGACTCCTACAACTACTTCCACCTGCCCATGGTGGCGGGCATCGTGCTGCTGGCCCTCGGCCTGAAGAAGGTCTTCGCCGACCTCGACTCCCCGCTCAAGGCGACGATCGCGACTGCGCTGTTCGGCGGCGCCGCGCTGTACCTCGTGGGCCACTTGCTGTTTCGGCGACGGAACATGGGGACGTGGAACGTCCAGCGTGCGGTCGCTCTGCTGGTGCTCGTGCTGCTCATCCCGGTCGGCGTGACGGCCCGCGCCTGGGTCAGCCTCGTGCTCCTCACCAGCGTGCTCGTGGCGCTCGTGACCTACGAGGCAGTCCACTTCGCAGCCGGCCGCAAGGCGCTCCGCGGGCCGGCCCACACCTGAGGCCGGCCGCGAGGACTAGGTGAGGGGCTTGGGGTCGATGTTGCCGTGGAGGACGTCGTCGGCGTCAACGATGCGGTACGCGTAGCCCTGCTCGGCGAGGAAGCGTTGGCGGTGCGCGGCGAAGTCGGCGTCGACGGTGTCGCGCGAGACGACGGCGTAGAACCGGGCAGTGCGGCCATCGGCCTTGGGACGCAGCACGCGGCCGAGGCGCTGTGCCTCCTCCTGTCGCGAGCCGAACGAGCCCGACACCTGGATGGCGACGCCGGCGTCGGGGAGGTCGATGGAGAAGTTCGCGACCTTCGAGACGACGAGGACCCGTACCTCCCCGGTGCGGAAGGCGTCGAAGAGCCGTTCGCGCTCCTTGACCGGCGTCTCGCCGGTGATGACGGGGACGTCGAGCCGCTCGCCGAGCTCGTGCAGCTGGTCGAGGTACTGCCCGATCACGAGGATGTGCTCGTCGGGGTGATGGGCGATCAGCGCCTCGACGATGCGGTACTTGCGGTCGGTCGAGGCGGCGAGGCGGTAGCGCTCCTCGGGCTCGGCCGTCGCATAGACGAGGCGCTCTCGCTCGTCGAGGGTGACGCGGACCTCCACGCAGTCGGCGGGGGCGATGTAGCCCTGCGCCTCGATGTCCTTCCAGGGGGCGTCGTACCGCTTGGGGCCGATGAGGGAGAAGACGTCGCCCTCACGACCGTCCTCGCGCACGAGGGTCGCGGTGAGGCCGAGACGGCGACGCGACTGGATGTCCGCGGTGAAGCGGAAGATCGGCGCGGGCAGCAGGTGCACCTCGTCATAGAGGATCAGCCCCCAGTCGCGGGAGTCGAAGAGCTCGAGGTGCTGGTAGACACCCTTGCGACGCGTCGTCATCACCTGGTACGTCGCGATCGTGACCGGCCGGATGTCCTTGATGGTGCCGGAGTACTCGCCGATCTCGGCATCGGTGAGCGTCGTGCGCTTGAGCAGCTCGTGGCGCCACTGACGCGCCGACACCGTGTTGGTGACGAGGATGAGGGTGGTCGCGCCGGCCATCGCCATCGCAGCCGCACCGACGATCGTCTTGCCGGCGCCGCAGGGCAGGACGACGACGCCGGACCCGCCGTGCCAGAAGCCTTCGGCCGCCTCGCGCTGGTAGCCGCGAAGCTCCCAGCCCTCCTCGCGGAGCGCGATCGCATGCGCCTCGCCGTCGACGTAGCCGGCGTAGTCCTCGGCGGGCCAGCCGAGCTTGAGCAGCACCTGCTTGAGATGGCCGCGCTCGGAGGGGTGGACGACGACGGTGTCCGGCTCGATGCGGGCGCCGACGAGAGGCTCGATCTTCTTGCTGCGCAGCACCTCTTCGAGGACCGCGCGGTCGGTCGCGTGGAGCACGAGCCCGTGAGTGGGGTGCATCTGGAGCTGCAGGCGGCCGTAGCGGCCCATGGTGTCGGCGACGTCGACCAGCAGTGCGTGGGGCACCGGGTAGCGGGAGTAGCGGAGCAGGACGTCGACGACGCCCTCGGCGTCGTGGCCGGCGGCACGGGCGTTCCAGAGACCGAGCGGCGTCAGGCGGTAGGTGTGGATGTGCTCGGGGGCGCGCTCGAGCTCGGCGAAGGGTGCGATCGCGTGACGGCACTCCTCGCTCATCGGGTGGTCGATCTCGAGGAGGAGGGTCTTGTCGCTCTGCACGATCAAAGGGCCGTCGGTCATCCGCTAAGTCTCCCACCCCCCGCGAGGGGTCGCGCACGTGCGGGCGACGCCCTGCGCGAACACCGGCCCCCTACGGTGTCCTCGTGAGCATGGACACGGTCCCCGGGGACGCCCTCGACGCCGCCCTCAGGGACGCACTCTCCGCCGCTGACCGCGGTCGGGTCGAGGTCCGCTCCCTGCACACCCACGACGAGCTCACCGAGGCGCGGGGTGTCTGGGACGCCGTCTGGCCGACGACGCCGGGGGCCACGGAGATCACCGGCAACCTGCTGCGCGCCGTCGAGCACGCGGGCGGCTACGTCGGCGGTGCCTACGACGGCGACCTCATGGTCGGGTCGTGCCTGGCCCTGGTCGGCCGCACTCTGGGCTCGCACGGCTGGCACACGCACCTGCACTCCCACGTCGCGGCGGCGCTGCCCGGCTTCGGCGACCGCGGCGTCGGGACCGCGCTCAAGCTGCACCAGCGCGCGTGGGCCCTCGAGCACGGCGTCGACCGCATCGTGTGGACGTTCGACCCCCTGGTTCGTCGTAACGCACGGCTGAACCTCGTGAAGCTCGGCGGCGTCGCGGTGGAGTACCTCATCGACTTCTACGGACAGATGGACGACGCCCTCAACGCCGGGGAGCCCAGCGACCGGCTGCTGCTGCAATGGGACCTCGCATCCGAGCGGGTCGCGGGTGGCCTCGCCGGTACCGCGCAGACCCTGGGGCACGACGAGTGGGTGGCGATGGGCGCCGTCGACGGGCTCGCCATCGACGACGACGGGCCACGTGCACTCGACGTCTCGTCGCCGGTGGTCCTCGTCGCGCTGCCGGAGGACATCGTGGCGATCCGGCGTGAGGACACCGCTCTCGCCCGGCAGTGGCGGCTGGCGGTGCGATCGGCGCTCGAGCCGGTCGAGCAGGGCAAGGGTCGCGTCGTCTCCCTGACGACGGACGGGTACTACGTCGTGGAGGTCGAGTCGTGAGGATCGAGCAGGTCGTCGTTCATGAGGCAGCGTTGCCCCTGGTGCGCCCGTTCCGTACCTCGTTCGGGACCGAGTACACCAAGCAGGTGCTCCTGCTCGAGGTCACCTCGGACGACGGCGTCGTCGGCTGGGGCGAGTGCGTCGCGTCCCCCGAGCCTCTGTACAGCCACGAGTTCAACGCTGCCGCTCTCCTGGTGCTGCGCGACTTCCTGGTGCCCCGAGTCCTGGGTCGTGAGATCACCGCTGAGGACGTCCCGGGTCTGCTCTCGCCGGTCCGTGGGCACCCGATGGCGCGCGGCGCCCTCGAGCTCGGGATCCTCGACGCTCAGCTCCGCGCGTCCGGCCAGTCACTCGCGTCGTACTTCGGGTCGACACGCACCGAGATCGACTGCGGCGTCTCCGTCGGAATCCCCGACGACGACTCACTCGACACGCTGATGGCCGAGGTCACGGGCTACGTCGACGCCGGCTACAAGCGCATCAAGCTGAAGATCCAGCCCGGGTGGGACATCGTCCCGACCCGCCTGGTGCGCGAGGCCTGGCCCTCGATGCCGCTCCAGGTCGACGCTAACCAGGCCTACAGCCGCAACGACATCCATCATCTCGTCCTGCTCGACGAGTTCGACCTGCTCCTCATCGAGCAGCCGATCCACGAGGAGGACCTGCTCGGGCACAAGATGCTGGCTGAGGCCATGGAGACACCGGTGTGCCTCGACGAGTCGATCCTCTCGGTCGACAATGCCGACTCGCTCATCAACTATGGCGCTTGCGAGATCGTCAACGTCAAGGCCGGCCGCGTCGGCGGCTACCTCTCGGCGAAGGCGATCCATGACCTGTGTATCGGCCAGGGCATCCCCGTGTGGTGCGGCGGCATGGTCGAGACCGGCCTGGGCCGTGCCGCCAACGTCGCGCTCGCGTCACTGCCCGGCTTCACCCTGCCGGGCGACACCAGCGCCTCGGACCGCTTCTTCACCCGGGACATCACCGAGCCGTTCACGTTGCACGACGGTCGCATGACCGTGCCGACCGGTCCCGGTCTCGGTGTGACGCCGATCCCCGAGGTGCTCGAGGCGCTCACCGTGTCGCGCACGTCGTTGGTCTAGCCGGTCACGGGCATGCCTGACCACAAGGGTGGCGCGACGCCGCCGACGACGGTGGAGACCGTGCGCGACGAGGACTGGTACGGCCTCGATCTCAGCGGCCGCACGTTCAGCCGCGTCGCGTTCGTCGACGTCGACCTCTCCGAGGTGACGTCGACGGGCGCCGTGTTCGACGAGTGCACGTTCCGGTCGACGAGGTTCAACTGCTCGACCCACGTCGACGGCGCGTTCGTCAACTGCTCGTTCCACGGGTGCAACCTGTTCCAGACGGCTTTCACCCGCTGCAAGCTCGTCGGCAGCACGTTCGACCGCTGCAGCTTCGACCTGCTCGCCGTCACCGGTGGCGACTGGTCGTTCGTGGGGCTGCCGGGCGCGGACCTGCGTCGCGCCTCGATGACCGGCGTCCGCATGCGTGAGGCCGACCTCGGCGGCACCCGCTGCACCGGCGCACGGCTCACCGACCTCGACCTGTCGGGGGCCTCGCTGGAGAAGGCTGACCTGTCCGAGTGCGACCTGCGCGGCAGCGACCTCTCGGCGCTCGACCCGGGCAGCACTGTCCTGCGCGGCGCGATCATCACGTGGGAGCAGGCGGCAGTGCTCGCCGGCAACCTCGGCCTCGACGTCCGCCCGCAGTAGCGGCGGGAGGATCAGGCTCCTCCCACCAGCCGAAGCTGGCGGCGATCCTCGTCACCGCCCGCATCGGGGTCGATAGGGCCTCCTGGCTGCTCGGTGGCCTGGTCCTCGACGGGCACGTGGACGGCTTTCTCCGGCTCGTCCAAGGTCACCGCGTACGGGTTCTGCTTCTGGGTACCGCTCATGCCTCGACTATCGACGTCCGCCGCCGGCCCAGCAATGTCCGGGTGGTCGTCCCGCTCAGGGCGGTGCCCTGACCCGGCCCGGCGAGAGGTCAGGCTGGCTCACAACGACGCCGCAGTGGAGTGCATTGCCGCATTTGCCCGAATACTCCGTACGCGAAGCGGCACCGGCTCGCGATGACGTGCGGTGAGATGGGGACAGTCTTTCGCGCAGGTTCGCGCGGATCCCGAGCTATGACCGGGTGAGCCATGCACAGTCATCGTGCTTTCGTTGTCGTGGCGGCGTCGGCCGTGCTCGTGGCCGGCTGCGCGTCAGGTACGTCGATCTCGACGCCGGGGTCGAGTCCGGCTTCGTCGTCGACCGCTGCGGCCCCGTCGACACCACCGCCGGACGGCGCGGTGGTTCGCTATCGGGTCGACGGTCATCTCATGGCGGTGTCCTGCTACGGCACCGGCTCGCCGACGTTGGTCGTGCTCACCGGGCTGACGGCGCCCGCAGCCGACTGGGACTCGATCGCACGGCAAGCGGGTGCCACGACGCGCACGTGCGTCGTCGATCGACCCGGCGTCGGCATGAGTGAGGTTCGGGATGCGCGCGGGCCGACGAGCGTCGGCGATGTGACACGGGAGATCCGCCAGGCGCTGGCCGCGGCCCACGCGGATCCGCCGTACGTGCTCGTCGCGCACTCGTTCGGGGGTTTGGTGGCGAGGCTGTTCGTGGCCGAGAAGCCGCAAGACGTGGTAGGCGTCGTGTTCGTCGACGCCTCCACGTCTGACCAGCTCGTGTCGCCTGCGTTCACGGACGGCACGTGGACCGAGGCCGGCACGTCGTACGACATGGTGACGACGCTGAAGCAGCTGAAGGCCGCGCCGTCGTTGGGATCGGTGCCAGTCGTGGTGCTGACTCAGGACGCGAGCGGCGACTTCAAGACCGTGTGGTTCCCGATCCAGGACAAGCTCGCCACGGTGTCACGCGACACGGTTCATGTCGTAGCGATCGGCGCAAGCCACATCATCCAGGAGGACAAGCCCGAGATCGTGCTCGCGGCGATCGACCAGGTGGTCATGGCCGCACGTAGCGGAATGCCTTTGGGTCCCTGCGCTTCCGTCTACCCGAAGGTCGGCGGCGTCTGCCGCTGACGTAGCCGCGCGGGCCTGCGGCGCATACGCCGTCCTAGCCCTTCCACGTCGGGGAGCCGACCGAGCTGCGTGCCCACATCGCTCCAGGGCTCGGGAAGCTCACGTTCGCTGCGATCACCGACCACCTCAAGCGTGTCATCGACGCTCTCCCCGAGCGGCCAGTCCTCGTCGGGCCCTCGACTGGCGGCGTCCTCGTGCAGAAGCTGGTGAACGACGGCTACACGCGGGCAGGCGTCGCGATCAGCTCGGCACCCCCTCGCGGCATGCGGTCGTTCGACCCGCGCTTCTTCCGGGCGAACTTCCCGCACCTCACCCCGCTGGCGGGGAACAAGGCCGTCGTCACGACGGCCGACATGTTCCGCTACGTGTTCGCCCACACGGTGACGCGCGCCGCCAGTGACGCGGTGTCCGAGGCCTACGTCGTCCCCGAGAGCCGGAACGTGCCGCGCGGCACGCTGACATCGCAAGGCCGCGTGGACTTCTCGCGTGGGCACGCGCCGCTGCTGTTCGTGGCCGGTACCAGCGACCACCTCACCCCGGCGGCGATGGTGGCCGCGAACGTCCGCAAGTACGCCGGAGCTCGCCGGCACGGTCGAGCTCGTTCGGCCGACCGGTCGCTCGCACATCCTGTGCACCGAGGACGGCTGGGAGGAGCTCGTGGACCTCGCCTTCGACTTCCTCGCCCGGGCCCGACTCCGAAGCCACCTCCACCTGGCAGTTCCCCACTAGCCTCGTGCGCATGCCCACCGTCAGTGCTACCGACACCGACACCCTCGTCATCGGAGCCTCCGCGGCCGGGCTCGCGACGGCCGTCGCGCTCCGACGTACGGGCCGGCCGTTCGAGGTGCTCGAGGCGACCGACGTCGTCGCTACGGCGTGGCGCCACCACTACGACCGGCTGCACCTGCACACGCCGAAGTCGAGCTCGGCCCTGCCCGGACTCGACATGGCCTCGGACTGGCCGCGCTACCCGTCACGCGATCAGGTCGTCGACTACCTCGAGCGCTACCGGACGCACCACGGGATCGACCCCCACTTCGGCGCTGAGGTCACGAGCCTCGAGCGGCGCGACCGAGCCTGGGTCGCGACGACGCCGGATCGGGAGTGGACGGCGCGGAACGTCGTCGTCGCCACCGGCGCCACGCGGCGTCCCGTGCGCCCGACGTGGCCTGGGATCAAGACCTACACCGGGCGGGTGCTGCACTCGAGCGAGTACCGCAACGGCGACGCCTGGAAGGGCCGGCCGGTCCTCGTGGTCGGCTTCGGCAACTCTGCCTGCGAGCAGGCGATCGACCTCGTCGAGCGTGGGGCGCAGCCGCACCTGTCGGTGCGTTCGGCCGTCAACGTCATCCCGCGTGACATGTTCGGGGTGATTCCCGCGCTGCAGCTCGGCATCGTCATGCGGCACGTCCCGACCGTGGTTGCCGACGCCCTGGCGTGGCCGTTGATCCGTCTCACCGTCGGCGACATCACCCGCGTGGGGCTCAAGAAGCTTCCATACGGCCCCAACACCCAGATTGCCCGTGACCGCCACATCCCGTTGCTCGACATCGGCACCCTCGAGCACATCCGGGCCGGGCGCATCGGCGTCCACGGCGACATCGACCGCTTCACCGAGGACGGCGTCGTCTTCGAGGACGGGAGCGCCCTCGATGTCGACGCGGTGGTGCTCGCGACCGGGTACCGCCCCGCGCTCGAGGAGTTCCTGGTCGAGTGGCGCGCGGTGTGCGACGAGTCGGGTCGCCCGCTCGTCTCCGGCGGTCGCACCGCCCTGCCCGGCCTGTACTTCTGCGGGCAGTTCGTGGCGCCGTCCGGCATGCTCCGCGAGATGGGTCTCGAGGCCCGTCGTATCGCCGCCCTCGTCTCCTCCTGAACCGCACGGACGACGTGGGGGAGTCGGTGGGGGACGCGTTCTCTGCGCTCCGGCATCCGGTACGCGGCCTCCCCAAGACCGTCGGCCGGTCGTAGGGTCGAAGGAGTACCAGGAGGTGCGCCATGCGGACTCTGATCGTCTTCGAGTCGATGTACGGAAACACCCACGCGATCGCCGACGCCATCGCGTCGGGCCTTCGAGCTCAGTCCGACGTGGACGTCGTCCCCGTCGGCCGGGTCACTCCCGCGCAGGTCGCGAATGTCGACCTCCTCGTCGTCGGCGGCCCGACGCACGTCCATGGCATGACCTCGTCGATGTCGCGCAAGAGCGCTGTCGAGGCCGTGGCGAAGTCCGAGGGCGAGCTCGCCCTCGATCCTGAGATCGGCTCGGTCGGACTTCGGGACTGGCTCGACACCCTCGCCGAGGTCGACGGCACCGCCGCGATCGCCTTCGACACGCGGTACGACGGCCCGGTGATGTTCACCGGGCACGCGTCCAAGGGCATCGCGTCACGTCTGCGCGGGCACGGCTACGTGGTGCGCACTGATCCGGAGAGCTTCCTCGTCGACAAGGCCAACAAGCTGGTGACCGACGAGCTCGACCGGGCCACCACCTGGGCGACGTCGATCCTGGCTCACATGCCAACCCCCCAGTAACCAGCACCCCAACTCACCAGTTCTTCCCTGAGGGAAGGATCGGGCAGTTCAACTACGTTCTGGCTCCCCGAATCGTGATCTTGAGCGGTCGCCGCGACCCGCGACGACCGCTCAGGACGCGTCCCGGACGGCGGCGCTGAGCAGGGCTCGGGCTGAGTCCTGCATGACGCCGACGGCCTCGTCCCGGCTGAGCCCGGCGACGTCGGTGAGCCACACGAGGCTCTCGATCCCGGCCGACGAGCGGATCGCCACGGCAAGCCTTCCGATGTCGATCCGCGGGTGCGAGCGGCGCAGCGGCCCGAGCGCCTCCGCGATCCACCCGACGGCGCGCCCCTGACGCAACGCACCCGCCGACGTGTCCCCGGAAGCCATCGACGTCACAGCCACGCCATAGCCGCCGGCGGGCGCGGGCGCGAGGGACTGTCGCAGCGCGGCCCGCAGCTGCGGCTCCCACGCCACGGTGATGTCGACGAGGAAGGCTCGCATGACCAGCTCGAGCCGCTCGTCCACCGAGTCGGGTGCAGGCTCCGGAAGTAGCGAGGCGGCCTCGATCTGCGGGTGCGCGGCAGCGATGAGCTCGTGGCGGGTGGGGAAGTAGCGGTACGCCGTGGTCCTGGAGATGCCGGCCGTCCGCGCGACCGACTCCACCGACACGTCCGCGCCGTCGGCCATCATCCGGCGGGCGGTGTCGACGAGATCCGCACGCGTTCGTGACTTCTGAGCGGTGCGGCCGGTGCTTGCGTAGGACCCGGTGGCTCGGGCCGGTGACGCCTGACCCCGCGACGTATATGGTACTGAGGTGCCCATAAAGAGATGCTAGTGCCCGCGAAACATCGATCGCCGGCGCCACACCGAGGAGACACCATGACCAGCGCTGACAGCACCGACCCCGTGGTCACCGACCCGGCCCTCTACTCCGTGATCTTCGAGAACTCACGTGTCCGGGTCCTGAGCTACCACGACACCCCGGGCGACGGCACCCATCCGCACACCCACCCCGACAGCGTGATGATCACGATGAGCGCGTTCGACCGCCGCCTGGTGCAGGGCGCGCGGGAGGTGGAGGTGAGCATCCCGGCGGGCGAGGTCCGTTGGCTCGACGCGCAGGAGCACTCGGGCCGCAACGTCGGGACGACCGACACCCGCACCGTCTTCGTCGAGCTCAAGGAGGGGTCGCCGGTGAACGTCGGCGCGAGCAGGCTGGGCCCGACACGCTGACCGCTGCGCCCACCGGGCCGCGTCGCCGGCGCATGATTCGGTAGGTGGGGACAGCCCCCTCGGGCGAACGGCGAAGGGGGTGCGGCCAGTGACGATCCTCGACCCGCTCGTCGTGGCGTCCCTTCGCAGGTACGGCGTCACCCACGAGGTGCTTGCGTGCGACCCAGCGATGGCCGACACCGCAGCGTTCTGTGACCACTACGGCTTCGCGCTGGAGCGGGCGGCCAACACGATCCTCGTCACGTCGAAGAAGGTCGATCCACCGCGCTACGCCGTCTGCGTCGTGCTCGGCACGACCCGCCTGGACGTCAACAAGAAGGTCAGCGAGCTGCTCGGCGTCAAGCGTCTGTCCTTCGCCGACGAGGAGACCACGAAGGCCCTGACCGGAATGATGATCGGCGGGGTCACCGCGTTCGGCATCGCCGGGCCCCCCGTCTACGTCGACAGCGCGGTCATGGCGCAGGCGCAGGTCGTGATGGGCGGTGGCAACCGCTCCAGCAAGCTCCTCCTCGACCCGGGCGAGCTCACCAAGCTGCCCGACGTCGTGGTCGTCGAGGGACTCGCCAAGCCGAGGGAGTGAGCTGCCGCCGCCGTGGCTCGACGCCGACGGAGTGACGACATCCGCAGGGGAAGCCACGCGAAAGTCCTTGCACCAGAGACGTTCCAGAGCCCGCGGACCACTCAGTGCGCAGGATCGGCCACAGCAGCCACACCGGTGATCCGGGCGACCGTGAACGTGCGGACCTCCGCGGACCTCAGGTCGTACGCCGTGAGGAAGCCGCCCTCGAGCCGCAGCGGCTCGACGACGCGCTCCGTGGTGGTACCGGTGGAGTCGGCGTAGCCGATCCACACCGGCTTCTGCCGCTCGAGGGCGGCGCGCAGCTCCATCATGGTCTCGCCGGTCGACGAGCGCGGGAGCCGGCCACTGCCGCTGCCGTCGGGCATCGCAGGTGGGCGGCTCGCGGCGGCGCTCTCCCCCGCGCGCATCGCGCGGATGGCGGCCGACAGCATGGCCTCGCTCGGCGCCGGTGGCTCGACCGAGAGCCGGGGCGGCCGCGGGCGCGGGGGCGTACGTCGCTCGTCGGGGCGGCGGATGACGACCGCGCCGTCAGAGTTCTCGGCACTGGGGGAGTAGCCGTACTCCCGGAGCCGGTCGAGCACGACGTCGAGGGCCGCTCCGGAGGCGACGACGGTGTCGGCGAGGCGGACGAGACGCAGGACGGCGAGGCGCCGGTCGGCGAGGATCTCCGACACTGTCGTCGGGTCGTCGCAGCGGACGTACGCCGATGCCAGACCCACGCGCACGGCGCCGTGGCGGCGAGCGACGTCGAGCACCATGTACTCGAGGGGCTGCGGAACCGGAGTCCTCGACCGGGTGCTCAGCAGCGCGAGGATGTCGGTGGCGGACCGGCCGGCATCGAGGGCGCGGCGCAGCGAGGAGTCGCTGAAGCGGTAGACGGTGGCCCCGCCGGTCGACTCGATGTCGGCGAGCAGTGACATCTCGCGCGCCAGCTCACCGTCGAGCGGGCCAGGTGCAACGGCAGTCAGGTCCGCCTGCAGGAGAACGTGATCCAGCGGTGCAGGCAGGACCAGCGCGAGCGTCGCGACGACGTCGGACGGCACCGGCGTGCGACCCGGCATGCGGGTCGCGGCGCGGGCCTCGGCCGAGGACTCCTCTGCGGACGTCGACGCCAGCAGCGCGCGACCGTGGGCGGAGAGGGCGCCGAGGCCGGTGACGCCGATCCGCTCGGCCTCCTCCGGGGTCGCCTCGACGACGATCTTCCAGAGCGGTGAAGTCCGACGTGGGCGTCGCCACCGCAGACGGGCGAGCAGCGAGGTGTGCGACGGCGACTGGCCGGGCGCGAGGACGACCAGCTCGTCGAGGAGTGCTCGCCGGGCCTCGGGTGCGAGGGCGCGATCGGTGTCGCGGGCGAGCGCGTTCACCCGCGACCCGGCGTCGTCGCGACCCGACACGAGGACGGGGGTGCGTGTCATGAGCAGCCACGTCTGCGCGAGGAGCGCCCAACGCTCGGCGACCGGTCGCACCCGCCAGGCGTCGTACGCCGGGGTCGGGCGCCAGAACTCGTCGACCTCACCGTCAGCCGCGAGAAGCCCTGCGGCATAGGCGACTTCGACGACGAGCGCCGCACCCTCCTCGTCGAGGTCGAGCTGGATCGCCGTACGCGTGAGGTCTCGTACGGACAGGCCGCCGCTGCGCAGCACGACCGGCGGTGCGGTCGACCAGTTCTCGAGGAGATCCTCCACGAGACGGACGAACGTGAACGCCTGCTGCCCCGCAGTGCGATTGACGAGGTCGGGCGTCCGGTCGGCGTGGTCGATAGCAGGAGGCTCGGGCTCGAGGTCACGTACGAGCGCGCCGCCGCGGAGCGCGAGTGCGACCTCACGCGGCACGACGACGGTGTCGGACGCGATCGGCTCGAGCAGGTGGTGCGCGAGCAGCCACTCGATCGGGGTGCGCGCGGTCGCGACGTCGACGGGACGGTCGGCGCCCTCGACGCGACCGATCGGTGGCCCCCACACGAGGCGCTCGAGGGCGGCGCGCGCTCCTTCGGGTGCATCGGTGAGCACCCGCTCCACCAGTGATGGATCGGCGGCGTAGGGAGCGACGCCGCGACGCGACTCGGCCATGTTCGGGCCGAGGCCGGCCGGGTAGGTCCCGAGGGCCTCGCGAACCGGCCGGATCAGGTGCAGATCGTCGTCGTCGCCCCACATGAGCCCGATCGTGCGGAGCCGGTCGACGACCGGTCGCAGGCGCGTGACACTGATGCCGGGGAGGCCCGCGCGGAGCTCGGCGTAGGACGTGGGATCGGACAGGGCGCCGAGCGCGGTGACCACCGAGATGACGAAGGCGTCGAGGCGGTCGAGGGCGCGAGAGGTGGACGGGCCGGTGGTGGCGCGGGTGGCCAGGGCGCCGAGGTCGGCGGGGACGGGATGCACGAGGTCTGGGCGCGCGGCCAGCATCGTGGTGATCTCGTCGTCGGTGCGGCCGCGGAGGTCTTCGGCGAGCGATCTGGGGCGCGCAGCGGCCGCCTTGCGTCGCGAGGACGCCGGGGTCGTGCGCTTCATGGCCATCCTCACGAATTTACGCGAGAGGGAGGGTCAGGGGCGAACCGGTGCCTGCCCGGGGAGCGCGGCTCCGGCCCCGTAGGGTCGGTCGCGTGACCGTGACCGTGATCGGGTTCGACCTCGACATGACCCTCGTCGACTCCGCCGACGCCATCGTGGACTCCGTCGCCCACACCTGCTCGGTCTACGGGGTCGTCATCGACGAGGCGGCCGTGCGCGCTGGAGTGGGCCTCCCGCTCGACCAGGTCTTCCCGGACTTCATCCCCGGCGTCCCCTATGCCGAGGCGCTCGAGGTCTACCGCGCCCGCTACCTCTCCCACGGGCTCGCCATGCAGACGCTGTTGCCTGGCGCCCGTGAGGCACTGGCGGCAGTCACGGACGACGGCTGCAGCATCGTCGTCATCAGTGCCAAGAAGGACAGCCACGTCCGCGCCGTCCTCGAGGTGGTGGGTCTCTCGCAGTTCGTCGCAGACGTCGTCGGCGAGCGCTTCGCCGAGACCAAGTCAAGCGCGCTGCTCGACGCCGGGGCGCTGGTCTACGTCGGGGACCACGTGGGTGACGTCCGCGGGGCCTTCGGTGCCGGGGCGGTCGCGATCGCCGTGACGACCGGGCCGACGACCCGCGAGGCGCTCACCGAAGCCGGTGCTGACGTCGTCCTCGACGACCTGACCGGCTTCGTGGTGTGGTGGCGCCAGTGGTTCGACCGCGGCGCGACCGATCGACCGGGGATCGCGCGGAGCCGGGCCGAGGAGGGAGTGGGCGCATGAGGATCCTCGTCGTCGGAGGCACCAGGTTCGTCGGGCGCCACATCGTGGAGGCGGCCCTCGAGCGGGAGCACGACGTCACGCTGCTCCACCGGGGGGCGGGCGGGGATCTCTTCCCCGAGGCCGAGCACCTGCACACCGACCGGGACGGCGACCTCGCGGTGCTCGCGGACCGAGAGTTCGACGCCACCATCGACACGTCGGCGTACTTCCCGAGGCAGGTCAGCTCCCTCGCCGACGCCCTCGGCGGGCGTGAGGGTCGAGGGGGCCGATATCTCGTCATCTCCTCCACGTCGGTCTACGCCGAGCCCACCGGCCCCGGCTTCGACGAGTCGTCGCCCACGGTCGAGCCGGCCGGTGACGACGTCGACACCGTCACCGACACGACGTACGGCCCGCTCAAGGTCGCCATCGAGATGCTCGCCCGCGAGACCTTCCGTCACCGCGCGACGGTGGTGCGTCCGACCTACGTCGTCGGCCCGTGGGACTACACCCGCCGCTACACCTCGTGGGTGCAGCGGATCGCGAGGGGCGGTGACGTGCTCGCGCCCGGCAACCCGGCGGACCCGGTCCAGATCATCGACGGTCGCGACCTCGGGGCCTTCTGCGTGCGCCTCGTCGAGGACGACGTCGCCGGCACCTTCCACGCCGTGAGTCCCGAGCCGCCGTACTCCTTCGGCGACCTGCTCGCCGACGTCGCGGCCGTCGTAGCGCCCGAGGGCACGACGTTCAGCTGGGTCGACGGCGCGTGGCTGCTCGAGCAGGGCGAGAGCGACGTGACGATCCCCCTCTGGGGTGGGGGCGACCCGTGGATCCTGGCGAACGCCGCCAGCCCGTCCGCCGCGCGCGAGGCGGGGCTCTCTGCTCGGCCGATCAGGCAGACGGTGGCCGAGCTCGTCGAGCACCTGCTCCTCGAGCCGCCGTCCGGCGACGGCCCGGGCCTCACCGCGGGGCGCGAGACCGAGCTCCTCACCCGCTGGCACGACCTCCCCGGGTGATCTCGGTTGGGTCGGCGCGGCGCGGCGGCTAACCTGTGCGGGCGCCGCTGGCTCCAGCACGGCGTAGGACGGACGACTCGGACGACTCGATGACGGGGTGAGCGCGGTGCCTACCGGCAAGGTCAAGTGGTACGACAGCGACAAGGGCTTCGGCTTTCTCGCGACCGAGGACGGTGACGAGGTCTTCGTGCACGCGTCGTCGCTCCCCGCCGGCGTCGAGGCGCTCAAGCCCGGCTCGCGCGTGGAGTTCGGCGTGGCCGACGGCAAGCGCGGCCCCCAGGCCCTCTCGATCCGGGTCCTCGACGCCCCGACGAGCGTGGCCAAGGCGTCCCGTAAGCCCGCCGACGACATGGCCGTCATCCTCGAGGACCTCATCAAGCTCCTCGACGGCGTCTCCAACTCGCTCCGTCGCGGCCGCTACCCCGACGACAAGTCTGCTCACAACGTCGCCTCGATGCTGCGCAAGGTGGCCGAGGACCTCGACTCCTAGCCGCCTCCACGCTGGCGCTCCTTCGTCGCGCCAGCGTCGGCGACCGGCTCCGCTGCGGGGCTGGGTCGGCTCCTTCCTCGCCTCCCGGATCAGGGGACGGGGCCGCTCTGCGGCACCCGTCCCCTGATCGCCTTTTCGCTGTGCCGGCCTGCCTGAGTGTGCGTGGCGCGCACGCGGTGGTGGATCCGGCCTGTGCGGTGTCGATGGCCGGCTGCTTCGTGGCCCGATGGTCGTCTGGTGCGGCGAGGTAAGTGGGCGCTGCGTCGGGGCGCGTGGCGGTGGGTGGTTGTCGTGGGCGAGGATGGGGTCGTGACCACTTCCTCGCTGGACTCCGTGCTGGCCTCGGCCGTCGACCTCGCCCGCTCGGCGGTGCTCGAGATCGCCCCTGCCGACCACGTCGGCGACCACCTCGAGGTCACGGCCGACGAGGAACTGCTCGCGACACACTCCTTCGCGTGTCTCGACCGCGGGTACCAGGGGTGGCACTGGGCCGTCACGGTGGCCCGCGTCCCCGAGTCCGACGTCGCCACGGTCTCCGAGGTCGTGCTGCTGCCGGGCAACGGAGCGCTGCTCGCCCCGGCGTGGCTGCCCTGGAACGAGCGCGTGCGCCCCGGCGATGTCGGCCCCGGCGACCTGTTCCCCACCTCCCCCGACGACCCGCGCCTCGAGCCCGGCTACACCGGAGCCGATGCCCTCGAGGCCGACGACGAGACCGCGACCCCGGCCGGGTCCTCCGCGTCGCTGCGCCCCGCGCAGTGGCAGCTCGGACTCGGTCGCGAGACCGTACTCTCGGCCCACGGCCGTGACCTTGCGACCGAGCGCTGGTACGACGGCGACCTCGGTCCGGAGTCCCCGATGGCCAAGGCTGCGCCGGGCACCTGCGGCGGTTGCGGCTTCCTGCTCCCCATCGGTGGCCTCGTCGGGCAGGCGTTCGGCGTGTGCGCCAACGCCTTCGGCGCCGACGGTCGCGTCGTCGCACTGCAGTACGGCTGCGGTGCGCACTCGAGCGTCCGCGAGCTCGAGGGAACCGGCATCCCCGTCACGGACATCGCGATCGACGAGCTCGTCTTGGACCTGCTCGATCTCCGGGGTGGAGCCGTTCCGGCTGTCTCCGAGCCCGACTCCGGGCTCGTCGTCGACGACGAGGCCCTCGAGATCATCACCGCATCCGACGTCGTCGACGCGGAGAACTCCGAGGTGGTCGCCGACGAGGTCGAGCTCGCCGCCTACGAGATGACCGAGGGCGACGTCCACCTCGTCAACCCCGACGACGACTCCGACGACGAGAACGACGACGAGAACGAGGTCGACTCCGACGACGAGGCCGAAGACGACCTCGACCTCGACGACGACGACGACGATGATGATGACGACGACGACGACGACGATGACGACGATGACGACGATGACGACGACGATGACGACGAGCCGGTCGAGGTGTCTCCGGACCAGATCGCCCTCGACCTCGACGACGTGATGGACATCGAGCCCGACGAGATCTTGGGCTGACCGCGGCGGGCTAGGGTGCCGCGACCGCACCTGACTGACCGCACCTGACCGACCGCACCGGACCGGGACGGGCGCCGCAGATCAGTGCGGACGTGCCTGCGCGTAGGCGTCGCGGCGTCGGCGGACGAACCCCAGCCCGGCAAGCCCGAGCAGCGCGCCGGCGACGCACACCCACGCCCACCAGCCACGACCGGCGTCGGCCAGCGGGCCGCGAAGCAGCAGGCAGACGACGAGCGCGACCGTCCACGCGATCGTGCCGAAGGCCACCGCCCCCACGCCGTCGATGTCGAGCGGCTTGACGTCGGCATCGGTCAGGGCGACGGGTGCCGGGCCGTCGCCCGGGGTCGCCGAGGTCTCCGGGTCACCAGGCGGTGCGGTGTCGGGGACGTCCATCGGGTCGGGCACGGGTCGAGGCTACCGCCGAGCCGTGTCCTACCGGTGCCGCCGTACGCTGTCGCCGTGGATCCCCGGACGCGTCGCCTCCTGACCCTGGGCGTCCTCATCGCGTCTCTCTGCCTCGTCCTGGCGGCGGCCTTGCGCGGTCGCTGACCCGTTGTTGGCGCGTCGCACCTGACGGACTCGCCGCCTGTCCCGTCCCGACCAGGTGAGGCAGCGGGGCGCTCCGGCGGTGGCTGCAGCTTCTGCGGGCGCGATCGCCGCTGCCTCGCTCCGGATCGGGGGGCGAGATCGTCTGCCCCGTGCCCGGCGGGCGACAACTTCGGCCCATGACCGTGCGCCTCTGTCGGGTTGTCGTCGATGCCCACGAACAGGCCGGCCCGGCGCGATGGTGGGCCGCCGTCCTGGACTGCGACGTGCTGGAGGAATCGGCGTCCGACGTGGTCATCGGTCCTGCGCCCGATCGGTATCCGGGGATCGTGTTCGTGCCGGTCGCCGACGCCACGACGATGACGAATCGGCTCGACCCCGATCTCGACCCGGACGATGTCCAGGCTGAGGTTGCTCGTGTCGTCGCGTTGGGTGCGACCCCGGTCGGCGTCGGCCAGGACGACGCTCCCTGGGCAGTCCTCGCCGACATGGACGGCAAGGAGTTCTGCGTCCTGGCTCCGCACGAGACGTTGATCGCCTGAGCAGCCGGCCGCGAGCCTCACCCGGCGTCGCGGACCGTTCAGTCGGGCTGTCCCTGGACCCCGACGATGGGAGATCCGGTGTGCGCGTCACGCCCTTGAGCGCCGTCCCACCTGAGCCATCGCCCAGCGTGGAGGGTCATCGGTGCCGCTGTCGCGGGTCGAGCATGAGGAGCTCCCGCGGCCGGCCCGCGCGTGGAACCTGACCTGCCGGCCAGCACGACCAGGACGACGAACGCGCCGCCGACCAGCACGAGCATCAGGAGCGGAACGGCTGACTTCTCAGTGCCAGGGGGTGGGCCCGTCAGCTCTGGGCGGCGATCGTCGCCCAGGGTGAAGCCTGGCGGATGGGAGCACTGTGCGTGGTGCTGCTGCCGCATCACCTGCGGAGTCCGGGTCCGAGTTCGAGCCGCGACGTGCCGTGGGAGCTCGCATCTCACGGCCGCGCAGAGCCGCCGACGGCGGACACAGCCGCTCAGGCGGTGGCGAGCTGCAGGACCTTCGGGCCGGGCTTCCAGGGGTCGGTGCCGCTGAAGTGCACGGGCACCGATGCGCCCGCGGGGACGTCGGTCACGGCGGTCGTCGTCGTCGCGATGAGGGTGCCGTTGACGTAGACGTAGAGCACAAGCGTCGCGCTGCGCGGCCCCGTGCTCGTGTTGCGCGCCGTGGTGTCCACTCCGAGGGTGCCGCCGGTGTTGGTGATGCGCCACGAGCCGAGCCGCCAGCCGTCGGCTGAGGTGGTCGTCGTCGCCGGTGCCGACGGTGCGGCCCCGGTGGGGGAGGACGCCGGTGACGTGGGCGGTGCCGGCGTGGGAGTGTCCGTCGCGGTGGCGCCGGGCGAGGCGGTGTCCGACGTCGCCGTCGAGGGTGACGCGGCCGTGGTGGACGTGCTCGAGGACGACGACGGGCCGCGCGAGCCGGTCTGGCCCCAGATCGCGCCGGCGATGAGGCCGATGACAGCGGCGATCGCGAGCGCCACCAGGACGATCGCGACAGCGGGCATCGCCCCTCGGCCGTCGCGGCGCTCCACCATCACGGCCACAGCCTAGGTGCTGGTCAGGGGGCATGCCCTGGCCGCTCCGGGTGGGAGGATCAGGCCATGACCGTGCACCCGAGCCTCGATGGCACCCGCCTGACGACGGCGGCCTACCTCGCCCACCTCGACGCGGACGTGGAGGCCATGCTCGCCGCCTCCACCGACCTCGTCGCCGACGTGCCGGGGTGTCCCGGCTGGACCGTGCGTGACCTGCTCTCCCACCTGGTCGGCGTGTACCGCCACAAGGTCGCCGCGATGGACGCCGACGCGGAGCCCGCGGGGCCCGAGGGCGGGTGGGGCGACATCGCCGAGGGCGCCGACGTGCGCGACGTCCTGCGCACGGAGCACGCCGTGCTCCTGGAGCGGCTCACCGCTCGCGACGCAGGGTCCCCGACGTGGTCGTGGTGGCCCGGCGAGCAGACCGTGGGCTTCTGGCAGCGCCGGATGGCCCAGGAGACCGCGGTTCACCGGTGGGACGCACAGTCCGCGGTGCTCGGCGCCGACGACGCCGACCCGATCCCCGACGAGCTCGCGACCGACGGCATCGACGAGCTCCTCGGCTGGCTCACCTGGCCGTGGGACGACGACCCCCAGCCGGCCGCCGCCGGTCAGTCGGTTCTCGTTGCGGCCGGCGAGCACTCCTGGACGGTGACTCTGCACCCGACCCGCGTGACCGTCGTCGGTGGCAGCGCCTCGGGCGACGCAGCGGCGCTGCTCGCGGCAGAGCCGTCGGGGCTCCTGCTGCACCTGTGGGGCCGCCCCGGCGAGCACGGCGTTGCGACGGGCGGCGACCAGGTGGCGCTCGACCTGCTCCAGCAGCGGCTCGCGGCCGTGGGCAGCTGAGTGGCCGAGTCCTGGGACGACGTGCGGGGCGAGATCCGCGCCCACCTGCTCGACACGTCCACGCTGGTGCGCGCGGTCGCGGCGGGACGGCGTCGCGGCGTCGCGCTGCAGTGGCGTCGCGCCGAGCTGCGGCCGGTGCAGCTCAAGGGCGGCGTACGCCTGCAGGTCACGGCGTACGACGACAGGCAGGCCCACACCGACAACTACGGGGACGCCGAAGCGTCGGCCGCTGTCGATGTGCTGCTCGATCAGGGCTTCGGCAACTGGCACGTCGAGACGACGACCGAGGTGCTCCAGGTGCGCATCACGAAGAAGGGCGACGCGCAGGTGCATCGCGACGTCCGCGGCGCTGTCCTGGACGCCTCCCCGGCCCGTCACGACCGCGTCAAGCCGCGGCTCTTCGACGTCGCACACCCGGACGTCCTCGCCTTCCTCACCGCCGTGGGCGTGGCCGATGCGCAGGGTCGGATCAAGCCGACCAAGCAGGACAAGTACCGCCAGGTCGAGGAGTTCCTACGGCTGCTCGATACCGCCGTCGCCGACGCCCGTACGGCGGGCACCCTGGACGATCCGACCGCTGAGAACCCATGGCGTCTGGTCGATCTCGGCTGCGGCAACGCCTATCTCACCTTCGCGGCTTACACCTGGCTGGTGCGCGTGCGAGGGCTCGCCGTGCACGTGCACGGCGTCGACGTCCGCGAGTCGCTGTGCGAGCGCAACAACGTCCGTGCGGCCGAGCTCGGCTGGGGCGACGGGCTCACCTTCGAGACCGCCACGATCCAGGACGCGGCGGCCGGGGCGGCGCCGCAGATCGTCGTTGCGCTGCATGCGTGCGACACCGCCACCGACGACGCTCTCGCGCTCGCTGTGCGGGCCGGTGCCGCCGTGGTGCTCGCGGCGCCGTGCTGCCACCACGACCTGCAGAGCCAGGTGTCACGCAGCACGTCGCCGGCGCCGTACGCCCTGGTGACCCGCCACGGGCTGCTCAGCGAGCGGCTGCTCGACGTCCTCACCGACGCCGTCCGCGCGTCGATCCTGCGCACCGTCGGCTATCGCGTCGACACGGTGCAGTTCGTGAGCGATGAGCACACCCCGCGCAACCTCATGCTGCGTGCCGTCCGCACCGGCTCACCGGCGCAGGCTGGCGACCTCGCCGACTACGACGCACTTGTCGCCCAGTGGGGTGTCACGCCGTCGCTGGCCACGCAGCTCGCTCCCGAGCTCGAGGCGGCCCGCGCCCGGACCGGCCGGTGACCGCAGCGGCGCACCGCGCCCCTGTCGTGGTATCAGGCCCCCCTCACGCCTCGAGCGACCCGGGGAGGCAACCTTTCCCGGGGCCGAGCCACGACAGCTGGTGTGGGGCCGACGAGCGGCCGCAGTCGTGAGGGGCGTGACATGCCGGAACGGCCGTCGTTCGCCGAGTTCGTGGCGGCGCGGTCTCCTGCACTGCTGAGGACAGCCCGCCTGCTCACGGGTGACCGGGCCAGCGGCGAGGACCTGCTCCAGACCGCGCTCGCGACGTGGTGGCGGCAGTGGTCTCACATCTCGGGGGAACCCTGAGCCCTACGTCCACACGGTCATGGTCAACACCCACCTCGCCTGGACGCGGCGTCTCTGGGCGCGTGAGACCCACGGCGGTGATGCCCGAGACCCTCCTCGACGGCCCGACTGCTCGAGTCGTCGACGTCGACGACCTCGAGCGGGCGCTGAGCCACCTTCCGCGGCGGCAGCGTGCCGTCGTGGTGGTGCACTACCTCGATGACCTGTCCGAGGCCGAGTGCGCCGAGATCCTCGGCATCACCGTCGGCATCGTCACCTCACAGGCGAGCAAGGCGCTGGCGACTCTGCGCGCCGACCGCGCGCTCGCTCAGGACCGTCCCCGTCACGAGGTGGGTCGAGATGTCACAGACCGAGTCCGAGACCGTGCAGGACCTCCGCGAGGGCTTACGGATCCTCACCGAGCGTCCCCGAACATGCCCGACCGCATCGACCGCGTCCAACATCGGGTGCGCATCCGTCGTGCGCGTCCGTCGCCAGCGGATGGCGGCGGCGGGAGCGTCGGTCGCCGTGGTGATTCTCGCCGTCCCCAGCACGCACTGGATGCCCAGCCGTGCCCACGAGTTCGGCGATCCGGCGCCGGCTGTGACGGCGCCCGTCGGACCGTCCGCGGTCGAGATCGCGGCCCCGGCCCTCGTCGGGATCGGGGCGCCGGGTGCAGGCGGGCGTCCCGCCGGAATAGCCGTCGGCGCAGCACTGGCTCGCGACCGCGGAGGGCACCTACGAGCTGATCCCTGCCGGCGACCTCGGGGTTCGTGCGCCTCGATGGCCAGGAGCGACCTACCGCTCGGCTCCGTCTTGTCGCCGATCTTGCCCGAGTGCTCGGCCTCGGCCTCGGACACGCCCTCGACGTGCGCCAGTCTCTCGGTGAACGCCTCGCCCGGGAGCTGCGTCGTCCTCACCGCCGCCCTCGTCATCGGGAAGTAGCCCGTACGGCCGACGGGGAGCCGGCCGGACCGTCGCCGATGCGGCGGAACGCCGATGCGGCGGCGGGTCAGGTGGGAAGGGTATCGAGCACCGGCACGCGTGCTGCGCGTACCAGCAGGATCCCGGCGGCCATGAGGAGGGGAACGATGAGGAACGCGGTGTGGACGCCGAGGCTGTCGGCGAACGCGGCGAGGATGAACGGCGCGGCGCCACTGGCGATTCCGGCGGCGACCGAGGCGAGTCCGGAGCCACGGTCGGCCTGACCGGCCGCGGCGATCACGGCGCGGCCGATCGCGAGCGGTGACTGCAACCCCAGGCCTACTCCGGTGATCGCGAAGCCGATGAGCATCGGGACGGGCGAGGAGGACAGCCACGCCACCGTGAATCCGACGATAGTGAGCCCCATGTAGCCCATGAGGACGACGTCGGGGTCGAGGTGCGACACGAGGGGAGCTCCGGCCACCCGGCCGAAGGCGAGGCCGCCCACGATGGTGACGAGCGCTGCCGCTGCTGCAGCGTCGCCGAGACCGGCGCGGTCGCGCAGCAGGTCGCTGCCCCACAGGATCAGGCAGAACTCGGTGCCGGCGCACATGCCGAACACCACAAGGGCGTACCAGCACAGCCGTGGGAGCGGACCGCGGGGTGCGTGCCCCGGCTCGTCGTCGGGATGACCGTGCGGGCCGTCGAACTCCTCGAGGTGACGGCCACGTGCGAGCTCGAGCACGATCAGGCCGACGATCGTGACGAGCAGCCCAGGTCGCCAACCCCAGCCGACGCCGACGCCGACGCCGACAGCCACCGGCCCGAGGAGCCCCATGGCCGCGCCGAGCCCGTGCGCCTCGCTCATCGCACGCGGTCCGGCAGGGCCGTGATGATCGGGGAGGAACGCGTTGACGCCGACCATGATCATCGTGCCGCCGGCGCTCGCGACGAACGCACCCAGGAGCGTGAGGGCCAAGGGAGAGAACCCGGTGTAGATCAGCACACCGGTGCCCATCGCCACGGAACCCAGGCGCAGCATGGCTCCACGCCCGATCCGCCGCACGATCGTGACGCCGAGCAGACCGACGGTGATCGAGGCGAGAGCCATCGCGGTGCCGTGCAGGGACGCGAGGGTGCGGGTGTAGTGGTGCTCGTCGCGGAGCAGTGCGATCGAGGGTCCGAAGGCATAGAGGAAGTACCCGAACAGCCCGATCTGGACGTAGGCCAGCCAGGTCGTGCGATCACGCACGACCGAGGGGGTGGCCCGCATCCGTGCCGGGACGCCGGTCATGGGCTGATGATCACGCGAGCGCAGACACGACGTGGTCGATGCAGGCCGTCAGCCGGCGTACGTCGTCGGGCGCGACCGACGGGAACATCGCCACGCGCAGCTGGTTGCGGCCGAGCTTGCGATAGGGCTCGGTGTCCACGACGCCGTTGGCACGCAGCACCTTGGCCACCGCAGCGGCGTCGATGCTGTCGTCGAAGTCGATGGTGCCGATGACCTGTGAGCGCAGCGCGGGGTCGATCACGTAGGGGGTTGCGTAGCTGGAGGCCTCGGCCCAGCCGTAGAGCACGGACGACGACTCCGCGGTGCGCGCGACGCACCACTCGAGGCCGCCGTTGGCGTTGAACCAGTCGACCTGCTCGGCCATGAGCAGGATCGTCGCGAGGGCCGGGGTGTTGTAGGTCTGGTCGAGACGGCTGTTCTCGACTGCGGTCTGCAGGTCGAGGAACGCCGGGATGTAGCGGCCTGACGCCGTGATCTGCGCGGTGCGCTCGATCGCCTTCGGCGACATGAGGGCGAGCCAGAGACCGCCGTCGGAGGCGAAGCACTTCTGCGGGGCGAAGTAGTAGACGTCGGAATCGAGCTGGTCCACCGGCAGTCCGCCGGCGCCGGAGGTGGCGTCGAAGAGCATCAGGGCGTCGTCGTCGGCCCCGGCGACGCGCTTCGGCGTGATCGCGACGCCGGTGGAGGTCTCGTTGTGCGGCGTCGCGTAGACATCGACGCCGGCCTCGGCCACGAACGACGGCGCGGTGCCCGGGTCGGAGGTGATGACGGTCGGCGCCCCGAGGAACGGTGCGGCCTTGACCGAGGAGGCGAACTTCGAGCCGAACTCGCCGAACGTCAGGAACTGGGCGCGGTCGCGCACGAGGCCGAAGGCCGCGACCTCCCAGAACGCCGTCGAGCCGCCGTTGCCGAGCACGACCTCGTACCCCTCGGGCAGCGAGAAGAGGTCGGCGAGGCCGGACCGCAACCGCCCGACCTGGGACTTCACCGTCTTCTGGCGGTGCGACGTCCCCAAATAGTGGGGGGCGATCGCTGCCAGCGCGGCCACCTGCTCGGGGCGCACCTTGCTCGGCCCGGCGCCGAAGCGACCGTCCGCGGGCAGGAGCTCGGCGGGGATGGTGATCTGCGGCGTCTCGGTCACGGCATAGCCCTAAGGAAGAGTGTTCCGGCGTAGGACTCCAGCCTAGGAAGGCCGGCCCGACGTCGCAGGCCAGGTCCAGGCAATGAGACACCCACCACCCCGCCGCCCGCCCTCACCCTCGCCGACGCGCGCACTGGCGGACTCGGGCGCGTGTCACTGGTGGTGTGGTCGATTCCCGGCACCGGAATCGACCACACCACCAGTGACAGGGACGTCGGTGCGGCCGGAGGGGCCGAGGGCGCGGGCCATTCGGGCCACCACGGCCGGTCGTCCTTCGGTCGAGGTCCAGCGGACGAATGCCCATCCCTCGCCCTCGAGCCGGCGCTGCCGCTCCCGTTCGCGCTCGAGCGCAGCCCGGAAGTCCGTCAGAGAGCTGCCGTACTTCGACCAGCCGTCCGCCTCGCCGATCACGCGTCGTACGGGGTCGCAGAAGTCGGCCCAGTACGTCGTCTCGCCGCAGTCCACGGGGTGACCGGCGATGAGACCCCGCAATCCCGCGTCGAGGAACCAGCCTCGGCTCCGCGACTCGAGGGGTGATTCGGCGGCGGGGTCGACGTCACGCAGGGCGTCGCGCACGGCGACCGTCCCCGGCCATCCGAAGCAGGCCGAGAGCGCCGTCTCGAGCGCCTCCCGTGCGTCCGAGCGCCTGCCGACGTCGCCCGCCGCCCGCCGGAGTCCGTTCCCTGACGAGGAGGTGGCGGAGGCGACGAGGAGGCGAGCGGCGGAGTCCAGCGAGACGAGTGCACCGGGCAGCCGGCGGCCGCGGGCGAGATCCACCGCCGTGCGGGCCATGCTGGTCGCCGGCAGCCCGTCGACGATCGCGCGTTGACTGATGGGGACGCCCGTTCCGCGGACCCGGAGGCCTGGGCCGTCGAAGCTGACGGCTCCCGGCCGGATGAGCGACACGACGGGTGGCGGGCCAGACGACGGTCGCCCGAGGCCGTGGAGCACGGCGGCGGAGTCGTGGGAGACCAGGGCGCTGGGCCCCACCACGGTCAGGGCCGCGGCCGTCGCCTGTCGGTGCTCCGCCTCCCACGTCGGCCCCACGACGCCCTGGGTCGGGCCGAGGCTGCCGACGACGAGGAGTCCTCGGCGCGGCGCACGGAGCAGGCCTCGGCGGAGCGCCGTCCGCAGGCAGGCCCGGGTGAACCCGGCGGCGAGCGCCTCCGCGACCGGCACGGCCCGGTGGCCGTACCTCTCGAGGAACTGGTCTCGTGTGGTGGGAGCACGGTGGAGGGGAGGCACCTGCACACCGTGCCGGGCGTGCGGCCCGACGCATCCGGATGGTCCACAGCAACGCGCCAGACGTCACTGGTGGTGTGGTCGACTCCGGAGCGCGGAATCGACCACACCACCAGTGACATGCGGGTCTGGAGCGGCCCGAGTGACGCGAGGTGGGCCGGTGATCGGGTCAGGCGGTGGGGGTGTAGCCGGTAGGGGCGACGACCTGGGCGTCCCAGCCGGGAACCTCTTCGGGCTTGCGCGGCGCGGGGCCGACGTAGCGGGCCGAGGGGCGGATGAGGCGTCCGGTGCGCTTCTGCTCGAGGATGTGCGCGCTCCAGCCGGCGAGGCGGGCACAGGCGAACATGGACGTGAACATGTGCGCCGGCACCTGCGCGAAGTCCAGGACGATCGCGGCCCAGAACTCGACGTTGGTCTCCAGGACGCGGTCGGGGCGGCGGGAGCGGAGCTCCGCGAGCGCAGCCTTCTCCAGAGCCTCGGCGACCTCGAAGCGCGGGGCGTTGAGCTCCCGGGCCGTACGGCGGAGCACACGGGCGCGGGGGTCCTCGGCGCGGTAGACGCGGTGACCGAAGCCCATCAGGCGATCGCCGCGGTCGAGCACGTCCTTGACGTAGGCGTCCGCGTCGCCGGTGCGCTCGATCGACTCGATCATGTCGAGCACGCGCGAGGGCGCGCCGCCGTGGAGCGGGCCGGACAGCGCGCCGACCGCACCGGAGAGCGCGGCGGCGACATCGGCACCGGTGGAGGCGATGACGCGAGCGGTGAACGTCGAGGCGTTCATGCCGTGCTCGGCGGCGGAGACGAAGTAGGCGTCGACGGCCTGCACGTGCTGGGGGTCGGGCTCGCCGCGCCAGCGGATCAGCATGCGCTCGACGACGGTGTGCGCCTCGTCGATGCGCGCCTGCGGCACCATCGGGCGGCCGATGCCGCGGGCGCTCTGGGCGACGAAGGACATGGCCATCACCGAGGCGCGCGCGAGCTCGTCGCGAGCGGTGTCGTCATCGATGTCCAGCAGCGGCTCGAGGCCCCAGGCCGGGGCGAGCATCGCCAGCGCCGACTGGACGTCGACCCGGACGTCGCCGGAGTGCACCGGGATCGGGAACGGCTCGGCCGGGGGGAGTCCCGGGTTGAACTCGTTGTCGACGAGGAGGCCCCAGACCTGACCGTAGGACACCCGGCCGACGAGATCCTCGATGTCGACGCCGCGGTAGCGCAGCGCGCTGCCTTCCTTGTCCGGTTCGGCGATCTCGGTCTCGAACGCGATGACGCCCTCGAGTCCAGGGACGAAGTCCGACATGGTGCGCTCCTGTGTAGTCGTGGCACGCCCGCGTGCCGTTCGGTACGGCGGTCCCACCGGTGGGCGGGATCTGCTGGTGGCTCTGGTGCGGGAGTACCGGTACTCCCGCTGACGCCCGGGCCCCTGGTGAGGCGCGTCGCACGTCACCCCCATCCTGGCAAACGTCCGCACCGAGCGGGCAGCCGGACCCTGATCCGGGTGCCGACGCCGTGGGGCGCCGCGCGGCCGGGGCTGCCAGAGTGGGGTCATGACCGAGCTCCCGCACCATCGCGACCTGGCCGGCATGCGGACGTCGTATGACGAAGGGCGACTCCTCGAGGTGGATCTGGCGTCCACGCCGTACGCCCAGTTCCACGCCTGGATGGCCGACACCGTCGCGGCCGGGCTCGCCGAGCCGAACGCGATGGTGCTGGCGACGTCGGACGCCGACGGTGTGCCCTCCGCCCGGACCGTGCTCCTCAAGGCCGTGGACTCCCGGGGCTTCGCCTTCTACACGAACCTGCAGTCGCGCAAAGGCGGTGCCCTCGCGGCGAACCCTCGCGCCTCGCTGGTGTTCCCGTGGCATCCGATGATGCGGCAGGTGGTGGTGGTCGGTGACGTCGTCGAGGTGTCGCGCGAGGAGGCGCGGGAGTACTTCTCCTCGCGGCCCTACGGCTCGCGCCTGGGGGCGTGGGCGAGCGCGCAGTCGACCGTCATCTCCTCGCGCGAGGTGCTCAAGGCGAGGTACGCCGAGCTGGCGGCGGCGTTCCCGGACACCGGCAGCGGAGCAGACGTCCCGCTGCCGCAGGGCTGGGGCGGCTACGTCGTCGTACCTCGCACGGTGGAGTTCTGGCAGGGGCGCCCGTCGCGGCTGCACGACCGCCTGCGCTTCGCCCGTACGGACGAGGCAGCCGCAGCACTCGACGATCCCTCAGCCTGGCACGTCGAGCGGCTCTCGCCGTAGCGATGAAGGTGGCCTTCGGTGCTAAGAGCGCAACAATCCCGGCTTTCATCGTGGAGCTCCGGCCGTAGCCGCACCGGCGCCGAGGGCGGTCCTGCGGGTACGCCGTAGGCTCCTGCCTCGGATGGAGGCGCACGCCCGGGCAGACGTTGCGGCGCCGCGAACGGTCGGAGGGTGACTCGTGCGTCGCCTGCTCGCCGACATCACCCCGTTGCGGGTCTCGGCCGACTACCGGCGCATCTGGTCTGCCCTGTCGATCAGCAACATCGGTCAGCAGATGACGGCCGTCGCCGTCGGCATCCAGGTCTACTCGATCACCCAGTCCTCGTTCGCCGTCGGCATGGTGGGGCTGTTCCAGCTCGTCCCGCTCGTCGCGTTCGGCCTCTACGGCGGCGCGATGTCGGACACCCACGACCGCCGGATGCTCGGGCTCGTCACGGCCCTCGGTCTGATGGCCTGCTCGAGCATCCTGTTCCTGCAGTCGATCGCAGGCCTGCACAGCGTCCTGCTGCTCTACGTCGTCGTCGCGGTCCAGTCGGGCTTCTTCGCCGTCGGGAACCCGGCCCGCGGCGCCATCATCCCGCGGCTCGTCGGCAGTGATCTCCTGCCTGCGGCCAACGCTCTCGGGATGCTCGCCTTCAACGTCGGCTTCACGCTCGGGCCCCTGCTCGGCGGCGTCCTCATCGCTCTGACCGGCGGGCTCACGGTCGCCTACGCCGTCGACGTCGTCGCCTTCACGAGCGTGGTCTATGCCATGTGGCGTCTGCGCCCCATCCCGCCGCTCGGCGAGCCGACCCAGCGCAAGGGCTGGGCGGCCGTCAAGGACGGGCTCACCTTCCTCAAGGGCAAGCACAACCTGCAGATGTCGTTCTACGTGGACATCGCCGCGATGGTCTTCGGAATGCCGCGCGCACTGTTTCCCGCGATCGCCGCGGGGCTCTTCCCGCACGACGCGCGCATGGCCGCGACGGCGGTGGGGCTCCTCGCGGCGTCGCCGGCAGTCGGTGGCGTCCTCGCTGGGATCTTCTCCGGGCCGCTGGGTCACGTGCGCCGGCAGGGGCTCGCGATCGTGTTCGCGGTGATCGCGTGGGGGCTGTCGATCGCGGTGTTCGGCCTGGTGAGCTCGCTGTGGCTGGGGTGCGTCTTGCTTGCCCTCGCAGGTGCGTCCGACAACGTCAGCGCAGTGTTCCGCTCGACGATCCTGCAGACGGCGACGCCGGATGAGTATCGCGGGAGGCTCCAGGGGATCTTCACGGTCGTCGTCGCTGGGGGCCCCCGCCTCGGCGACGTCGAGGCCGGCACAGTCGCCGCGCTGTTCGGCGAGACGTTCTCCGTGGTCAGCGGCGGTCTTCTGTGCGTCGGCGTCACGCTCGCTCTCGTTGCGGCGATGCCGTCGTTCCTACGCTACGACGCCCATCACCCGGTGCCCTAGCGGCGGGGCAGTCACAGCGTAGGACTGGCTGGCGCGCCCCGCCCGTGACCCGCGCCGAACTCTCCAAGATCACGAATCTGGGAGCCAGGATGTAGTTCAACTGCCCTTTTCTTCCCTAAGGGAGAGAAGCAAGCAGTTGGGGTTGAGCTAGGGGGTGGTGAGCCAGTGGTGGAGGAGGTCGGCCACCACGGCGTCGAGGTCGAGGCCGCGCTTCTTGGCCTCGGTGCGGGCGGCCTTGCGCAGCGCCTTGGGCACGTGGACCTCGAGCTCGACGGTCTTGCCCGCCATGAGTTCCGGGCGCATGGTGGCGCTCGAGGACTGCGAGGTGCCGGCTCCGGATCCCTTCGTCTCCGGGCCGGGCTCGGGCGAGGACGTCGTGCCCACCGCGGCAACTGTCACGTCGGCGTCTGCTGGTGACGCTGCGGGCACCGTCACGCCGGTCGCGTCGTCGGTGGGCAGCGGGGTTCTGCGGGTGGGCATCCCGCCCTGGGGGAAGAGGGCGTCGAGGGCGTTGCCGGGCTTGCGCCCGGGGCGCGCCGCTGCGCTCCGTCGTGCGGTGCCGCCGGTGTCGCCGGTGCCGCCGGGGGCCTCGGGCACGCGCATGTGGTCCGACGTCGATCCGCCGAACTTGCGCTTGCGCGGCCTCGGAGCGGCCGCAGCATCGGGGGCGCGCTTCGTCGCCGGCTTGGCGGCCGACTTGGACGGCGCGGCCGCGGGGGTCTCGGCCGCGCTCGATGTCGGCACCGGCTTCGCCGACGCGCGGCCGGATGCGGAGGAGCCGGCGCCGGACGGCGCGCGCCCCGCAACGGGCGAGGCCGCGGTGCCAGCAGAGGCAGAAGCAGCGGCGCGGGAACCCGAGGAAGTGCCAGCAGGGGTGGGGCTGGGGCGTGGTGTCCGGGGGGCCCGGGCCGGCTTCGGCGCGGCCGGGTGGATGTCGGCGTCGGCCGCCTTGCGCAGCGCCGGGCGAGGGGTGGGGTTGGTCATCGCGAGTCCGTTCCGATCGAGAGGCTGGTCATCGCGAGTCCGTCCCTGTGGAGAAGGTGGTGGTCGAGGACAGGCCGAGCTCGGCGACCGCCTCGGCCCCCCTCGCGAGCAGGACATCGAGCAGGACGTCGTAGACGTCGGCAGCGTCAGCCGCACCGGGCGAGCGCCAGGCCTGCACCGGGACGCAAGCGCCCTGCGCCTGCTGCACGGCCGTACGCTCGGGGATGGTGAAGGGGAAGACGAGGCCGGGGTACGCCGCCTGCAGCTCGGAGAGGCGGAAGGAGTGCTCGCTGGTCTGGGGTCGAGAGCGGTTGACGATCACCCCCGCAGCGCGCAGGGCGAGGTTGCTCGAGCCGCGCACGACCTCGATCGCCTCGAGGGCGGCAGCCGCACCGGGCAGGGCGAAGAAGGACGGCTCGGTCACGACCAGGGCCAGCCGTACGGCGGCGAGGGCGTTTCGGGTGAGCTCGCCGAGGCTGGGCGGGCAGTCGACGAGCACGAGGTCGTAGTGGTCGACCACCCCCTCGAGTGCGAGCCGCAGCCGGAGCGAGGAGTCGCGTCCCTCGGGCACGGCGCGGTGCTCGAGCGCCCGTTCGGAGGGCACGAGGTCGACGCCGAGGCCCCAGCCGGACGCGACGACGGCATCGGCGGCGATGCCAGGCCGCGCGTCGGCGAGGACGTCGTTGGTCGTGAACTCGATGCTCGCCGGGTCGAGGGCGGCGGTGGCGTTGGCCTGCGGATCGAGGTCGACGACGAGCACCCGGAGGCCGCGCTCCCAGGCCGCGCCCGCGATCCCGAGCAGCGTCGTGGTCTTGCCGACGCCACCCTTCTGGGCGACGACGGCGCACGTCACCGGCACGCGTACGCCGGAGTTCTGCCCCATGGTGGTCGGTCCCTGCTCTCTGGCGTCGGCCGTCAAGCCCTGCGCCTGCTGCCCGCATCGTGTCACGACGTCGCCGTGCTCGGTCCTCGGCCGGACGGACGTGTCGCACCTGGACGGACGTGCGGCGCCCGGACGGACGTGTCGCGCCCGGACGGACGTGCGGCGCCCGGACGGACGTGCGGCGCCCGGACGGACGTGTCGCACCCGGACGGACGTGCGGCGCCCGGGCGGCCGCTCAACCGGCGGTTCCTCCACGCTTGGGCAGGGCGGCGTAGCGGCGCAGGGACTCCTCGCGCTCCCTCGCGTGCTCGACGACGGCGTCGGGGTACGCCGGGTCCACGAGCAGCGGGTGCTTCCACGGCTCGTGCGCCGCGGCGCCGGGCAGGCCCCTCAGCTCGGGCACGTACCGGCGGACGTAGTCGCCGTCCGGGTCGAAGCGGAGCCCCTGGGTGACCGGGTTGAAGATGCGGAAGTACGGCGCAGCGTCGGTGCCGCTGCCCGCCACCCATTGCCAGCCCTGCTGGTTGCTGGCGAGATCGCCGTCGCGGAGTCGGTCCATGAACCACCGGGCACCGCGCTGCCACGGCAGGTGGAGGTCCTTGACGAGGAACGACGCCGTCACCATGCGCACGCGGTTGTGCATCCAGCCCTCGGCCAGGAGCTGGCGCATCCCGGCGTCGACGAACGGGAACCCGGTGCGGCCCTGTGCCCAGGCCTCGAAGTGCGCGTCGGCGTCCGGTCCGGAGTCGTGCTCCATCCCGGCGAAGCGCGGGTCGAGCCAGGTGCGGGCGGAGCCCGGTGCGTGGTGGAGGACGTCGGCGTAGAACTCACGCCAGGCGATCTCCTTGCGGAACACGGTGTGCGCGGGGGAGTCGTCGAGGTCGGCGAGCAGGGTTCGGGGGTGGATCTCGCCCCACCGCAGGTGGGCCGAGAGTGACGACGTGCCGGCGAGATCGGCGCGGTCGCGCAGGTCGGCGTAGGACATCAGTCCGTCGCGCCGGAACGCGTCCCAGCGCGCCAGGGCCGCCTCCTCGCCGACGTCGGGCAGCTCGATCCGCAGCGGCACCTCGGGCACGCCGTCGCTGGACAGTGGCCCGGTGGCGTCGCGGCGCCAGACCGGCCGGCGGCCCGGGTCAGACGCCGCGGCCCGCCAGCCGCGGGTGCACCACGCGCGGTAGAACGGCGTGTAGACGCGGTACGGCGTCCCGTCCTCCTTGCACACGCGCCCTGGTGAGACGGCGTACGCCGACCCGGTGCGCACCAGGCGTCGGCCGGCCGACGCGAGGTGCGCAGCGACGGCGAGGTCGCGGGCCGCGCCGTACGGCCCGAAGTCCTCGGCCACGTGCACGGTGTCGGCGCCCGCAGCCGCGGCTACCTCGGCGACGACTGCGACCGGGTCACCGTGGCGCACGACCAGGTGGCCGCCGAGTGAGGAGTCCAGGGCGGTGAGCGAACGCGAGAGCCAGGCTCGGCGGACGTCACCGGCAGGCCCCCAGAGCCGGGGGTCGAGCACGAACAGAGGGACGACCGTGCCGGCGTCCGCACCGGCGCCGGACTCCTCGGCCGCGGCGACGAGTGCGGGGTTGTCGTGAACGCGCAGGTCTCGACGGAACCACAGGACGCTCGGCACACCGTGAGGCTAGGTCGTGCCGCGGCCCCCCGCGCGCCAGGGCGGGCGGAGCAGGCAGGGACGGGCCAGGCAGTCCAGGCAGTCCAGGCAGTCCAGGCAGAGCCAGGCGGCGCAGGCGGCGCAGGCGGCGCAGGCGGCGCAGGGGCGGGCCGGGCAGCGCAGGCGGGGCGCGGGTCCGGCAGGAGCGCTGCATCTCCCACGGGTGTAGGACAGGATGGGAGCGCACACGCCGGGGGGCGGGCCGTCGCACCAGGGCTGGTGGCACCGTCTCTGCTCGCGGACGGTGTGCCTCGACATCTCTATCAGCCAGCCCGCTCCACCCAGACCCCGTCAGATCGGCTCCTCCGATCGCCTCGAGAGAAGGACGCACCCCGCCGTGAGCGACCTCATCGACACCACGGAGATGTACCTCCGAACCATCTTCGAGCTGGAGGAGGAGGGGATCGTCCCGCTGCGGGCGCGCATCGCCGAGCGGCTCGCGCAGTCCGGACCGACGGTCTCCCAGACGGTGGCCCGGATGGAGCGCGACGGCCTGGTCACCGTCGAGGGCGACCGCCATCTCGAGCTGAGCGACGACGGCAGGGCGATGGCCACCCGCGTCATGCGCAAGCATCGCCTCGCCGAGTGCCTGCTCGTCGACGTGATCGGCCTGCAGTGGGAGGACGTCCATGCGGAGGCCTGCCGCTGGGAGCACGTCATGAGCGAGAACGTCGAGCGACGGATCCTGGAGATCCTCGGGCACCCGAGCGTCTCGCCCTACGGCAACCCGATCCCGGGGCTCGCCGAGCTCGACGAGGCCGACGCTGGTGGCGACCTGAGCGGTCTCACGACCCTCGACAAGGTTGTCCGTGACGACTCGACGCGGGTCACCGTCGTCCGCATCGGCGAACCGATCCAGAACGACGCAGCGCTGATGGCTGCGCTCCGCCGGGCCGGTGCTCTTCCCGGTGCGACCGTGAAGGTCGTGGCCTCTCCCGGTGGGGTGCTGGTCGGGAGTGCGGGCGAGTACGCCGAGCTCGACGGCCCGACCGCGTCGCACGTCTTCGTCAGCAAGGGCTGAGCCGCTCCGCGCGGGGGACCCTCCGGAGCGCACGGCACGCCCGACCAATCACCCCGGTCAGCACCCAGGGTGCCGGAGCCGTCGTCGGCCACGCGTGCGAGCGATCTCGGTCACGGAGCGATCCGCCAGCCACCTGACTCCCAGCCTGGCCTGGCTGCGAGCTGAGCGACCGTGAACAGGTGGGCACATCTCGACTCAGGCCCTCTCGACGGGGCGCGGCCGCGAGAACACCCAACCCAACACGCCGATGCGCGGGTGCACTGGAGGTCCGCGTCCGTGGGTTCGCCCGACCACTCCGCCCGGGCACTGCCGAGCAGATCTCTCACTGCGTACAGCGGGTTGCACCCTCCGGTGACGGCGAGTGCGAACGGCAGCGTGCAGCCTCAGCGGCACGCAATCGGGATGCTCCGGGGTGGCTGTCCTGCCGGTCGTGGCCGGTGCCCCGGGTACCTTCCCGACGTAGCACCGGTCCCACGCGTGCCTCAGTGCCAACCGATATCGCTGTGGACCCGCATCGTGGCGCCGGGCACGTACAACCCGCTCCCACCGGTCAGACCCACTCGGGTGAACCCACAGGCGGTGTTGCCGAGCCCAGGCGCCTGGTGCCGTAGGGTCCGGGCCGGGTGGGGGACCCGGTCAGTTGTGTCCCGCGGCCGACGTACGCAGACCCTGATCGGCGCACCCGCGCTTTCACGCAGACGGAAGGCCTTCCCCATGACCTCGTTCCTCGTCCGCCGCGCGGTCGCCGTCACGGGCGTCGCCGTCCTGGCGTCGCTGCTGGTGCCCGCAGTCACGGCGAGCGCCGTACCGATCACCGACTGCTCGGCCACGCTCGCCTCGGCCGCAGCGGCGTCGGACTCCCAGCCCGGCTACACCGCCCACCTGGACACGACGACGGTCGACGGCACGGCGGCGTCGGGCCAGGTCGCCTCGGACGCCGGCTGGAACGCCGCCCAGGGTCGCGCCTCGGTCTCGAGCAAGGGCAGCCTGACGATCACGATCGACGGCGCGACGATCACGATCCCGCTGGACTTCTCGGGCGTCGTGGCGACGAACGGGGATTGGCTGCGCCTCGCCGACTTCTTCCCGAAGATCACCCCGGAGATCCACGCCGCCCTCGTGCTCCTGCACAAGCCGAACGCCAGCTCCCTGTTCTCGCCGCGCCGTCTGACGGCTGCGGCCGTGCAGGCCTCGGGGGCCAAGCCCAGCGCCGACCTCGGGCACCTCCTTGCGACGCCGCTGCCGGTGACCGGCACCGCGAACAACCTTGCCGGCGGCCTCGACTACACCTGCTCGGACGCGTCCCGCACCGTCGTGGTCACCCTTGACGGCGGCGGCCTCGTCGTGGGCATGTCCTACGTCGGTCCGGCAATCAGCTCCAGCAGCGGCTCGAGTGGCGTCGGCCGGGCCGGGCTGATGGCCGCGTCACGTCGCGCGCACCCCGCAGCCGTCGGCGGGACCGAGACCGACACCCTCACCTATGACTACAAGGTTCCGCTGATCGCGGTGCCGTCCCCGACGGTGAGCGTCACCCTGCGGGACCTCGCCCGTGCCGTCGAGTCGACCCACCTCCGTAGCGAGGTGCGCGCCGCCGCCCTGCACACCGCCCTGGCCGCCAACGCGGGCGTGGGGTCGAAGCACCGCCGGGTGACCGCGACCGATGTCCGGCGGATCGCCCGGGTCGTCGTCCGGTCGACCAACGGGTTCATGCCCATCCGCATCTACGTCACGAACCACCACCACGGCGTGTGGATCACGGCGGTCAACCCGTTCACCCACGAAAGGTTCGCCTACCAGGTCCAGGCATCCGCCGGCCGGGCCAAGGTCACCAAGATCCACTGATCGAACGCTGCCGGCGATCCTGCTTGGGACCATCGCGGCCGGTGCGGCATCCTTCGGGGATGGCGGAGCAGATCGTGATGGCGAGGACCGGCGAGGACTATGAGGCCTTCGGCGTCCTGATCCGGGAGTACTGGGCCTGGCTCCAGCTCCGCTACGCCGACGTGCCCGGGCTGATCGACGCGGTCGGGAGCCATCAGGCGCTCGACGCGGAGCTCGCGGCGCTGCCGGACACCTACGGGCCGCCGTCGGGGAAGTCCTTGCTGGCGGTGCGCGACGGCGTCGTGGTCGGTGGCATCGCCTACCGTGACCTCGGTGACGGCTCGTGCGAGATGAAGCGGCTCTTCGTCCCCGACCGGTTCCAGGGGCACGGCACCGGCCGGTCGCTGTGCCGGGCCCTCGTCGAGGTCGCGACCGCCGACGGGAACCGGCTGATGCGCCTCGACACCGGCTTCCTCAACGGGGAGGCGCTGGCGATGTATGTCTCGCTCGGCTTCCGGGAGTGCCCGGCCTACCACGACTACCCGGCCGATGTCGCCGAGCACCTGCGGTTCCTGGAGCTGCCGCTCGAAGCCGCGCGGTCCTAGCCGGACGCGGTCGCCAGGCGCGGGGTCGCGCAGCGTGTGGGCGGGTGGGACTCGGGGGAACTCCTGAGACCGATATCACTCCTAGTGATCATGAATAAGCACAGGGTCATACTTTCGGCCTCACCCGTTCGGGTCACCAGTCGGTGCCGTCGGCTGCCGGGACTTGACAGCATCAGGGCACGGGATCGGGTGGGCGAGCCACGGCGGGGGCTGCGATGTATCACGAGCACGAGACGATGGCCTGGCCCGTCGAGTCGAGCCGTGTTCCGCGGGTCCGCGCGGCCGACGTCGAGCTCGTGGTCGGGGCGCTCGCGCTCCTGTCGGCGGCGCTCTGGTTCCACGACGACCGCCTCAGCGGTGCTGGCCCGGTGCCGGGCTCCTCGCTCGGGCCCCTGCTCACGGTTGGCGCGGCCGCCGCCACCCTGGTGCGGGCCAGGATGGGGCGCGCCCGCGGAACACGGACGATCACGTTCGACGCGACCGGCATGGTGCTCATGGCGTCGGCCGTCCTGCTGAGGCCGGAGTGGTTCCCGCTCGTGGCCCTTGCGTCGTCGCTGCGCAGCGAGACGTGGCGCACGGCGCTGAACACCTGCGTGCGCACGATGGCGATGTGCGCCGCTGCCGTCTGCTACCAGGCGTACGGCGGATTCCTGGGCCGCACGGCGGTCCCGGTCGAGGTGGCGCGCGTGATCGAGCTCGTCGTGGCTGCCGCGGCCCTCATGCTCGTCGAGATGCTGGTCTACCGGCGGCACCTGCGCGGTGCCGACGGGTTCATCGACGGCGTCCCCGGGCTGTTCACGGCTGCCGTCCTGCGGGACACGCCGGCGATCGCGCTGGGGTGCCTGGCCTGTGTCCTGCTCGCGCTGTCCCCGACCGCGGTGCTCCTGATGGTTCCGCTGGTCGGGCTCATCCTGCGGTCCCTGCGCGACCATGAGCGGTTGCTCGAGGCCGGACGCGACGCCAAGACCGGTCTGCTGTCCTTCGCAGGGTTCCGGCCCCAGGCCCGGGCCGAGATCGCCCGGGCGGTCCGCCACGGCCGGCCGGCGTCGCTGCTGATGATGGATCTCGACGGCCTCAAGAGCGTCAACACCGCGCTCGGCTTCCTGGCCGGGGAGTCGGTCATCACCTCCCTCGGTCGCGTGCTGCGCGAGACCGTGCGCGCCGAGGACCTGGTGGCCCGCGTGGGCGGTGACGGGTTCTGCCTGCTGCTGCCCGACACCGACCTCGAGGGCGCCGTGGCCTTTGCCGAGCGACTCCGGGCCGCGATCGCGACGACGCCGCTGGTCGACGGTCAGCCGCCGCTGCACCGCACCGCCTCGATCGGGCTGGCAATGCTGGCCCCGGGCGAGGAGCTCGACGCCCTCGTCTACCGGGCCGACCAGGGACTGCGCGCGGCCAAGCGCGAGGGCCGCAACCGGGTCGTGGTCATGGACCCGGTCTCCTCCTAGGCCTCGGGATCGGACGACCCGCTCAGGTCAGCGCAACTACTGAGGGCGATACGTTGGTCACTATGGGTGAAGGTGCGCCCGATATTCACCGATACGTGCCAACGGGTCGTGACAAGTCCGTGACATGTGACTCACTGGTCCCCTAAGTTCGGGGGTGGCCCACCTCCCCGGCGGGCCACGTCGGTGGACGCCGAGTCCTGCCACCACCGACGGGTGCATGACGCACTGGCAGGAGCGGGGGACCCATCTACCGGGCCCGCCGATCATGGCGAGTCCTCGGGGTGAAGCCGGTCTCACGACCGGCCGGGCCATCTGCCGGCCCGAACCCGACAGCTCACCCCGCAGGCGTCGTGGAGGACTCATGACGTCTGTTCGCGCGCGCCTCGGCGCGTCTGTGGCCCTTGCCCTGGCGGCGACCCTCGTGCCGGCGGTCGTGTCCTCGGCGTCGGCCGCGCCGGCCCCCGCGGCCGCGGCGCGCACCGCCTCGGTCGCCCCCGCACTCGTGTTCGCCCCGGCGACCAGTGCCCTCCCCGCGACTGTCGTCCGGCCCACCGGCCGTGTCGTCGTCACGAAGGCGGTGCTACGAAACCCGGTGCTGCGTGGGCGCCTGATCGTCCTCATCGCGGCCCGCTACCGGGGCATCCCCTACCGCGCCGGTGGCACCTCGCCGCGCACCGGCTTCGACTGCTCGGGCTACACCCGCTACGTCTTCTCCCAGATGGGGATCTCGATCCCACGCGTGTCCCGAGCCCAGTACGCCTCGATGATCACGATCTCACGCTCGCAGGCCGTGCCCGGAGACCTCGTCTTCTTCCACTCGAGCAGCGGCCGGGTGTACCACGCGGCGATCTACGCCGGGCGCAACACCGTGTGGCACTCGCCGCACACGGGCACGCGCGTGCAGCGCGCCCCGATCTGGACCTCCGCCGTGTACTTCGCGCGCGTGCGCGTCTGACCTTCGTGACGGAGGTCCACCAGCCCGGCAGGCAAGCTGGTGGCCCATGACGGACTGCCGCGAGCTCCTCGATCGCCGGAGCGCGCTCGACGTCGGCCGTCTCGATGCAGCACTCGGTCTGCGACTGCGGTCCCGGGAGCACGTCGAGATCCTGCTCGACCCGAGCGGTCCGATCTTCGGCCGCTCGAGTACGTCGGCGAGGCCATCCTCGACGCCGTCCTGCTCAAGGGGCTCGTCCTGGTGCAGCCCTGGATCGAGAGCTCGCCGTCCCTCGTCGACGGCGAGCCGCAGGCACTGGTCGCCGACCACGGGTTCGGCAAGGTGGCTGCGCGTCGCGGCCCGTGACGTCCGCTCGTCCGCCGTCTCGCGGCACCGCCGTGATTGAGGCGGCACTGTCGACGGCGCAGGACGCGGCCGCCCCTTGGGCCACCGAGGGGGAGACGAGCGTGGAGCGCGGTACCGCGGCGGCGAACGCCGGCCTCGCCGACCGGGCCCCTGCCCTGGGGCTCGGCGGCATCCACGACGTCGACGGCGGCCGACGCTCGGTGGCCGACGAGGTGCGGGCGCTGGTGGGCGCCGCCACCATGGACGGCGGAGCCGCCGTCGGCCTCGAGGTCGCCCGCGTCGCCCTCGGGCGGGCGTTCGCCCCCGGCCCGGTCGCCCTCCTGGTCTGAGGACCTGCCAGGCCCCGGGCGCCTGACCGTCGTGCTCGCCGTAGCCTTCCCCCGTGACCGTTCCGATGCGCCCCGATGTCCTCGCCGTCCTGTCCCCCGGCACCTTCGCGGGGCGCACCGCCCTCGTGACGGGGGGTGGCAGCGGCATCGGCCGCGCGACCGCGCTGCTGCTCGCCTCGCTTGGCGCGCGGGTGGCCGTCGTCGGGCGCCGTGAGGAGGCCCTCGCGGAGACGGCGGCTCTTGCCGCTGCCACAGGGGCCGAGCACGCCGTGCTCCCACTGACGTGCGACGTCCGCGAGCCGGAGGAGGTCGACGCCCTCCTCGATGCGGCGCTCGCGGTGCTCGACCGCATCGACGTGCTGGTGAACAACGCCGGAGGGCAATTCGTCTCCCCGGCGGAGTCGGTGTCATACAAGGGTTTCCGGGCCGTGACCCGGCTCAATCTCGACGCGACCTGGTACCTGATGACCCAGGTCGCCGCGAGGTCGATGATCCCCGCGGGATACGGGAAGATTCTGAGCATCACGATGTCGCCGCGACGCGGCATGCCCGGGATGGCCCACTCCTCGGCGGCGCGCGCCGCGGTCGAGTCGCTGACGCGGACGCTCGCGGTCGAGTGGGGACGGCACGGCATCCGTCTCGTGGCAGTGGCCCCGGGCATCGTGCACACACCGGCCTGGGAGCGCTACGGCCTCGACCCGGACCAGATCGCGACCGTCATCCCCGCGGGCCGGCTCCAGGCCGCCGACGAGGTGGCGGCCATGATCGCGTTCCTCGCCTCGCCCGCCGGTGACTACGTCACCGGCACGACCATCGTGATCGACGGAGGGCTCGACGTCTCCGGCCCCGGCTCCGCGTTCGGCACGCTCTGACCCACGCCGGCCCGGTGCCTCGCCCGGGTCGCCGGTGCGGTCAGGCGGTGTCGAGCCCGAGGCGAAGGGGGACGTCGGCGTGCCCGTGCGCGTCGGGCACGACGGCGAGCACCTGGTGCAGCTGGATCATGTTGCGGGCGAAGCCCAATCGCGACGCCGCGAGGTAGAGGCGCCACACCCGGGACTTGCCCAAGCCGACCTCGGCGACGGCGTCGTCCCAGCTGTCGTCGAGGTTGCGCGACCACGCCGCGAGGGTGTGCGCGTAGTGCTCGCGCAGGTTCTCCTCGTGCCGGACCTCGAACCCCTGGTCCTCGATGGAGGTGATGATGCGTCCGACCGGGACGAGCTCGCCGTCGGGGAAGACATAGCGGTTGATGAAGCCGTTCCTGTACTGCGCGCGCATCGTGGTGTCGGTGCGCGTGATGCAGTGGTTGAGCAGTCGGCCGGTCGGGTTGAGGCGCGTCTTGAGGAACGTGAAGTACGACGGGTAGTTCTTCAGGCCGATGTGCTCGGTGAGGCCGATCGAGGAGATGGCGTCGAACCCTTGCTCCGCCACGTCGCGGTAGTCCTGGTGGCGGATCTGGGCGACGTCGGCGAGACCGTCGCGCTCGAGGGCGGCCGAGCCCCAGGTCGCCTGCTGCTCCGACAAGGTGACGCCGATCGCCGTCACTCCGTAGTGCCTGGCGGCGTGCTGCACGAGCCCCCCCCAGCCGCATCCGACGTCGAGAAGGCGGTCGCCGCGCGTGAGCCCGAGCTTGCGGCAGACAAGGTCGAACTTCCCCTCCTGCGCCTCCTCGAGCGTGGCGTCGGTCTTGGGATAGACCGCGCAGGTGTACGCCATCGACGGGCCTAGCACCCAGCCGTAGAAGTCGTTGCTCACGTCGTAGTGGTGGGAGATCGCGTCGGCGTCGCGCATCTTGGAGTGGTGGCGACCGCCGAGGCGGACCTCCTCCGGCGGCGGCGGCTCACGGCGGATCACGAACGGTGCCAGCGCCTTGTAGAGGCGGACGCTCTCACTGAGGGAGAGCCGGCGGATGCCCAGGCGTGCGAGCCGGTCGAACGCCGTGTAGAGGTCGCCGTGCACCTCGAGCTCCCCGGCGACGTAGGCGCGTGCCATCCCCAGCTGGCCGGGCGAGGACATGAGCAGCGACACCGCCCGTGGCGACCGCACATCGAGCCGGACGTCCGAGCCGCGGGCACCGTATCGGCTGCCGTCGTACGCCGTGAACTCGACGTCGCAGTCCGGTCCGACGAACAGCCCGAGCACCTCAGCGAGCTTCATCCCCGTACCTCCCGTTGTCGTCGTTCCGAGCGCCCTGCCCCAGCCACGGGTCAGCCGCGGCCCACCGTCTTCATCCACATGTCGGGTAGCCGCCCTGCGGGGTCGTAGATCGCCCGCAGGTGCCGGTAGGTCTCCCCACCGTAGAGCCGGCCGAACTCCTCGCGGCCGTAGAAAGCCGTGGAGTACAGCGACTTCCGGCCGTCGAGCCCTGTCACGACCTGCTCGATCCGACGGTTCACGCGGCCGTCCGCGGGGTCGACGCCGTGCGGCACGGCGACGGTGGACCAGAACCCGACGTTGACGTAGGTGACGTCCGGGCTCAGTTCGTAGAGCGGCCACCGGGCGTCGGGGTCCCGCTGGCGGAGCGGGCACACCCACACCGGCTCGATGCCCACCTCCCGGTGGAAGAAGTCGAGGAACGCCGGCAAGGCGTCGACGGGCACCTCGATGTCCTGCACGACCTGCTCGCGCGCCGGACGCCTCCGCGCCGCGTCGAGGCGTGAGGAGAACGACGAACGACGGTCGAGCGCCACCAGCTTCCAGTAGACGTCGGAGCGCAGCTTGTCCTTCGGCCAGAGCCGCCGGACCATCGGGCGTTGCGCCCCGAACGCCCTCGAGCACCAGAACCAGTCGGTGTCCCATCGCCACAGGTAGTCGTGCACGGTGAGGACGTCGCTGCGCCGGGCGGGGATCGATCGGTAGTAGATCTGCTCGCCGGTGTAGTCGCTGGGCGGGTGGGCGGCGGTCTCCGTGTAGGCCGCGAGGCTGAGGTAGGACTCGGTGCGTGAGAAGACCGTGCCGTCGACGTAGTCGACCCGCTCGCCGTCGTAGCCACCCGCGGCTGTGACGTCGGTGATGGTCGACGCGAGGGTCGTGGCGTCGCCGCAGGGCACGTGCCTCAGGCGTACGAACGGCGTCACCGGCTCGAGCTCGATGCGCAGGCGCAGCGCATATCCCAACGAGCCGTACGAGTTCGGGAAACCGTGGACCAGGTCGGCGTGCTCGCCGTCGGGTG
>JBBRAQ010000026.1:0-55127 GCA_038206635.1 Candidatus Nanopelagicales bacterium | reverse complement strand
ACGGCTTGTGACGGATTGGCGCGAGCATCTGGCTGACGATGTGGGGCGCGACCTCGACCAGCTCGATCGCGCAGCGTTCCGGGTCAGACGTCGGCACCCGGACCCGTGGACCGCGCCGTCTGACGCGCCGGACTGCGGGTGAGGGCGCTCGCAGTCTCGAGGTCCACGTCGATCCCGGCGTGCGTGTCCACCGCCCGGTGGAGGCCCGCTTCGCGCGCGTAGCCTGCGCAGGTGACTCCTCCTTCGCGCCCCGACGTGCTCGCCGTCCTCGCACCGCACTGTCTCGACGGGCGCACTGCGCTCGTGACCGGTGGCGGCAGCGGGATCGGTCGAGCGACCGCCCTGCTGCTCGCGTCGCTCGGAGCGCGGGTTGCCATCGTGGGGCGCAGGGAAGAGGCGCTCGCGGAGACCGCGATGCTGGCGGCGAGCGCAGGAGGCGCGCACCCACTCGAGCTGGTGCAGTGCGACGTACGCGAACCCGAGCAGGTGGAGCTGATGGTGGGCATGGTGATCGATCGCCTCGAGCGGATCGACATCCTCGTCAACAACGCCGGAGGCCAGTTCGTCTCCCCGGGAGAGTCCATGTCCTACAAGGGTTTCCGGGCGGTCACGCGCCTCAATCTCGATGCGACGTGGTATGTCCTCAGGGAGGTTGCAGCACGTTCGATGATCCCCGCCGGCTACGGCAAGATCGTGAGTGTCACGATGTCGCCGCATCGCGGGACTCCCGGCATGGCGCACTCCTCCGCCGCCCGCGCGGCGGTCGAGTCGCTGACGCGCACGCTCGCGACCGAGTGGGGCCGGCACGGCGTACGCCTCGTCGCCGTCGCACCCGGCTTCGTGCACACCGAGGCGCTCACCCGCTATGGCATCGACCTCGACGCCCTCGCAGGGCCGGTGCCGCTGGGACGCCTGCAGGCGGCGGACGAGGTCGCCGCCATGATCGCGTTCCTCGCCTCCCCGGCTGGTGACTATGTCACCGGCACGACCATCACCATCGACGGCGGTCTCGACGTCGCTGGTCCTGGCACCGCCGTGCAGCCGATCTGACTCAGGTTGCCGACGCAGCTAGTGGCGCGACAGCTCTGACGCCGTGACGTCAGCGCCGCCGGTCAGGCTCGGTCGAGGCCGTGGCGCAACGGGACACGAGAGCTGCCGTGCTCGTCGGGCGCCACGGCGAGCACCTGGTGCAGCTGGATCATGTTGCGGGCGAAGCCCATCCGGGAGGCGGCGAGATAGAGACGCCACACCCGGGACTTGCTTGCGCCGACCTCGGCGACGGCCTCGTCCCAGTGGTCATCGAGGTTGGCCGACCAGTGCTTGAGGGTCAGCGCATAGTGCTCGCGCAGGTTCTCCTCGTGCCGGACCTCGAAGCCCTGGTCCTCGATCGCGGAGATGATCCGACCGACAGGGACGAGCTCCCCGTCGGGGAACACGTAGCGGTTGATGAAGCCGTTCTTGTAGAGCGTGCGCGAGCGGGTGTCGGTGCGCGTGATGCAGTGGTTGAGCAGTCGGCCCGTCGGGTTGAGCCGTGACTTGAGGCTCCCGAAGTAGGTCGGATAGTTCTCGAGCCCGATGTGCTCGGTGAGACCGATGGAGGAGATCGCGTCGAAGCCCCGCTCCTGCACGTCGCGATAGTCCTGGAAGCGGATCTGGGCGAGATGGCCGAGACCTTCGCTCTCGACGACGTCGGCACCCCACTCGGCCTGCCGCTGGGAGAGCGTGACTCCGATGACGCTAACCCCGTAGTACTTCGCGGCGTGCCGCACCAGGCCACCCCAGCCGCACCCGACGTCGAGCAGCCGCTGCCCGCGCTGGAGGTCGAGCTTGCGGCAGACGAGGTCGAACTTCTCGTCCTGCGCCTCCTCCAGGGTGGCGTCCTCCTTGGGAAACACGGCGCACGTGTAGGCCATCGAAGATCCGAGAACCCACCGGTAGAAGGTGTTGCTCACGTCGTAGTGATGGTGGATCGCGTCGGCATCCCGACGCTTCGAGTGCCGCGATCCGCCGAGCTGCACCTCCTCCGCCGGAGGTGCTTCGCGACGCAGCGCGAAGGGTGCGAGAGCGCGATAGGCCTTGAGCCGATCCATCGTGCTCGGCGTGGAGACATCGAGCCGTGCGAGCCGGTCGAGCGCGGTGTAGAGGTCACCTCTGACCTCGAGCTCGCCGGCGACATAGGCCCGCGCGAGTCCGAGCTGGCCCGGTGCCGACATGAGCAGCGACACCGCGCGTGGTGATCGGATATCCAAGGCCACGTCGTTGTCGCGTGGTCCGTGGTGGCTGCCGTCGTAGGCCGTGAGCTCGACGTCGCTGTCCGGTCCGACGACCAGCGAGATGATGTCGGCGAGCTTCATCTTCCGTCCCGTCCCCACGTGCGCGTGCCCTGCGCACATCCCGTGCCCTGTCCGCCGGCCCTGTCGGCCGACCTCTTCCGCAGCAGCTGCCGGCTACGGTTCCACCGTCCTACCGTGTACCCCGAATCTGTGCGTCGTTCCTCGTACGTCCTACCACCCACCTGTCTGAGGACCTCGTGCCAGCCTCGGCAGCGGCCTAGCCTCGCCCGACCGTCTTCGTCCACATGTCCGGCAACCGCCCGTTGTGGTCGTAGGTCGCACGCAACTCCGCATAGGAGTCGCCGCCGTAGAGCACCGCAAACTCCTCCCGACCGTAGAAAGCCGTCGAATACAACGACTTGCGGCCGCCGAGGCTGGCGACCACCGCTTCGATCCGCCGGTTGACGCGTCCGTCGTCCGGCGTGGCACCTCGTGGCACGGCGACCGTCGACCAGAAGCCGACGTTGACATAGGTGGTGGAGGGATCGAGCTCGTAGAGCGGCCAGCGGGCCATCGGGTCGCGTTGTCGCAAGGGGCACACCCACACCGGCTCGATGCCGACCTCGCGATGGAAGAAGTCCAGGAACTCCGCCAGTGCAGTGACCGGCACCTCGATGTCCTGCACGACCTGCTCGCGTGGCGGACGGCGTCGCGCGACTGCCAGCTTCGAGGAGAACGACGTGCGCCGGTCCAGGGCGACGAGCCGCCAGTAGACGTCGGACCGCAGCTTGTTCTTGGGCCAGAGCCGCCGCAGGAGCGGCTGCTGGGCGCCGAACGCTCGAGAGCACCAGAACCAGTCGGTGTCCCAGCGCCAGAGATAGTCGTGCACGGTCAGGATGTCGTTGCGGCGCATCGGGATCGACCGGTAGTAGACCTCGAGCCCGGTGTAGTCGCTCGGTGGCACGTCAGCCGTCTCGGAGTAGGTCGCGAGAGTGAGGTAGGACTCCTCGCGCGAGAACACCGTGCCGTCGACGAAGTCGACGCGGACGCCGTCGTGGCTCCCGGTGCTCGTGACGGCGGCGATGGTGTCGGCCAGCTCCTGGGAGCCGCCGCACGGGATGTGTCGGAGCGACAGGTAGGGCGTCACCGGCTCGAGCTCGATGCGCAGGCGCAGCGCGTAGCCGAGCGAGCCGTAGGAATTGGGGAAGCCGTGGAAGAGTCCGGCGTGCTCGTTGCCCGCGGACGTCGTCACGACGCGCCCGTCGCCGATGAGCACGTCGAGGTCCAGCACCGACTCGTGCGGGCAGCCGTTGCGCCAGCTGGCGCTCTCGATTCCTAGGCCGGTCACGGCTCCGCCGAGCGTGATCGTCCGCAGCTGCGGCACGCACAGGGGTACGAGGCCGTGGGGCAGTGTCGCGGCCACCAGGTCCTCATACGTCGTCATCCCGAGGACGTCCGCGGTGCGCGCCGCGGGGTCGACGTCGAGCACGCCGCTGAACGCCGTGACGTCGAGTCCGGGGGAGTCGGTCGGGGTCCGTCCACGGAACAGGTTGGACGTGCGTTTCGCCAGGCGCACCGGTGCGCCTGGCGGGATCTCGGCGTAGCCGGAGCGGAGCGCGTCGACGGCCGCCGCGTAGTCGAGGTACGTCGGCGCCGGCATCGTGACGTCCGTCATCACAGGGCGACGGTACCGACCGGTGCTAGCAGCCGGGAGCGTTTCTACCGTTCACGAGAATCGGATGCCGATGAGAGCCCCGACCCAGATCGCGCCGACGAGCAGCAGCGACTGGGCGGCGATGGCGATCCGGAGCGGGATCACCATGTCGTGTCGGTAGGCCAGCAGCAGCCATCCCAGGGGCGGGATGAGCAGCAGCACCAGGACGATCATCGGCCACGCGGTGGTGGGGTCGACGTCGAAGAAGTCGCCGTGCGGCGGTGTCGCCGGGTAGACGGTCGAGGTCCGGGGACCGGCCGGGTGTGTCGCTGTTGCGGTCGTGGTGGACGATTCGGTCGTGATCGTCGGGTCGTCCAGCATCGTGACCCCCCGGCTCGTGGACTGCCTGTCCGCCCGAGGCTAGACCCGGCTCGGTGGGTCGCGACTCGGCCGACCGGGGATGTCACCCAGATGGCGGCGGCGGTGCCGCCGCGGCCGAGGCCGATCGCGGGGACGGGTTGCGGCGGTAGGCGTCGAAAGCGTCGGTGAGGTTCCCGAAGACGTGGTCGCGCCCGAACTTGTCGAGGGTGCCCATCAGCTCGAGCGTGCTGAGGAGGCGGGCGTCGGCACGTGCCACGGCGAAGTGGGCGTCGTGGGCGTGCACGTAGTCGATGAGGTGGCTCAGTGCCATCCCGGCGGAGTAGTCGACGTCCTCGATCGCGGAGCAGTCGAGCACGACCCAGCGGACCGGGTCGGGAGCCGACTGCACGAGCGCCTCGACATCGTCGGCGAAGCGGTTCGCGTTGGCGTAGAACAGCTCGGCGTCATAGCGGAACACGATGAGCCCGGGCCGGCTCTGCAGCCCCGCCTCCGCTTTCTGATAGGTCGGCTCCCCCGACGCGTCGACCCCGACCACGAAGTTCTTCGGCCGGTACTGGCGGCTCACGAGCTGGAGGATCGAGAGGACGACGGCGAGGACGATGCCCTCCTCGACGCCGATGACGCAGACGACGACCGCCGTGATGACTGCCACGACGAACTCGGTGGGGGCGCGCGTGAGGATCGTGCGCAGGCCGAGTAGGTCGACGAGCCCCCAGCCGATGAGGAACACGATCGCCCCGAGCACGGCCTTGGGCATGGGCGCCAGCAGAGACGTGGCGAACATCGTGATGACCAGGACGATGAGCGCCATCGTGAGGTTGGCGATCTGGCTCCGCCCGCCCTGCTCGTCGAGGATCTCGGTCTTGGTCGGGCTCCCGTTCACCACGAACGTGCCGGTGAGGCCCGCGGCCGCGTTCGCCGCAGCCAGCCCGACGATGTCGCGGTTGACGTCGACGCGGTCACCGTTCTTGAGCGCGAAGCTGCGAGCGGTCGCGGCGCTCTGGGCGATGATGAGGATGAGGCAGGAGACCGCGATGGGCACGACGGTCAGCGCGTCGGAGAAGGTGACGCCCGGGGGGACGCCGAGGGGCTGGGGGAAGCCGCCGGTGACCGCGCCGACCACCTGGACGCCATGTGCGGCGGCGTCGGTGGCCGCCGAGACGGCGATGAACACGACGACCGCGATGAGCGCACCCGGGATGCGCGGCGCCCAGCGGCGGCAGCCGAGGATGATCGCCAGCGTGCCCACCGCGAAACCGAGGGTCCAGGGATTCGTGTCGCCGAGGTGGGTGATGAGATACCACTGCTGCTGCAGCCAGTTGCCGGTGCCCTTCGGGATCCCCAGCATGTCCGGCAGCTGTCCGCTGAGGACCTGGGCGCCGACGCCGGTGAGGAAGCCGATGAGGACCGACGCCGACAGGAAGTCGCCGATGAAGCCGAGCCGGAGGATCCGCGCCACGACGAGCAGGCCGGCGGTCACGAGGGCCGTGAGCGAGCACCAGGAGACCCACTCCGTCGTGTTCGGCGTGAGACCCGCGATGCCGAGGGCGGCGAGGCCGGCGGCGAGGATCGCCGCGGTCGCGGAGTCGGCGCCCACGACGAGGAGGCGGCTGGACCCGATGAGGGCGAAGAGGATCGTCGGGAAGATGACCGTGTAGAGGCCGGTGACGATCGGTGTCTGGGAGATCGAGGTGTAGCCCATGACCTCGGGAATCGCCACGGCGGCAAGGGTGACGCCAGCGAGGAGGTCCGGGCCGAGCCAGGAGCGGTCGTAGTGGCTCAGGACGACAGGTACCCCACGCATGCTGCCGCCTCCGGTGCGCCGATGTCGGACGGCGTCAGAGTGGCACATGTGCGCATCCTCCGTCCCACCGATGGCGGGACGGAGGATGCGGACCCAGTCGGGACGCTGGGCGTCAGGCCCGCCGCAGCAGGGTCAGGCCCGTGCTGGATCCGACGCACGTCTGGAGCACGAGGTCCGCGTGGAGCCGGGGAAGCGCCCCGGACTGCCGAGACAGGCGTAGGTGACCGGTGACGACGTACGTCCCGACGGCGGCACCGCTGGTGACCCTCACCGTCGTACCCGTGGGTACGTACGCGAGCCACTGGAAACCGCAGAAGTTGTGGGCGGCGAGCCAGAGGGGCGCACGCGTCCAGAGGACGAGGTTGCACTTGTCGATCGCCTTCTGCGAGCCGGGCGAATCGACGTAGTGGCTGATCGTGATGGCGCGCGCGCTCGCGGAGTGCGCAGCGGCGACGGGCCGTGTCGTGGCCGGCTTCGTGACCGGGGCGGAGGTCCGGTGGCCGGCGGACGATGCGGCTCTCGTTGTGGCGCGGTGGGTGGTCGCCTTCGGAGCGGGCTTGGAAGCCACTGCCTTGGCGGTGGCGGCCACGGGCCTCTGGACGGCGGTGGGGGCCGCGCTCAGGCTCGGCGCTACGGTCGCCGCGGTGGGTCCGGCCGGGGCGACCGGCAGCGTCTCGATCGTCCCGTTCCAGGCCAGGGCGGACCCCGTCGCGGTCACGGCGAAGACAGCGCTGGCGACGGCGAGGACCGCGGAGCGGTGCAGGTGCCGTTGTCGTGTCACCCCTCATGACTCGGCGTGGGGCTGGCCTGGCTGGAGGCGGGCGCACCTCCACTGCTCCGAACGGGTTACCGCAGGAGCGCGGATGTGGCGTCGCTCACCGGTCACCGGTCGTCGCACGTGGCCGGATCAGCCGAGCGGGGCGGCCTTGCCGTAGAGCCAGCCCTGACCGTGGACCCAGCCGCAGGAGGCGACGACACCGGCCTCCTCCGTCGTCTCGACGCCTTCGGCCACGGTGTCGAGGCCCAGGCCGCGGGCGAGACCGCCGAGTGCCTGGGCGAGGCGCTTCGAGGTCGTCTCCCCGGTGCCGAGACCGCCGGTGAACGAGCGGTCGAGCTTCATCCCGGCGATGGGAAGGTCGCGCAGATGCGTGATGGAGGAGTAGCCGGTGCCGAAGTCGTCCATGTACCAACGGATCCCGACGTCGGCCAGGCGGTACATCGCGAGCCGCACCTGTTCGGTGATGCGCAGGACCGCGGTCTCGGTGACCTCGAGGTGCAGGCGGGTGGGGTCGACGCCGGAGTCCGCCAGGTGGCGAAGGACGCGGTCGGGATAGTCGGGGCGGGCCAGCGTCGCGGCCGACACGTTGACCGCCACGGACAACGGAGCGGGCAGAAGGGACAGCCGGGCGATCGAGCGCTCCAGGATCGTGAGGTCGAGCTCGGTGATCAACGAGGTGCGCTCCGCGACGGGCAGGAAGGCCGCCGGCTCCACGGTTGCGCCGTCGGGCTTCACCCAGCGCACGAGGGCCTCGTAGCCCGTCAGGGCACCGTCCGCGAGCGTCACGATCGGCTGGAACCATGGAACGAGCTCGCCGTCGCGGACGGCCTCACGCACCGCGCCGTCGACGAGGAGGCGCCGTCGGGCCTCGGTCGCGAGGTGGGGGTCGACGAACTCGGCGCAGTCCCGGCCGCGGCGCTTCGCCTGGTGCATGGCGAGGCTCGCGTCGCGCAGCAGGTCCTCGGCATCGGCCCTGCGGTCACCGGTGGCGATCCCGATGCTCACCGTCGGCTCGATCCGGTGGCTGCTGATGCTGATGACGCCGTGCGCCGCGAGCCGCACCGTGTCGGCGATCAGGGCGGCATCCGCGCCGTTCGCGAGCTCGGGCAGGAGCACGAGGAACTCGTCGCCGGTGCCGCGCCCCACCAGGTCGTCGTCGCCGACGGCCGAGGAGATCCGCGCGGCCACGACCGCGATGACGTGGTCGCCGGCCTCGTGCGAGAGGGCCTCGTTCACCGTCTTCAAGGCGTCGATGCCCACGCACAGCACGGCGATGGAACGGTCGCTCGTGGGCAGGCGCTCGAGCAGGTGGCGCAGCCGGGTCTGCGTCGCCGACCTGGTGGACAGGCCGGTGAGGGGGTCGTGGCCGATGGCGTGCTCGAGCTCGACCTGGGCCCGCACAGCCTCCTGGATGTCACGCAGGGCGACGATGCGGAACACGTCGGCGCCTGTCTGGACGCGGTGCACCGTCACCGCCATCCACTGCGGCGTCCCGTCGACGCGGAGGACGCGCATCTGCCCGTGCGTGGGGGTGCCGCCGAGGACGGACTGGAGGCGATCGACGGCCCCCTCGCGGTCCTCGGGGTGGACGAGCTCGGTTGCCACGCGGCCGAGGATGTCTCGTCCGGGCCAGCCCAGGACCGACGTGATCGACTCGGACGCCCAGCTGATGCGCCCGTCCGACCCCACCTGCAGCACGACGTCGGAGGCGTTGTCGGACAGCAGCCGGTAGCGGTCCTCCCGCTCGGCCAGCTCGTGCTGGGTCTGCACCTGCTTGTCGATGTCGCGCAGGCCGACCACGAGGCCCACGACGATGCCGCCGTCGTCGGTCGCCCAGCGGGCGACGCCGGACATCCACCGGTAGGCGCCGCTCGCGCAGCGGAAGCGGAAGTCGCTCTCCAGCCCTGCCTCGGAGTTCGCGGCGAACTCCGCGTCGAGCCGGTCGAGGTCCTCGGGGTGGATGTAGTCGCGCTGGGGGCTGCCCACGAGGTCGGCCGGGTCCCACCCGGTGGTCTGGGTGATGGAGGGCGAGACCCAGGTGAAGAGCATGTCGAGGTCGGTGAGGAGGACGACGTCCGAGGAGTTCTCCGCGAGCAGCCGGTAGCGGCGCTCGCTCCGGGAGATGTCCTGCCGCGCCTCGTACCGCTCTGTGACATCGCGCCAGGTGAGAGCGATGCCGTCGCGGCACCGCACCGCGCGGGTGTCGGTGCGCCGGGCCTCGCCGAGGATCTCGTTGAAGTAGAGGAAGTCGTCGAGGATGAGGGGCCGACCCGTCTCGACCGTGGCTCGGTACAGCCCGAACGGCCCGTCGTCGACGTGGCCCGGGAGCAGCTCCAGCAGCGTCTTCCCGAGCAGCTCCTCGCGCGGCATCCCGTTGTACGCCGCGGCGGCCTCGTTCGCTTCGCAGTAGCGCAGGTCGACCAGGTGTCCGCTCCCGTCGCGCACCGCCTCGAGGAGGACGAACGGGTCGAGCAGGCTGTCGAGCGTGGACTGCAGGCGCTCGATGTTGGCCTCGGCCGCCCGCGTCGTCTCCTCCAGGGAGCGCACGTCTGCGAGACGGCGAAGGCCCCAGCCGATGTCGCGCGCGAGATCGGAGAGCAGCTTGATCTCGAGGGGGTCGAAGGCGGTCGCCTCGGTGGCGTAGACCATGAGGGCACCGTCGACCACGCCGTCGACGACGACCGGGAGCGAGGCCGACGACACGTAGCCGCGCGCCATCGCCGCCTCCCGCCACGGGTCCATAGCCGGGTGGGAGGCCATCAGGTGGGCGTACTGGACCTCGCCGGTGCGGATCGCCACGCCCGTGGGCCCCTGCCCGGAGGGGTCGTCCGCGGACCAGGAGAAGTGCGTCTCGGTGAGGTAGCCGGCGTCGAAGCCTGCCCACGCGACCGGGTGGACGGTCTTGGTGTCGTCTCTGATCGCCCGGCCGTACCAGGCGAAGTGGTAGCCGCCGTCGCGCACGATGGTCGTGCAGATGTCATCGAGGAGGCCCTGCTCGCTCGTGGCCGTGTTCAGGACATGGGTACCGTGCGACAGTGTCTTGAGGGCGCGGCTGACGTTGACGACGGCCTGGTGGGCGACGGCCTCGTCCTCGACGTCCTGCACCGTGCCGAGCAGCGCGATGCCCCCGCCGTCACCCTTGTTCACGATGGCGCGCAGGTGCAGGCGACCCTCGGCGTCGTCATCCCCCCTGCGGACGACGAGGTCCAGGACGTCGCCGATCGAGGCGGTCCGCACCGTGCGCCGAGCCGTGGCGTAGTCCTCGGACCTGATGACGTCCCGGAACCGGGACTGCGGGTGTGCCCCGCCGCGTTCGACCCCGACGATCTCTGCGGCTTCGGGCGAGAGCTGGACGATGCGGGTCGACTCGTCCCAGGCGAATCGGCCCACCCGCGCCGGGTCGCCGTGATCGGGCAGGCCATGTGCTGCGGCCACGGCGAGGCTGTTCGCGAGGTTGGTCACGTCGACGAGGGCACCGATGAGAGGCGCGGAGCTGTCGGCGACGGGCTGGCGGGTGCCGTGCATCCAGAAGAGGCGTGGCCGCCCACCGACGAGGGGGACCCACACCTGGACGTCGAGCGCCTGCCCGGTCGATTGCGCTGCCTGGGCCCGGCGTCGCACCGACTCCGCGTCGGCGGGGGTGAGCTCGCCGAGCAGCTCGTGCTCGGGCCGCGAGGTGCGCGGCCGCGACGAGGCCGTGCCCTCTGAGCCCATGGGATCGGTGCTGATGGTGCCGCCGAGGACGTCCCACCGAAAGGAGGTGAAGCCCGAGAAGATGAGCGAGGTCGCCGAGGAACCGGGCTCGCCAGGCGGCGAGGGCTCCGGACCCCGTGCCTCCTCGGGAGGCGTCACGCCTTCACGTTAGGGACCGGACGGTCGGTGATGCCAGCCAGGGAAGGTGCGCCTGGGCAGATCGGACGAGCGTGGTGATCACACGTTGCGACGGTACTGCCCGCCGACCTCGAAGAAGGTGTCGGTGATCTGACCGAGGGAGCAGTGCCGCACGGCGTCCATCAGCGCGTCGAACAGGTTGCCGCCGCTGGTGGCGGCGTGACGGAGCCGCTCGAGGGCGGCCGGTGCCTCGTCGCTGTGGCTCTGCTGGAAGTCGCGGAGGCGCTCCAGCTGGGACTGCTTCTCCCCCTCGGTGCCCCGAGCGAGCTCGACCGTCGCCGGGGCGTCGCCCGAGTGGTCGGCGAGGAAGGTGTTGACGCCGATGATCGGGAGGGTGCCGTCGTGCTTGCGGTGCTCGTAGAGCATCGACTCGTCCTGGATCCGGCCGCGCTGGTAGCCAGTCTCCATCGCGCCGAGGACGCCGCCGCGGTCGGCGATGCGCTCGAACTCGAGGAGGACCGCCTCCTCCACGAGGTCGGTGAGCTGCTCGACGATGTGCGATCCCTGCAGCGGGTTCTCATTCGCCGAGAGGCCCCACTCCTTGTCGATGATCATCTGGATGGCGAGGGCGCGGCGCACGGACTGGGCCGACGGTGTCGTGACGGCTTCGTCGTAGGCGTTGGTGTGCAGGGAGTTGGCGTTGTCATCGAGCGCGCAGAGCGCCTGCAGCGTGGTGCGGATGTCGTTGAAGTCCATCTCCTGCGCATGCAGGGAACGGCCCGACGTCTGGACGTGGTACTTCAGCTTCTGCGCCCGCTCGCCGGCGCCGTAGCGCTCGCGCATCGCGACGGCCCAGATACGGCGGGCGACTCGGCCGATGACGGTGTACTCGGCGTCCATGCCGTTGGAGAAGAAGAACGACATGTTGGGGGCGAAGTCGTCGATGTCCATGCCGCGGGCGAGGTAGGCCTCGACATAGGTGAAGCCGTTCGCGAGGGTGAACGCGAGCTGGCTCAGGGGGTTCGCCCCGGCCTCGGCGATGTGGTAACCGCTGATGGACACCGAGTAGAAGTTGCGGACCTGGTGGTCGATGAACCACTGCTGGATGTCGGCCATCGCTCGAAGGGAGAACTCCGTGGAGAAGATGCAGGTGTTCTGGCCCTGGTCCTCCTTGAGGATGTCGGCCTGGACCGTGCCGCGCACGGTCGCCACGGTGCGCGCGGAGATCTCCTCGAGCTCGGCGGCACCGGGGTCGCGTCCCTCGTCGCCGCGGAAGAGCGCGACCTGCTGGTCGATGGCGGCGTTGAAGTACATCGCGAGGATCGTCGGCGCTGGGCCGTTGATCGTCATCGACACCGAGGTCGTGGGGGAGCAAAGGTCGAAGCCGGCGTAGAGGTCTCGCATGTCGTCGAGGGTGGCGATCGAGACACCGGACGTCCCGACCTTGCCGTAGACGTCGGGGGCCGGTGCCGGGTCGCGGCCGTAGAGGGTGACCGAGTCGAACGCGGTCGACAGACGTGTCGCCGGCTGGCCCTCGGACAGCAGGTGGAACCGGCGGTTGGTGCGTGCCGGGTCGCCCTCGCCGGCGAACATGCGCGCAGGGGCCTCCTCCGTGCGCTTAAAGGGGAAGACGCCCGCGGTGAAGGGGAAGAAGCCGGGGAGGTTCTCCGCGCGGAGGAAGCGCAGCAGCTGGCCGTGGTCGTCGTCGCGGGGAAGCGCGACGCGCGGCACGTGCGAGCCGGACAGGGTGATCCGGGTCAACGGCGTGTGGATCTCCTTGCCGCGGACGACGTAGACCTGCTCGTCGCCCTGGTAGCCGGCGCGAACGGCCGGCCAGGAGTCCAGGAGTGCGCGTCCGTCGTCGCCGAGGGCGGCGTCTGTCGCTTCGGCCAGCGTGGACACGGCCTCGGCCGCCGCGTGCTCCCCGCCGTCGACGAGGAGCTCGTGCGTCGCCTGCAGCTGCTGGAGACGCCGCGCCAGCGCCGAGCTGCTGTCGGTTGCCGCGTGGTAGCGGCGGACGGCTTCGGCGATCTCGGCGAGGTAGCGCTCGCGGCCGCGGGGAAGCACGCCGCTGAGTCCGGTGGAGATGCGCCCCTCGACGTGGGGGAGGACGCCGTCGAAGGCGGGCAGCCCCCTCTCCACGAGGAGCGAGCGCAGGTGCTGGTAGAGGGCGGAGACGCCGTCGTCGTCGAAGCGCGCAGCGCTGGTGCCGAAGACCGGCATCTCGTCCCAGGCGGTGCCGAAGGCGCCTCGGTTGCGCACGAGCTGGCGAGCGACGTCGCGCCGCGCGTCCTCGGCGCCGCGCCGCTCGTACTTGTTGATCGCCACGACGTCGGCGAAGTCGAGCATGTCGATCTTCTCCAGCTGCGAGGCGGCGCCGTACTCCGGCGTCATGACATAGAGGGACGTGTCGACGTGGGACACGACTGCGGCGTCGCCCTGGCCGATGCCCGGCGTCTCCACGATGACGACGTCGAAGCCGGCGGCCTTGCAGGCCATGGCGATGTCGTCGAGCGCCGCCGGGATGACCGCACCGGACTCGCGCGTCGCGAGCGACCGGAAGAAGACGACGTCGGGGTCGATGCTGTTCATCCGGATGCGGTCACCGAGCAGGGCGCCACCGCCGCGACGACGCGTCGGGTCGATCGCGAGGACGGCGACGCGCAGCTTGTCCTGGCTGTCACGGCGCAGTCGGCGCACGAGCTCGTCGGTGAGCGAGGACTTGCCCGAGCCGCCGGTGCCGGTGATGCCGAGGACCGGCACGGCCCGGTCACCGGCAGTCGCGCGCAACGCCGCGGGGAGGTCGGGGTCAGTTCGGGCCTCGAGGACGGTGATCGCCCGAGCGAGGGCCGCGGTCGAGCCGGCAGCGACCGCCGCGACGTCGACGGAGAGAGAAGAGAGGTCGACGTCGCACTCGCGGATGAGCTGGTTGATCATCCCGGGGAGGCCGAGGCGCTGCCCGTCCTGAGGGCTGAAGATGTGGACGCCGAGGCGCGCGAGGGCCTCGATCTCCGACGGTACGATGACGCCGCCGCCACCGCCGTAGACCTTGACGTGCCCGGCGCCGCGCTCGGCGAGGCGCTCCACGAGGTAGGTGAAGTACTCGACGTGGCCGCCCTGGTAGGACGACACCGCGATGCCCTGGACGTCCTCCTGGACGGCGGCGGTCACGACGTCTTCGACGCTGCGGTCGTGGCCGAGGTGGATCACCTCGGCGCCCTGGCTCTGGAGGAGCCGGCGCATGATGTTGATCGCGGCGTCGTGCCCGTCGAACAGCGAGGCGGCCGTGACGAAGCGCACGGGGTTGACGGGCACGTGCAACTCGGTGGCGCTCACGGGCTGCTCCTGGAGACGTCGATGCCCGGGAGGGGTCGGGCGACGTCAATATAGTAGGACATCCGACTATCTGATTACCATGGGTCTACGGCCGCGGGACCGGTACCATGCGCCCATGCCGAAACCCGAGCCACGCCTCGCCGCGGACCCGATCGCGGAGGCCCACCGTCAGTGGGTCGAGCACGGCTGGGGCGACGCCGCCGACGGCATGGCCGCGATCACCTCGCTGATGCGCGCGCACCAGATCGCCCTGTCACGGGTCGAGGCGGTGCTGCGCCCCTTCGACGTCACCTTCGCCAGGTACGAGGTGCTGATGCTGCTCTACCTGAGCAAGCGCAGGTCGCTGCCGATGCGCACGATCGGCTCGCGGCTGCAGGTGCACCAGACGAGCGTCACCAACGCCGTCGACCGGCTCGAGGCGGCCGGCCTCGTCGTCCGCCGTGCGCACCCGACCGACCGGCGCGCGACCCTCGTGGAGCTGACCAGAGCCGGCCTCGCCCTCGCTGAGCGTGCGACCGCGGCGCTCAACGAGCAGGTCTTCGCCGACCCCGGACTGAGCGCGAGCTCGGTCGGCACGCTGGTGAACGTGCTGCGACGGATGCGCCGCGACGCCGGGGACTTCTGATGTCGGCCCGGCCGTGCTGCCGTCGGCAACCCGTTCCTGCCGGTGACGGCGGTAGCGCGGCCGGGACCTCCCGCGGTCGAGTGGTCAGGCGGGGAGCCGGGCCGCGAGGTAGACCGCCGCCCACGCGGTGCAGACGATCGGCGTAGCCCGCGCGGGGCGGCCGGGGACACCGCAGCGTCGGACGACCCTCGACGAGCGCGGCAGCTCGACGGTGAACGCGACGCCGTGCACGCGCGAGGTGGCGCTGTACCAGTCGGTCATGTTCCCGTGGCACGGCCCGCCGCACGGCACGACGTGGGCCGGCCGGATCCCCGACAGGACCGAGAAGGTGCGCGCGAACGCTGCGCGCCGCCCCCCGCCCGTGGTGTCCACCGCCTCGGAGAACCCGTGCAGCGAGACGACCAGGTCGGGCTGCACCCAGATGAGGAACCGTGCGATGGCAGCCGACTCCGGCTCGCTGAGCGCCCGGGAACCGCTGTGCGCCGCCCGCAGGAACTTGTTCGGGAAGTTGGCGTTGAGGTTGACGCCGCGGCTGTTGTAGCGACGAGCGATGGCTCCGCCGTCGGGGTTGATCGTGCGGACTGTCCAGATCTGGTAGCCGCCGCGCACCGACGTCGGGATCCTCCGGACGACGTCGACGGTGAGCGGACCGGGCCACTCCTCACCGTGCATCTGCCCGCTGACGACCAGCACTCGCCGGGCGGTCGGGTTGCCTTGCCGGTCCGCGACCATCGCTCGGCCGTCGACGGAGCGACCGATGACGCAGGAGTAGGTCACCGCACCACGCCGAACGGTGCGGCACAGGAAGCCGCGAGGGGCGACGGTCGGCGCCTGCTGGATGGCCCGGGTGACGCGCGGAGCCGTCTCGACCGGGTTCGACGATCGAGCCGCAGCCGCAGCCGTTGCCGGAATCGCAGCCGAGGCCCGAGCCGCGGCCGGGACGAAGGGGAGAGGCGCGGGCTCCGACCCGGGGGCGGTCGTCGGCGCCGCGACGAGGCCGATCGACAGGGCCGCCGCCACGACGGCTACCAGCACCGGTCGCCTGCTCGGGAAGGACATGGACCTATGGTGCCCTCCGGAGGGCGCGGCAGGCGAGGGCCGTCCGTGTCAGTCGCTGGTCTCGGGGGTCAGTGCGGCTTGGGTTCGGCGGCAAGGTGGGATGGCTGTCGGCAATCGAACCCCACGCGACACTCAGGCGTTGTCGGACCTGTGCCGGACCATCGGGCGTATGCCTGCCGCTGCTGGTCCGTCGCGTGCGCGTCGCCGGGCGTACCCGCCGCGGGTTGCGGCACCCCCCCCTGTGGCGGGCACCCGGGCCTGGTTGCGTCTCACGACGTTCGAACGTGATGTGCTCGTCCATGCGGGCTTGTTCCTCGGACGCCTCAAGGCCGGTGACCTGGGTGATGCGGTTGCGGGGGTTCCGGGGAACTCGAGGGCGAAGCAGCTCGGGCCGTTGTCGGGTGTGCCACAGCGGGTGATGGCGTCGGCGTGCAACGACAACGACGGCTGGGTCCGGGCCTCCCGCACCCACCAGCAGCAACACCTCGACAGCTTGGACGCGCGCATTACGACGCTTGAGGCACGTACTTCCTTCCCGTCGAAGGCGGTGGTGTGTGTCTCGCCCACCCGAGCACCACTGCCGGGCGTGGTCGTGGTGGTTTACCCGCCGGGTCAGGAGGGAAGCCGGGCCTAGGTTCCCCGGCAAACAACCAGCCCCCACCTTGACGGTGAGCTGGTTGTGAAGCGGTGGCACGGAATGGGTGTGCGTCACCAACAGCACACCCCACCTTGCCGCCGAACCTAGTGCGGCTTGAGCAGGATCTGGAGGGAGACGACGATCAGTCCGACGGCGCCGCCGGCCAGCCCGGCCACGGCCAGACGCCACCCGCGGATCCCGGCGCGGTGGGCCGCCAGCAGCGTCAGACCCACCAGGGTCAGGACGCCAGCCCACAGGAGCGTGGCGATGGACCCCCGGGCGTCGAGGGGGCTGATCGCGCCGATCCCGAGCAGGACGAGCATCGGGACGGCGGCGAGGAGGACTTGGACCTGGCCCAGGGCCAGGGCGCGCCGCTCCTCTGCGGTCAAGGGCCGCTGCGCGCGGAAGTATTCCTCGACGGCGTCGGAAAACAGGTGTGCGACGGCGAGGGCGAAGGTCGGGGCGAGGATGACCGCGGCCACTCCGGCGAAAGACGCCAGGTCCTGCCAGCCGTCGTACACGACCAGCACCGACATGAGGACGACCGTCGCGTAGACCAGCCGCTCCAGGCTCACGACAATCGGCCCGACGCGCAGCACCTCAGGATCCACGGACACCCCCACAGTCTCCCAACCCACCGCACCACAGCACCACGCTCGAGAATTCCTCCCATAGGGAAGGAATCGGCAGTTCAACTGCGTCCTGGCTCCCGAACTCGCGATCTTGAGCGTCACCCGCAGCGTCAGCTGCAGCCGCAGCCGCAGCGGCAGGGCCTCAGGGCGCGGTCGTCCCGGTGCGGCCGTCAATCTCCTCGAGCCGTACGACGTCCTCGCGCCAGCCGACATCGGCCGTCGAGGCATCGACGAAGACGAGATCGGTGACGGCGGTCATCCGATGGACCGTCGTCGAGGGGAGGTGGATCGTGTCCGCGGGTGTGAGCACCCGCGAGGTCAGCTCGTCGGCGGTCGGGCCATGCTCCACGCCTTCGCCGGACAGCACGCAGATCGTCTCGACCTTGAGCTCGTGGTACTGCAGGCTCAGGACCCGGACGGCGGTCACGTGGATGATCTTGCCGACGTAGCCGACGTAGCCGACGTAGCCGACGTAGCCGACTTAGCCGGTGGCGACGATGTCCTCATGGCCCCCAAGCTTCTCCTGGCGCGGGGCGGCGTACACCACGGGTGTCGTTGAGTGGGCATCGGTGACGGCGGACATGGGTTCCCCTCCCCGTTTCCGGGGTCCTGTGACCTGTGGTTCTGGGAGTGGTCGTGGCGTGCCCCGGGTCCCTGAAGCCCCGTGGCACCTCGGACTCGCTCCTTGCAGGGGGCCGCGCCGCAGGGGCCTTGACGCCCCGAGCCGGGACCTTCTGCCGAACTCGTCGGGCGACGGCGCCTCCCGCGTCATACGCTCGATTCCTCGGGCGCGAACGGATCGCCGCCGTACTTGCTGTGAAGGCGTGGTGATGGGATGGGCGGCCGTCGACCGGTCGGGGCCGTGGACAACATCTGGCTCAACGCGGACCGACCGAACAACCTCATGGTTATCGAATCCGTCATGTGGTTCGAGGAGACGGTCGACTGGGAGCGGTTCGCGGTCGTCGTGAAACGGCGCCTCGTCGATCACTTCCCGGTCTTCGGGCAGAAGCTGGTCGATCGCTCGTTCGGCCTCGGCAGCCAGCACTGGGAGGACGACCCCGACTTCGCGATCGAGAACCACCTCCGCCGGGCGACCCTCCCCGCTCCAGGCCAGGAGAAGCAGCTGCAGGACTACGTCGAGACGCAGATGAAGTCCCCGCTCGACCGCAACCACCCGCTCTGGGAGTTCCACCTCGTAGACGGCTACCGCAACGGGTCCGCGATCGTCGGACGGTTCCACCACGCGCTGGCCGACGGGATGGCCCTCGCCGAGGTGCTGCTCTCACTCACCGACGCCACGCCGGACGGGGACGGCGACCCGGCTTCGGGCGACGGCGACTCCTTGGCCGTGGCGACCCACGGGTCGCGATTGTCGATCCCCGGGTTCGACACGGCCAAGAACCTCATCACCGGGACGGCGCGGCGGATCCGTCCGTCGTTGGTGCCGGACTCGATCACCCTGGGGCGGCAGACGGCGTGGATCGCCGACAAGCTGCTTCTCGGCCGGAACCCGACGACCCCGCTCAGCGGCGACCCCGGGCTGGAGAAGCGCGCGGTGTGGTCCAACCCGAGGTCGATCTCCGAGGTCAAGCGGATCAGTCGGCTCGCAGGGGCGACCGTCAATGACGTCCTCGTCGGCGCCATCACCGGAGCGATCTCGGAGTACATCGTCACCCACGGCGGCGAGGCCCGGGACCTCACGACGATGGTGCCCGTCAACCTCAGGCCGGTCGGCGAGCCGTTGCCCAGAGAGCTCGGCAACAGGTTCGCCCTCGTCCTCCTCCCGCTGCCGGTCGCCACCCGCACGCCGTTGGCGCGGCTCACCGAGACCAAGCGGCGCATGGACTCCATCAAGAACTCGCCCGAGGCCCTCATCACCTTCGGCCTGATCAACACGATCGGCCTGACCCACCCCCGAGTGGAGGAGCAGCTCGTCAACTTCTTCTCCAGCAAGGCGATCGGTGTCACCACGAACGTCATCGGCCCGATGACCGACCGGTTCGTCGCGGGCAGCCCCATCGCCGGTGTCCTGGGCTGGGTGCCAGGGTCGGGTCGGCAAAACGTCGGTGTCTGCATCTTCAGCTACAACAGGACGGTGCGCGTCGGCTTCAAGGTCGACGCCGGCATCGTGCCCGATCCGGAACGGCTGGTCGACGCGTTCGACCAGGAGCTCGACGACCTCGCACGTATGGCACGTGCGCTCTGAGGGAGGAACCTCATGCCCACTGACGAGGACCGACGCACGATCACGGTCGCTGCCGACTTCGACCGGGTGCTTGCCACCGTGCGCGATGTCGGGAGCCAGCCCGAGTGGGTCCCGGAGATCAGGACCGCTGAGGTGCTCGAGCGCAACGAGGACGGGACACCCGCCAAGGCCCACTTCACCGCGAGCACCGCGGTCGGCACCGACGACTACACGCTCTCCTACGTCCACCACGACGACGGTCTTGCCTGGTCGCTGGTGAAGGGCCGGCTGCAGACCGGCCAGGAGGCCCGCTACACGCTGAAGCCGCTGGGAGAGGACTCGACCGAGGTCACGTTCACCCTGAGGATCAGCCACAACCTGCCCCTGCCGGGCTTCCTGCGGCGACGGGTCATCGGCAACCTCGTGGACAACACGGTCAACGGGCTCAAGGGCTACGTCGAGGCCTGACGGCCCTCAGAGACATCGCGACGCAGCGAGGCCAGACGGCTCGAAGTCAGAGCGCGGTGCCGACCCGGAGGCCGTCGAGCACGGCCTCCTCCGCGGTGCGCGGGGCGAGGCAGTCGCCGACGCCGACGACCTCCACGTCGCCACGCTCCTCGAGCTCGCGCAGGAGCGCGTCGCCGGACTCATGGCCCACCGCGAGCACGAGCGCGACGGCGTCCTCGACCATGACCGGCGCACCGGTGAGGACGTGCTGAAGAGGGACGGTGTCGTCATCGACACCGTAGGGCTGCACGAACGGGACGACCGTGACGCCGCTGCGCAGGGCCGTCGCCGTCATCTCGTCGCGGACGTACTGCATCAGCGAGGTTCCGGCGTGCGGGCCGGCGGTGGCGAGAGCCACCTGCCGACCGCGCTGGGCGAGCGCGATCGCCGTACCGAGACCGATCCAGTCGCCGCGCCAGTCGGCGACGACGACACGCCCGCTGGGGACGTCGGCGCCGTCGAGCACCGGCCACGCGTCCAGGACGGCGAGGCCCCGCCGATCTCGAGGTCTGGTCGCCGGGGCCGGGCGCCCGTGGCGACCACGACGACGTCGGGTTGCTCGGCGTCGATCCTCGAAGAGGTCACGGTCGACCCCGTGCGGATCTCGACGCCGGCACTCCGGGCCTCGTGCTCGAGGTTGGTCACGATGCCGCCGAACTCCATGCGGCCAGGGACGTTCTGGGCAAGCAGCGCCTGGCCGCCGACCCGCCGTGCGGCATCGTGGAGGACGAGGTCGCGCCCGCGCTGCGCTGCGACTGCGGCGGCCTTGAGCTCGCCGAGGCCCCCGACGACGACGAGCACGCGTCGTCGCACGGTCGCGCGCGCGACGACGCCGTAGATCAGCTCACGGCCGGTAGGTCGCGCATCGTCTCCCCCCACGCCTGCGCGAGCTGGTGCGGGCGGCGCAGCGTCGCGCCCAGCCTCTGAGCCCAGTCCGAATCGCCCGCACGGGGCTGGTCCTGGGGAACGAGTGACCCGGCGCGGTACCAGCCGTCGACCCTGCCGGTCTTCGCGACCTCGAGGACGATGGTCTCCGCGGACGGACTCCGCACCCGGTCCGCGGACGGCACCGCCTGCGACGCCAACGTGATCCCGAGGGTGATCTCCTGCGCCTGCCCGGAACCGATCCCCACCCGCCAACAACGCCGCAGCCGTCGCGGCGAACGTCCCGGCCAGATCCCTGGCCCGACCCAGCGTCGCCCCCGAGGTCGCGTCGGACTTCCTGCACTCGGCCTTGATCCACGTCCTCGTCGACACCTACCCGGCGACCGCGAGGACGCCCGAGGCGCGCACGGTGCCTGTCAACGGCGTCACGCAGGTCTCGCCGAGGTCCGTCGAGCGGTGCACCGCAGCTGTCAGCTCGGGCAACGCTGCCGCGGGGACGTCCGACAACGAACCCTGCGCGAGCTCGGCAGCCAGGGCCGCTGCGGCGGCGTCGAACCGGGCGACTAGGGCGTGTCTGGGGGCCTCGGCTCCCGGGACCCGAGGGCGGTGTCGAACACACAGGGCAATACTGGCCGACCCGATCGACAGTCCACTACCGTCGAAGGGCAAGGGTGAGTTGTGCTTACTCGACACCTGGTCGAGGCAGGATGCGCTGCATTCGACCGTGCGAGCGAATCCCCACGTGTCCGGGTCGGCCAGGGTCGGCCAGGGTCGCGACCTTCTCACCGACGGGCTTGTCCCGTCGCCGCGAGGCCGTTCGACAGCCGCGGCTCCGGTGGCGAAGGGCAGGATGAGCCGCACAGCGGCCTCACCCGGCCGCCGCCATGGGAGCGGGGGTCTCGGCGGGCGTCAGGGTCGGTTCCGGTGGGTGGCAGAGTCTGCGTCGTTCGAGGTGGCCGTTGTCGAGGGAATGCCGGTGCCGCATGCCGTGGCGGCGCTCTGCGGGCATCGATCCCGTGTCGCGGCTCGACTCTCCGCCACCGGTCGGTACGTGTCCGTGGCCTGAGGGATGAGCCAGCCGACCTTCACGGTCGCTGACCGAGGGCTGGTCACTCGGTGGTCCGATCCTCTGCTGCGCGGCGCACTCCGAAACGGTCGCGCTAGCGCGCCACGGCGGCCGGGAGGTCGGAGCTGCGTCTCGCCATGGCGTGCGCCGGCCACCTGTGGGCGGCCGTTCTCGTCGACGCGGAGTACCACTTTCTCTCGGCGCTCAAAGAGCTGGAACTCGCTGGGGGAGAGACCTTCCACGCCGTCGAGCGAGCCCTGCTTGCCACGTCGGACGGCGACGCAGACCACACCACGCCAGCAGGCGGCGCGGAGCCCGAGCCGATCGACTCGGTCAGCTGCGTGGTGGTGGGCCAAGGCGCCATCAGACATCGACCCTGAGCCGGACTCTCAGGACGTCGCCCACGTCGAGCCCTTGGGCCTGCCGCACGCACGCCTTCACCGGCACGATGTAGGGGCCGTCCTTGGGGAACAGCGACGTCGTCCGCTCGGTGGTGCCGATCCGCACTGTGACCGGGGCCATACCCCACCCGTAGGTCACCAACGCGGAGACGGCCCGCACCTCGGTGGACCCTCGTCCGGCACCGTGACGAAGTGGTGCGGGGCAGGGCCCTTCCAGAACCACAGGTCACCGCTGAACTCGACATCCACGGCGACCACGATAGGAGCCGCCGCGACGCCGCGTGCGGCGACGCGACGACCCGTGGGCCTGACCAACCGACGTCGACGCCCGGGCGGACAACGCTCGGCAGCGGGGGCTAGCGTCGGAGCATGGCTACGAGCAAGAAGTGGAGCGACCTCACCGGCACCCAGAAGCTAGTGATCGTCGTGGTGTCCGGCGTCGAGCTGGTCCTCACGACCGCCGCCCTCGTCGACCTCGCGAGGCGTCCGCGGGAGCAGGTTCGCGGCCCGAAGCCGCTGTGGGCCGGTGCATGCTTCGTACAGCCGATCGGACCGATCTCCTATCTCGTCTTCGGTCGTGTCACGGGCTGACCGCGCAGGTGTCTCACCGGCCGGCCGGGTGCCGGCTGGTCAGTTCGTCGGCCCGTAGAACAGTTCGATGTGGGCCTCGACGCGATCGGCCGCCGTCTCGGCGTCGCCAGCCAGGATTGCGTCGTAGATGCCGTGGTGCTCGACACGCAGCCGCGCCGTGACGGTCCGCAGGTGCGGCGTCGACTGGAGGGCCGACAGCAGTCGCGGCCGCATTGCCTCGCGGAGTGCGATCGTGAGCTCGGCGACGAGCAGGTTGCCGGTGGAGCTCGCGATCGCGACGTGGAACGCCGTGTCGTGCTCGTTGAAGCCGTCGGCATCGAGGTCGGGCAGGTCCATCGCCTCGAGGTGAGCGCGGATGACTTCGTGATCCTCTGCCGTTGCGTGGCGGGCGGCGAGACGCGTCGACTCGCGCTCGAGGGCGACGCGGGCTCGGACGACGTCAGTCGTGCCGATGCTGGCGAGCAGCACGTGCAGACGGAGGAACCGGGTCAGCGCCGCGGCCGGCGCCGCGATGAGGACGGTGCCCGAATCGGGGCCGGATCCGGTGCCCGACACGACCGTGCCCCACGCCTGCAGGACCCGCAGCGCCTCGCGCACGGCGGGCCGGGAGATGCCGAGGTCGGCGGCGAGCTCGCGCTCGGGCGGGAGGCGGTCGCCCACGTGCAGCCGGTTGTGGGCGAGGTCGGCCTCGATGCGGTCGAGCACCTGCTCGTAAGCCCGCGGGCGGGCGGCGACGGCACGCGGAAGCGGTGCACCGGTCGGTTCGACCTGCCCGGTCGCCATCAGCACCTCCTCGTGCGCACCCCCTTGTGCGGTGCTGCGACGGACCCTAGTGTGACGCCCGCACCTGTGGTCTGACCACACTCGCCGAGGGGGAGCCACCACCGACATGACGACCTCGCCCGCACCGGCCGCCGGGCTCGCCCCGGCGATCCTGGCTGAGCTGCGCGCCATCGTCGGCGACACCCGTGTCCTCACCTCCGACGGCGACGTCGAGCCCTTCTCGCGCGACGCGACCCCACTGTTCCGCGCCCGCCCCGACGCCGTCGTGCTCCCGTCGACGACGGCCCAGGTGTCCGCCGTCCTGGCCCTGGCCACCCGCACCGGGACGCCGGTCGTGCCACGCGGAGGCGGCTCGAACCTCGCGGCCGCGACGGTGCCCGAGCGTGGCGGGATCGTCCTGGTCCTCACCAGGATGACGGCCGTGAAGGAGGTCAGCGCGGACGAGCTCCTCGCGGTGGTCGAGCCGGGCGTGACCACTGCGGAACTCGCGTGCGCCGCTGCCGCGATCGGCCTGCTCTACCCGCCGGACCCCGGGAGCAAGACCGTCTCCACGGTCGGCGGCAACGTCGCCACGTGCGCCGGTGGGCTCCGCGGTCTCAAGTACGGCGTGACGCGCAACTACGTCCTCGGTCTCGAGGTAGTGCTCCCCACCGGCGAAGTGATCCGCACCGGTGGTCGGCTCTGGAAAGACGTTGCGGGCTATGACCTCACCCGGCTGCTCACCGGGTCGGAGGGGACCCTCGGCGTCATCACCGAGGTGACTGTCGGGTTGCTGCCGATGCCCGAGACGTCGAACACCGGCGTCGCCTACTTCGACTCACTCGCCGATGCGGGTCGTGCCGTCACCGCGATCATCGCGGGCGGCACCCTGCCGGCGACGCTGGAGTTCCTCGACCGGGCCTGCATCGGCGCCGTCGAGGACTTCGCCCACCTCGGCCTCGATCGTGACGCCGGTGCGCTGCTCCTGTTCGGCGACGACGGTGCCCTGCGCACCGTCGCCGAGTCGCTGGACCGGATGGCCGAGGCCTGCACAGCCCACGGCGCCCGAGGCATCGAGCTCGCCCGCGACGTCGCCGGGTCCGAGCACCTCCTTGCCGCACGCCGCTGCTCCCTGCCCGCACTCTCGCGGCTTGCGCCGATGACGTTGCTCGAGGACGTCACCGTCCCCCGCCCGCGCATCGCCGAGATGGTCGACAGCATCGAGGAGATTGCCCGGCGTCACGACGTCGTGTGCGCGACGTTCGGCCACGCCGGCGACGGCAACCTCCACCCGACGATCGTGTTCGATGCCGGTGATCTCGAGGCCCGGGCCCGCGCCGAGGCGGCGTTCGACGACATCTTCGGGCGGGCGCTCGATCTCGACGGCACGATCACCGGGGAGCACGGCGTCGGCGCGGCCAAGCTGCGCTGGCTCGGACGCCGTCTCGGCGAGGACCAGCTCGCGCTCATGCGCCGGATCAAGACGGCGTTCGACCCCGCCGGCATCCTCAACCCCGGGAAGCTCGGCTCATGACGGGGCTCCCGGAGCCCGCCGCCGAGGTGTCCCTCGGCCTCTTCGACCACGATCAGCTCGCGGCCTGCATCTCGTGCGGCTTCTGCCTTCCGGTGTGCCCGACGTACGCGCTGACGCGTGACGAGCGCTCGAGCCCGCGCGGCCGGATCACCCTGATGCGCGCCGTCGAGTCGGGTCGCCTCCCCGTCGACGACCCGACGGTCCGTGAGCAGTCGTCGTACTGCCTGGGGTGTCGGGCGTGCGAGCCCGTGTGCCCCGCGGGCGTGGAGTACGGCGCGCTCCTCGAGCAGTGGCGCGACGTCACATGGAGCGGAGCGCGCACGCCGCCTGTCGCCGCCGGCCTGCGCCTCGGCGTCCGCATGACCCCGGCGCTGGCCGCGGCCGGCAAGGTACGGGGCGCGGCACGAACCACGGGACGGGCGTCCGGCAAGGGCGTGCAGCTCATGCTCGGCTGTGTCGAGCGATCGTTGTTCCCCGGCGTCTCCCGCGCGGTGACGCGCCTGCTCCCCGGCATCGAGATCCCCTCCGGTCAGGGCTGTTGTGGGGCCTTGCACGCACACAGCGGGGGCAGCGGCGAGGGTCACCGGCTCGCGAAGTCGATGGGGGAGGCGCTGCCCGGCACGATCCTCACGACCGCAGGCGGCTGTGCCGCGCACCTGGTCAACGTCCTCGGGCGCGAGCGGGTGCGCGAGCTGTCGGAGTACCTCGTGGACGTGTGGGCGTCGGACGACGCGGCGCCCGAGCTCGCCCCGGTCATGGTCGGGGGACGCCGTGCGCGGGTCGCGTTGCAGGACTCGTGCCACCTGCGCAACGGGCTCGGCGTCACCGCCCAGCCGCGCGACCTCATCGTCCGGGCTGCCGACTACGTCGAGCTGCCGTCGGCCGGCACGTGTTGTGGAGGGGCGGGCACCTACGCCCTGTTGCGGCCCCGCGACGCCGCCGCCGTCGTGGCACCGAAGCTCGACGAGATCGCTGAGCTCGACCTCGACTACCTCGTCGTCGTCAACCCCGTCTGCCAGCGCCAGCTCGTCACGACGCTGCGCCGTCGCAAGTCCCGCACCAAAGTCCTCCACCTCGCCGAGCTGCTGGCCCTAGCCCTTCCACCCTGACCAAGATCACGATTCTGGGAGCCAAAGTGCAGTTCAACTGCAGAGATCTTCCCTTAGGGAAGATCTCGCGAGCTCAACTTCGCTTTGGCTCCCGAAATCGTGATCTTCGTTCTTCGTGATCTTCGCTATTCGTGATCTTCGTTCGTTGGCTCGCTACCCGCTCACCCCGGCCAGGAGGAACAGATGGACCCGCAGAAGACCGCAGTCGTTCTCGTCGAGTACCAGAACGACTTCACCAGCGAGGGCGGTGCGCTCCACGGCGCCGTCAAGGACTCGATGGAGTCGACCGGCATGATCGGGCACACGCAGGAAGCCGTCGCCGCGGCGCGTGCCGCCGGTGCCACCATCATCCACGCGCCGATCCAGTTCGCCGAGGGCTACGGGGAGATCACGTCCACGCCGTACGGGATCCTCAAGGGCGTCGTCGACACGAACGCCTTCGTCAAGGGCAGCTGGGGCGCGGACTTCGTCGCCGAGGTCACCCCGCAGTCGGGCGACATCGTGCTCGAGGGCAAGCGGGGCCTCGACGCCTTCGCCAGCACCAACCTCGACTTCATCTTGCGCAGCAAGGGTGTCGAGACCGTCGTCCTGGGTGGCTTCCTCACCAACTGCTGCGTCGAGTCGACCATGCGATCGGCGTATGAGAAGGGCTTCGAGGTCGTCACCCTCACCGACTGCGTCGGTGCGACCAGCGCCGAGGAGCACACCAACGCGATCACCTATGACTACCCGATGTTCTCCAAGCCGATGACGGCGTCGGAGTTCGCCGGGACGATCGCCGGGAGCGCCACGACCGAGGACACGTCGCGCGCCTACTGACCTCACGACGCACGACGCACGACGCACGACGCACGACCTCACGACGCACGACGCACGACGCACGACGACGACTCGGACCCCTGGCGACGGCCTGGGGTCCGAGTCATGTCTGGCCGCCATGTCGCCGAGATCGGGGCCGCGGCTGATGACTATCGTGGGCGAGGGCCGGGCGAGGGCCGGGCGAGCGGCCGGGCGAGCGGCCGGGCGAGCGGCCGGGCGAGGGCCGGGCGAGGGCCGGGCGAGCGCCGGGCAGCGTCGCCACGGCTCACGGCCGTGACATCCAGGAGGTGGGACGATGGGCACTCCGACGGAGCACGGTGCCGACGTGGTCGGCAGCGGCTCGTCCTCCGAGGTCCGCGTCGTTCGGCTGCTCGTGCCCGACGCCCATGGCGTCGTACGGGCGAAGGCCGTGTCGGCCGAGTACTTCCACTCGCTCGGCGACCGCAGGCACGTCTGGGCCGCTCCCGTGCTCTACGGCGACGTGTGGCAGAACCTCCCCAGCGACATCGACGTCCCCATGGGCAACGCCTTCCTCGTGCCCGACATGGACACCTACACGGTGCTGCCCTGGAACCCAGGCACCGCGGTCGTCATCTGCGATCTCGAGGCCGACATCGGTCTCGCACCCGCGCCGCGGTCGGCGGCGCGGCGGGTCGTCGACTCGGTCCTCGCGGCGGGCTACACGCCGCTGCTCGGCCCCGAGGTCGAGTTCTACCTCCTCACCGGTGACGCCGACGGACCGCACGGCGGGTCGGCGTTCGGCATGCAGGACTGGTACTCCAACGCCGCCCTCTCACGGATCGCCGGCTTCGTGGAGGACGTGTTCGAGTATCTCCCGCGGATGGGTGTGCCGGTCTACGAGGTCTTCAACGAGCACGGCGCCGGGCAGATGGAGATCAACATCCGGCCCACCGCCGGATTGCGCGCGCTCGACCAGATCTTCCTCGCGAAGCTCGCGACGAAGGAGCTCGCGGAGCAGCACGGGATGACGGCGACCTTCATGAGCGTGCCGAGCAACCACGTCGAGCACCCGCCGAGCGGCTTCCACCTGCACCAGACCCTGCTGGCGGAGAATGGCAGCAACCTGTTCGCCGACGCCGGGGAGATCTCGGCGCTGGGCCGTGCCTACGTCGGTGGTCAGCTTGCCCACGCCGACGGGATCACTGGGATCGCTGCCGCGACCGTCACCGCCTACAAGCGCCTGCGCCCCAACGCCTATGCGCCGCTGCGCGCGGCCTGGGGGATCGACAACCGGACGGCGATGGTCCGCGCGCTGCTGCGCGGGGAGAACACCCGGCTCGAGAACCGGCTTGGTGCCTCGGACGCGAATCCCTACCTCCTCGCTGCGGTCCAGCTCGCCGCCGGTCTGGACGGCATCGCCACCGGTGCCGATCCGGGTGAGCCGATGGGGCACGACGTGGGCAACGACCCGGCGTACCCGCGCGTTCTCACCAATCTTCTCGACGGCGTCGCCGCCTTCGAGGCGGACACGGTGCTCGTCGACGCCGTCGGGCACGACGTCGCGACGATGTATTGCGCGGTGCAGCGCCAGGTGTGGCAGCGCTACCAGCTCCACGTGAGCGACTGGGAGATCACCGAGTACCGCGACGTCCTCTGAGCCCACGGCGAGCCGGCGGCCGCGACGCCGGCTCGACGGCTCAGGCGCGTGCGTTGCGCTCAGCGAGCCGGTCGCGGAACCACATCGCGCTGTCCTTCAGCGTGCGCTCCTGGGTCTCGGGATCGACCCGCACGACACCGAAGCGCATCGACCAGCCCTCGGCCCACTCGAGGTTGTCGAGCAGCGACCAGCCGAAGTAGCCCTTCACCGGGGCGCCGAGCGCGCGGGCGCGCAGAACGGCGTCGAGGTGATCGCGGTAGTAGTGGATGCGACGCGGGTCGTGCACGCCGTCGGCGTCGGTCGTCTCGGCCATCGCCGCGCCGTTCTCGGTGACGTAGATGTCGACGTCGGGGAGGTCGCGCGCGATGCGCGTGAGGATCTCGACGAGGCCGTCGGGGATGACCTCCCAGCCCATGTCGGTGAGCTCGCCGCGAGGGACGAAGTGCACGTCGCCCGCTCCCGGGAACATGGTCGCGTCCTGGCCGACGGCCTCGGCGCTACCGGCCCCGAGCGCCACCCGCATCACCGTGTAGTAGTTCTCGCCGATCCAGTCGATGGGTGCGGCGATCACGGGGAGGTCGGAGTCGCGCACGAATGACCAGTCGGTGAGCTCCTTGGTTCCCACCATGACGTCCTCGGGCACGCCGCGGCCGGCGAGAAGGTCGAGCCAGAAGCGGTTCTGCAGGCCGTCGATGAAGTGTGCGGCGTCGGCGCTCTCGTCGTCCTCGGGGATGATCGGGATGAGGTTCGGCGCGATACCGATGTTGGTCAGGCCGAGGTCGCGGAGCCGCTGCAGGGCGAGGCCGTGGCCGAGCATGAGGTGGTACGCCGCCGCCAACGAGGCACCTCCGTCGCGGATCGCCGGCGCGTGGATGCCTGCGGCGTAGCCGAGGAACGCTGCGCACCACGGCTCGTTGAGGGTGAGCCAGCGGTCGATGCGCGTGCCGAAGTGGCGACCGACGATCTCGGCGTAGTCGGCGAACGCAGCCGCGGTGGACCGGGCCGGCCAGCCGCCCTCCGCCTGGAGGGTGGAGGGCAGGTCCCAATGGTAGAGCGTGGCGACCGGCTTGATGCCGCGCGCGATGAGCCCGTCGACGAGCCGGTCGTAGAAGCCGATGCCCTCAGCGGAGATCTCGCCGCGTCCGGTCGGGAGCACCCGGGGCCAGGAGATGGAGAACCGGTAGGCGTCGACGCCGATCGACGCGAGCAGGTCGAGGTCCTCCTCGAGCCGGTGCACGTGGTCGGTGGCGGGCTCACCGGTGACGCCACCGCGGATGGCGCCCGGCACGTCGGCGAGGTCGTCCCAGATGCTTCGCCCGCGCGAGGCCACGTCGCCCTCGATCTGCCAGGACGCAGTCGCGAGCCCGATGAGGAGGCCCTGGGGGAGGACGAGTTCGGCGGTCGGCTGGGGGGACTGCTCGGTCATGGTCGTCCTTCGCGTCGTGTCCGTGTCGATGAACCGTAGCGCCTTGGCGAGCCATGTGGGAGCGCTCCACCAGCCAGGCTACGGCACGTCGACGTGGGCCTCGCGTCGAGCGGGGCCGAGGCGTCGCCGCCCCATCCGGTCTGGTTCGCCGCCGGCCCCCGCCTCGCGATCAGGGGCGCGCCGCGCACCTGGCGCATACGATCGCGAGACCGTCCCTCGGACGGACGCCTGTCCCTACCGCCGCGACGAATCGGAGACGCCTGCCATGCGTGCACCTGCCCGGTCGAACTCGCTGGCGGCCGCTGTCGTGGGGGCGTAGCGACGTGGCCCGGCACGGGTTCGTCCTCGCGATCGACCAGGGCACCAGCGGCACGAAGGCTGTCGTCGTCGACACCGGCCTGAGGGTACTGGCGTGCGTGGAGCAGGAGGTGCGGCCACGCACCACTGACGACGGGAGGGCCGAGCACGACCCGGCCGCGCTCCTAGGGAGCGTCGTCTCTACAGGACGTCGCGCGCTCGCCGAGGCCGGCGTCGAGGTCGACGCCGTCGCCCTCGCCAACCAGGGCGAGAGCATCCTGGCGTGGGACCCCTCGACCGGCCGTGCGGAGACGCCCGTGCTCGTGTGGCACGACCGTCGCGCCCAGTCCGTCGTCGACCGGCTGCACGCCGACGCCGAGGAGCTCTTTGCCATCACCGGCCTGCCGCTCGACAGCTACTTCGGTGCTCCGAAGATGGCGTGGATCCGCGAGAACCTCACGCGATCGGGCATCGTGACCTCGAGCGACGCCTGGCTCGTGCACCAGCTGTGCGGAGCGACCGTGACCGACTCCTCGACGGCGTCGCGCATGATGCTCACCGACATCCGCAGCAGTAGGTGGTCACGGCGTGCCCTCGAGATCTTCGGGCTCCGGCCCGAGGACATGCCCGTGATCGTCGACAACGTCACCGTCGTCGGGACGACCGATGTCTTCGGCCCGCGAGGCCTGCCCGTCACGGGGCTCGTCGTCGACCAGCAGGCAGCGCTCCTCGCCCAGCGCTGCCTGTCTCCGGGTGACACCAAGTGCACCTACGGCACCGGCGCCTTCCTGTTGTCGCACACCGGATCCGCGCCGGCGCTGGGTGTGGCCGGCCTCATCCCGTCGGTGGCCTGGAACGTCGGCGCCGGTGACGAGTTCTGCCTCGATGGCCAGGTGCTCACCGCCGGCAGCGCTGTGGGCTGGCTCATCGACTGCGGGCTGCTCCCGGACTCCGCCTCGCTCGACAGAGTGGCCGGCACGGCGCCGGACTCCGCGGGCGTCACGTTCGTCCCGTCCTTCGCCGGGCTGGCCGCGCCGCAGTGGCGGCCCGACGCCCGGGCGAGCATCACCGGGCTCGGGCTCGGGCACACGAGTGGTCACGTCGTTCGCGCGTTCGTAGAGGGTCTCGCCGCTCTCGTCGCCGAGCTCGCGCAGCACGCGTCGGACGCCGCCGGCGCGCCGATTCAGGCGTTGCGCGTCGACGGCGGGCTGACGCGGTCGCGCGTCCTCATGCAGGCGCAGGCGGACCTGCTCGGCGTGCCCGTCGAGGTCCACTCGTCACCGCACGCGACGGCACTCGGAGCGGCCGCCCTCGCGCACGCCTCGGTGAGCGGCAACCACGACCTCGCCGTCATCGTCCCCACGAGCGTGCCCGCGGCGATCTACGAGCCCACGATGTCCGCCGACCGTGCTGCGTCCATCCGGGCGGCGGTCCGCGTGGCTTGCGGCGACCACGTGGACGGCACGTCATGACGAGGTCGTCGGACACCGATGTCCTCGTCGTCGGCGCCGGGGTCGTGGGTACGGCCCTGGCTCGCGAGCTGGGTCGCTACGACGTCCGTGTCACCCTCGTGGACGAGTCCGACGACATCGGCAACGTCACCTCCAAGGCCAACACCGCCATCCTGCACACAGGTTTCGACGCGAATCCGGGCACGCTCGAGAGTCGCCTCGTGCGTCGCGGCCACGAGCTGCTCAGCGCGTATGCCGCGGCGGCCGGCATCCCGGTCGAGCCGCTCGGCGCCCTGCTGGTGGCTTGGGACGACGCGCAGCTCGCGGCCCTCGACGGGATCGAGGACAAGGCGCGAGAGAACAGCTACGACCGCGCACGCCGGGTCGAGGTGGCCGACCTCTACCGACGTGAGCCGCACCTCGCCCGCGGCGCGCTGGGCGCGGTGGAGATCCCGGACGAGGCCATCATCTGCCCCTGGACCGTGCCGCTCGCGTTCGCGACGGAGGCGGTGCACCTGGGCGTGGATCTCCGGTTGCGCCACCGGGTCACCGGCGTCGAGCCTCGCGGCGACGGCACCGTCGTGACCTTCGGGAACGGCGCCAGCATCGACACCGGGTGGGTCATCAACGCCGCCGGTCTGCGCAGCGATGTGATCGACCGGGCCTTCGGCCACGAGCGCTTCTCGGTCACACCCCGCCGCGGACAGCTGCTCGTGTTCGACAAGTTCGCCCGCCGACTCGTCCACCACATCCTGCTGCCGGTGCCCTCGGCGATGGGGAAGGGTGTCCTGATCGCCCCGACCGTGTTCGGCAACGTCATGGTCGGGCCGACCGCGGAGAACCTCACCGACAAGGACGACACGGCCTCGACCCCGGAGGGCATCGCGTTCCTGCTCGAGAAGGGCCGGGCGTTGATGCCCGAGCTGCTCGAGGAGGAGGTCACCGCGGTGTACGCCGGACTCCGCGCCGCGACCGAGCACGACGACTACCAGATCCACCTCGACGCCGACCAGCGCTACGTGTGCGTCGCCGGCATCCGCTCGACCGGCCTTACCGCGTCCCTCGCGATCGCCGAGCACGTGCGCGGCCTGCTCTTCGAGTCCGGCGTCGACCTGCGCGAGGTGCGGGCGGCGCAGCCGCCGCGCATGCCCAACCTCGGTGAGGCGACCCCTCGGCCCTACCAGCGCGCCGAGCTCGTCGCGTCCGACCCCGCCTACGGCCGGATCCTGTGCCACTGCGAACGGGTCACCGAGGGCGAGATCCGCGACGCTCTCTCCTCCGACGTCCCCGCACGATCCTGGGACGGCGTACGACGTCGCACGCGCGCGATGAACGGTCGCTGCCAGGGGTTCTTCTGCGCCGCCACGATCACCGCGCAGTTCGGCGACGCCCTGGGCGGGATCGTCGGCGCCGACGTGGGGGAACGCGCATGACGGTGTCACACGAGCGCGAGCTCGACGTCCTCGTCGTGGGCGCAGGGCCAGCGGGCCTGAGCGCCGCACGACGGCTGCGCGAGAGCGGTGTCGACCGGGTCGAGGTCGTCGACCGCGAGGAGACGCCCGGCGGGATCCCGCGCCACTGCTGGCATCCCGGCTATGGCCTGCGTGACCTGCATCGTGCGATGTCGGGTCCAGCCTACGCGCGGCGCCTCGTGGACCTCGCCGTCGACAGTGGTGCCGAGGTCCGGTCCGCGACCACAGTCACGCACTGGGTCGACGACCAGGGGACAGCGGTCGGGATCACGTCGCCGTCCGGTTTGGAGACCGTCCGACCGCGTGCGCTGCTGCTCGCCAGCGGGGTGCGCGAGCGGTCGCGCAGTGCCCGGCTCGTCGCGGGCAGCCGGCCCGCCGGCGTCTGGACGACCGGCCAGCTGCAGCAGGCGGTGCACCTGCACCACGAGCCGATCGGCCGCAGAGCGGTGGTCGTGGGGGCCGAGCTCGTCAGCTACTCCGCGGTGATGACCCTGCACGACGCCCGGTGCGACGTGGCCGCGATGGTGACGACGTCGCCGCGCCCGCAGACGTACTCGGTCGCGAGGCACGGTGCCTCCCTCCGTTACGGCGTGCCGCTGTACACGGGCACGTCCGTGGTCCGGGTGATCGGACGTCACCGTGTCGAGGGTGTCGAGGTGGCTGGCCCGGACGGTGTCGTCCGCGTGATCGAGTGCGACACGGTCGTGTTCACGGGTGACTGGATCCCTGACAACGAGCTCGCGCGCGCCGGCGGGCTCCCCGTCGTCGCTGCGAGCAGGGCGCCGCTCGTCGACACGAGTCTGGCCACCCCGCGCCGTGGTGTGTTCGCTGCGGGCAACCTCGTGCACCCGGTCGAGACGGCGGACCTCTGCTCCCTCGGCGGTCGTCACGCCGCGGGCTCCATCGTCCAGTACCTGGGCTGCGAGCAGGGGGCGTCCCCGCCGCCCTCGCTGTCGACGTCGGTGAGCCTGCCGCTCGCCTGGGTCTCACCGGGAGTCATCCGACTTGACCGTGCACCGGTGCGCGGGGCGTTCGTGCTGTGGGCCGCGTCGTTCCTGCCCTCGGCGTACGTCGAGGTGCGGCAAGGGCCGCGATCCCTGCATCGTGCCCGGGTGCGCGGCGGTCTCGTCCCAGGCCGGCCCGTCCACGTGGGTGCCGGCTGGATGCGCCTCCTCGACCCCGACGGCGGCCAGGTCACCTTCCAGGCGCTGCGTCCCTGACCGAGCGGCGTGGCCACGAGGTCGCCTTCGGTGATCGGCAGGGCCGGGCACCGGGAAAGGGCGCCGCGGACACTTTGGACCGGGCATGATCGCCCCACCGAGCCGGCCTCCGGGGGCCGTGCGCACGTCGGGTCGGTCCCGTCCCACGAGGTCAGCTCGACACCGGAGGTCCCGTGCGCCAGAAGAAGCGTGTCCCCGCCGTTCCCGTGGCTGCGGCCGTGCCGGTCGAGACGAGCATCGGCACCGATGCCGCGTTCGCCCCCAGCGCGCCCCACGGCACAGGCCGCCGGATGCTGCGGAACATCTCCGAGGTGCGCCACTACTTCCGCACCAACGATGTCCCGATCTACTTCCTCGGCGCGACGCCGTTCAACCTGCTCGGGCTCGACAGGTGGGTCCGCAACCTCTGGTACGTCGCCTACTACGACGCGTGGGACGGCGAGCACCCTCGCGTGTTCACGCCGAAGCTCAAGCCCTACGTCGAGTTCACCAGTGGCGAGGACATCAACAACTGGCTCCTGCGCAACCCCGAGGTACGCGCGTTCATGAGCCGTGGTCTCGCCCCCGGCGTCCGGCCGAAGATCGCCATGGTGTTCTTCGACGAGGAGACCGAGACGATCTGCGACGAGCTCGGCTACGACCTGATCCTTCCGCCGGCGAGCCTGCGCGAGCACCTCGACTCCAAGCTCGTCACGACCCGGCTCGGCAACGAGGCGAAGGTACCGAGCGTGCCGAACGTCCTCACGAACGTCGAGGACTGGAAGGGTCTCGTGTCGGCCGCGCACAAGGCCAAGCTCGGCGACGACCTCGTCGTGCAGACGCCGTACGGCGACTCGGGCAAGACCACGTTCTTCATCAGCTCCGAGGCTGACTGGGCCAAGCACCGCAAGGTGATCGCCGGCCAGGACGTCAAGGTGATGAAGCGCATCAACAACCGTCCGGTCGCGGTCGAGGCGGTGATCACGAGGTGCGGCACGGTCGTCGGCCCGTTCATGTCCGAGCTCACCGGCTACACCAAGCTGACGCCCTACCGCGGTGGCTGGTGCGGCAACGAGATGTTCACCGAGGTGCTGACCGGTGCGGCGCGTACGAAGGCCGCGCGGCTCGTACGCCGGCTCGGCAAGCGGCTCGCGAAGGAGGGGTATCGCGGCTTCCTCGAGGTCGACGTCCTCGTCGACACCGATACCGACGAGGTCTACCTCGGCGAGCTCAACCCGCGGATCAGCGGTGCGTCCGCCATCACGAACGTCACGGCCGGTGCCTACGCCGACGTCCCCCTGTTCCTGTTCCACCTGCTGGAGTTCATGGACGTCGACTTCGACCTCGACGTGGACGAGATCAACAAGCGGTGGGAGGACATGGCCGCCGACGACGTGTGGAGCCAGATGATCATCAAGGAGACGTCCCCGGGCGTGGAGCGGCTCGAGACGACGGCACGCACCGGGCAGTACGTGCTCGACGACGGCGGTGCCCTGGTGTTCCGCCGCGCGGCACTCGACTGGCACCAGCTCCAGAACGAGCAGGAGGCGTTCTTCCTGAGGATCTACGCCGTCGGCGACTACCGGTGGAAGGGCGCGGACCTCGGCGTCCTGGTCACGAAGGGACGGCTACAGGTCGAGACGGCGTCGGGCGCCACGGCCCTCACGATCCGGGCGCGGCACCTCATCGACTCGATCCGCGCGGAGTACACCGGCACTGCTCTCTCCGACCCTGAGCCGGCGCACCACAACGCCAAGACCGTCTGAGCCGCACGTCGGTGAGATGTCGCTGCCCGGCCTGTGCGACGCTCGCACCGGTGCGAGGCGTGCCAGCGACGTCGACGAGGAGCGTGCAGTGATCGGGAGCGACCCCGGCCGGGTGCCGAGCGGTGTGACGCTGGACAACTGGCAGCTGGCGCCGCAGCTTCGGTGGTCCTTCCAGCACGTGGCCGACATCGTCCCCACCGTCCCGATCCTGCGCGGCGCTGGGCCGGTCGCGGTGCTGGCGTCGGCGCCGTCCACGATCGCCGAGGTCGCCGTCCCCCACCTCCGCGGGCACGGCCACGGCGAGGACCGTCGAACGGTCGCGGAGATCATGGCGGCCACCGACACCGACGGCTGGATGCTCACCCATCACGGCGTCGTGCTCGACGAGCAGTACTGCGGCGACGCCGGTCCCGACGCCGTGCACCTGCTCATGTCGGTGAGCAAGTCCCTCGTCTCGGCCGTGACCGGGTCGGTCGCGGCGTCCGGGCTCCTCGACGTCGACGCACCGCTGACGGCGTACGTCCCCTCGCTCGCGGGCTCCGGGTACGACGGTGCCACGGTGCGGCACCTGCTCGACATGCGCTCGGGCATCAGCTTCTCCGAGGAGTACCTCGACCCCGACGCGGAGGTGCGCGTCCTCGAGGAGGCCATCGACTGGGCACCGAGGCGCAGCCTCGACGTCCCGCCGACGATGTATGACTATCTGCTCACGCTGAGGCAGAAGGGGCCGCACGGCGGACCGTTCGAGTACCGCTCGTGCGAGACCGACGTGCTCGGCTGGATCTGCGAGGCCGCCGCCGGGATGCGGATGCCCGAGCTCATGTCCGAGGTCCTCTGGAGCCGGCTCGGCGCGGAGCACGACGCCAACATCGGCGTCGACTCCGTCGGCACCGGCATGTTCGACGGTGGCATCAGCGCGAGCCTGCGCGACCTCGTCAGGTTCGGTGCGATGGTGCTCGGCGAGGGGACGTCGCTCACCGGCGTCCAGGTACTGCCGGCGGCGTGGATCGCCGACACCTTCGACGGTGGCGCGGACTCCCGCGAGGCGTTCGCGGCCAGCCCCGTCCCGACCCTGATGCCAGGCGGGATGTACCGCAACCAGTTCTGGTTCCCCTCCGCGGACCCCGACGTCGCGCTGTGCCTGGGGATCCACGGACAGATGATCTACATCAACCGCAGGGCGCAGGTCGTCGCGGCCAAGGTGTCGAGCTGGCCGACCCCGCAGGACGCCGACAAGCTCTTCTCGACCCTCTACGCCTTCGACGCGATCGCGAACGCCCTCACCGCGTAGTCAAGGGTCGGCCCGTGCGGCGCCACCGCCGGCTGTGGTGGCCGTGGCACCCACACCCGGGCGGGTCGCTCGGGGGGTCAAGCGGTCGCTCCGGAGTGCCGAGACATGAGGGGTGACGTCCCGCGTTTCCGCACGCCCGCCTGCCTGTACTCGTGTGGCAGCTTCGCGAACCGAGTGCGGCGGCCCTTCATGATGCCGTCGTCCTACGAGCTCGTGGAGCTCGACCTCACGTTCCGGGCCCTCGACGTCGGCGACGACATGAGCGGCGCGCTGCCTGCCGTGTTCGGCGCAGCCTGGCCGTCCTACCAATCGTGGTTCCTCCGCGACGGCGAGCAGGCGCGGGCGTCGTACGAGACCGGTGCGCAGCAGCTGCGCCGTCACATGCCCGAGCTCGTGGGAACGTATGACCGCCTCGTCTCCGCTGTCGGGGGCGGAGACCTCGAGGCGCGGTTCCTCAGCCACTGGGCCCCACCGCCCGTCGCCACGGCGTGCTCCCTGGCGGTGTGGAACCGGGCGGGCAACGTGCTCGTCCGAAACTACGACCATCCGCCGCTGCTGTGCGACACGACGGTGCTCGCCTCGTGCTGGAACGGCACGCGCGTGGTGGCGATGAGCGACTGCCTGTGGGGCGCCGTCGACGGGATGAACGACCATGGTGTGGCGGCCGCGATCGCCTTCGGGGGAAGGGCTGTCGTCGGCGAAGGCTTCGGGATCGGGCTCGTGATCCGGTACCTGCTGGAGTTCGCCCGTGACGTCCCCGAGGCGATCGATGTGCTGCGCCAGGTGCCCGTGAGCATGGCCTACAACGTCGCGCTCCTCGACCGAGCCGGGACCGGGGTGATCGTCGAGGTGTCCCCAGACCGGCCGATGTCGCTGATGCCCGGCCTCACGGCTGGCAACCGCCAGGGATTCAGCGCGGACAGCCCCTACGGCCGCACCGAGTGGCCGGAGCACGCAGCCATGTGCGGAACCGTCGAACGTGAGCAGGCCCTGGCCGCGACGCTCGACGAGCCCTGGGCCAGCGTCGGCGGGGTTGTCAGCGCGTTCCTGCGCGCGCCGGTCCACCGCGACCCCGCGGCGTCCCCGTGGGGCACGGTGTACACCGCGGCCTACGACTGTGACGCCGGCACCCTCGACCTGCTCTGGCCCGACGATGCCTGGAGGCTCTCGCTGCACGGCCCGGTCGAGGGGATGCTCACCCGTCGCTCGGTCGTCGCCGTCCCGGCGAGACCGGCGGTGCCCGTGCCGAGGCTCCCCGCGGTAGCGCCGGAACCGTGGGTCGGCGAGCCGGTGCCGCCGTCCCCCCTGCCGTCGTACGGCTCGTACGACGCGTTCCACTAGCCACGAGTCACCAGCCACTGGCCACCGCTCACGGCTCGAGGCGCATGCCGTCCGCCTCGGCGTTGACGACGCCGTGCCGCGGTGCCCCGTCGGGCCCGATGTGGTGCCACTGCAGGCGTGCGCGACAGGTGCGTCCGTCCGGCGACAGCTCCGCGGCGGCCCGTACCGACACCCGACCCGGTGGCCCGGACTCGGGGCGCAGGGTGAACCACTCGCACACGACGACCACGCGGCCCGGTCCCGCGGACCGCCAAGCGCCCATCCCCGGTACCCGGTCGTGGTGGGCGAGGTGCACGGTCACCGTCCCGCCGTCCTCGATCCGCACGAGGGCGGTGCCACCGTCCGTGACGACGTGCGGCACGCCGAGCGTTCGCACGGCAAGACGCCATACGCCGCACGGCGAGGGAGGGTCCGACACCCTGTCACCGTCTCCTGCCGCCGGTGCGCCTCGCGTCGAGGCAAACCCTGGCAGGGGACCCTCGGCCGCGCTTCGTCCCCCATACTGCGCGTGTGCTCGTCGGCCGCTCTGAGGCGTTCGACCGGATCACGTGGGTCGTCTCCGGCGCCCGTGCCGGTCGCGGCAGCGCGCTCCTGCTCAGGGGCGATCCCGGCTGCGGCAAGACGGCGCTGCTTGCGGCGGCCGCCGCCGCCGCCGACGGGCTGACGCTGCTGCGGTGCACCGGTACCGAGGACGAGAAGGACCTGCCGTTCGCCGCGCTCCACGCGCTCGTGCGACCGCTGCGCCACCTTGTGGGGGAGCTCGTGCCTGCGCAGCGCGAGGCACTCGGCGTCGCCCTCGGTGATGCCGTCGGCGCGCGACCGTCGTCGCTCCAGGTCGGCTCGGCGACGCTGTCGCTGCTCGACCTGGCCGCGGTGACCGGCCCGGTGCTGGTTCTCGTCGACGACCTCCACTGGGTGGACGTCGAGTCACGCGAGGCGATCGGGTTCGCCGCGCGACGCCTCGAGGACGACGCCGTGGGGGTGCTGCTCGCCGCGCGCCCGGAAGCTGTGAGGCTCAACGGGATCGACTGCTACGACATCCCCCTCCTCGACGACGAGGAGGCCATCGCGCTGCTCGCCGGCCACGGCGTCGTCCGCACGGTCGCGGACCGGCTCTGTGAGCCCGCGGGGGGCAACCCGCTGGCCCTCGTCGAGATCGCCACGTCGCTCGACCCGGCTCAGCGGCGCGGCACCGAACCGCTCCCCGAGCCGTTGCCGTCCACGTCCCCGGCGGCCGTGTACGGAGTCCTGCTCGCCGCTCTCCCGCCGCGCGCCCGCACGGCGGCGGCCACGGCCGCACTCGCGGGCGGCGTCGCGCCGCCCGTCCTGGCCGACGCGCTGGCCAGGGTCGGTGCCGGCTATGACGACCTCGTCCGCGTCGAGGAGACGGGCCTGCTGCGCACCTCGCTGGTCGGTGTCGTCTGGAGGCACCCGCTCGCCCGGGCTGCTGCCACCAGCGGCACGAGTCCCGCGGAGCTGCGTCGCATCCATCTGGCCGTCGCGGAGTCGGTGGCGGCGGCGGCGGGTGACCCGGCGACCGTCGTCTGGCACCGAGTCCGCGCCGGGACTGGGCCCGATGAGGGACTGGCGACGGCTCTGGACGCCGTGGCCGAGGCTGCGAAGGCACGCGGTGCCCACCTTGCCGCCGCGCGCGCGTGGGAGGCGGGTGCCCAGCTCGGTCGTGATCGGTCGCGGCGTCTTGCCCTCGCGGCGCTCGAGGCGTGGGCGGGGGACGACGCCGAGTCCGCGACAAGGCTGCTGGAGGAGTCCCTCCCGACTCTCGAGGATGCTGACCTGCGGTGGTCGCTCGCCTACCTGGCCGGCGAGGTGTCCCACGTGTCTGCGTCGCCGCAAGCCGCCTACGACTGGTTCCAGCGCGCCGTCGGAGAGGCGCGGGTGGCCGGTCGCACGGACCGCGAGGTCAAGGCGCTGGCGAGCTCCTTCAACCCCGCGCTCCATCTCGACGACTCCGAACGGCTCTCCGTCCTCGCTGAGCAGATCCTCGCCGTCGCAGCCCCGGACGACCCGCTCCAGCAGGCCCGCTCGCACGCGGTCCAGGGGTTCGTCCTGCTCAACGCCGAGCAGACCGACGCAGGTCGCGCCCACCTCGAGGTGGCACTCGCCCTCATCGGCGAGCACGGTCTGCTCGAGGTGGACGTCGACCTCCTCCCCATGACGGTGCAGGCCGCCATGTGGTCCGGTCACCCGCAACGCCTCAGGCCGCAGATCGACGCCGCGCTGGCGGGCCTTCGTGCCGCGGGAGACACCCGGCAGCTGCTCACGACCGTGCGCGGCCTGGCCTGGTGCGACTTCTCCGTGGCCGAGTGGGACTCCGCCGCGGTACGGGCCGAGGAGGGGCTCGACCTCGCCCGGATCAGCGGTCGTTCCGCGGACGTCGCGGATGCGCTCGTGCAGGTGGCGACGCTCGAGGGCGCGCGCGGCCACGCCGCGGACGCCCTCGCGCATGCGGAGGAGGCACGACGCCTCGCGACGGCGATGGGAAGCCCCTGGCGCACCGCGGACGCCCTCTGGTGCGCGGTGTTCGCCACCATGTCCGCGGGTGACCTCGAGGCGCTGACCGCGCCGGCGCAGGCGCTCGCCGACGTCGTGCGCGAGGGCCGCGTGGCCGCGACCCAGCCGGAGTTCCTCGACGCGCCCCTCGCCCTGGCCCTCGGCGGCCGCCGGGCCGAGGCTCAGGACCTGCTCGACCTGCTCGTCGCCCGGGTCGGCGACGACGCCCGCCCGGAGTCGCGCGCGGGGGCCGTGCTGGCCCGCTGCGCCATCGGGCCGGACTCCCTCCACCTCGCCGGCGAGGCCGCAGCACTGGCCGAGGAGCTGGACGGCGTCGAGTACGTCTTCCCGCGCGCCCGGGTCCGCCTGAGCGGAGGCTCGATGATGCGCAGGCTCGGGCACCGGGTCGAGGCGCGCGTCCAGCTGCGTGGTGCCGAGACCGACTTCGCGGCCCTTGGCGCGGCGCCGTGGCTGGCGCGCGTCCAGGAGGAGCTGCGCGCGTCCGGCGCGACGTTGCGGTCCCGAGCAGCGCCCGACGACGCACTGACGGCGTCCGAGACACGGGTTGCGACCGCCGCCGCTAACGGCATGTCCAACAAGGAGATCGCGGCGGCGCTGTTCCTGTCCGGGAAGACCGTGGAGTTCCATCTCGGCCGGGTCTACCGCAAGCTCGGCGTCCGTAGCCGGTCCGAGCTGGTGCGCCTCATGCTGGCCCCAGCGCCCGACCCTGGCACCGCGTCCGAGCGATGATCCTTGACGTGCTGCCAGGGTTTCGCCTGGTGCCGCACCGAGGCGATCTCTGGTCTCCTCGTCGCTGACGGAGCATCGCCGCGCAGGCCCGGTCACGGCCCGGCGGCTCCAGGGGAGGTCGTCATGCAGGCAACGCTTCGACGCGGACGGGTCGGGACGCTCGCGGTCGCACTGGCCGTCGGATCCATCCTCATCAGCGGATCGGCGTCCGTCTCGGCGCTGGCAGTCGGGCCGAGGTCGGTGCCGGTACGGGGCTGCCTGGTCATCACCGCGGCCCAGGCCACCGTGCTCCTGGGCAAGCCCGCTGTGAAGATCCATGAGACCACCACGGCCACCCCCGGCAAGGTCATCGTTCTCAACCGGGGGTGCACCTACAAGAGCGCCGCGGGAAGCTTCGGCTACAACGTCCAGACGTTCCGCTCCCTCGCCTACGCGAAGCTCTTCTACTCCACGGCCGCCGCCGCGACGGCCAAGGCCCCGACACTCGTGGTGAAGAAGAACGTGCTGCTCGGAAGTGGTGCCTTCGTCCGCGTCTACCGCGTCACGGGCCTGCGCCCCTTCATGGACCAGATCGAGATGCGCAAGGGCTCCATCCTGTTCGTCACCAACATCCTCGTGGCGAAGAACGACGGCGGTGCCAAGGCGATCGCCGCCGCGAAGTACGCCCTTCCCCGCATGTAGCCGACCGTCCGGGGTCCCGTTCCACCTGGCCCGTTCCGCGCTGGCCCCTGTTCCGCCCGGGGTTCTCCCATCCATGCCCGAGGAGGGCAGCATGCGTCGTTCACGTACCAGTCCGGCTCTCCCTCGGTCACTCGTCCTCATCCTCGGCGTCGTCCTGACGCTCCTCGGCGGCATCCTGACGCCGGTGTCGGCCCGCGCGGACCTCCAGCTCCCGTGCTTCCCCGCGACTGCGGGGGAGATGACCGCGACGATCACGTTCGAGGATTGCGTGCCCCAGTCCGGACTCGTCACGACGCAGTACTCGGACGGGGTGCACGGGCTCCAGCTTGGCTCCGCCGTCGACCTCGGCTTCACCTTTCCCGACGGGACCAAGGGTGACCTGCAGTGCGTGGGGCTGAGCGGCCCCACCAAGCTCGAGTCGGTCCCTGACGGCTACCGCATGCACTCGCCGTCGTCGGTGCTCACGGCCGGGGCGACGGGGTGCGCCGGCGGTGAGTTCTCCACCGCCGCGATCCTCGTGCGCTGTCCCACCGTGTGCCTGTCACTGTCGGGCTACCTGGGCACCGGGTCGAACATCGGCCAGATGTCATTTTCCGTCAAGGGCTTCAACTCTGACGGGTTACTGGTTGCCTCCTCGACCGTGGACCAGCAGTTCCTGTCGGCCGGTGGTGCGACGGTGCCGTTCGCCGTCGCCCCCACGGGTCCGGACCGGCTGCAGTGGGTGCTGATCCGGGTGCAGGGCTCCGCCCCGCTGTGGCTCGACGACCTGGCCTACTCCAACGACCCCGCTGCCGCGCCGGCGTTCGCCGTGACCAAGGACGCCTACGTCCCGTCAGTCGTCGTGTCCCCGTCGTCGACACAGAGCGAGTCGCTGCACCTGAACCGCTCGAACGGGTCGACCGGGACGGTCACCTTCACTGCGACGGGGCTCCCGCCCGGGGTGACGGCGACGTTCAACCCGCCGTCGTTCACCGGGACATCGGTCGGCGCGACGGTCGTGACGTTCGCCGCAGCCGGCGGCACGACGGTGTCGCCACCGGTCGACGTCACGTTGGCCGGCGACGCGTCCGGGGTGCCGTCGACAGGTACTGGCAGTGGCGTAGTCCAGTCGATCTCGGTCGCGTTGACGGTGGCGTTCCCCCTCGGGCTGAGCCGGCCCTTCACCGTGACGTGCACGCCGCAGTCGCGCAATCTGCGAGTGGCGACGCTGCCCGATTTCTCCGGCGACGTCGTCGTCTCGGCGCAGATCCTCGACAACGCGAACCAGCCGATCCTGACACCCGGCTGGGGTGTCACGGTGACGCCGGCGACGCTGTCCTTCACCTCTCACAGCGGCACGCGCGACGTCGCCCTCTCCTGGTCGACTCCGACGGACCTCCCTCCCACGGGCGCGTGGCTCAGGGTGACGTCGACGGTCGTCGGGCATCCGACGGACTCGAACTGGATCGAGATGCGGCTCATCCCCGACCCGCCCTCGATCACTGTGGCGATCCGGTCCGCGGTCCCGCCGATCGGCGTGCCGGGCCTCGGTGCCGCGCAGGTCGCGACCGTGTTCATGCTGACCGGTGCCGGGTTCTGCGCCGGAACGACGGTGACGTTCGGCAACGACCTCGCCGCCGCCCCGCTCGTCGCCGGAGCCTCGCTCTCCCAGACGAGCGGTCCGGACCTGCGGCAGTACACGGTGACGACGCCGAGCTATGCCACGTCCGGACGGCTCACCCTGCGGCGCATCGTCGGCAGCCCGGTCGACGCGGGCGCGGTCACCAGCCGCACCTACCGCAACACGAACGCCTTCTCCTTCCACAACTACCCGGTCAACGACCTCGTCTACGACGACATGGTCCGGGCCTTCGGGCACGACCAGATGTACGACTCGGTCAACCTCTGCTACCCCTTCGACTGCACCATCACCTTCCGTGACCCGCTTGCCATGATCTGGACGGCGATCGTCCGGTCGGAGACCGTGGGGACGTCGGGAAGCGGACACTGCTACGGGATCTCGGTGACGAACCTGCGGCTGCTCTCGGGTGCACTCGACGTCGCGTCCTACCCTCACGGTGCCGCCACGGTGTACGGGCTCACGAAGTCCCCCGCGCTGACCGCCGAGATCCAGGCCGCGCACCTGCAGCAGTTCAGCGTCGAGATGATCGGTGCCGAGCTCGACCAGGCGAGTCCAGGCCTCCTCGGCTCGACCGTGGTCCTCGCCCGGCTGAAGGCCGCGCTCGCGAAGGGGCCCGCCGTCGTCGCACTCCGGGACGGCCTCACCGACGGTCACGTCGTCGTCGCCTACGCGCTCGAGGACCTCGGCGGAGGCCAGTTCGCCGTCGACCTCTACGACAACAACAAGGAGTATCTCGCGACGGAGGACTCCGACACGTCGGGCGTAACCCACGTCGGCCGCCAGGACGGCAGCCGCATCTACCTCGACGCCAACGGCTGGTCCTACGACATGGGCAGCTCGACGTGGGGCGGTGCCTGGCTCGACCCGTTCGCCGGGATCATGGTGCTGCCGTACTCATTCGTGGCACAGAAGATGCACATCCCGAGCCTGTCGAACCTCTCGGCGCTCGCGTCGTCCCTCGTCTCGTTCGGATCTCCGGGCGACGCCGGTGTGGCCTCGGCCTCGCCCGTCACGCCGGTGGCACTGCCGATCGGAGCCGTCCCGTTGTCATACGGCGGCAATGCCTCCGGCGGTCTCTTCGCGGTCAGTGGGACCCAGCGCCTCTCGCTGAGGGCGACGGCGGACGCGCCCTACCAGGTGTCGGTCGTCGGACGCGGGGGAGGGACCTCGGTGATGACCTCCGCACGGACAGGCACCGTCGACAGCGTCGTACCGTTGACAGGGGGGCTGAGCCTGACGACGGCGACCGCCAAGGCGATGACGCTCACGAACGCCTTCAGGGCCGCGAAATCTGTTCTCGCGACGACGATGTCGGCGACGGGCGGTGCCGGCTCGACGACGTTCCTCCGCGTCTCCGGCGGAGTGCTGTCTGCTGGCTCGACGTCCGGTGGGCCGGTGTCCTTCACCACGAGCTCGACGAGCCTCCGCGGCTCCGTCGCACCGCAGACGCGGCGCTTCGTCGTGACCCTCGCGCCCGGGGACTCACTGCGCGTCGTGACGGCCGCTCTCTCGGTCGCGGGCCCGACGCTCTCCGTATCCGTCACCCACGGCGGCGTGAGTCGCGTCGTGAGGGTCAAGGCGACCACCGTCGCGGTCGCGACGGTGCGGCCCCTCGCGCTCGTCACATCGGTGAGCAGGGGGCACGGCATCGCGTCGGCGCGCGTCCTCATCCGGACGGTCGCGAAGGGCACGCAGGGGACCGTGACCGTCAGCGTGTTCGCGAAGGGGAAGCGGATCGCGACCCGGAGCGTCACCTGCCGCGTCTGCCGGGTCGGGTCGCTGGCTGCGGCCGTCCCGTGGCTCGCGCGGCGCGGCACCTACACGATCGAAGTGACGCTCGTACTGTCGCAGGGGGGCGTCCTCACCGGCCAGGTGTCACGGGTCCTGCGCCGGGTCGTCACAGTTCGCTGACGGCGTCGTCCGTCCTGGTCCGGATCTGGTGCCAGCGATGGTCGGCGCGTCCGAGCTGGTGTCGGTCTCCAGCTGCGCGTCGGTGCAGCAGGGATCGGCGCCGACATCGGCCTCATCCAGCTCGAGTCCGGCGCAGACCCGCACGCCGGTCCTCCTCGTGGTCCGGAGCCGCCCCGGCGCCCGGCCAGCCGCCGACGAGCTGTCCGGCATCCGCGTCCCGCGGAGTGGCCGGGCGCGCGGCGTGGATCAGCAGGGGTCAGGACTTGCAGTGGGACTGGATCCAGGCGACGGAGTCGGCGAGTGCCTGGCGCCGATCCTCCGACTGCCCGGAGCCGAGGGTCCCGGGGTTCTCCCCACCCGCTGCGATCTTCTGCCCGACCTCGTCCATGACGTCGGCGTAGAGGTCGGCGGCGTTCTTGATCTCGGCGGGGGCGTACGTCCGGATATCCGCGGCCGCAGCCCGGAACCCGGCGCCCTGCGCTTGCGGGGTGTCGGCCTGGACGGCGTCCTTCCACTCCTGGTACGCACCGCAGAAGTCGGTGGCGCCGCCGCCGGCGACCGTCGCACCGCTGGAGGGCGTGGACGGCGCTGGCGAGGGGGGCGAGTCCGACGCCGAAGCCGACGTGGGTGCGGTGGAGGCTGCGCCTGGGGTGGTGGGGGAGCCGCTCGAGCAGCTCGCGAGGCCGAGGCCGGCGGCCAGGACGACGACGGGGACGACGAGTCGGTGGAGCATGAGGACCTCCGGAGGCTGGGGTGATGAACTCACCGCCCCAGGGAACAGCCGAGGAACCCGCCGCGGCGCCGGGTGAATCCCCAGCACACCGTCGCGCGGCGCCGCCACGGTACGGCGCCGATGTGGCGAGCGAGGGGAAGTCGCGGACGCCCTGCCACCGGACGATCACGACTTCGGGAGCCAGGACGTAGCTGAACTGCTGGTTTCTCCCCTGACCGGGTGCAGCGGGTTGGACAGGCCGGCGACAGCGAGAACGAACGGCACGTCTCGTGCGGCCTCGGACTTCATCCCCTACCGAAGGCCAGCATCCACACGGTCAGGGCGAGCGCACTCCCCGTCGCACCAGACAACACGCGGTACCAGACCGTCAACCGACGACCGGACGAGAGCAGCAACACCACGGCGGAGAACACGTAGCAGCTGAGTGGGACGAGGAGCACCGCAGCAAGGAGAAGGCCCCGGTCACCCGTGTCCCGAGCCGTCGTTGACAACCTCGTTCCGCAGTCTGAGCAGGACGACCCCGGCCAGCCCGATAGCCAGTGGCGTCAACCAAAGGACTCCCACCGCTAGCGGTGTACGGCGTCGGAGAACGCCCTGGCCTGTCGCCATCATCCGAGTCAGAATCCCCGGTCACTTCTCGGTGTGTCACGGGTTCGTGCGCTGCCCCGACGTCCCGGCGAACCCCCGATGTATCCCGATACACCCCTGAGCGGAGTCAATCCGCAGCTTCGGGGGAGATCGTGCTACCAGGCGTAGGCCTCGGGTGCGGTTCCTCCGGGGCCGGGGAAGATCTCGTCGATGCGGGCGAGGGCCGCTTCCTCCAGGGTGATGTCGAGGGCTCGCAGACCGCCTTCGAGCTGGTCGAGGGTGCGGGGTCCGACGATCGGCGCGGTGACGCCGGGCTGGTGCAGGAGCCACGCGAGGGCGACGTCGCCGGGGTTCTCGCCGCGGTCGTCGCAGAAGGCCTCCCATGCCTCGACTGCCGGGCGGTGCTTCTCCAGCGACTCGGCGGCGCGACCGTCGGTGCTGCGTCCCGCCGTGCCGTCGGCCTGCTTGCGCAGTATCCCGCCGAGGAGACCGCCGTGCAGCGGTGACCACGGGATCACTCCGAGGCCGTAGGACTGCGCGGCCGGCAGCACCTCGAGCTCGACGGTGCGCTCGACGAGGTTGTAGATCGACTGCTCGCTCACCAACCCGAGCGTGCCGCGACGGCGAGCAGCCTCTTGGCCCTGGGCGATGTGCCAGCCGGCGAAGTTGGACGACCCGACGTAGATGATCTTTCCCTGCTGGCGCAGCGTCTCCATCGCCTCCCAGATCTCGTCCCACGGCGTCGCGCGGTCGACGTGGTGCATCTGGTAGAGGTCGATGTAGTCGGTCTTGAGGCGAGCCAGCGAGGCGTCGCAGGCACGGCGGATGTTGAGTGCGGAGAGCTTGCCGTCGTTGGGCCAGTCGCCCATGTCGCCGTACAGCTTGGTGGCCAGCACGGTCCGCTCGCGGCGGCCGCCGCCCTGGGCGAACCAGTCCCCGACGATCCGCTCGGTCCAGCCCTTGTTCTCACCCCAGCCGTAGACGTTGGCCGTGTCGAAGAAGTTGATGCCGTGGTCGTGGGCGGCATCCATGATCACGTCGGAATCGGCCTGGCTCGTCACCGGACCGAAGTTCATCGTCCCAAGAACCAGACGGCTCACCGAGAGACCGGTGCGACCCAGGTGCACGTACTCCATGACAGACCTCCGAGAGACAGTTCGACCGATGTCCTGAACGTAACCGACATCCGCGCGATCGGCCGTCGGTGGGTCAGGTGCGCAGGGCTGGCACGGGGCGGTGCGAGCCTCGGCGGGTAGCTCAGGCGTCGGGGTCGGCCCGGGCGTCGCGGATCTTGCGCGCGAGCTCCGCGGGGTCGGTGTGCTCGTCGAAGACGGCGACGACCACCCGTCGCGGTCCCTCGCCGCGCTGGACGACGCCCAGCGTGCGACCGAACCACTGCAGCGCGCCGTCGAGCTCGGCCAGCGCATCCCCGGTGCCGCCGCCCTTGAGCCACTGCCGCAGCACGTGGTTGTGCACCGCGACGAGTGCGGCGGCGACGACGTCGGCCGCCAGCGGTCCGCGCGGCTCGTCGACGTAGCGCACGTCGAGGTAGCGGGAGAAGAGCAGCTGGTAGCGCTGCACCCAGGCGATCTCGCGCCCACGCAGCTCGGGCGTGTGGCGGGTGAGCTGATAGCGGCGCAGGGCGACGTCGGGGTCGGTGAGGTAGCTGGTGAGCACGATGCGCAGCGCACCGCCGACGGCGAGCACGGGGTCGGCGTCGGCCTGGCCCTCGAGGTGGGTATCGACTCGGGCGATGAGCGCCTCGTGGTCGGGGAAGACGACGGCGTCCTTGGACGCGAAGTGGTGGAAGAACGAGCGGCGGGACAGTCCCGCACCCTCGGCGATCGCGTCCACGGTGGTCGCGGCGTAGCCCCGCTGGTCGAAGAGGTCGAGGGCGGCCTCGGTGATGCGCCGACGGGTGTCCTCGCGCCGCGAGAACGGGGCTTTGTCCTCGCGCGGGGACGCTGCGCCGGGGGCAGCGTCGGTCTCGAGGGGCGCGGGCACGGCGGAATAGTAGCGAAGTACGTGACAGATGTATGCACTAGGTGTTAACTTTCCTGCACTCAGTGCAAACAAGGAGAATCCATGCCGGTCCCCGTGGTGCGTCCGGTCGATGAGGTCATCGACGAGGAGCACGGATACCTCTTCCAGAATCACGAGTCCGAGCTGCAGAGCCCGCAGTGGGCACTGGCCAGCTGTCGTGACTCGCAGCCCGAGATCTTCTTCCCGATCAGCGCGGGCGACGTCCGCAACCGCGAGGCCGCCGTGTCCTACTGTGCGTCGTGCGCCATTCGCACGCAGTGCCTCGAGCTTGCGATGCGCGACCGCTCGCTGGTGGGCATCTGGGGCGGCACGGACGAGGTCGACCGCGCCCGGCTGCGCGGCCACCACCTCGTCGTCGTCAGGTGACACGAGTCCCTCACCTCACGTAGGCGTTGAGCGCGAGGGCAGGAGAGCCGTCCCGACGCGATCCGCTCGGGGTCGCCGCGACCGTCGGCTAGCTGAGTTCGGCTGGACTGCGACCAGCGGCGTCAGCGGGAGGCGCCGACCATGCGGCCATGGTCGCCGCCGGGATCGCCGTCACGTCCTGGGCTGTGAGCCACGTGGCTTCGGTGGTCGGGGGATCTGGCATGAGCGGCGGAAAGCCTCACTCTCCCTTGACCTGTGAGGGTAGTGGACTGTCGGTGGGGTCGGCTGGTGGTGCCCTGTGTGTTCGATACGGGCCTCGGGTCCCGGGAGCCGAGGGCCCCGCCTCGCCCACCTGGTCGCCCGGTTCGACGCCGCCGCAGCGGCCTGGGCGGCCGAGCTCGCGCAGGGCCCGTTGTCGGGCGTCCCTGCGGCGGCGTTGCCCGAGCTGACAGCTGCGGTGCACTGCTCGACTGACCTCGGCGAGACCTGCGCGACGCTCATGACCGGTGCCGTGCACGCCTCGGGTGTGTTGGCGGTCGCGGGGTTCGTGTCGACGACGACGTGGCTCAAGGCCGCGATCGATGCCTACGTCAACCAGTTCCTCAGGTGCCGCAAGGTCGGGGAGATGCTGGTCATCACCGCCCACCTGACCCTCACCGTCGACGCCACTGACCTGGCCGCGGGCTTGGGTGGGCAGCTCCACCTCCCGGGGGTCGATGAGTCGGTGCTCCTGTCGAGTGCGTCGATCCACCGCATCCTGTGCGACTCGACCATCACCCCCATCGACCCCACCACCCTGCCGCTGACCCTCGCAGGCGGTGTGGCCACGGCCGGAGGGTGCATCGGCGAGCCGCAGTGGTGGCGGGACCGGGCCCGGACGGTCCTCTACGTCGGGCGTGGCCTCGGGACTGTTCCGCCGAGGCTGCGCCGCGCTCTCGAAGCCCGCGACGAGCACCACGCCTTCCCCGGGATGCCGGGTCCACGTCGACCGGACCCACGCCCAGCACCTCACCCGGTCGAGGCGCGGTCCTTCACCGCGTGTGGCGACGCTGCGACGCCGGAGTCACGTCGATGCTCGACGAGCAGCGGGAGTTCCCCGGTGCTCGGGGGGCAGCATGGTCGGTGGTGCCGTGAACAACCGGTAGCGTGGGGAGTGCGAAGGGGAGTAGCCCCCAACCGTTGGATCGACATGCTGGCGTCCGCGCCCGGTCCACGGACCGTCCCCAGGGACGGTGGGCGAGACCTTCGACACGACCCTCAGCGGGTCGGGTCGAAGCGACTCCACCCCGGAGCACTCCACCCGGCCACTAGCCGGAAGGACCGCCCGGATGGATGCGTTCCTGCTCAGCCTCGTCGTCATCTTCCTCGCCGAGCTCGGGGACAAGTCCCAGCTCATGGCGATGACCTTCGCGACGCGCTACCGCTTCTGGATCGTCCTGGGCGGTATCACAGCGGCGACAGCGGTGGTCCACCTCTTCTCGGTCGCCGTGGGTGTCGTCATGGGGATCAGTCTTCCCCTGACGCTGATCAACGTGCTCGCGGGTCTCGCCTTCATCGGCTTCGGCTTCTGGACGCTGCGCGGGGACAAGCTCTCCGAGGAGGAGGAGACGAAGGCCGGCCGTGCGAGCCGGTCGGCCTTCTTCGCCGTTGCCATCGCGTTCTTCCTCGCCGAGCTCGGGGACAAGACGATGCTCGCGACCGTCACTCTTGCCACGACGCAAGGCTGGTTCGGGACCTGGGTCGGGTCGACCGTCGGCATGGTCGCCGCGGACGCTCTGGCGATCGGCGTCGGCGCCCTGCTCGGGCGGCGGCTGCCGGAAAAGGTCATCCGGATCGGTGCGTCGGTGCTGTTCTTCCTGTTCGGCGTCCTGCTGCTCGTCGAGGCCGTCCGACACTGATGGCACACGGCACCCGACTCCGGCCCCGAGAGCGGTCGCGGACACCGACTCACCGGGGTCACCTGTCGGTGAACTTCGGGGGGCGCTTCTCCAGGAACGCGCTGAGCGCCTCCTGGAAATCCGCGTTCCCCACGGCGAGGGTCTGGTTACGGCTCTCGAGCTCGAGGGCGGCCTCGATCGAGGACGCGTCGATGTTGGTCTGGATGACCTGCTTGGTGAGCCGGATCCCGAGCGGGGTGTTGGCGGCGATGGAACGCGCGGTGCTCAGCGCAGCCTCCATCAGTGCATCGGGCTCGACGACGCTGGTCACGAGGCCGATGCGATGCGCCTCCTCGGGGAGGACAAAGCGGCCGGTCATGAGGATCTCGGTCGCGACCCCCAGCCCGACGATGCGCGGGAGGAGGTAGGAGGAGCCGACATCGCCGCCGGTGAGCCCGATCCGGATGAACGCGGCGTTGAACTTCGCGGCCGTCGAGGCGATTCGGATGTCGGCGGCGAGCGCGACCGAGAACCCGGCACCGGCCGCAGCGCCATTGACGGCCGCGATGATCGGCGTGGTGCACCGGCGCATCTCGGCGGCTACCTGCCCGAAGCCCTGCTGAAGTGTGACGTACTCGTTGGCGCTGTAGGCCGACAGCTTCGCGGCGTCGTCGAGGTCCATGCCCGAGCAGAAGCCCTTGCCCGCGCCGGTGAGGATGACCGCGCGCACGGAGCGGTCGGTGGCGGTGTCGCGGAACAGGGCGCCCAGCGCCGTGAACATGCCCAGCGTCAACGCGTTGTACTTCTCCGGGCGGTCGAGGGTGGCGACCAGGATGCCGTCCTCCGGTGTGGTGAGCGTGATGCTCTCGTAGTCGGCCATGGATGCTCGCCTCTCGTCGGTCGCGTGCGCTCGGACGCGGTCAGGTGTGATCAGTACCGCAGGTGTGGAAGCCCCAGCCACTCTTGCGCCCCACGCCGCCGGCGTCCACACGGTGACGTCGGAGGGCCGGAGGGGCGCGGAGGGCGGGTCGAGGTGCTCGCTGGCAGGCCGTCTGTCGCATCGGGGAGGCAGAGGTGGGACGCTGCCAGGGATTCACCAGTCGTTCGCCTCCATGGTCACGGGCGAGCAGGTGTTGTCCCGCTCGGGCTTCTAGGGAGCAATCAGATGAAGAAGATGGTGTTCGAGTTCTCTGACGGGTCTAAGGACGACAAGGACCTCCTCGGCGGTAAGGGTGCCAACCTCGCCGAGATGACCCGACTGGGGCTGCCCGTCCCGCCAGGGTTCACCATCAGCACCGAGGCCTGTCGGTCCTACCTGTCGGCAGGCAAGGAGCCGGCCGAGCTGCGCGTGCAGGTCACCGGTGCCCTGCGTCGGCTCGAGGACTCCGTCGACCGTCGGCTCGGCGACCGCCACGAGCCACTCCTGGTGAGCGTGCGGTCGGGCGCAAAGTTCTCCATGCCGGGGATGATGGAGACCGTCCTCAACATCGGGCTCAACGACGCCAGCGTCGAAGGCCTGACGGAGGCCAGCGGTGACGCCCGCTTCGCCTGGGACTCCTACCGGCGTCTGATCCAGATGTTCGGCAAGACGGTGCTCGACATCGACGGCGCGCGCTTCTCCGGCCCGCTCGACGACGCGAAGACCGCCAAGGGGGTGGCGAGCGACGTCGACCTCGACGCGGACGACCTTCGCACCCTCGTGGCCCTGTACAAGGAGATCGTGCGCGAGGAGTCCGGGCGGGAGTTCCCCCAGCACCCGCGCGAGCAGCTCGACCAGGCGATCCGCGCGGTGTTCGACTCGTGGAACACCGAGCGGGCCCGCATCTACCGTCGTCGCGAGCGCATCCCGCACGACCTCGGAACCGCGGTGAACATCTGCACCATGGTGTTCGGCAACCTCGGCGCCGACAGCGGAACGGGCGTCGCGTTCACCCGAGACCCCTCGACCGGCAAGCCCGGCGCGTACGGCGACTACCTCGTCAACGCCCAGGGCGAAGATGTCGTGTCGGGCATCCGCAACACCCTGAGCCTCGACGACCTCGCGGAGATGCAGCCCGACGCGCACGCACAGCTGCAGACCGTGATGCGCCGCTTGGAGACCCACTACCGCGACCTGTGCGACATCGAGTTCACCATCGAGCGTGGCAAGCTCTGGATGCTGCAGACCCGTGTCGGCAAGCGCACGGCGGCCGCGGCGTTCCGCATCGCTGTCGCACTCGTCGACGAACAGCTCATCACCGAGGACGAGGCCCTCGACCGGGTCACGGGAGCGCAGCTCGCACAGCTGATGTTCCCGCAGTTCGACCCGAGTGCGTCGCGGACCCTGCTGGCGAGCGGCATGGCTGCGTCGCCCGGCGCGGCCGTGGGGCGAGCCGTCTTCGACTCCGTGACCGCGGTCGCGTGGGCCGAGCGCGGCGAGCACGTCATCCTCATCCGCCGGGAGACCAACCCCGACGATCTCGGGGGCATGATCGCCGCGTCCGGCATCCTGACCTCGCGCGGTGGCAAGACGAGCCACGCGGCCGTGGTCGCCCGCGGAATGGGCAAGACATGCGTGTGCGGCGCCGAGGACCTCGACGTCGACCTCGCCACCAAGACCGCGCACGCCGGCGGCACCGCGATCCACGAGGGCGACGTCGTCAGCATCGACGGATCGACTGGCGAGGTCTTCCTCGGCGAAGTCGCAGTCGTCTCCTCACCTGTGGTCACCTACCTCGAGGGCGGGCTCGAGAAGGCTCTGCTCGACAGCGACGAGAACACGACCGCACTCGTCAGCGCTGTCGACCGGCTGCTCGCCCACGCCGATGCCACGCGACGGCTCGAGGTCCGGGCCAACGCCGACACAGCGGAGGACGCCGCTCGTGCTCGGCACCTCGGCGCCCAGGGCATCGGCCTGACGAGGACCGAGCACATGTTCCTGGGCGACCGCCGGGTACTCCTCGAGCGAGTCATCCTCTCGGAGTCCGGCGATGAGCGCGATGACGCTCTCGCGGCCCTTCTCCCTATGCAGCGCAAGGACTTCGTCAGCCTCCTCGAGGAGATGGACGGGCTCCCCGTCACGATCCGCCTCCTCGACCCGCCGCTGCACGAGTTCCTCCCCGACTACACCGAGCTGTCGGTGCGCGTCGCCGTCGCCGAGGCGAAGGGGCAGCCTGACGCAGCGGATCTCAAGCTCCTCGCCGCGGTCGAGCGGCTGCACGAGTCCAACCCGATGCTCGGCCTGCGCGGGGTACGTCTCGGTCTCGTCGTCCCTGGTCTGTTCGCACTCCAGGTCCGCGCGATCGCTGAGGCGGCCGTGGCCCGCATCAAGGCC